>NZ_CP047957.1:1255680-1883520 GCF_014280035.1 Synechococcus sp. A18-25c
CAGATCGACTCTCCTTCAATCGCTTTGATGTTAACCAGCGGTAACAGCTGCAGTGTAATGGCAATTGCGCTCACAGCATCGGTGAAATTGATCAGTCGATTGAACGATCGCTTTTCGATTTCTGAGTTAATGTGCTGTTCTTGGTTGCTTATCAGACTCGATGGGCGATCTTGTGATCGGTCATAGGAAAGCCAGGGGAACGTCCCCTGGCATGCAAGATATTCTGCTGGACAGCAGTTGTTATTATTGATGCGGTGGCTTCAAATCAATCCGGGCGGTTGTTCGGTCAGAGCATCGATCAGGGATTGATCAGCAAAGTGATTGAAATAGTCAGTCCAGCCAGCACCATCGGCACCGCTGCTGGCTTGGGTTAAGTGAAGAGTTTTCAGATCGTCTCCTTGATTAGTGCCGGGTGTGAACACATAAAGTAAGGAGTTGTTATTCACGCTAACCGCAAGAGAGAGATTGGGATGAATCACTAACTCGTCTTCACCAAATGTGAAGTCGAACAGAGTGGTGCGTCCCAACGTGTCGTGCTCATCAATTACGAGTTTGTCACGGCCAAGTCCCAATTGGATGCTCCCACTGCCGCGACCCGGTGCTACAACATCAGCCCCAGCCCCTGCAATCGCATTCAAACTACCCGGCGTTACGTTCCCATGGTCATCGACAGTGGTGCCAACAATGACATCCGCATAACTGGATCCAGTGACGCGATCCACACCCCCGCTCAGTGAGATATAGCTTCTGAAGCTGTCAGGGAGCACACCATCTGAATTGACCAATCCTCCGAGATCTTTAATGCGTGTTCCGTCTTTCAGCTTTGTCTTGGGATTGATATTGAAACTGCTTTGATCCAGGTATGTTGCAGTAAGTGTATCGCTACTATTTGTGTCTCGATCGAACACTACAGCCTGGGAAGCTGGCGATGAGTTTGCATCGAAATAAAAGATGGTTTCATAGCCGTACTTCGTGTCACCATTGGTTCCCTCAGTGACTGCTTTGTACGTCTCTGCATTCAGAGAAAACCACCCATCTTCTGAGAGCGTATTATATAATTTTTTCTGAGCATCCTGTGCTTTCTTATCTTTATTCTGAGGTGCACTGATTTCGCCCGTTGTTAATGAATCCAATTTCAGGTTGTTCACCCACTCTTCGTTGCCTGAGAAGGTATCGAACCATGTGTCTCCAAAGGTGCTTTTCCAGCTGACGGGGGCCGTTGTTTGATCACCCCAGTCTTGTGAATTCAATTGCTCAAAACTGCCGATCACAAATGGATTGGCCGCATTGGCATATGGCAGTGAATTTTGTGTATTGAGTGAAAATGCTTGATAATTAAATTGATAGTGGAATCTCAGCGTAGCTGCAAGAATGTCTTCAATTTTGCCGAATCCACGATAGTTAGCTTTTGGATTATTTTTCTGGGTTTCTAGTAGGTCTTGAATTAGTTCGCTGAAGGTGTAGGGCTCATTGGTGGTTTTGTTGATGCCAATGCAGTTGCGAATGTCTTGGTCATTCTTTGGTGTTGTTTGGAAGAAATCTGTGGGTGGCCTGTTTACCTGGCCGTTGTTGAAAATCAGATCTCCATACGCTTTAGACAGGCATACCCACCATTCATAGAGTTTTTCGCCACCTTCAACAAAGGTGTCGTCTGGGTCGCCTGGGTTGATTAATTGTGCAAAACTGTTCGCTTTTTCATTGTCAACAAAAAAGTCAGGGCTAGCGATCCCACCGTCTCCTGTTACTGGGTTGCCTGCCACGGCGTTGGCAGTCTCATAGGTCAATGCAAGCTTTGGTTGGACGCCCAGGTATTCCAGATACATCGATAGCGTGTTTCCTCGGCGCCAGGAATCCGAAAAGACGTCATCTTGAATGGATGACCATGTTGCATCAAGTTGTTGTTGATAGCTTGCGACTTCACTCGGAAGAAGGCCTCCGTAGCGAATCAGGTCTCGTGAGAAGAATTGTTCAAATCCTTGAATTGTAGGAAGTTGTATATTTGCTGCATAAGATAATTCGATGCCCTCGTTTGTTGTCGGGCTCCTTTTTGTAGTGCTTTTTCGATCATAGACGAAAAAGCTGGTTCCAAAATCTTCTGGGTTCGCGCCAGCGGGGAATCCGATATTCCTGAAGAGTGCTGCGAACGATTTGTCGGATATTTGAACCTCCCCTTTTGAGATGGTCTTGACATCGTCTTGATAACGCTGATTTAAGACCAGTAATTGATGTAAATTATGACTGCCTCCGACCCATCCAAGCGGAAGGGACTCAAAGTAGAGGTAAGGGGGTGTTGGAAAGTTGATGAAGAGGTTGTCTGAGACTTCATCAACCTGAAAAGTTCTCAGTGCCTCTAGATAGCCTTCAACTGTGTTAATGGGTGAGGGCATTGCTCGGGTCGCTGTAGCTTGTTGTCGTCGCAACATGGCTAGAGAGTTGTTAGGGCTTCTGTTTTGTAAGGGTGAATACAGATTCTTCTGTGTTGATTGAGGCGCCGAATAGTGCTGATTCCTGGTTCTGTTGTCTGTTGGGAAGCAACCGCCTGGATCCCCATAGAAGTCTCCGATTGCATCCTTCGAGGTTGTTGCTCACGATGAAAGCTGATGACGTGAAGGTGTCGTTCCATGCCGGATCTGACCATCGCCAACACCGTGACTGATCTGATCCAGGGTGATGTGCAAGAGCATTTCGCCTTCTCCCGCATTCCTCTACAGGGGGATGTTCTGGGTCTGGGAACCACCAGCAGCCTGGATAACGGTGAGTTGACCTTCCTGCCGTCACCCGATGGTCAACGCACCACCATCTGGAAATGCGAAGCCTTCAACGGTGGTCTTCGTGCTGTTCGCGATGGGGACGGCAGTTCCAATTTTCCCTACGTCTGTTTCACTCGGGATGCCAGCTCACTGCAGCGTCCGGTGGACCTCAGCGCACTGACCTGCAGCAAGGATGCACCGCTCCAGGCGCTGGTCGCTGATGCGATTCGTGTTGGGCGTCAGTCCGGTGCGCTTGAAGAGGCTGCCATTTATGGCGTTCGCGCTCTCACAACCTGGGACGAACTGGTCATCACCGTGGCGTCCAAGCTCTGCATGGGTCAGCAGCGGCGCAACCGTCAATGGGCCAGCAGCGAGTCGGGCGATGGACTGGCATCCACCAGCATCTACGACTTGCTGCAGCACTATCGGCTGGCCCCAGAGGATCCTGGAAATCCTGGCGATCCCGTGCGTTTTCTCGGCCGCTCACTGCAGTGGGACTGTTGTGGATTCTTTGACTGCGAACCTGAGTTGGGCCGCGTGACGGTGCCACAGGCTGGAGCGTTTCTGCACATCCATGGTTGCAGCACAGATTTGCGCAACGGTGGGCATCTTCACCATGAACATCCCTCCAGTCATTTGCGCCGACTGGAGCGACTTGTGCTCTATCCCTTGACCTCAATCAGGTTGCTGAGCAGTGATCTCTGTGTGCGTGGTGTTGAGGTGGATGGCCAAACACTGCGGTTCAGCGTCTGCAACGAAGGCGAACTTGATGTCAGTGATATTGGGGTTGTGGTGGTGGTTGATGATCGCTACAGCGATCATCGCTTTCTGCGCGTACCATGGTTAGACGCTGGAGGTGAAGAGCGGTTCACAATGCCGCTTGGCCTTGAGGCCGGTTCGCATGATCTTGTGGTGATCGTGGATCATTCGCAGCAGGTGATTGAGCCTGAATCGACGCGAGCGAACAATCGTGTGCACCGTCGCATCACGGTTTGACCAATGCGTGGTGTGACCACAAACCACGCATCAAAAAGGGGCCCCTTAGGGCCCCCATATGAATCACTTGTTGGGTCCTGGTAATCAGGCAGCAACAGCAGCCTTGGGATCCAGTGCACCCTTGGCGTAGAGGCCGGCGTAGTAAGTGATGCTCTGCTGTTGAATCTTGCTGGCATTACCAGCGGCCCAGAACTGCTGATAGCGGTCGAGGCAGACCTGCTTCATGTATTTCCGCGCCGGCTTGTTGAAGTGGCGAGGGTCGAAGTTGGCAGGATCAGCCATGGCTGCTTCGCGCACAGCGGCGGTAAAGGCCAGACGGTTGTCGGTGTCGATGTTCACCTTGCGCACTCCGTTGCGGATGCCTTCCTGAATCTCTTCGACGGGAACGCCGTAGGTTTCGGGGATGGCACCACCGTGCTTGTTGATCATCTCCAGCCATTCCTGGGGAACGGAGGAGGAGCCATGCATCACCAGGTGGGTGTTGGGGATGGCCTTGTGAATTTCAGCGATACGGCTGATGGCCAGCACTTCACCGGTGGGCTTGCGAGTGAACTTGTAAGCGCCGTGGCTGGTGCCGATGGCGATGGCCAGGGCGTCGCACTTGGTCTTGGCGACGAAATCAGCAGCCTCAGCGGGGTCAGTCAGCAGCATGTCCTTGGACAGCTCACCTTCGAAACCGTGGCCGTCCTCAGCCTCGCCCTTGCCGGTCTCCAGGGAACCCAGGCAACCCAGCTCACCTTCAACGCTCACACCCACGGAGTGAGCGAAGTCCACAACCTGCTTGGTGACGTTGACGTTGTACTCGTAGCTGGCGGGCGTCTTGGCGTCAGCTTCGAGGGAGCCATCCATCATCACGGAGGTGAAGCCGTTGATAGCAGCGGAATAGCAAGTGTCAGGAGCGTTGCCGTGGTCCTGGTGCATCACCACGGGGATGTGGGGATAGGTCTCGGTTGCGGCCAGGATCAGGTGACGCAGGAAGATTTCACCGGCGTAGCTGCGAGCACCGCGGGACGCCTGCAGGATCACGGGGCTGTCGGTCTCATCAGCCGCTTCCATGATCGCCTGCACCTGCTCGAGGTTGTTCACGTTGAACGCAGGAATGCCGTAGCCGTTTTCGGCGGCGTGATCAAGCAGAAGCCGAAGCGGAACGAGCGCCATAGAAAAAGTCCAAAAGAGGGCCCTAGCGGACTCAAGGTCCGTAGAGCTGGGACTTTACCTGTGAGTTGCTCAATATGTCACGTTAAACAATGCCTTAAAGCACGAGGCAGCTTTTGAAAGCTGGTTAATAGGTGTAGCCGCTTACAAAAAGCTGCTCGTCGGACGATGGTTGAGAGCCAGGGACGTATCGGCCCAGTGATGCCTCAGAGTTCGCTTGAGCGCGAGCAAGCAGCGCCTTTTGACCCGCTTCAATATTGGTACCTCCCCACCCCTTCAAGCACGAGTGCTGAAGGGCACGGCCATAGGAGAAGCCAAGATTCCACTTGGCTTTGCGCTCGATGGTGTTCATTTGGTTCAGATACACCGAAGCTGCTTCTTCGCTGAGTCCGCCAGAGAGGAAGACGATGCCTGGAACACTGGCGGGAACACTGCGTTCCAGTGTGCGTACCGTCATGGCAGCGACCTGGGCCGGATCGCTCTGTGTACTGCAGTCGGCTCCTGGAACCGTCATCGATGGCTTCAGCAGTGTTCCCTCCAGCAGAACCCCGTTGGCCTGACAGGCGTTGTACACCTCTTGAATCACATGTTCCTGAATGCGTGCAGTGGTCTCGATGCTGTGGTTTCCGTCCATCAGGATCTCGGGCTCCACGATCGGAACCAGTCCTGATTCCTGAACTGATCGGGCGTAACGGGCTAGACCCCAGGCGTTTTCTCTTACCGCCAGGGCTGTCGGCCCTCCGTCAGAGGTGATCTGGAGTACCGCACGCCATTTGGCAAAACGCGCCCCCTGTGCGTAGTAGTCGGCAGCGCGCTCAATGAGCCCATCAAGTCCAGTGCAGAGTGTCTCTACAGCTCCAGCACCAGCGAGGGGTCTTAGTCCTTTATCAACTTTGATACCGGGAATGATGCCGAGCCTGCAAAGTTTGCTGACCATCGAGTCGCCATCGAGATGGTTCTGGAAGAGTGTTTCCTCAAACAAAATGGCGCCACTGATGAACTCTCCTAGGCCAGGTGTGGTGAACAGCATCCCCCGATAGGCCTGTCGATTGGCTTCAGTGTTCTCAACACCAATAGAACCGAGTCGCTTGCCGATTGTTTTCGTGGATTCATCAACAGCAAGTATTCCTTTGCCAGGAGATGCGAGAGAATTGGCCGTGGAAATCAGCTCAGAGGCGTAATCGGACAGTGCCATTCAATTGACGCGTTACGACAGAATTCTCCTTGCTTCTTTGGGTTCATTGGTTGGGCTGTTTACGGATCAATGTGCGATTTGTAGCGATGTAGATGCAACATTTTTTCGTTGGCTTGGCTCTTTGTCGGCTTCCCAAGAGACCTGTAGGCCACTTCAGAGTTCATTCCATTCCTTGGGGAGCATGTTTGACACCAGTGTGAACGAACCTTTCCCATCGGGTTTTAAGACGTAAGCGATGCCTTGAGGTTCTGGGTAGATGCCTGTGGCAGCTTCAAAAAGATCATCGTGACCGACGATCACAGTGTTGAAGTCATCCGCTGGCAAGTCGCTGAGCAGCGGCATCACTCTTGTTTTCATTAACATCATTTGTTGATCGGTGTAGTTCTCAAAAGGAAGAAAATTCAATCGATCATCTTTTTTGTCAACGCGTCCAAAGGCCAAGTTGGCCGTTTTCCAGGCTCGGCAGTACTGGCTTGTAATGACAGTTCCAACTGGAATCTCTTTCTTGGCAAACGCTAGGCCAATGGTTTGTGCCTCTTCAATCCCCTCAATGCTGAGCTTGCGTTGTGTTGAGCAGTCGTTCAAGTCAAGGCTGGGATCTGCCTGGTCGGCATAATCCCTTTGAGTAGTGGCGTGGCGGAAGTAAATCACATAACCACCTCGTTTCAACTCGTTGAGTAGTTGATTGCTCGACAGTCGATCAAGGAATTCAGCATTTCGGCGCTCACCCTCAGACATCGCCACGCTGACTGACTCACCCGATGGGAACTGGGTCTCATCCTCCGTTGCAGTCGAAGAGCAGGCCGTCGCAACAAACAGTGCAGTCAGTGAGGCGACAATCTTTCTCATGACACGAATCCAGTCAGGATCGATTCAAGAGCTTTGTTTTGCTCCTCGCTGCTTGAATGGCACTTCAGCGCGTGGCTGTTGATACCTTCAGGGCTTGATCACAGGCCTGCTGGCTGCTCAGGCCTTCGGCCAGGCCCGGAACCATCGGCGTGCCGCCAGCGATGCTTTCCGCCCACCAGCCCTGCAGTCGGGAGACAGGAGCGATGCGTCCGTCGCTCCATGTCGTGGCAAAACGGAGATCTTCATCAGCCTGGATGCTGCGTGTCGATTCGCCGTCGCGATGCAGGGTGAGCGAGAAACCGTGGACGTAATCCTTCTGGTTGTCACTGCCGAGCACGAGAGTTCCCTCGGATCCATAGATCTCGAGCCAGCAACCACGACCATTGCGTGCCACGGATGCCAAGGCAATCTGGGCCGCCACCGTTCCGCCCTGATGGGTGGCCAGTTCGGCATTGATCAGTGCAATGTCATCGGCATCGACGGGTCGCAAGTGGCCTTGGGCATCCGGTCGCTCAGCGATGGCTGTGCGCGTGATGGTCTGTAGCTGTTGAACCGGTCCGACCAACCAAGCCAGGGTGTCGAAGGCATGGGTGCCCAGGGCTCCGATCACGCCACCACCCTGATCAGCCTGGGAGTACCAGCTCCAGGCGCGATTGGGATTGGCTCGGCTGCTCATCAGCCAATCCATCTTTACCAACCACGGTGTTCCCACCGCTCCGTTCTGAAGCAGGCGTGCCGCCTGTTGGAAAAGAGGGACCGCGCGATATTCGAAATCGACGGCAACGCTGAATCGGCGCTGGATTGCTTCCCGTTGAAGCTCCGCCACCTGTTGAGCATTCAGCGCCACAGGCTTCTCCAGCAGCAGGTGCTTTCCCGCTTGCAGGGCTTGCAGAGCCAGCGGATGACGTGGCTGCGGTGGTGTGGCGATGATCACCGCGTCAACGGCTGGATCCGCCAGTAGCGCATCCCAGTCGGTGTGACCCTTGAGTCCTGAACTGGCACAGGCTGCATCCAGGCGTTCCTGGCGTGGATGCCACAGGGCCACGGCTTCAAGAGCGGGATTGGCGGCCAGTGCGGGCAGGTGAACGGCTTCGCCGAAGCCAAGCCCGGCGATCGCCACCCCGATGGGAGCGCTGGATGACGGGCTGAGAGGCATGGTGAACGTGGGTGCTGTGTCGTGGACGTGCGGGTCAGGCCAGGCCGGAGCTGCAGACCGCCTGGATCACTTCGCTAATCAGATCATCATTGGCGGGTGCTTCCCACTCAGCGCGAAACCGGGGCAGACCATTTTTTTGGATGTCGCGATAGAGCGTTTGATCGCAGTCGATCTCCATCACCACGAGGGTGCCAAGAGCAGGTGAGTCGTCCTCGGTGCGGAGGCTGTAGCGACTCAGAACGCTGAGAGTGTCATCGCGGGTGCGTCGCACGCTTCCCGCATCCCACCATTGCTGTCCGTCGCTGGTGGAGGGAACTTCTCGCCAATCCACTGGGCCTGCCAGAGCCGGCGACGCCTGAATGGTGAGCAGCAGGGGAATCAGCGCCCAGAGCAACAGGCGACGGAGTGGATGGAGCACGGGATCGATCACGGCTGAGCGGTCACGGCAGGTCGACAACCGTGGAGCTTGAGCAACGAGGTCAGGGTGGTTTTCAGCTGTGTTCGCGGAACAATCGTGTCGACGAATCCATGCTCCTGGAGATACTCAGCTGTCTGAAAATTGTCAGGGAGCTTCTCCCGCAGCGTTTGCTCGATCACCCGGCGGCCTGCGAAACCAATCAAGGCCTTCGGTTCGGCCAAGATGAGATCGCCGAGCATGGCGAAACTGGCGGTCACGCCACCAGTGGTGGGATGAGTCAGCAGAGGCATGTAAAGAACGCCGGCTTCACGATGACGTTCAAGAGCTCCTGAAATCTTCGCCATCTGCATCAGGCTGAGCATGCCTTCCTGCATGCGGGCTCCACCGGAGGCACACACGATCATCAGCGGGAGACGTTTGGCAGTGGCGGCCTCGATCAAGCGTGTGATCTTCTCGCCCACGACCGACCCCATGGATCCGCCCATGAAGCGGAAATCCATTACCGCCAGAGCCATGGGAATGTCATTGACCCGGCACAAGCCAGTGATCACACCATCGCGCAACCCCGTTCCGGCTTGTGTTTCTCTGAGACGGTCGGCGTAGGCACGGCGGTCCTTGAAGCCCAGTGGGTCAGTGGGTGAGAGTCCTTCATCCAGGGGTTCGAAACTGCCTTCATCGGCAATCACCGCAATGCGTTCCGCACTGAAAATGCGGTGGTGGTGGCCGCAGTTGCTGCACACGCTGGCATTTGCCAACAGATCCTTGCGGTACACCACCTGACCGCATTCAGGACATTTGCTCCACAGCCCGTCGCCGTCTTCCGGTTCTTGGTTGACCTTGACCACGGACTGACCTTTGCGGCGGTCAGCGAACCAGTCGAACAGACTCAAGGCCTTTCACTCCTCACGCGTGGACTGCGAACTCAGTGATCGCAGGAGGTCTTGGCCAGCGTCCACCTGTTCATGGTCGGAAGATCGATCCAGCCCAGTGGAAGGCAAGAACCTCACTTCATCTTACGGGTCTTGCGACAAGTGGTATCCAACAGCACAAAACCAAGGCTTAGTTCAGATGATTGGCAATCAGAACTGGCACGTCGTCAGACCTGAAGAAAGTTGAGCCAGTGTTGCCACCACCATTGAGGACCCGTCAGCCAGACCAACCAGATGCCTAAGGCGATGAACGGACCAAAAGGAAAAGGCTGTTTCGGCTTCAAGCGACCGCTGATTCGCCCGATGCTGCCAAACAGCGCGCCCGTCATCACGGCAATGCCCATGGCCATGCCAAGCCCTGCAAGGCCAAGCCAAGCCCCAGCCATTGCGGCAAGCTTGGCGTCACCAAGCCCCAGGGCCGGTTGGCCAACCAGGCGCTCAGCCAGGGCACTCAGGGATTCAAGAATGACCAAGCCTGCCGCTGCTGCGATCAGGTGATGGAGCAGAGTGGATGTGGGCAGTGCAGTGGACGCCACCATCAACGCCGTGGCCAGCCAGCCGAGAATCACGCCAGTGCGGCAAAGCGGCTCCGGCAGCCAGAGGTGATCGATATCGATGAGCACCAGAGGCAACAGCAGGCTCGCCAGCACCACGCCGGTGCCCAGGCTCAAGATCGCTGAGAGTCCCCCTGCACTGGGTGCATCCAGACCAATGGCCCAGCCGGCGCTCAGCCAGACGCCCGCAGTGAGTGCCTCGACTAGCGGGTAACGGACGGCAATGGGCTGATGGCAATCGCGGCAGCGTCCTCGCAGAATCATCCATCCCAGAACCGGCAGATTGTCGTGCCAGCGAACGTGATGGCCGCAGTGGGGGCAGTGACTGCCGGGCCACACCACCGATTCCTCTCGGGGCAAACGCCAGACGACCACATTGATGAAGCTCCCCACACAGGCACCGCCCAGAAGCAGGGTCAGCACAAGCGTTGCGTTCACATGCCAGCTCCCCGCAGCCGGTCCTTCAGTTGTCGGGGGCGCCTCAGGCGACGTCCGATCAGATCGGCACTGATGAACTGTTCATCGGGAAGCAGGGTTGGTGCCTCAAACACCGCGCGGCCATCGCTGAGATGAATGTTCACCACGACGCCGCAGGGGTCGATGGAGTGGCCCGATTCACTGAGATGTTGAAAATAAATTTTTCGGGCCAGTGCAATCAGTTTGCGGCTATCCACCCGATCCCAGCGTGGGGTAAGGCTGGCGTTGCCGCCGGCTCCCGCAATCACGAAGGAGGGTGGTGACAAAGAAATAGGCCCACCTGAATGATCAGATGAGCCCACGATAGATCCGTTTTCCGTTTGTGATCAGGCCTGTTGATCAAGCCAACTTGTTTTTCTCTTCGATCATGCGGTGAATAATCGGAGTGAGGATCAGTTCCATGGCGAAGCCCATCTTTCCGCCATTCACAACGATGCTGGTGGGGCTGGACATGAAGGAGTCGTGAATCATGCTCAGCAGATAGTTGAAATCAATGCCCCACTTTTCGCGTGCTCCCTTGCGGAAGTGGATGATCACGAAGCTCTCGTCAGGAGATGGGATGTTCCTGCAGATGAAGGGATTGGAGGTGTCCACCGTGGGCACCCGCTGGAAGTTGATGTCGGTCTGACTGAACTGCGGGCAGATGTGGTTGATGTAATCCGGCATGCGACGCAGGATCGTGTCCACGATCGCTTCCGCTGAGTAGCCACGTTCAGCGTTGTCGCGATGGATCTTCTGAATCCATTCGAGGTTGGTGATGGGCACCACACCCACCAGCAAGTCGGCGAGGGCCGCCACGTCGTAGCCATCGCCCTTCACACCACCATGCAGCCCTTCGTAGAACAGCACATCGGTGCCGCTGGGGATCTCTTCCCAAGGGGTGAATTGGCCGGGCTCGAGATTCACACCCAAACGTGCGTTGTGCTCAGCAGCCTCTTCAACGCTGTGCAGGTAATAACGTTTCTGCCCACCACCAGTCTCGCCATAGATGCGGAACAGCTCCTCGAGCTTGTCGAAGAGGTTCGCCTCGGGGCCGAAATGGGAGAAGTTTTCACCTTTGGCAAGAGCGTCAGCCATGGCTTCTTTCATGGCCATCCGCTCGAAGCGGTGGTAGCTGTCGCCTTCGACCACCGCGGGCGTGATGTTCTCGCGAGCGAAGATGTGCTCGAAAGCCCGTTTCACGGTGCTGGTACCGGCGCCGGAAGAACCAGTAACGGCGACAACTGGATGGCGTTTCGACATCGACGCAGAGAGACGGAACCAGGCGAGTTTGCCAGGTCGCCGGCCCGCTTCACATGGCGTGGGGCCGGCGTCTGTAATGGCTGTTACGAGCCCAGAGCCTTCACCAGTGCTTCACCCATGGCTGCGCAGCCAAGCGCGGTGCATCCATCCGCCATCAGGTCTCCGGTCCGGAAGCCCGAGGCCAGCACTTGGTCGACGGCCTGTTCAAGGGCAGTGGCTGCCTCGGCCTCCTTCAGGCCGATGCGCAGCATCATGGCTGCAGACAGCACCATGGCCATTGGGTTGGCTTTGTCTTGACCCGCGATGTCTGGGGCAGAGCCGTGCACCGGTTCGAACAATCCAGGACCATCGGAGCCGAGGGACGCAGACGGCAACATGCCGATGGAGCCCGTGAGCATGGCCGCCTCGTCGCTCAGGATGTCGCCGAAGAGATTGCCTGTGAGCAGAACATCGAACTGACGTGGAGCGCGCACCAGCTGCATGGCCGCGTTGTCGACATACATATGGCTGACGTTCACATCGTTGTATTGCGGGGCCATCCTGTTGACTCGATCACGCCACAACTGGCTCACATCCAGCACATTGGCCTTGTCAACCGAACACAGCTGCCCCCGTCGTTCCTTGGCCAGGTCAAAGGCCACTTTGGCGATGCGATCCACTTCGGAGCTCGCGTAGGTCATCGTGTTGAAACCGCGCTCTTCCCCATCGGCTTCAACCCGACCTTTCGGCTGTCCGAAGTAGATCCCACCGGTCAATTCACGCACCACCATCAGATCCACGCCTTCGATCACCTCCGGGCGCAGCGTGCTGGCATCGATCAAGGCGGGAACGATTTTTACCGGCCGCAGATTGGCAAACAGTTCCATGCCCGCTCGCAGGGCCAGCAGTCCGCTTTCCGGACGTTTCTCTCTGGGGAGAGTGTCAAACCGTGGGCTGCCAATGGCCGCCAGGAGCACAGCGTCTGCCGCGCGGCAGGCGGCCAGTGTGCTGTCAGGAAGTGGCTCCCCGGTGGCATCAATCGCTGCACCCCCCATCGGATGCTCCACAAAGCTGAGGGTGAATCCGTGGCGCTGGCTCACCGCATCCAGAAGTCGGCGGGCCACCGCTGTGATTTCCGGTCCGATGCCGTCACCAGGCAGGAGGACGACGCGATGCTGACGCATGGAATCTCAGAAATGCAGGTGCAGCCTGCGAGGTTACTGAGGCGGTTGGGCCTCGCTCTTCAAGGCGCTGATCTCCTTCCTGAGTTCCCGCAGTTGTTTATTCAGATCGGGAAGTTTGGCGAACGCTGCTGAACAGCGCAGCCAAAGACGATTGGGAATGGCTGGATAGCCGCTGACCACTTCTCCTGCAGCCACTTCGCCATGGATGCCGCTCTTGGAGCTGGCGATGGCGCGGTCGCCAATGCGGGCGCGGTTGGCAACCCCCACCTGGCCGGCCAGGATCACGCCGTTCCCCAGCTGGGCACCACCGGCGATGCCCACCTGGGAGGCCAGGGCACAGCCGCGACCGGTTTCAACGCCATGTCCGATTTGCACCAGGTTGTCAATCTTGGTGCCGGCACCGATGCGTGTCTCGCCGACCGAAGGACGGTCAATGGTGCTGCCACATCCCACTTCAACGCCGTCTTCCAGCACCACCAGCCCCGTTTGCGGCATCTTTCGCCATCCCTTGGCCGTTGGCACAAAGCCGAAGCCCTCAGACCCGACCACGGCATTGGAATAGACCACACAGTGATCGCCGACGCGGCTGCCGGGATGCAGAACAGCATTGGCGTGAAGTTCGCAACCGTCTCCAATCTCCACATCCCCGTAGATCACCACGCCCGGGTGAATGACGGTGCGGGATCCGATGCGCGTGTCGTCGCCGATGCAGACATGGGCGGCGATGCTCACTCCGGCGCCAAGCTGCACGCGATCGGCGATCACAGCGCTGGGGTGAATTCCAGAAGCTGGTGTCGGATGGGGATGCAGTTGTTCGAGAGATTCTGCGAAAGCCAGTCGGGGGTCACGGCAAACCACCCAGGCCAGACCGCGTTGTTCAGCTAACGACTTCAGATCCGCTTGGTCGGGAATCAGAACCGCTCCGACGGCACTGGTCTCCAGGCTGCTGATCAGGGCATTCCCCTGCTCCAGGAAGCTGAGCTGATCGGCTTGGGCGCGGTCGAGTGATGCGGCACCGCGCAGCTCCGGGTCATGACCGGTAGCGGCATCCAGAACCCCAGCTTCGCCCTGCTTGAGGGTGGCGACCAACTGGCTGAAGCGCATGGAATCAAGACGCTGACGGGCGGATCGTAGGCGTCATTAGCACCATCGCGTCGCGATGAACCACCACAGGGGCGCCGCCTTGGTGGCTGGTGTCGCTGGTTGCCTTGGCCAGCTGATCCCTGATCTTCGCGCTGTCCATGGAGCTGAGCCCCCGGGCTACCTCCTCGCCAGCGGCATTGACGAGACGCACGGCCTGGTTGGCATCGA
Source organism: Synechococcus sp. A18-25c (assembly GCF_014280035.1). Classification (NCBI taxonomy): domain Bacteria; kingdom Bacillati; phylum Cyanobacteriota; class Cyanophyceae; order Synechococcales; family Synechococcaceae; genus Synechococcus; species Synechococcus sp. A18-25c. The sequence goes on from NZ_CP047957.1 coordinate 1,269,876, forward strand.
ACTCCCCTTCCAGGTCTGAGATGCCTACCAAGAGCAGCGATGCACCTTTCTCCGTTAGTGCACGGCATGCACCGTCATCAAGGGTCAGCACACCACTGGGTCGAAGGGCGTGGGCCAACCAACTTTTGCGGTTGCCAAGTGGCTGCGGATGTGGGTGAAACACGGTTCCTCCACGTCCACCCCGGAGCATCGCTTGCAGCGCATCGGGTTGCCGGCCATCACCCAGGCGAACAGTGATGCCACTGGCTGTGGCGATCCGGGCCGCAGCCAGTTTGGTGGTCATGCCACCGGTTCCCCACTGGCCGCCATCTCCGGCGCCCTTTTCAAGCGCATCGATCTGGGATGGGTGGATCACGTCGGTGATCGGTTGGGCATCCGCATCGTTGCGCGGATCAGCTGAATAGAGACTGGCCACATCGGTTAAGAGGATCAGATCATCGGCTCCAATCGCTGCTGCGACCAGCGCTGAGAGGGTGTCGTTGTCGCCGAACCGCAGTTCCACGGATGACACTGTGTCGTTCTCATTGACGATGGGGAGAACACCCCATTCCAGTAGCTGATGGAGCGTTGCCGAGGCACTGCGATAGCGGCGTCGGTCTGCCAAATCAGCCCGGGTCAGCAACACTTGGGCCACTGGAATCGAATGGCGGGCGAGAGCCTCCTCATAAAGACTCATCAGATAACCCTGGCCGATTGCAGCTGCAGCCTGAAGACCCGTCAAGTTCACGGGGCGACGCTCCATGCCAAGCCGTTGGCACCCCAAACCGACGGCCCCGGATGAGACGAGCACAAGGCGGTCTCCCGCGGAGATGCATTCAGCCAGGCTGGCTGAAAGCGTGGAAATCGCTTCAGCCGTGGACGCGCCAGGGCGCTCTCGCAGCAAGCTGGTGCCAATTTTCACGACTCGGAGCGTCATCGGCCTCCTGCACCGAGCCAACGGGCGAGGCGACGCTCGAACTGCTGCACGCGGTCGTTGCTGCAGGGTGAGCCATCCAGTTGTGGTGGTCGCACCAGCACGGTGTAGAGACCAAGACGGTTGCCGACCAGAACGTCCGTCAGCACACGATCACCCACCATGGCGATCTGCGCCGGCGGATGAGACAGCTGGTTCATGACCTGAACAATCGCCCCGCGACGCGGTTTGGATGCCGCGCAGGTGAAGGACACCTTCATCTGTTGCGCAACGGCCTGAACCCTTGCTCGGGATGGGTTGTTGCTGATCAGGTGAAGGTGCAGGTGCCGTGAGGCGTCATTCACCCAGCGCTGCATGGCATCGGGAAGTTCCACATCACGACCGGGCAGCAAGGTGCGATCGACATCCAGCAGCATCACCCGGATCCCGCGGCCCAGCAGGGGTTCAAGGGGTAGGTGGGCCAGGGTGAGCCCTGGGTCCCAGTCAGGTCGCAGCCAGTGACGGTGCATCACTCAGACAGCTCACGATCGTCGAGTTCGGCTTCGATGCGGGGTTGGATCCGATCGAAATCTTCGCCTTCCACCAACACCGCGGAACCGTCGTCCATGCGAGCGACCACAAAGAACGGATCCAGAGGGATGTAAAGCCCGTACTCCTGCTCATCGACGAGGAAGCTCACCAGCAGCTCATAGGTTTCCGATTCATCGTCACTATCCTCGTCTTCGAGATCTTCAGGATCCGGCTCATCCAGTTCGCCGCTCACAGTGAGGGTGACGGCGGATCGCACGAGGGTGAGATCGTGCTCCTGCAGCACCACATCGGCAACCGAGAGGATCGGTTCGCTGCTGGTAATGCTGTCGACCAGTTCCGGATCGTCCCCATCACGCAAGCGAAACAAGCAGACCGGTGTATCCACCGGAGTCAGCAAGGCGTAGTCGGTGCCGTCAAGGGGAATCAGCTGCTCAAGGAAGCAGAGAAGATCGCGCCCTTCGCGGTCCTTGACGAGAACGGTGGGCACCTCGCCGCTGGAGGCAGGTCCGCTGGAGCTCATGGCGCTGGGGTGGTTTCAGACCAGGATCCTGCATCAGCATCCTTCTCGCCACGCTGGACAGGCGCAGCCTCGATTGGTTGTGGTTCTGGACCCTCCACCAACCACTGTTCCAGCAGCAGGGCTGCAGCAGCACTGTCGAGCCGCCCGCTGCGATCACCATGCAGCTGGTGGCGTTCCCCGGCAGCCCAGCTGCTGCTGTGTTCATTCACAAATGCCAGCGGTAAGGCGAGGGTTTGGGCCAGTCGCAGTCCATAGCGCCTGCAGTGTCGAGCTTGCACCGTTGGTTCGCCCCGGTCATCGAGTGGAAGCCCGACCACCAAGGCTGATACCCGACGCTGATTGCAAAGTCGGGTGATCTGTTCTCGATCGTCTTCGAACGCCCCACGGCGAAGCGCCGCGATTGGCGTCACCGTCAGTCCCAGGGCATCGCAACCGGCCAGGCCGATTCTTTTCCGGCCGACATCCAAGCTCAGAACGGATCGTGGTTCTGGGCTCACGCTCACCGCCGGGGCGCCAGGCTGGGCGTTGGTAGGGGTGGATGTTGGGGCTGAAGACGTCCAAGCATCGATTGCAGCGGGCGAATGCCCCCAAGATTGCGTTGGCTCACCCGTCGCCACACGCTGCGTCCCAACATGACCTCGAGGCTGCCAGGCCTCCAACCCAGGCCGTCGAGTACCCCGCCAAGCGTCTGATCGTCCTCCGCCACCAGCAACGACGGCGTCGGTCGCTGTTGTTGGAGATGCTCAAGAGCAGTGGGCATGGCTGCTCCAATGCGCTCATCCCATGCCAGGCCACGCATCAGTTCCAGTCGGGGAGCATCCATTCCCCAGGGCCGTTGAATCAGTCCTGCGATGACCTGGCGGCTCCCATCGCGATCGGCCACTAGCAACTTGGAGCCTCCTCCGCGCAAATCCAGCAGGTCGTTCCAATGACGATCAAGAATCTGCCGGTGATGGGGGCTGATGCTGGCCTGTTCCAGGGCGAGAAGTTGCCGAACGTTGTTTCGGGTGAGGTCGCACCAGACGAGACTTGCAGGCAGCGGGGCCGCTGGGGTCGGATCCGCGACGTCCTCGGCCTCAGCGATCGGTGGGTTCCAGATCCGGGAACGGCGGAGTGGCTGGAAGCCCATCTCCCGCAGCACATCCAGTAGTGGCCTGTCCTGTGAATCGCATCGCACCAACCAGCTGTGGTTGCGAGCGGTCTGGTCATTGAGGGCTTCTTGGATCAGCAGCCTCAAGCCCTGGTGGCGGCTGAAGTGACGCGGGGATGCTAACGCCAGCAAATCGAGATGCCAGCAGGTCTGACGACGGTTGCCTGATCGCATCAACGCCAGCGCTTCGACTCTGTCGACTGACTCAGCGCCGGATTCAATCAAGGCCAGAGCGCGTGTGAGACGGGCATTGAGAGGTTCAGGCAACCAATCATCAAAACGACTGAACCAGGATTGAACAATCAAACCCTGCAGACTGTTGGGGTTCAGTCCGTAAGGAGCTGGCTGCGCGTTGGGCAGTTGCGCCAGATGGCTGGTTTTGAGGGACTCGACCCGGAGTCGGTATCCCGCTGTCGGCACCACGGCAGCTCTCAACCACCCTTTCAATGTATCGCTGACTTTCGTTCGCTGAGATTCAGGCGGGTCGCACCAACACCAGCGGAGTGCGCTCATTGGCGTTGCCGGCTGGGTTCGGTCGCAAAGCCCGATCCAACAGCTCCTCATCACAGCCTGCGCTGGAGGCCAGCACCTTCACGCGGCCCAGGTCGTTCACATCAACGATGGCCACGGAGACACCAAGGGATGCCGCAGCCTCATCGCAGAGCTGCTTGGGAGCCTGCGGACCGAGCACGATCGTTTGGTCATAGGGAGGTGTGGTGCCAGTGATGTCGTCAATCAGGCGTGCCTGATCTCCCGCCAGGCGATAAAACCAGCCTTTGAGTCCGATCAGCTTGAGGGCCAGGCCGATCGACCAGGCCAGGATGACCCGAGTCGGTCCCACCTGATCGATCAGCGTTTGTAGGCCGCAGGCTGTCGCCAGACTGCTAGTGGGGTGAAATACCCGGCAGAGCAGCCTGGCAATCCAGCTGGGGTGCACCATGCATGGATGGGTGTAACGCCCTTGGATCACAGCAACTGGCGTTTCACCGATGGTGAGGATGTCTCCGGATTGCACAAGCTCGCCGGCGTAGTGACGCAACACATCGATGGTGTTGTCGAGCGGTCCGAGCAGATGGGTTTTTAGCGGGAGCACTGAACAGCCATCGCCGGAACGGAAGGTTGCGTTCTCCTGATGCAGCGCTGCAGGCCGACGCAGAGGAACCACCGCACCTTCGCGGCGAGACAGACGGCCGAACGGGCCATAGTTCATCCAGTGCACGTCCATCCAGACGGTATCGACCCGGCTCGACACATCGCCGCCATCGCGGCAGCTGAGGCTGACGTTGACCTGAACGCTTGTGCGCTTGTGCCCCTTAACGATGTAAGCGGGCCAGTAACCGTCCGGTCGACTTTCTTCGTCCGGGTGATGGGGCGTGACCCTGGTACTGATCACGATGTCGCTGAGATCGTCGTTACCGATCAACACCGGTTTGACCTCCAATTCAGGGACAAAGATCTCCATCCGTTGATGCGGGTTGGCGATTTCCAACCAACCGGAGAGTTCAAGGTTGCCGCTGGCCTTGCTCACGCTCCAGTCCATCTGGCGCAGCGTGAGGGGAGAGGAGGGCCTCAGTCGGTGCCTCGCTTCGATCCACAGCACGCTGAGTCCTAAGAGCAGAAGGATCAGGGGCAGAACGTACATGGCAACGCTGTCTTGCAGCCGAACTTGATGGCGCGCAGCGTAAAGCGTCCCTGAGGTGGGATCAGCGGGAGATCACCTCTGTGTTGAGTTCGTTGAAACTCATGCTGATGCTTCCCTGTGTTGGAGCGGGAAGACCTGTGGCTTCACTCACTGCTGCATTGATCCTTTCCAGAGCAACCTGGCCATCGGCGTCGAGGTGCAGCTTGCCCGCACCATCGATCACAACCACCTGAGGAATGGTGCCCTTCCAGTAATGGGCAGGGTCGCTGGGATCGCTGGTCGACCGTCCCTGCAAAGCGTCGGTCGTCAAAGGCAAGAGGTCAACGCTGTTTCCCCACACCCGTTGCAGTTCTGAGACCGCGCCGGAGAATGCTTTGCTCGTGCTGCTGTCATCGAGGTAGTAGACGATGACGCTGGTGCGCCCTGCTGCCTGGGATTCGGCCAGCGTGATCGCGGGGGGGACCAGAGATCCATTGCCGGCATACAGCGCGAAGATGTTGCCGTCGTAGCTGTCCGTGTCGCGTGCGGCCTGCACCGGCAGCACCATCAGGCAAAAAGACAGCACCGCAACGGTGAAACGCAGCACGAACGTGATCATGGATCCGGAAACCAGCGCTGCATTCTGACGTGCAACGTCTCAGAACATTGAAAGTGTCTTAACTGCGCCCAAGGGTGCGTCCCATGCCCTGGGCAATCCCACGGCCGATCAGGCCAATGGCGCGGCCGACGACCTGGGTGAGAAGCACGACCATCAGATCGCCGATGCGACGGACCAAGGCCTGCACCTGTGGAGCAATGGCGTCGCGTGCTTCCACGAGCAATGCCACCTGCTGCTGCCACCAACGCAGCTGTCTGAGCTCTTGATCACGTGGTTCGGTGAGCAAGAGCGGTTCAATCCGTCCAAACTTGAGCTGAAACAGCAAGCGGCGGCTTTCATAAAGCCGGATTGGTCGCTCGATCCAGTCTTCCCAGCGCGACTGGCTGTTCAGCTGATTGCGCAACCGTTCGAGTTCCCTGGTGGAGAGCAGATCCTGCTGAAGCAAGTAACGACGGAGCTCCGGCCAATCGCCACAGACCCCAAGCAGTTCAGAGCCGATCATTTCAGCGGTGCGCACTAGCCAGTTGCTGATCAGAGTTTCCAGTTGCATCAATGCCCTGGGGTCATCGGAGGGCAGCAACTGGCCCTCCACCAAGACGGGTTGATCCAGGACTAACGACGCCAGCATCGACTGGGGGTCAGGGAGTTCGTCATCCATCTGCTCAAGATTCGTGCGCTGCAGCAGCTGATCGGCAACTGGGACCAGATCCTCACCAAGAGGAATCCTCACGTAACTCCCGGCCACGCTGCGCAGCGCTTGTTGCTTCACTTCGATTTGCAGGGACTGCCATCGCTCACTGAGAGCTTTGCAATCCCGGGTGCTGGCCAGATCATCGTGGCGTAGGCGAAGCAGCACTTCATGCAGCTGCTTCAGCAGCGTCAACAGTAGGTCGCGACGACGTTCGGGGTTGAGTCCTTCAATGGCGAGCAGTTGGCCGGTGCTGTTGCTCAGACCATTCCCGATGGCTGCTTCAATGCGCTGTTGGATGGCATTCCAAACGGCGCTCGGTTGGCGTTCGCTGAGGGTGAGGTCAAGGGTTTCGCTGTTGGCGCGCAAGGGGACGGCATCCGCTAAGCCCATTTGCAAGGGGCCCCAAAGCCACAACAACAGATTTCTGGCTGCACGCAGCTCCCGGCATCGCCCTTCCAGAAGGAGCTGCAGGACGACATCGTTAGGGGGCGGATCGAGAAGGGCTTCCATGACCTGCAGATCGTGTCCGATCTGCCGCAGTCCACTGAATAACAGTCCCTGCGCTAAGCCGAGAGGCTGATCCTGTATCGGTGCATCAGGTGAGCCGGCACGGAAGCGCAGCACACGTCCTCCGGAGAGCACCGTCTGCACGGCCTCCCTTAACGACTGCAGATCGGGGTCCTGAACAATTCCATCGCAGTTCAGAGCGAGGAGTTCTGCAGGGTCATTACGGAAGTCGGCCGGGAGAACCAGCAGCAGGGGTGCGGGAGCCCAGCGTTGCTGTAACTGCAGAATCTCCCGCTGAACGATCACCATCGTGGGATCACTGGGCAAACACCAAATCACGAGGGCTGGATGGCCTGAGAGTTCGTCGGCCGATCGTTTCAGCTGCCAGGGACAGTTTTCCGTGGGTAATTCAGCTGCCAGCGATTCACCGAGGAGCTCGGGAGCGAACAGAAGAATCTCCCGGACCTGGTCGTTCACGGTGACTTGGAACTGCGCCTATGCGCGCAAGGTAACGGCCTTAAGCCTGATCCTCCAGTGGCAAATTCGGACGTCCGTTGAGTTGAAGGGTGTAGGACTCGATCCGATAACCGGTCCGCCGTTCGATCTGCTTCAGCAGCGCCTCTGGAAGCTCAACATCAAGATCCTCAATCGCGCCACTCTCCAGGCAGGTGAGGTGGCTGTGGGGATCGCTGCGATAGCCGTATAGGCGCCCGTTGGCACGGTCGAGGCACTCGATCACACCAGCGGTCTGCAGGGCCTCGAGGTTCTGATACACGGACGTATGTCCGATTTTTCGCCCTTGTTGATTGAGTCGTTCGAAGATGTCCCGTGCACTGAGATGACTGGCTTCCGTCCAGAGGAGATCCAGCACCATTCGCCGCTGACGGCTAAGGCGCATGCCCAAGTGCCGACAGCGGTCGAACGCATCCTGCAAGGTGCCTTCGCCTCCGGCGCCCTGGATCAGGGGTGACTGGGCTGGCGACTCCACGGCAGTCGTCGTAACGACTTCAGGTTAAACCGACGTCAAGTGAAGACGACGTTCAGAGTTCAGGCCAGATCGGCCATGACACCGGCCGGCGGATCCTGAATGCGTCCGTTGCCTAGTGCCATTAACGCCTCCTTGAGATCCACACGGCCGTCGTAGAGCGCGCGGCCCACGATCACACCCTCCACGCCTAGCGGTTCCAGCGCCAGAAGAGCGAGCAGATCGGCCATGCAGCCAACGCCTCCCGAGGCAATTACCGGCACCGCGCTGGCCTTGGCCATGTCCCGCAACGATGTGAGGTTGGGGCCTGCCAGCGTTCCATCCGTGCTGATGTCGGTGCTGATGATGGCGGCAATTGCCGATTCGCTGAACCGTGCAGCCAAGGCAGTGGCTTCGGTGTCACTGTCTTCCAGCCAACCCCGGGTGGCGACCTTGCCGTGTCGGGCATCGATGCCCACGATCACCCGACCGGGATGGCGGTCCGCCAGCTCCACAACCAATTCGGGTTTTTCCAGGGCAACGGTGCCCAGGATGACGCGCTCCAATCCGCATTGGAGCAGGTCTTCAGCGCGTTCTGCCGAACGCACACCACCCCCAAGCTGCACCGGGATGGTGAGAGCTTCTGTGATCGCTCGAATCGCCGCATCATTGGTTGGCTCTCCACTGCGGGCCCCGTCCAAGTCCACCAGATGAAGTCGCTCCGCCCCTTGAGCCTGCCAGCTCAGGGCCTGGGCAACGGGATCGTCACTGAAACGGGTGACCTGGTCGTAGTCCCCTTGATGCAATCGAACGCAGGAACCTCCCAGCAGGTCAATGGCGGGAATGATCTGCATGGTCGAGGGGTTGGACTGCTTCCCATCCTGCATGGGTGAGGCGAGCACGCTTCAATACCCCCCGTTCTGATTGGCTGACCGTGCAAATCCTGTTGATGGGAGGAACCCGTTTCGTTGGGAAGCCTCTGGTGAGCCGTTTGCTGCATCAGGGGCACCAGCTCACCGTGTTCACCCGAGGTCGGCAGCCTGTGCCTGAAGGGGTTGAGGCGGTGAACGGTGATCGCGGAGACGATCCAGCTCTCGATCAACTCAAGGGCCGTCATTTCGATGTGATCGTCGACAGTTCAGGACGCACGTTGCATGACAGCCAACGCGTGCTGGAACGCACCGGCGTGCCGGCCCATCGTTTTCTGTATGTCAGCTCAGCGGGTGTGTATTCGGGAAGTGATGTCTGGCCTCTGACTGAGGACAGCCCTCTCGATCCGGCCAGCCGGCACGCCGGCAAGGGAGAAACCGAAACATGGCTGATGCGCGAGGGGGTTCCCTTCACGAGCTTCCGCCCTACTTACATCGTTGGTCCTGGCAACTACAACCCGGTGGAGCGATGGTTCTTTGATCGGATCGTTCACAACAGGCCGATCCCTCTGCCTGGCGATGGAACCACGATCACCCAGATCGGTCATGTGGAGGATCTTGCTGAAGCGATGGCCCGCAGCCTCGAGGTGGATGCTGCCTGCAATCGCATCTACAACTGTTCCTCGAAACAGGGCATTACCTTCCGAGGCTTGATCCACGCGGCGGCTGTCGCCTGTGGCCGTGACGTGGACAGGTTGGATCTTCGCTGCTTTGACCCCAGTGGGCTGGATCCCAAAGCCCGCAAGGCTTTCCCTCTGAGATTGAGTCATTTCCTGACGGACATCACTCGGGTTGAACGCGAACTGGCCTGGACGCCCAGGTTTGATGCAGCAGCGTGCATGGCCGACAGCTACAGCAGGGACTACGCGTTGACCCCCAGTGCTGATCCTGATTTCAGCGCTGATGCTGCGTTGATTGGGGCTTGAGGTAAGCCAAAGCCGACCAAAGCGCGAGGCCCAGTCCGGGCCAGAACAACCACCAGCCCAGCGCATGGATGATCTCTGTGAACTGGGCCGAGCCCCAGCTCTTGGGCCACAGCATCAGGAACAGGCTGAGAAATTGAAGGGTGGTTTTCCATTTCCCAAGCCACGAGGCAGGAGCGCCGCTTGAGCTGCCCGCTCGCCATCCCGAGATCAGCAATTCGCGTGCCAACAGCAGCCAGACCGACCAAACCTGCAGCTGTTCAGTGGCCGCTAGCCAGATCAGCGGTGCGCTGATCATCAACTTGTCGGCCAGAGGGTCAAGGCGTGCTCCCCAGCTGCTGCCACCATCGGCACGACGCGCCATCCAGCCGTCCGCCCAGTCAGTGAAGGCACCAAACAGCAGCAAAAGCCATGCCAGGGCGAACTGCTCTGACGAGAGCAGCAACAGCAGGGGAGCACCGAGAACGGCGCGGATCAGGGTGAAGCGGTCGGCCCACCGTCGCCAGGGAGAGACCAAGGCTCAGAATGCATTCAGTTGTTCAGATCCCATGGTGCTTCAGCAGACGGTCGGGGAAGTGATGTCCGCTCCGGTGCTGACGGTGACTGCTGAGACGCCCCTTCAGGATGCGGTCACGCTGCTCAGTGACCATCACGTCAGCGGTTTGCCCGTGATCGACGGCACGGGCGCCCTGATCGGAGAGCTCACCGAACAGGATCTGATGGTGCGCGAGAGCGGTGTGGACGCCGGCCCTTATGTGATGTTGCTCGACAGCGTCATCTATCTGCGCAATCCCCTTAATTGGGATCGCCAAGTGCATCAGGTGCTGGGCAACACCGTTGGTGATCTGATGCGACGGGACAGTCACAGTTGTGCGATCAGCCTCCCGTTGCCGAAAGCGGCCTCAATGCTGCATGAGAAAGGCACCCAGCGTTTAATCGTGGTGGATGCGCAACGTTGCCCTGTCGGGGTGTTGACCCGTGGCGACGTTGTGCGGGCCCTCGCTTCAACGCAGGCTTGAGATTGAGCGCTAAGCCATCGGTTTAATGCTGATGGCGAACGTTGATCAGTCTGAAATCAACCAAGTCACCTTGGCCGTTCCCGAGGCGAGGGCAACGGGCATGGTTTGGTTGAGCCGTTTATCCATGGGCAGGATGAAGTCTCGGTTGAAGCTCAGCAGTTGCATTCACCGATTGGCTTTCACTGAACTCTCTGCACTGATTTCGCTGTGTCGGACTTGATGTCATTCCGCTCTGTGCTCCCCATGGCCTGTGCAACAGCCGTCACCCTTTGTTCGCTGCCTTTGGCAGCGGCTCCTCAAAAGGAAATGCCGGAGCAAGATTTTCTTGATCAAGTGGAGGTGCCTGGGCACGTGTTGGTAACGGCCAAGGGTGTTGCGGCGGTGGATGCTGAAGCACGACGCCAGGGACTTCGTTTCCCTGCCGTGGGGTACTGGTCGCCGGAGACGATCTGCTTTCAGACACCTCCAACCGACGATTGCAATGGATTGTTTCTGCGGTGAAGCTTGATCTGCCAGCAGATCGTGACTGATTGCGATTCATCAAGGCTTGGTCCCATTCGGGTGTTGGTTGCCTTGAAGGGCACTGCTTGGTGTCTGAATCAGTGAACGGTGCGTTGCTCCAGCTCTCGGAGCGCTTCATAGGCAGCCCAAAGCCCTGTCTTCACCGTGCATCCACAGCGTTCGTTGCAGACGCGGTACTGCCCCTGTCCGATGGCATCAATGGTGGAACCTTTGGAGGTTTGGCAGACACGACTAACAAAAGCCACGGTGATGATCTCGATCTTGAAAAGATCTACGGCTCTTGTTGTGCATCAATCAACCGCTTGTGATGGATCGAAATTCACTGCTAGAGAGGTATATTTTTTTACATTTTATAAAAGTAAATTGTGGCCAATGTCTCGCTTAGGCAACGCGTTTGGACATTCAAGGTTGTGGTAGTGGCAGCGGAGGCGGCGCGGGGGGATGCGGGTGCATCGTCCTGTCTATGGGGATGACGGCTGGCTCGAGATCACCGTCCATGGTTCGATCAGCAAGGTGAGCGTCTGGTTCCAGCAGGATCGGTGGCGGTAGATCCGGTTGCAGTCCCTGTTCCATCGGTGGCAGCAAAGGGTCAAGCCCATCACTCAGCACCTCATCAGGTCTCTCGTTTTGCTCGAGGAGCAGCCGTGGGTCTGCGGTGGTCGGTGGCTCGGGAATTGGGGTGCGCTCGGTGCGGCCCAGCGACTGCGGCGGGGTTGGGTCTGGATTCAGTGGTGTGCGTTTGGGAGACCAGAGCACCCGGGCTATCGGCTCCAGTCCCATTTCGATCACCCGGTTCAGTCCTGCCAGAGCGCGGTCCATCAGTTGGTGTCCGGCCCATCGGCTGCAGTTGAGTGGTCCATCACACCCGGCCTGGTTCTGCTCCTGTTGGGACAACGTGCTGATCAGGCTTCCTTGAAGAGGCTGGCGACGTTCACTGAGTCGCAGCAGATAGGGAACGTGCACGAAGCTGGTCGCTCCACCACTGATCCAGTTGGCATCCTCCTCGGTGAATCCCTTCACCCCTGGAATGATCAAACGGCTTTTGGAGGCATGGTCAGGCATGTAGGCCGCCACAAGGCCACGTCGTCGAGCGAGGGCTTTGGTTTGTTCGAGGGTGAGCCCATCCCGGCTCATCAGCATTTCCAGGCGCCCATCCCGGCGCAGTCCATAGACCATCCGGATCCTTGGCAGGTAGTACCGGATGCGCTGGCCCATGCTGATGCTGTAGGCCCCTTTGTAGTTGCTGGGCGGAGCCTCCAAGTCGTTGTAGATGCTGTGCAAACCACCCACGAAGGTGTCGTAGGTCGTCATGCGGTCTTGGTTCAACTCCCCGTAGCCGAAATCGACTGAGCCATTGCGCCGGATTCCGATGAACGCCCGCTGGCGTGATGCTGTGCGGTTCCTCCCGCGCCAGAGCCGGCGGCCAAACTTCAGATCACCCAAGGGGACGGTGATCTCCTGCCCTCTCGCATCGATGTGCCGCTCGTACATCGGACCGGAGACGAAAGCCAGTGCAGCGTCGTCGGCAAACGCCTCCTGCTCGCGATCCCATCCCTCCAGCAGCCCAAACCGCACGTTGCGCGGATCGAAATCCAAGGCGTACACCTCCTCATTCGGCTGGTAACGAAACGATCCAAGTGCAACGTCTTTGGCTTGATGCTGTCTCGAGTACTGGTCTGCAGGGTCTGGCTCTCGTGGGGCCAAAAACACCAAGGTTGCAAAGGCTGCGACAGGGACTCCCAAAATCAGCCAGTGTCGTTGCCAGCGCATCCAATGGCTACGCCTGGTCTTGCGGCGCTGCTGGCGCCTCTGCTTGCTTCTGGGGGCCACCGCCGTGGAGCGAGAGCGGTTCATTGGGCCCACCTGCGTCGACGCGATGGTGGCGAGGGGTCCTGCCAGGCCATCACCCGATCCTCCGCCACCAACCATTTGCGATCCACCTGACCGCAATCATGGCCTCCTGTTAAGGCGCCAAAGGCAGGCAGCAACAGCCGTTCATGGGATGCCTCATAGGCGAAGCAGGGCAATCGCAGGTAATCGGGGCCTTGGCGAACGATGGCGACGGGGTGAACGTGACCGCAGAGATTCAGCCCTGGCTCGCCGTCGCCTGGCGGTTCGGGTTCATGGCTCAGCCAAAGGTCTCCAACCCTGAAGGATCGCTGCTGGATGCGTTCTCTACTCGGCAAGCTCCGGTCATGGTTTCCACCCACCAGCACAACGTTGGTGTTCAAGCGTTGGTCGAGGGTCTGAAGGTCCGTCCGCAGGCGTTCGGTCAACCCCAGGCGACCATGGATCAAATCGCCGAGGATGATAAGGCGCGTGGGCTGCCACGTCGCGCAGAGCGCTTCCAGTCGCCCAAAGGTTGCTTGATCACCGTCGCTGGGTAGCGGAATCCCGCAGGCCTGAAACACCTCGGCTTTGCCGAGATGCAAGTCAGCAACGAACAGCTCACCTCCTGCGGGCCTCCAGAGCGCTTTCTGGCCAAGAAGTATGAGTTCTTCGGCGTTCCAGCTCCAGTGGTAGCTCTCGCCAGGGGCGATGGCTTGTGGAACTTGCGTGTTCCGGCTCTGCTCAGCAGGGTCAGTGGCATGCCGGACGGACAATGCGGAGAGTGAAGTTCCAACCGCTTTTCATTCTGCAGCGATTTTTTCGGACTGCTTGGAAACCTTCACCGCTGTGAAGGGTTGGCATGGCTTCGCTGCACAAGAGATGGCAATGTCGGTGTTACATCCATCGTTTGTTGAACTGTCGATGACTCTCGCCTTGTTGCTGGCTCTGCTGGGTTCCCTGGTTGCGATGGGGGTGATCGTTAAGCGGCTTGAGCAAAACGGCTGAATCCGATGACGGTGATTTCAAGAGTGTCATGGCTTCTGGTTGCCCTGTTGGGATGGTCAGCTCCGTCCCTAGCGGCGCCTCAGGTGATCAGGGTGGGCGTGAGCGGGTCTGCTCCTTTTGTGATTTCAGACTCGGATGGTTTGGAGGGCATCAGCATTCAGATCTGGGAGGAAACAGCCAGCCGTCTTGATCGCCCCTTCGTCTACGTGCCTCAACCCAACTCCAAGGCCAATATCGAAGCGGTGGGCCAGGGCGATGTTGATCTGGCCATTGGGCCGATCAGTATCACTCCCGATCGTCTCGCCAATCCAAAAATCGATTTCACTCAACCGTATTTTCATGGGGAGGAGGGTCTGATGATCCCCATGCGGCCCCCCAGCTTGTGGTCGCGTTTCAGTCCTTTTTTTGGTTGGGCTGCGCTCTCCTCCCTGGGTGGATTGATGGTGCTGCTGTTCGTAGTAGGGAACCTGATCTGGTTGGCTGAACGACGGCGCAATTCGGAACATTTCCCTCGCCCTTATTTCAAAGGCGTTGGCAACGGCATGTGGTTCGCGTTGGTGACCTTGACCACCGTCGGCTATGGCGATCGTGCTCCCACCTCCAGAACCGGCAGAACGATTGCCGGCGTTTGGATGTTGATGTCGTTGCTGGCTCTGTCATCCATCACTGCTGGATTGGCGTCTGCCTTCACTGTTTCGCTCTCGAAACTGGAGCCATCAACCATTCGCGAGCGATCGGATCTGCGCGATAAGTCTGTCGCTGTGGTGGTTGGCACCACGAGTGAAACCTGGGCGAGGTTGTACGGAGCACAACCGAAGCAGGCCGACACGCTCCCCAAAGCCATCGCCTTGCTCGCCGCCGGTGACGTGGATGCGGTCTTGTTCGACGCGGCTCCGATGCGCTACTACCTCCAACAAAATCCAGAGGCACCCTTCAAAATGGCCCCCTTTGCGTTGGCCACGCAGACCTATGGATTTGTGCTGCCGGTCGATAATGCGCTAAGGACTCCGATCGATGTGGAGTTGCTGCAGCTTCAGCGCAGCGGCATGGTGAAGCAGATCACAAATCGCTTGCTGAACTGATGTGCCCTCCTGGGAGTGGTGCTAGCGCGCGTGGTGTTAGCGCAGCATCGCGTGCCGTCTTAAGCCGTCCTCGATCAAAAAGGTGGCCAGACTGCTGCAGCTGCGCCCTTCCGCAAGAGCCTGTTGTTTGAGGCGATTCATGACACCTCCCGGCAGGGTCACATTCAGCCGTTCTGAATCCGCCGCTTCCGCCACTTGAGCCGCTGTGAGTGGCAGGGGTTCTGCTTCCAGCTGGTCACGGAGCTCGTCCAGCAATGCTTGAAGGAATGACACGGACACGTTACTGAACTGTAACTTGATCGTACCGCAGTACCGCTGCGGGGGGTAGCGGTAATCTGTCCCAGTTTGTTTGATCTGTCCGGATGGAGACCCTGCCCCTGCAGCTGGACCCCGGGCATGACCTTCACCACACGCTCAGCGCTCTTGCAGCCGAGCGCAATCTCAGTGGATTTGTGCTTGGCGTCGTCGGCAATCTTTCACAGGCGTCCTTCCAATGTCCTGGTCAGGAGCAGCCGACACGTCTGCAGGGAGAGCTGGAGATCATCACTCTCAATGGCACCTTCTCCCCTGAAGGCGTTCACCTCCATCTCAGCCTTTCCGACGGAGCCTGTCAGGTTTGGGGTGGTCATTTGGAGCCTGGAACCCTCGTGCTGAAGGGTGCTCAGGTGTTGTTGGGATTGAGCGGTCTGCCAACAGCACACCCTGGCCCTGCGCAGAAACGTGTCGAGGTGGCGGTGCTTCCAGGCTGTCCATGGTGTCACCGGGCGATGCAGCTGCTCAACCGGCTTGCGATTCCTTATCAGCTCGACACTGTGGATAGCGACGAGAAGTTTGAAGCCTGGCGTCAGCGCAGTGGTCGGGGTGTGTTCCCTCAGATCTTCATTGATGGCGATCTGATTGGTGGCTATGACGATCTGGTTCGGCTTCACGACGCCGGTTCCCTTGAGCAGCTGCGGTGACGGACTCACAGGACCCTGATCTTTGGGCGCACAAACCCATGTGGTGTCAGCCCTGGTCGATCCTGCTGACAGGTTTGATCGCCATGGTTTCGAGCTGGATGCTTCTCCATCGGCTTTGGATCACCGTGCCTGTTTCGGTCCTGGTGTTGAGCTGGTGGTATGTGTTCCTCGTGTTGGCACCCGCTGCTTACAAGAATCAGCCCCGTTGAGCGGCACGGAATTTCTGCTTCTCCTCGATCAGCTCGGCTTCGAGTTGCTCGATCAATTGAGTGACCAACGCCTGAAATTCCGGCTGACAACCGCGGAATGCCGCTTTGTGCCGGATTGGTTCGTTGCGCATGCGCAGATCGGTCAGCATGAGCTGGAGGGCATCGATTCTGGCGTTGGTGTTCAAGGCGTCACCCCGCAGGCGAGGCGAGGTTATGACATCGGCTTCCGTCCCGATGGCACCTCACCCAGATTTCTCGAGCGGTTCTGGTTTGCCCACTCCCCTTGAAGCATTGCCGAGGTCACTCACACAGGGATGATTCGCACGTTCACACTCTCAGGATGATCAGGCGGGAAGCACCTGGCGGTAGCCATGGCTTTCCAAAACCGTAAGGGGAGTGTCAAACAAACTCGACAGGTGATCCGCCGTCAATGTGTCTCGAGGAGAGCCATCAAGGCTCACTTCGCCTTCCGTTAGCCCCACGACCCGTTGAATTTCTGGGATGACTGCATCCACCTGATGCGTCACCAACACCAAGGTGGTTCCGTTCCTGCAGAGATCGCGGAGCAGCGCCAACAGCTTGTGGCGTGCCCGCAGATCCAAGCCATTGATGGGTTCATCCAGAACGAGAACGTCGGGATCATGCACGAGAGATCGCGCAATCAACAGGCGACGTTTCTGCCCATCGGACAGCTGACCAAAACCAATGTCGCTCAGCGTTTGAAGGTCGAGTCTTTCGAGCAGTGAATTCGTTCGCTGGCACTGTTCGTCACTTGGATGGCGGTCCTGGCCAAGCCCGATGGCTCCGAAAAAGGCCGACTGAAGCAGTTCTCTCCCCGTCATTGCTGCTGGAATGCGATGCTCCAGCTCTGTGTTCACAACACCCAGTCTTTGGCGCAAGTGCCAGAGATTCACGGTTTCGCTGCCAAACAGGCGTAGGTGCGAACCCGGCTGCACCACAGGATAAAGACTGCGATTGATCAACTTCACTAAAGAGCTTTTGCCAGCTCCGTTGCGGCCAAGAATGGCTGTTGATTCCCCTAGCCAGAGCCTCAGGCTGAGGTTGTGGACGACCCGGTGACCATCCATCCATGCTTCAACAGACTGAAGGTCCAGCCAGGGGGAATTTCTGTTGCTTGCATCATCAGGGTTCATTCGATGATTCTGGCTTTGGTTGGAAATCGAGTTGATGTCGACCCGACGCTGCGTTCAATGCGGCTCAAGCTCTTTTCGTGCAGATCGTTCACTTGGTGGACGCCTGGTATGCAACCGGTGTGGAACACCCGCCGATCAGCGTCGCGCTTCAGGTCGAGCTGGGTCTCCGATTCGAGCGAGCCCCCGTGGACAGTCCAGCCCCCTGTTCTGGATCGTGCTGGGTCTGGTTGTGCTGGTGTTGGTTTTGATCTTTCAGGCTGCCTGAACCAGTTCTTGCAGTGTCGTCGTGCGTCGACGAAGCAGCGGTGCCAAGGGGCATCGGTGGGTTGTCGGTTGCTCCAGATCCAATCGCCTCGGATCCCATCAATGTCTGGCATTTGAAAATGGAGATTGCATGACGATGTCAATCTGCATCTGGCATGGATGGGTTCCTGTGTTGATCATGCTGCGATGGATCAGAGGATAAGGATCATTGACTTGCGTTGAAAGGAGTCACAATCAAATGATGATGGATGAACAAAACTCACGCGTTCACGTTTTAATTGCAAAGCATTCAATTGCCTCTTGAATGTTTTAAATTTGGTGGTGATTGCAAATGGGTCAAACTGAATGAGTCTTGATCGATCGATTTGATATCCCGTTATTCATCTTGGAAGTGTATTTGATTCACTTGTTTGTCACATTAAAGGAGTTTTGTTGTGCTCGAATAAGATCGTTTCGACCAACTTCAGGTTAGGTTTGTTTGCAGCGATTTTGTCTCGCATGGCCTTTGGTAATCGAGCTTCCAAGTGTCTCTGCTTGATCAACTCTTTTTTAAATCGATCTCGAAAGGCAGGAAAGGCATCGAGATAGCTGAGCGCTTCACCACGCTTCCAAGCCGCCATTTCCAGCGCTTGTTTGAAGTGCATATACGACCCAGTCCAGTCCACCAAGTCATTCATGCTTGTGATGCCAAGATCATTCTTGGAGAGTGACATGGCCCTCTTCGAATTCGGGTAATTGGGCGATTCAGAGAGACTAGGCTTCTTATCGTCGTCAATCAAGATCTCACTCTGAAGTTTCCTTTGTGAGCGCCTTGCCCGGTCATCCTCCTGCAGCTTTTGAGCCGCTGTTCGTTGCATGGTGATCTCATTGAGCAAGAAGCGTCACAGTGCCAGTTATCTGTGACCAGATCTTTAAAGAGCCTACAAAAAGCCCCTTCTTGTCTTAGACCGATGGTGGTTGGTGAAACACCAACTCCTCACACCACTCAAAGCCTTCGTCTTCGACGGGGCTTTTTTTTTGCTGTGTCTCGTGGAATGGCCTGTTGCAAGGCCAACCTTGTTGAGCCCAACGGATAGCAATCTGCCTATCCGTTGCCACTTCCTCTCCAGGCGAGTGAATGGTGTTGTTCGTCACCATCAGTTCTGGATCATCTCAACAAGGTTTTCGAGTCTCCTTTCTGGGCGAGGGGAGATGCGTCGACTCAGGTCGGGATGGTGACACCGGCTTTTTTCTGATTTCACAGCACTTCCAGGTTCATGTGCCACAGGCCATGAAGCAATCCCGAGCACTTTCTATTGTTCATTGGCATTCATCATCCATGTCTTCCAACGTGAGTGACAACAAAGGCTGATGCTGTGTTCACGATTCAAGAGCTCACGCAACATGGTTGGGATTCGAAAACCCAACACACCAATCAAGACCATGCGTACTGGCATGCCCGGGTGAAGTCAGAAGCTGATGGACGCACCTATCGCGTGATCAGCACTGAAGCTCACGTGGTGTGCTTGCTGACTCCCCATGGATCTGAATGCTGGGAATTGGATTGATCTCTCTTCTGTTCGCAAAAAAAAACCTCAACGTTTCGCTGAGGACAGGTTTGTTTGGATGACCTTGGACCTCAGTGAGAGGTCCTGTGGTGCTCGTTTTTGTCTTGGTTGCCGGGATAGATCGGTCGTGCAAGCAACGTTGCTGGTTTGGCGCTCTGTGGCTTCTTGGTTTGGCCTTGGGTCCTGACGATGGATGGCATGGCTCAAAAAGCGTATGTTCCCTTTTAGATCTGGTTGGCTGCTCGTTGTCGCTACAAATCACACAGAACTAGAAAGACCGTCTCCCGTGATCGAAAGACGGCCTAGCTGTCTTGCTGGATGCTCAGACCCTGCAGTCACAAGGCTGATTGGGGAGTTCGAAGCGTCTGGCTATGGGGCTCGTCAAGCCAGTCAGGCAGCTCCTAACCCCTGCTCAGTTGGACCATCGTCTCGCATTGGACGCCCCTGAATCAGAAGATGCGCTTAGTCTGCGCAACTTCGAAAGGGTCTGACATCAGTCAAATCACGCATTGCCAACATTGCGCTCACTGACGAGATTAAGGGTGATTTGTCAACAGGCGTCTGCTCAACCAGCAAGCTGTTCTCCAAGTCCAACGGCTGAGAGGACGCCTTTTTGTCCCGGTCGGCGTTTAGACGGTGATCCGGTTGGTGATCGGTCAGCCAAACAGTTGGCTCAGATCAAATTCCTCCTGGCTGACAGGAGCAATCTCCAGTTCGTAAGCCAACAGATCCTTCGACAGCAATGTCAGGGCGATGCCCATTAGAGCGAGTGCAACTCCAGAATCTTTGTCTGCAGTGGTGGATACAGTCCTGGATAATTCAAGATGTTTTTGCCAGGAAAAATGCATCGACTTGAGTTGCTGCAAGCCTTTTCTAGGTCATTCAGCAAAGCAAATCCAAGTCATTAGCAAAGTCAGGCAATGTTTTGTAATCAGCAAATTGTATTGGCCTGAGCATCTTTTCCTTGAATCGGTTGTAACGACTACGTTTTTGGTTTGCCCAAACAAAATATCTGGGGTACTTTGCATTTGCCAAGCTGAGAATGCTGATGGAACCGATTGCTCTGACTCTTGGTCAAAAGTTCGAAGTGGAAAAGTTTTCGAGGGAAATCGATAGTTTCGAAGATCTCCAGCAGCTGCGTGACCTCGCGAAGGATCTCTTGGTGGCTTGGAAGCAGCAGCAAGCTTCAACGGCTTGGGTCATTCGTCAGAAAGAGGGTTTGTCTTGACAGCTAGGGAGCCCGATTTCTGACGGGCTCTTGACGATTGCCGTTGATATGTTTGATGCCCTATCTCAATTTGGGATCACGTCGTATAAGCAACGTCCTCATTGCTGACGATGACATTGCTTCATTTCTTATTTTCTGATCTCTAAGTTTTTTATTGCCGTCAGCTAGCTTGTCCAATATTCCCTGGCAGTCATGATGAGTCTTGGAGAGTCTGTGATGTCACTTTTGAGTCTTCTAGCAGCCATGATCTGAATTGTAGATTACTTATTAAGACATTAACGATTGTGTTTTCTTTCATTGCTAGTTGAACAATATTTTAGAGAATGAATGCAGGGAGTCAATTTGATTCGTAGGATCTGTCTCTGCGTCAATCCCATGAAATCGGTTCACATCGTCTCGTCGAACAACTCACGAGGACATGGGTTTAGGTAGCATACCGATGATTCAACAATTGACATTTGTTCTTCATAGGCCAAGGTGTTGAACGAACAGAAGAAGGGCTCTGGGGTGGGATCTTCGCCAAGAGGAGCTTTTGCTCATGGTGAATTGTCCAAGTGCGAAATTAATCTCAATCTTCATTGATCCATGGGTTACTCTTTGCTTTGTTCACTCGTTGAATTATTTTTCTAACATATCTGGTCAATTTTAGTTTTATCAAATCATAGGTTTCAACGTTTTTAGTTGTGTCGGTTTGTTGGTCTCCCATTTCTTAAAGATAACTTCATCGTCGTTGTGTTGTCTTGATTGCAGGTTTTGCTCTCCCTGATCGGGTTTAGAGCTCAGTCCCCTCTCTCTGATTCAAAACATCAAATCCAAGCACTAGAAAAAAAGCCCCAGCTTGAGCTGGGGCTTCAACAAGATTGTTTAGGAGTGAGTAGGTGTTCAGGCACTCATCATTTCGAACAACTCCTTGTGGCATGCACACACTTCCTCATCGGTGAAAGCAGGCTGCATCTCAAATTCCACGCCAAACATCGCGCGCCAAGGAGCAAAGTGCTTGAACAGCACCATGCTGCTTTCTGCTTTGCAGATCACAACGCCACTGCCGGTTTGAGGGCAGTGTGTGCGGCTGATCAACTCGAAGCCATCAATGCGGTCACCCTCGGCGCCGCTCGCCATGTACTCAATCAACTTGGTGTAGGCAGCCTTTTGGCCTTCGATCTCTGGGAACTGCCAAGTGACGTTGTAGAGCTGCATCTTGTTTCAAAAGGGATGTTGTCTTCTAGCACCAAAAAGGTTCTTGCTGTGCATTGCTGGACACTTCGGGCCGCTTCAGGAGCCCAGACCATCTGCTTCTGACAGGTGTGTGCCTTGAGCTTGGCAGGGATCAATCCAATCGTGATTGATCATAGTTATTGTTCGTTGTTCCCTTTCGGTCGCCTTACTGCCTTGAATTGTGGAACAGATTGTTGTGGTGTTTGATCCAATCATCATCCACAAGTTTCTTTATTTCTGCTTTTTGGAAGGAGGAAGGAAGTCAGAGATTGCCAAGTCGTCCCTTTTAAGCAGCGCGAATATTGTTCCTACATTGCCGCGACAAACGCGTAGGTTTGTCGTGAGAACCGTGATATCCAGCCACGCAGGAAAGGATTGATTCAGTTGTTTCATCAGTTCGAGCCGCTGTAATCCAGCAATCTTTGGACCTCGCCATCCACCGCGACAGAAACACACGCCCACACGATTCGGCAGCTCAAGGCTGAGTTGAGCTTCGACTGAGATGGCAGCCATTCCAGCCAGAGGTCCAGACAATCTGAGCAGATTCATACCCCGCTGCGTCGCTGGATCCAGCACTTGCAGATTTTCAAGCCACGGAGCTTGCTGCAACCAGGGTTGTGTGGCACTGCTCCAACGCAGTTCCCAAACGCCTTCTAACGAATCGGCGCTAGTCGCAAGATCAACAGTCGATTCTGCTTCCAATGCTGAGATCAGACCACTGATTCTTGAATTTTTGGGTTGGTGCTTCAACAATCCAATGAGCTCATTCATTGTTCACCGATTAGATCAATTCAGGGTGATTGGGATCACCTTTAAAGGGGCCTTCCACGGCAGAACTGATCCAACCTCCATAAAATCCCCCTGCCTGGGCGGTGACTGGCTCTCCATTAAGCCAACAGCCATCCATCAAGCCTGGATATAGGGCGTACCAACCTGCAATGGCCATGAAAGTTGGAGTTGGTGTTGGATAACGCCAAACTGCGCGTTGGATGGTTTTGCCACCTGCTTGAACGTCAAAATATTCAGCCACCCCTTTCCATTCACAGAAGCTGCGCCCAACAGCCGCTGTCAGCAGGGATGTGTTGACGCCATCGGGCGGCAGGTAATAAGTGGGAGGGTGGAAAGTCTCCAGAACGCGTTGCGTTCCTTGACCTTCAAACAACACCTCGCCTCCCACTTGAACGAGCACATGGTCACCACTAGTCTCCAAGCGTGGGGGCCGTGGATAGTCGGCAACGCGTTCCGGCGTCATCTGTTCGCCTGCTTCTGCATGGATGATGGCGCTGTTTCGTCAACATCGGAGAGATGACGACCGTTGACCCCCGGCAGCCTGTCTTGATCCTTGGAGGTTTTTTGATTACGGCAGAGGCCTATGCACCGATGGCTGCCTGGCTTAAGCAACTAGGTGTTTTTGATGCGCATGTGGTTCCTGTCACACGACTGGAATGGCTGCTGACCACTTGGGGGTTTGGCTGGCGTCGGGTGCTTGATCGTGTCGATGCCCTCGTGCAACAGCTCCAAGCTTCATCGCTGACTGGTCGCGTGACCTTGATTGGACACAGCTCAGGTGGGGTGATGTTGCGCCTCTATCTCAGCGATGAACCCGTTCTTGGTCGTGGCTATCACGGTGCGACTCGCTGTGACCGACTGATCACGTTGGGCAGTCCGCATCAGGCAGTTCGTGCCACACCCTTGCGCATGTTGGTGGATCGACGCTTTCCGGGCTGCTACGAGCCGGGGGTGGACTACGTCGCCATTGCGGGCGAGCTCGATCTGAATGGAGACAACGCGTCGTCATTCAGCCGACGCACGGCGTCTGGCAGTTACAAAAGCATTGCCGGTGACGCAGAACTCAGTGGTGATGGACTGGTACCAGTGGAGTCAGCCCTGTTGAAGGGTGCTCGACATCTGGTTCAGCCGGACACCGCCCATGGTGGTTTCTTCGGCAAGCTTTGGTACGGGTCTTTGCAGCGGCTCGAGTCCTGGTGGACCTTTGTGACCAACGATTAGGCCTGAGTCGCATCTGTGGATGTGATTCATGACCACAGGCTTGCTTGATCTTGGTCCATAAAAATGCCAGTTAATCCTGATCTATGGAATCACGAGCGCTTCAGCACAATGGTTGGCTTGGATGAATCATGGCGACGCCTGAACTGGAAATCTTCCTGTGTCAATTGGATTGTTCCTTGTTTCATTGCTCAGTGCACTCGGCACCGGCCCTTGAATCTGTTTAAGATAATCATTCGGCAAACATGGTCTGATGCCTCTTTCACTTCGACAGGGCGTTGTTGCTTTTCTTTGTTTGACAGTTGTGTTTCATATTGCCGATAATTCACTGCAATATCAACGCTGCTTGTTACAGGCTTCCAATCAGCAATTTCCTGATTTCAAACTGGTTATGGCATCTCCACAATGCAACGGATTGGCCAATGGAGGGTTGTTTCGTTTGTTTCCGAAGCCCCTGGGGATGCAACTGCGTTGAAGCTTCGGATGTGTGATTGATAACGCTTAAATCAAGCGGTAGCCAAACCAGTCGGGTTTGAGATCTTTGATGTTGCTGGATGGATCCGGTATCAGATGAATACGCCAACCCTCGACATCTCCAATCGGTAGGCAGTCATCGACGACGTTCAATGTGTCGATGCCATAGAGATCGTCTTTGTGCACCTGAGCAGCGTCATTCAGCCAACGTCGACGTGCCCTTGCTTTGGCAGCTGGTTTGCTTGGTGCAACGATCAGGCCAAATTGATGCAACTCCTGGAGTGAGCCACTGTCGTACCCACCGAGATTGACAAACCAGAGCTGGTCTGAGCCTTTGCTGAGCTTCGCATCCATCTCTGCCGGCCATTCGTGTTGGCTCTGGATGAGCTCAACCTTGTATCCATCCACATGTTCAACAGCGACATAACTGTCGATGTGCAGGCCTCGTTTGAGGCCAAACCATTGATGCTTCAGCGCTGGAATCGTGGCCTCAATGTCAACCCCCACAACCCAGCGCACATCATGCAGCTCAATGTGGCTGGTTGCTGTACGTCCTCCGAGGACGACCAGAAACAGTTTCGGTGTGGGCGTCATCGCGCGCTCTCAGAATTTCGATTCATGGCTTTGAGCAGATTTCCGCGTTGGTGACGGCATGACCTCAGCGATGCTTGCTGTGATTGTGCACACCCCATGACCGCATCAGTGGACATCACCGCGTCATGGCTGGTGATCGCTGGCATCACGGCCGGGGGTTGGTGGTTGGCTCGTGTGAACCGTTGGGCTTGTTGATTGCCAACCTGAGTGGTTGGAAGCCTGATGCTGGTGTGTCGGGTTGGGTGAATGGTCCCCTCACCTCCCTTGCCATCGTTGAGCTTCTGCTGGCTGTCGAGTTGCGTCGCGTGCTGCCTGACGCCCGTCGGCTCCTGCCCCCTTTTCTGGTGTCTGTCTTGGCCACCGTTTTTGCGGTGCTCGTCTTTGGATGGGTGATTCGCCCTTGGCTTAGCGAGGATGCCTCAGCATTGGCGGCTGTGTACACCGCGACGTTCACAGGTGGAACGCTGAACTTTGTGTCTGTGGGTCGAAGCCTTGCGATTCCCGATGACTTGTTTGCAATTGCGACAGCCGCTGACTATGTGGTGTTCACAGGCTGGTTTCTGCTGAGCCTGCTGATCGGTCGAGAGCGCCAGGCATCAGGGGTGGACTCCATTGCCAGTGATGCGCACACGTCCGATGCACAGATGGCGGATGGGCCCAGGGCTCTCGGGATTGCGCATCAGCCCAAGTCACTGGCATCGGGTTTGCTCTGGGGTGGTGCTGCCATGCTGATTGCGGAACTGGTGTTGATCCTGTTGCGCGGGTTGGCGTGGGATGTGCCGGCGATCATCGTGCTCACCACGGTGGCCTTGCTGATGGCACAACTGCCAACCGGTGGATCCCGAGTCACCTGTTACGGCATGGGAAAGGTATTGATTCAACCGTTTTTCGCAGTGATTGGATTGAACACAACGGTTGGTGGCCTGTTCGGCTTGGGTTTACCCGTGCTGGTTTATGCCTTCCTGATGGTTGGGATCCAGGCTCTCGCTGTTTGGTTGGTGCGGTGTCAACAGCGTTGGGCGTTGGTCGACAGCTTGGTCGCATCCCAAGCCGCTGTTGGAGGTCCCAGCATTGCGCTGGCGTTGGCCAGCAGCTTGGGCCCATCGTCGTTGGTGTTGCCCGCTGTGGCGGTCGGCCTTCTGGGAATGTTGATCGGGACTTACCTAGGGCTGGCTGTCGAGACGCTGTTTCAGTGGCCCGTCAGCTGAGATTCACTTGTCGACACACGTCTGGATTTAATATTCAGCGTCTCTAAAAGCGTTGATGGCCTGGGAATACACGCAGCTCCGTTTTGTTCCGCGAGGGAAGAGCTGGACAGGCGAGATTGATGAGCTGTGGCTAGACGACAAGCAACTGATCTCCAGGAACCGTCCTCAGCAAGTGAGTCTTGTGGAACTAATGAATGAGCTTGGATCCCAGGGTTGGGAGTTGGTGACCTATGCCCAGCCGTTCACCGGCTATCACGGTGGCTGCTACACCTTTAAGCGTCAGTGTTGACGTCTGTTTTGCGGATCGAAACGCTGGAGCAGCTGGCAGCGGTGGTGGTCACAGCCGGCCTAGTCATCGGTAATTTCCTACTGTTCACCCCCTGGCGGGATGGACAGGATCCTCGTCATTGGGCCCCAGTGCCAACCCCCAACTCGTTGTTGCATGAGCACTTAGCCATCCGAGCACCGCTGCGAGCAACCCTTTGATCATGGGTCTGGTTTTTCAATAGCAACATTGGCTGTCAGCCACAAAGGTGATCAACGCCGATAACGCTCAAACCGGAGTTTGTCAGGGAGCGATCCAGAAACCGCTGTAAAACCAATCATTGATGAATTGGTTGAGCTCGTCGTCGGTGTTGCAGCCGGACTCGCTGATCAGGCTTGCATCCGACTGTGTCTGCTGAATTGCATAGAAGTCCTCTGGAGTGAAGTCGCCTTCATCCATTGCTTCGGCCATGGAGGCCCACTGGTTGGTCAAGGCCACCAGCAGTTGTTCGCGCAGCTCGGGGTTGAGCGTGGTGTTCATCGCATCAGGAGCCAAACCGTGACGCCGCCAACAGCGACACCTTTGAAGAATTGGGCCCAGGTGAGGGCATAGGTGTCGAGCTGAAAGGTTCGCATCATCCAATTCAGCACTTCTTTATGCTTGCGAATCAGGATGGAGCTTTCCGCAGTGTTTAGCTGCTGAATCTGTTTGAGTTTGATTTCGCCAAGCTTTGGCATGTGATCAATAATTTGGTTAGTGATGTTTCTTCAAGGCTGATTCTAATTCATGGCTTTAATGATTGAGTCTTGAGTCTCATGTTGACGATGAGAAGGGGTTTGATTGGTATGGAAGAGAACAAGCCGGAGGCTGCGAATTTTTTTTCTGGAGCGGTTCAATCGTCCTGTCTTTATCTTGGAATGACAACCTTGCGTTGCGTCGTCATGGTGTGGGAATGAGTGGTGTCTTGATGTCCTAGTTCTGTTGAGTTGCGCTTGCAGCATGCTCGGCTGTGACCCTGCGTCCTGATCGTGTTCTGCACACCCGTGCTGATCAACATCACCATGATCATCACAACCATGTTGTGTGCTCTGGTCCACGCCGCCGCCGCTCACTGCCGCTGCATCTGAGCTGGTCCTTGGTGCGATGGAATCCGGCAATGTCACCATTGAGGGTCCCAACGGCGATGAAATTCAGTTGGAATGGTGAAACCCTTCGAATTGCTTTTCCGCATGGAACCCATCACTTGGCTGGTGATCACCTGGGCCACCTATGGCGCGCAGCGCACCACGGCAGCCCTGGAGAAAATTCCCCAGGCCTCGATGGACCAGTGCATGGCCAATTCCAGGCTGATCACCGACTGGCAACCGAAAGCCAGCGTGAAATGCATTGAAGGAGTTCAAGGTTTCTAGGCTCAATCGTTTGACGTTCTTGGTTGAGCGCTGATAGCGAGGCTTGATTGGACGCTGAGTTTCTGAAGCGGAACGCTGACGTTGGTTGCAGAGGATTCTTTGATTTGATGGCTGATTCACTCTTCATGTCGTAGAGCATCCTTTTGCATTCGCTCGATGCGTTCCAGCACGGATTCATTGCTCATGCGGTTATTGAGCCGCTCGACGAGCAATGGAAATGCCAGAGGGCCCGGCCGTGGAGTGGGGCAGTGCAAGACCTCGCCACTGCGCATGCGCATCAAAGCTTTGCGCAAGCGCGGCAGTTCCAGCTGGTCCTGCAGCACTTCATGCTGGGCCTGACGCACCAGCAGATTGTTGGGTTCGTGCTTGTTGAACACCTCCCACAGAAGCGAGCCGCTGATCTGGAGCTGGCCGGCGCTTTTGCTCTGCCCGGGGAATCCCTGCACCAGCAGTCCAGACACCTGGGCAATGCTGCGGAAGCGGCGGCGACACAGCTCGGACAGATTCAGTGCTTGCTCAAGATCCTGTTCAAGGTTGCTGTCATCGAGCAACACGTCCAAATGGTCCTCCAGCAGATCATCGAACGGGTAGCCGCGTGGTGCCAGCAATTCAAAGCCGTAATCATTCACCGACACCGTGATCGTGCCGCGATGAATTCGGGTGAGACGCGTGGCCCAGAGGAATCCCAGCCCTTCATGCACAAACCTTCCTTCAAAGGGATAGGCGTAGAGGTGCATGCCTTCACGGGTTCGGCAGGTTTCCAACAGCAGCTGATCGCTGTCGGGCAGCGTTGATAGATCCATCTGACGCTCGAACAACGGTTCCAGTGCCTTTAGCTCTGGTGTGTCGAGGTCTCCCCGTCCGGCCCGCGCGACTTCATCGCGCAGATGGTGGGTCAGTAGATCAGACAGTGACATCTGGCCACCGGCCCAGGCGGGCACCGCGGTGCTCTTGCGTGTGGAGGCCTTCACGTAGGCCGTCATCTCCCGCAGCCTCACAAATTCCAGCTGCCTGCCGGCGAAGAAGAACACATCCTTCGGCTTCAGCTGGCTGATGAACGTTTCTTCCACGTGACCCAGCACCGCGCCACGAATGAAGCGCACGCGAATGGCCGGAGCGGAGGTGATGGTGCCGATGTTGAGGCGATGCAACCGTGCGATGGCCTTTTCGCGCACCACATACCGGCCGTGCTCGTCGTGCTCCAGTTTTCGGTAGCGCGGGTAAGCACCGAGGCAATCGCCGCCGTGCTCGAGAAAGCGCAGACACCACTGCCAGTCCTCGTCTCTCAGCTCGGAGTAGCTCGATGTGCGTCGTATCGCCTCGAGGGTGCGTTGGGGCTCGAAGCCTGGGCCGCAGGCGAGGGTGGTGAGGTGTTGGAGCAACACATCGAGTGGCGCATGTGGTGGTCGTCGCTCCTCTACCAAGCCGTTGTCCAGACCGCGGCGAACGGCGCTGAGTTCCAATAGCTCCAAGGCATTGGTCGGCATGAACAGCACCTGGGAGGTGCCTCCTGGTAAGTGGGCGGACCGGCCAGCCCGTTGCAGCAGTCGTGCCAGATTTTTCGGGGAGCCGATCTGCACGACCCGTTCTACGGGTTGAAAGTCAACGCCTAAGTCCAGCGAGCTGGTGCAAACCACCCAAAGCATCGAGCCGGCCTTCACGGAGGCTTCAATGGCTTCGCGCTCGGCACGATCGAGAGCACTGTGATGCAGTGCCAGCAAGCCCTCCATTTCGGGGCAGGCGTAGCGCAAACACTGAAACCAACGTTCAGCTTGGTTGCGCGTGTTGGTGAACAGCAGTGTGCTGGTGCAGGGCTCCAGTTGGCCCACCAGATCCTCATAGCGACGTAGGCCCAGGTGGCCGCCCCAGGGGAAACCGTCGATGCTGTCCGGAAGAATGCTGGTCACGCTGAGACCGCGCTTCGGTGCGCCTGTGATGAAGCAGGGATCTCCACCTGCGCCGAGTGCATGTTGCGCAGCCTCCTCCAGGTTGCCGATCGTGGCGCTGATGGCCCAGGTTTGTAGGGATGGGCGTTGCTGTCGCAGCCAGCTGAGCCCCAGTTCCGTCTGAATGCCTCGTTTTGAGCCAATCAACTCGTGCCATTCATCGAGAATGACCGTTTCCAGCGTTTGAAATAGACGTTCGCAATGGCGACCGGCCAGAAGGACGCACAGTGACTCTGGTGTGGTGATCAGGATCTCTGGTGGGGATTTGAGTTGCCGGCTGCGTTCGCTGGTGTTGGTGTCTCCGTTGCGGATGCCCACCCGTAACGGCCAGGCCATCGCATCAATGGGTTGCTGCAGCGCCAGCGCTAGATCCCGACTGAGTGCCCGTAGCGGTGTGATGTAGAGAAGCCTGACGCCTCGGATCTCGCTTGGCGACGCCAGCATGCGCGCGATAGAACCCATCACGGCGGCGTAGGTTTTGCCGGACCCTGTGGGCACCTGAATCAAACCGCTTCGGCCCGCCAGATGGGCTTCCCAGGTCTGTGTCTGGAAGGGAAGTGGAGTCCATCCCTGCTGGTCAAACCAGCGATGGATTGGTTGAAGAACGTCGTTCAGATCAGAATCACCGTGACGACGACTGCGGAAACGGCCAACACAACTGAGCCCACGACCACCCCTGCCGCCACATTGCCCTTGCGAACCTCAGCGCGGTAATCGAGGGGTGTAAGGCGATCAAAGAACCAGACACCGCCCACGATGAGCAGGATTCCTGCCACCGTCCACATCAGGCTCAGCATCAACTGGATGAGGGTTGCCTGCATGGGTGAGGCTGCATGACTGGCGTAATTTAAGCGGCAGTGTTCTGCCGATGGTCGTGTCAGGGTCGCCACCGGTGGGTCGTCGCGTGATGTTGGGTTGGCGAACCCGTGGCGTCTTCCCCTGGGCCCTGCTGGTGCTGATTTGTCCGCTCAGCCCTTTGCTGGTCCTGTTCATGGCCCCTGGTGGGACGGTCCAGGACCGGGAAGTGACCTTGCCGGCAGTGGATCGGGCGGTGACGACGCAACCGTTTGATTTCAAGAGCGTGAATGAGGCGGTGACGATCAAAACCGTCTTTACCCCTCCCGCAGGCACCCTTCTTTATCTCTCCACCGAGCTGCTGGATGTCAGCGGCAAGGTTGTGTTTCAACACGACATCGAGGGGCGGGATAGTGGTGGCGGTTCGCTGCCGGATGAAGCTGCCCTGTCGAGGCTTTCTCCAAGCGAGCGTCAGCGCCAGTGGATGCGAACACCGGACTACGCTCGACCCGCCAACGATCACAGCGTGAGCTTCCGTCCTGCAGAAGCTGGCTCGTATCAACTTCGTTTCCAGGTTTATCTGCCCCGCAATCAGGAAGGTGAGGCGATCCCGCTTTCAGACCCGGTGCTGGTCCGCACCAGAGTGAGCACAACGCCTGTGGATCGCGGCCTGTTGTTGCTCACCGTTCTGTTGAGCGGGGCTTCCTCTTGGATGTTCCTGTCCAAGGTCTACAGGCGTGGACGGATTCAATGTTTAGGCTGCTACGAATCCGTTGGTCATGCCGGTCGGGCTTCGCGCGGGGATTACAGGGCTGGCCTTCTGGTATTGCGCGCGCGGGCTGCCTTCAGTCAGGGCTACCAGACCAACATCCAACAGGAGGCGAGGCAGTATTTGTTTGGCGTGCGCGTGACTGACGGTCGGGGCACATTGCTGTATCGCGGCAGTGCTCCCGTGGAGAGGTCGACGGTGTCACTGACCGATTCCACACTCAACTTGCACCTTTTTCCGCAACTTTTCCAGCTCACGAAAGACTGCAACCTTCGGTTTGATCTACTTCCACCGGAATCCACATCGACCCTGCAGTTCGAATCCGTGCACATTGAGCTGTGCGACCAGGTCATGCTTGCCTGGCCGCAGGAAGTCGTGAGGCTCGATCCATGACCAGACTTCTTCTGCTGATGCTCACGGTGAGCATGAGTGCTGTGGGGATTTCGGCGGCTTACACCAACGAAGACGTTCCTCAGATCGGTGCGCTTTTGCCTGCAACAACCGATGCACAGGAATCATCGATCGTCTTCCGTGGTTTCTATGGCGTGTCTGGTTGGAGAGCGGGCAGCACTAGGCTTGAAGCCAGCTCATTGGCGATTGGTCGGAATCCTTACGGCAGTTACAGCAGCTCTGGTCGCTACGGGGGATCAAGCGGCTACGGCAGCTATGGCGGTTTCTCCAGCGGTGGTGGATGGAGCGGCAAATAACGGCTGCTGATCTCAGTCCCCTCCAAGTGAGGGTTCTTCTGGTCACTGCCATGGTTTCTTCGGCAGCTGGACTCGTGCTGGAGCTGTTGCTTGTGGCGCAGGCCAGTTATTTGATGGGGGACGCCACCTTGGCGACAGGGGTGGTGGTGGGCACGTTCCTTGCGGCGATGGGATTGGGAGCCTGGTTCACGGAGTTCATTGCTGTGAAAGGCCAGCCCCTGAATCGTTTGCTCAGAGCATTGGTGCTGGTGGAAATCACCCTCTGCCCGCTGTGCCTCTTTGGACCAGTCACCTTGTTCTTGCTGTTTGCGATCGGCGCTCCGTTATGGATCGCCATCGTTCTGCTCACCTTGATGGTGGGCTTGTTGGGGGGCATGGAACTGCCCTTGATCACCCGCATGCTGGAAACCCAGGATCAGTTGCGGCGGGCGCTGGCCAGGGTTTTGGCGTTGGATTATTTCGGCTCGCTGCTGGGTGCTTTGGCGTTTCCGCTGGTGTTGCTGCCTTGGCTGGGTCTGTTGCCCACCGCGGCTGTGCTGGCGTTCGTGCCCGTCGGCGCCACCTTGGCCCTGGCGCTGGTGTTTCCGAGTTTGCGGCGCTGGCGCATTCCGGTGGTTGCGCTCCTACCGATCACGGGTGTGGCGGCGTATCTGATCGCCCCCCTCGGACATCGCATCGAGGATGGCTTCTACGGCGCCAGGGTGATTGAGCGCCATCAAACGCGTCATCAGCGGATCGTGATGACCCGACGTGGGGCGGATCTGCGCTTGTTTCTGGATGGGGACCTTCAGTTTTCCAGCTTGGACGAATACCGCTATCACGAAGCACTGGTGCATCCGGCGATGGCTGCTCATGCAGCGCCGCGCCACGTGTTGCTGTTGGGGGCAGGTGACGGCTTGGCGTTGAGAGAAATCCTGCGCTGGCCCAGCGTTGAACGGGTCGACGTGGTGGAGCTAGACCCTTTGGTCATTCGTCTGGCTAGACAACAACCCCAACTTCGACAGCTGAATCACGACAGTCTGGGAGACCCAAGAGTGACCGTGCACCTCGGTGATGCCTACGCCGCCGTGCGCAACTTCCAGCGACGCTTCGATGTGGTGATCGCTGACTTCCCTGATCCAGATACGTTGCCGGTGGCGCGGCTGTACAGCGTTGGTTTCTATGGCGCGGTGCGTGAGCGACTTAATCCAGGCGCCGTCATGGTCACCCAGGCCAGCGCACCATTTCTCACCCCCCGCGTTCTGGCCTCGATTCAGGCGGGACTGCAGCAGGCAGGTCTGCAGACCCGTCCGTACAGCGTCACCATTCCCACGTTTGGCCCCTGGGGGTTTGTCATGGCCAGGTCTGGTGCCTGGTCTCCGCAATTCCAGTCCATTCCATTTCCCACACGCTGGATCGATTCGGATCAGCTCGCGGCCTTGTTCGCATTCCCCAGAGACTTTCTGCCAAGCGGCTCCGATACTGTGCAGCCCAACCGGATGACACAGCCGGTTCTTCTTGACTATCAACGCGGCGATCGTCGCCGGCGGCTGCTCCAGCCACTAGCGCCAATCCCTTCCAACCCGAATTCCTCATGAGCGGACTGCTTTTTCTGCTGCTTGCCGCAGTGCTGGTTTGGTGGCTGACCCGAAACAGCATGGACAGGCGCAAAAAGCCCCGTCAGGGCGTTAGTCCTGAACAACGCACCCTGTTCAATCTCCAGGTGGGGGATGTTGTTCAGCGTGATCTGCGCGACTGGATCGTGGAATCGATTCTTGAATTCAATCAATCCGGTTTCCAATGGCGTGAGTATTACCTCCGCGATGGAGAAGAAGGCATTTGGCTCGTGGTGGTTGACGACGATCGTCTCGAACTGTCCTGGATGCGTCAGGTTCCATCCCATGAGATCTCGATTAATTTCCCCCTACGCGATCGACTCGTTTACGAAGGCATCAGTTATCGCCTTGAGGAAAAGGGACTGGCGCAGTACAGACGCATTTCGCGCAACAGCAATCAAGGAGGACCGTGCCGTTTTCACGATTATGTCGCTGAGGGTGGCCGTTTGCTCAGCGTGGAGATCTATGTGCAGGATGCTTCGGTCGATACCGGTGAAATTGAACTGTGTCTTGGTGAGCGCATCATTCCAGAGTCACTCAGCATTCTTCCTGGAGATGGACGCAGTGTTTACGCCTGAGTTCATCGCGTGATCATGGTGATTGGCTCCTGCTCATTGCAGCCATGTGAAGGGAGCTCCACTGCGTTCTAGCCGTCAGCGGCTGTGTGGATGCTTCATGGCCAGGAGTGGTCAGACAGACGGGTCAAAGGATGGTTCCTATGGACCGAGACGGCGCTGCTGAATGAGGGTCTTCAGTGTAAGAACCCTGACTCCTCAGAGAAATCTCATCGATTTACTTGGTCTTTCGCAGACTGTTTCGATGTGGTTGAGAGCATCGTGGATACATCAACACAGGGCTTCAAAGCCTGGTTTAACGATGTCACAAATTCCAGATGTATTGACAGGATTAGAGCGATATCTTGAGAGGGGGATTGGTGGCGGAGAGCTTGTTGAGTACAGCATCTACGGCAATGAGTTGGCTGCTGATAGTGTTTCAACTGAATTGGCGATTGGTTCCTATGGTCGCGTCGTTCATGCATGGAACCATAGTGATGAACAGAAAAGATTCATTCGCAGCGTCTTTGAAAGGCTTGATCCTTTGCTAGACCTAGACTTTGTTGAGTCGGCTCCATCCGGTGACTCGGATATCAACATTTACCGATCATCGCGAAACAGTTATTGGGAGTCCAACGCTCTTTTTGATGTGCCGAGTGATTGGGTTGGTGGTGGGTCTGCACACTCGAATTATGATCGTTTCGATCTTTCCTGGAGGGATGTGGATGCGTTCGATGCATTTGCCGATGCTGAGAAAAGCTCGCTAGTCCACGAAATCGGTCATGCCCTTGGCTTGAGAGATCTTGCTTATGACCCAAAGTGGACTCGCTACGACTCAATCATGTCGTACAACCACCCAAGTGATCGTCCCGTCAACACTTGGTTTTCTGAGGCTGATATCCACGCTCTGCAGAGTGTTTGGGGGCTCGAGGATGATTCTTTCTAGATTTTGAAAGACCCTTTGATCTGCATCGGAATGATGACGTGACAATTGGGTTTGCAGTGAAATACTCGTTGTTTTCAATCTGATCTGTTTTCAGCAGGTTGGTGCTGAGGATCATCTGTGTGGTTCAAGTCAGTCACGCCGACCTGTTCGTGACGCGCGCGCAGAGTTCTTTGGCTTCGCCAAGGGTGTTGGCACTGCTGGCGCTACGGTCCCGTCGCCAGCGCAGGATTCTGGGGAAGCGAACGGCGAGTCCGCATTTGTGTCGTTTGGACTCCTGGATGCCTTCAAAGCCAATTTCGAACACCAGCTCGGGATCGACCGATCGTGTTGGGCCAAACCGTTCACGGGTGTGGCGCCTGATCCAGCGGTCGAGTTCAAGGATTTCTGCGTCGTTGAGGCCGGAATAGGCTTTAGCAAATGTCACTAGCTGTGGCGCGTCGTCGTCATTGGATTGGTCATCCCAGAGCGCAAAGGTGTAGTCGGTGAACAAATTGGCCCGGCGCCCTCGGCCGGCTTGGGCGTAGATCAACACCGCATCCAACGTCATCGGATCGCGTTTGTGTTTCCACCAGTGTCCTCGTTTGCGTCCACTGAGGTAAGGCGAATGAAGGCGTTTGAGCATCACACCCTCCGCCCCCTGTTGTACGGCGGCTTGGCGCCGTTGGTCGAGTTCTGTCCAGTGGCCGAGCAAAGCGCCATGGCTGAGCCGGCAGCGCCACCCCTCGTTGCTGCTTCCGAAGCTTGCGTGCAGGTCGCCCAATGTGGCCAGCCGTAGTTTGAGCGGTTGCTCACGCAGATCCTGCGCGTTGTGTTCCAGGACGTCGTAGGCCACAAAGCTCACTGGGCAGTCATGGCGCAGTTTTCGACCCACCGTCTTGCGGCCGAGTCGGCGCTGCAGATCACTGAATGGTCGGGGGTCCGCTTCCGCTTCGGCCCAACAAATCACTTCTCCATCGAGCACGGTGTCGTGGGGAAGTGCCGCGGCCATTTCGATGAGTTCGGGGAATTGGCTGTTGATCAGCTCCTCGCCTCGACTCCAGAGATACGTGCCGCTCTCCCGTTGGATCAGCTGGCCGCGGATGCCGTCCCATTTGGGCTCCACCCACCATTCCTTGGCTGCTGTCTCACCGAGGCTTGCGTGCTGAAGAGGGCTGGCTAGGAAGAAGGGATAGGGCACCGGCCCCCGGTTGCCCCGATCCGCCTTCGGGGGAGCCGTGAGTTGTTGGAACCAGGCCGAGGACGCCTCGACTGGCGCCATCAATCGTTCCAGCACCAGGGCTTCTTCGAGGGCGAACCCACTGGCGATCGCCTTCACCACCAGGCCACGGCCGACCCCGATGCGAAAGCCACCGGTGAGCAGTTTGTTGAACAGGAAAAGGCGTTCCGGTGGCAAGGCCTGCCAGATCGCTAGCACCGCCTGGCTTTGGACGGCAGGCTCCATTGCTGCCAGTGCCGGCAGCAGCATCTCCATCCACCACTGCATTGGCGGTGATGCATCGAGCTCGCGAATCCATGCCGACAGTGATGCATCGCAGCGGATGTCTGGAATGTCGTGGTGGATTTGAGGCCACAGCAACGACAACGTCTCGGCTGAATCGCCGACATGGCTTTGGCAATCATCAAAGAGCCAGTCGGGCATCGCACTGGCCTGTTGCAAGATGTCGCGCAAACGTCGACCCGTGATGAGCCGTTTGCGCCGTTCTTCGATCAGCAACATCACGCACCAGGCCGCGTCCTGGGCTGAAACCCTCTTCAGGTGATTGGCGATAAGTGCCACTTTGCGCCCCGTGGCGGTGCATTGATCGAGGCTGTCGATCAGTTCTGCCAGTGCATCCAGACCCTGAGGGTTGAAGGCCGGCGGATCAATAGCGGCGGAGATTGCCGTCACCTGGTGCGGTTACTTCGATGTTGCAGCCAGGGGTTCCATTGGCCACGTCGTTGAAGGCTTTCACGTAGTTAGCGGCCAATTCAGCATCACCCGATTCACGCACTGCTCCCTGAAGCCTTGCCAGGTCGCTACCCACCAGGTCACGGTTCAGCACTCCGCTGGCCAAACCAGCACAGATGGCCCGCGCTGCAGCGCCACCGTCCGCTGGAAACACCACTGTGTCGATCTGCTCGATGGTGATCTCAACCTGCTGAGCGAAGCCTGCTCCTGGTGTTGAGATCAGCAAAGACGAGAGGCCAACGATGGCGGCACTGCGCATTGACATTGGTTCGTCAACAGGGAAGTTGAGGCTAGGTCAGGCGAGCTGCTCGAGGGGTTTGGCCTCAATGCCATGACGTTCCCGCAGAAAGCGAGCCAGCACATCGCTTTGTCCATGCGTCACGTACACGGTGCGCGCGCCCGACTCGAGAACAGTGCGAATCAAGCCCTGCCAGTCGGCATGGTCACTGAGTACAAACCCCCGTTCGTATCCGCGGCGTCGGCGAGCCCCTCGCACCGCCATCCAGCCTGAGGCAAAGGCGGTTTGTGGAGCGCGGAAACGGCGCATCCAAGCCGAGCGATGGGCGGATGGAGGCGCCAGGATCAGGCGGCCCGCCAGCGGATCCTTTCGGGGTAACGCACTCACAGGGCGACTCGGTGTCATCGGCACGCCGGCTTCGCGGTAATGCCGGGTGACGGTTTCAACGGCGCCGTGCAGCAGCACTTCTTCGTCCACGCCGATCGCCTTGAGCTCTGCTAGGAGGCGCTGGGCTTTGCCGAAGGCATAGCAAAACAACAAGGAGGGGCGTTCGCGGTCCCCGTGCCACCAGTCACGGATCTGTTCGGCGATCTGAGCTCCGCTGTCCCAGGCGTAGATCGGCAGCGCAAAGGTGGCTTCCGTGATCATCACGTCACACGGCACGGATTCAAAGGGCGCACAACTGGGATCTGCACAGCGTTTGTAATCCCCAGTGACCACCCATACGGCGTCATTCACCTTGAGGCGCACCTGCGCTGAGCCCAGCACATGTCCTGCGCTGTGAAAGGACAGGCAGGCTTGGTTGAGCCAGAACTCCTGCCCGTAGGCCATCGGATGCAGAGTGATGTCGCGACCGAGGCGTTGGCGCAACACCCCTTCACTCACATCCACAGCCCAATATTCACCGCATCCGGGCCGCGCATGGTCGGCATGGGCATGGGTGATCAGCGCCCTTGGCACCGGTCGGCTTGGATCAATCCAGGCATCCGCGGCCCGGCAATACAGACCGCTGTCAGTGGGCTCGAGCAGTTGCATTCAACAACTCTGGCAAGTGTGTCGCTGGGCTGGGTTAGCGACTCATCTCGAGCATGCGTCGAATCGGGGCTTCCGCTTGGCTGCGCAAGTTTTCGTCCAGTGTGATTTCTGGCGAGAGGCTGTCCAGGCAGTCACGCAGCTTCTCCAAGGTATTGAGGCGCATGTAGGGGCAGGCATTGCAGCTGCAGCCATCGAGGCCTGGCACGTCGATCAACGTTTTCTCGGGAACGCGTTGCTGCATCTGGTGCAGGATTCCAGGCTCTGTCAGCACGATGAACGTCTTGGCGTCACTGGTTTCTGCGTGGTTGAGCAGTTTGCTCGTGGAGCCGATGAAATCCGCCAGATCGAGGAGGGTTTCTTCGCATTCCGGGTGGGCGATCACTTCGGCATCGGGATGCTCAAGTTTGAGTTGGAGCAGCGCCTCTTCACTAAAGGCTTCGTGCACGAGGCAGCGACCGGGCCACAGGGTGAGGTCCCGACCGCTCTGGCGTTGAACCCATCGACCCAGGTTGCGGTCTGGCGCAAACAAAACGGGGCGATCATCCGGAAGCTGTTGCACCAGATCAACGGCATTGCTGCTGGTGCAAATCAAATCGCTTTGCGCTTTCACTGCCGCGGTGCAGTTGATGTAGCTCACGACGAAATGATCGGGATGCTGTTCTCGAAACCGTGCAAATTCATCCGCCGGGCAGTCATCCGCCAGTGAGCACCCCGCCTCCAAATCCGGCAGCACCACAGTTTTTTCTGGGCTGAGGATCTTGGCTGTTTCGGCCATGAAATGGACACCGCAGAACACGATCACTTCGGCGTCGGTGTTCGCAGCCTTGCGTGAGAGCTCTAGGGAATCACCGATGAAATCAGCGATGTCTTGAATGTCTGGTTCCTGGTAGTAGTGCGCCAGGATCACGGCCTTCCGGTCCTTGCGGAGCTGGTTGATCGCCGCCACAACTGCGGTGTCAGAGCTCATTGGGACTTTCTGGGGCAGGATGGGCCTAGCCTAGAAGTCGTCCTGACACCTGTCCGACTTGCAATCGCCGGTGATCTCCACGGGGACTGGGGTGATCGAGATGCAGAGCTGGTGCATCATCTGCAACCCGACGCGCTGTTGTTCGTTGGTGATCTGAGCGATGGTGATCTTCGCTTGGTGAAACGGATTACGCAGCTGGCGTTGCCTGTTGCCGTGCTTCTGGGAAACCACGACCGCGGTCGAGACCGAAGCGGTGCGTTGCTGCAACAGCAAATCACGATGCTGGGTGAGCGGCACTGTCCCTGGAGTTTGCGCCAGTGGGAGAACCCCCATTTGGCTGTCGTCGGTGCCCGCCCCTGCAGTGCCGGTGGCGGTTTTCATCTTTCTCAAGCTGTTCAGGCCGTGTTTGGACCGGTCACCGAACAGGAATCAGCCGATCGCATCGTGTCTGCCGCTGCGCTGGCACCTTCCGATTGGCCGCTCGTTGTGTTGGCCCATAGCGGACCTACAGGTCTTGGATCCGATGCGGAGAGTCCCTGCGGTCGGGATTGGAAGCATCCGCATATCGATTGGGGTGATCGCGATCTCGCCTTGGCACTCGATCGCATGCAAACGCGCCGACGGGCTGACTTGGTGGTGTTCGGACACATGCACCATCAGCTCAAAGGGCGCCGCGGCGAACGAATCACATTTCATCGTGATCGCAGGGGCACGTGTTACGTGAATGCCGCCTGTGTTCCCCGCTCTGGATGCGATGACGACGGGAAACCACTGCATCACCTCACCTGGGTGGAATTCAATGCCATCGAACCCATCCTGATTAGTCACCGTTGGTATCGGCCCAGTGGGGATCTGGTGTATGAGCAAACCTTGTATCGATGCTGATTTACGTCTGCTTGAGCAGCCATGGCTTCGGTCATGCGGCCCGCCAGGCCGCCATGCTTTGGCATTTGCATCGATTGCAACCCACCTGGAGGCTGGTGGTCAGTTCGATGGTGGACTCAGCATTTTTCGCGTTGGTCCTGCGCGAGGTGCCAGTGCTTCGGCGAACTGTCCGCTGGGACGTGGGCATGCTCCAAGCCGATGCACTGGGAGCGGATCAGCCGGCAACCCTCCAGGCTCTTGAGCAGCTGCAAGCGGATCTGCCCAGACAGCTGGATGAGGAGGTGGCCTGGATCCGACGTCAGCACGATCAGGTGGCGGTGGTCGGCGACATCCCACCTGCCGCCGCCGATTTGGCCTCGCGACTGAATGCACCATTGATTTGGATGGGCAATTTCGGCTGGGATGACATTTATGAACCCTTGGGCGGATCTTTTCGTTTCTGGGCGCAACAGGCCAACGAGGCTTACCGCAAGGGATCAATGCTGCTGCGCTGTCCGTTTTCGATGGCCATGAACTGGCAGCTCTCCGATGTGGCCTTGTCGCTGGTGACAGCAGAACCACGACCTCTTCCACCTGATTTCGGGGTGTCGCTCGCGCG
This sequence comes from Synechococcus sp. A18-25c, assembly GCF_014280035.1. NCBI lineage: Bacteria > Bacillati > Cyanobacteriota > Cyanophyceae > Synechococcales > Synechococcaceae > Synechococcus > Synechococcus sp. A18-25c. The sequence goes on from NZ_CP047957.1 coordinate 1,310,218, forward strand.
TGATCCCCGCACCAAGGTGATGGTGGGGTTTGGCGGACTCGGACTTTCCTTGCCACCCGATCTCTTTCGACACTGGCCGGAGCAGCTGTTTTTGATCGCTCCCTCGCGCAAGTCCAACCAAGACGCTGAAGCGGAGCTGCCAGCGAATGTGATGGTGCTGCCTGAGCAGGTCAGGCCCTTGGACGTGCTGCCCGTGTGTGAACGGCATCTGGGCAAACCGGGATTCAGCAGCTTCTGTGAGGCGATGTCCCAGAAGGTGGGGATGCATGTTGTGGAGCGGCATGGTTTCGCCGAAGCGGAGGTGCTGATGAATGGTTTGCGTCGCCACGCGGACCACCACTGCCTCAGCCGTGAGGAACTTGAGTCTGGAGATTGGAAATTGGATCAGCCGCTCATACCAGCTTGTGATGATGCGCTGGCGAGCGATGGCGCTCAGGTGGCTGCTGAAACGCTCCAGACCTGGTTGCGCACAACGATTAAGCAGAACTGATTAGCTCTATTAACCAGGCTGATGAGCGTTGAAAGGTCTTGACGCGTCTTGGGTCTGAAAGAGAACAAAGCGTGATTAAGGCGAATGACGATTTTGCGTGTGTCACATCTCTTCTGGGATGCGCAGCCTCGGTTCGACACAGTTTGGCCGTGCTTTTTGCACATGGGATTCTCTGAGTCCATCAAATCACTACCTAAAACCAACTGCTTGTTGCCAAAAGTGGTGATTTTGTTCTTCGTAAGCCTTTGATGACTTCTCTTGCTTTGAATGCCTGTCGTTGCTTTGCAGGCGCCGTTGCAAGCGTTGTCCCATTCACCGCCTCCATCACCGCACCGGTGCATGCGGTTCTTCCCTCCATCGAATCTCGATCCAAGCTGGTTCAACTGGAAGAAGAGGCCCCAGTCTCTGCCCTTCCTTACATCATCACGCCCGAGCGTCGCGCGATGCTCAACACCATTCGGTTTGCCGAAGGCACTTGGAAAAACGGCCTTGACGTGGGTTATCGGGTGATGTTCGGCGGTGGCCTCATGGCCAGCATGGACCGTCATCCCGATCGGGTGATTTATTCCTCGCGTTACGCGAGTGCTGCAGCGGGTGCCTATCAGTTCATGCCTTTTACCTGGGACTTGGTCAAGCGCAGCATTGGTGTCCGTGGCTTTGGACCTGAAGTGCAAGATCAGGGCGCACTGTTCCTGATTCAACGCCGCAAAGCCCTTGGCTTGACCGACACGGGTGTGATGACGCCGCAGTTGGCCGCGATGCTGGCTCCCGAATGGGCATCGTTCCCCACCCTGAGAGGGCGCAGTTATTACGGTCAACCCGTCAAGCGGTTCGACAGTCTGCGTGGTTTCTACAACCTCAACCTGGTGCAGCTGCGTCAGATCCGAGATCAGCGTCGTGCCGATCTTGCTGCAGCTAGAAACGGTGAGATGCCCGCCGATGGAGCGCCGAAGGCTCCCGTCTGCACCGTGCCAACCATTCTCTGCGGCATGCCCTGAGCCACTCGGGACGCCCTATGGCATCCCGACGTACGGGTGATCGTTGAATCAGCTTTCGTTGGTTGATTCATTGAGCTTCCGCCCGACCGTGGCCTGCGCAATCAAATAGGCGGCAACACCGCCGGCTAGGAATCCCATGCCATTGCGGATCAGCGGAAGCAGCTCACTGGTGCGCGTCACGACCGGTGCGACGCCGAACACACCAAACAACATCACCCAGAGAGGAGACAGCAGCAGCACCCAGGCCCAGGCGATCTTTTCGCCTTCCTTGCGCGGATAGGCGGCGAAACCGGCGATCAGACCTCCCAAGACCGATGTGGTGAGCGTCCAAAGCCATTGTTCGGTGGGCAGGCCAGGAACCACCTGGCATCCACCGCGGTCGAGACAGAGTTCCACGGCATCCAGGGCCGCAAGGATGGCTCCGTCTTCACCGTGGTCCTTCACGTAGTACTGATTGCCGTAGCGCGTTTGCAGTTCGACCCACCACGTGCGTGGCATCAATGCGAAGAAGGCGTCTCCCACGTTGAAATTGAGCAGATTTCCACCCCGGGGATCAGCAACTAGCAGCAAACTGCGTTCATCTAATCCCCAAAATTCCTTCACCGCTCTGCCAGGTGTGCGCTCGTACTGAGTCAAGACTCGCAGTTTCCAGCCACTGCGGTCCTCAAAGGCATCCAGCGATGTTTCTAGGGATTGACGCTGGTTGTCGCTGAGAGCTTTGGCTAGGTCAATGACTGGTGTGGCGTGATCCGGCAGCAATTCCGGATTGTCGATGGCCATGGCCGGTGCAGCGAGTAGCAGCAGCAGAACCGAAAGACTCAGCACAGCCTTCATGCCGCGAGAGATGGCTTGGAGACCCATGATCGTGTGCGAGTGCTCGCCATTCTCACCACATGAAGGCCTCCGATGTGCCCTGCCCCGATTGGATGCAGCAGAGGTTGAAGTTGCATGGCCATCAAGTTCCCTTTTCCACCTTCATGGAATGGGCACTTCACGACCCTCAGCATGGGGCCTATGGAGCTGGCCATCTGCAGGTAGAAACGGATGGCGATTTCGTCACATCCCCTGCCCTTGGTGATGACTTCAGTGCCCTTCTGGCCCGTCAACTCATCGAGTGGCTGGAGGTGTTGGCGCGTCGTCATCCTGATCAGCCACTGGCTGTGGTGGATGTCGGCCCAGGTGAAGGGCATCTCATGGACCAGCTGAGGCCTCATCTGTCTGTCCAAGCCCCCGATCTGATCGGCAGGCTGGAATGCGTGCTGGTGGAATTGAATCCCGGCATGGAAGCTCGCCAACGCAACCGGCTGAGCAGTGACCACCCCATTCCCTGTCGCTGGAGTGCGTTGGAGGATCTTCATGCAGAGCCGTTGATTGGCATCCTCATTGCGCATGAGTTGCTGGATGCGTTTCCTGTCGAGCGGCTGATCGTTCGCGACGGGACCTTGCAGCGTCAACTGGTGCAACTGCAGCCGTCCGAGTTAGGCCAGGGATCGCTTGTGTGGGGCGAGGAACCCTTGCCGGAGGCGTTGGCCGCGCAGATTGCGCAGCAAGCGCAGCGGATTGGATTGCCACTCCCTCCGCTCGATGTTGAAGACGGCTGGGCCACGGAGTGGCACCACGCTGTGGAGCCTTGGTTACGTCAGGCCAGCTATGCCATGCAAGACGGCATGCTGCTGGTGGTGGACTATGCGATGGAAGCAAGTCGTTATTACGCCGCCAGACGTCCAGACGGGACCCTGACGGCGTATCGCCAACAGCAAGCCTCAGGTGATGTGCTGCGCCATGCTGGCGAGCAGGACATCACGGCACATCTGTGCCTGGAGACCCTTCTGGACTCCGCGAAGGCAACGGGCTGGATCCCAGCAGGTCAATGCCGACAGGGAGAGGCTCTGCTGGCGCTCGGCCTGCCGGAGCGGTTCTCAGCGCTGCAGCAGTTACCTGGTCATCAGCTGGATGAGGCCTTGCACAGACGTGAGGCGCTCCTGCGTCTTGTGGATCCCAGTTGTCTGGGGGAATTGCGTTGGCTGGCTTTTGAACGGTGCGCAGATCATGACGACCTGCCGATGCCGAATCCCAGCCGCTTTTTGCGGGAGCCTTCTTAACTAAGCCAGAGCAGCGAGGCATTCCCTCACATCGCTGTCGCAGATGTCGTCTCGGATCACCACCTCACCGATGCAGGTAGGCAGCACAAAACGCAGGCGTCCGTGACGGACTTTTTTGTCACCACGAAGGGTTGTCAGCACCGCATCCACATCAAGGTTGGGCCAGGTCGCGGGGAGCCCCGCCTTTTCGAGCAAATGCACCTGGCGCATCTGATCAGCTTCACCCCACAGTCCCTTCAAGACCGCCAAACGTCCTGCTGCCACCATGCCAATTGCCACGGCTTCCCCATGCAGCCAGGTGCCATACCCAGTCAGCGTTTCCACCACATGACCGAAGGTGTGGCCGTAATTGAGGATGGCTCGACGCCCTCCTTCCCGTTCATCCGCGGCCACAACAGTGGCTTTGGCTTGGGCCGAGCGCACCAGGATGTCGTGAAGCATGGCCGCTGATATCGCAGCAGGATCCGACAAATTCACGGCTTTTTCCATGCGGGCGAACAGATCCGGGTCACCGATGACGCCGTACTTGATCACTTCAGCCATACCCGCCCTGAACTCACGCACCGGCAAGGTTTTCAGCGTGTTCGGATCAATGGCCACCAGCCTTGGCTGATGGAAAGCTCCGATGAGATTTTTCCCTTTGGGGTGGTTGACGCCGGTTTTTCCACCGATTGAGGCATCCACCATGGCCAGCAGTGTGGTGGGCACCTGGATCACCCCCACACCGCGTAACCAGCAGGCAGCGGCAAAGCCTGTCATGTCGCCCACCACTCCTCCACCAAGGGCGAGCATCAGTGAGGTGCGTTCGAGACCCTGTTGCTGGGCTTGATCGAGGATTTGGCTCAGGGTCTGCAGCGTTTTGCCCTCTTCTCCAGCCTCGATCTGCAGCAGCACAGGATCAAACCCTGACGTGCGCAGACTGTTCAGGCAGCTGTCTCCATAGGGGGCTGCAACATCGGGATTGCTAACCACGAGCACTTTGGTTCCCTTGCGGACGTCCATGGCAGCGAGCGACTTGCCAATGGCACTGACCATGCCCTCTCCGATCACGACCTCATAGGGGTTGCGCTCGAGTGGCACGTTAATGCGCGTGCACTCCTGCAATGCTATTCCCTCCGCTGTGGTGCTCATGGACCGTGGCTGCGGCTCAGTTCCGCAGTTGTTCTGATCGACTGACCCTATCCTCAGCCGCAAGTGTCCTGAGTCTGATGAAGCCCATCTCCAGGCCTAATTCTCGCGCCAGTCTGACGGCCTGGGCTTTTCTCATACCGGCGTTGACTCTGCTCAGTCTGTCAGTGCTTATCCCCGCTGGCATGGCTCTGCTGATGAGCTTTACGCAGACGGGTCTCGATGTCTCAGAGCCGTTGCAGTTCATCGGTCTAGCCAACGTGCGGCGTCTGATCGGAGATCCGATGTTTTACCGCGTGCTGAGCACCACGCTGATCTACCTGGTTGGTGTGGTACCGCCAATTGTGCTCGGCGCGTTGGTGCTGGCTGTGCTGGTGAACCGAGTGCTGCCAGGAATTCACTGGCTCAGAGCCGCGTTTTACACCCCTGTGCTGGTGTCGATCGTGGTGGCGGCTATCGCCTTTCGTTGGCTTTATGCCGAAAACGGTCTAATCAATAGTTGGTTGGGCGCCCTGATTGGATCGGGATTTATGCCCATCGACTTTCTCACCAGTCCGTTGTTAGCCCTTCCTTCGGTGATGTTGGTGACTCTTTGGAAAGGACTTGGGTATTACATGGTGATTTTCCTGGGGGGCCTGCAAGGCATCCCCACAGAGCTTTACGAAGCGGCTGAACTTGATGGCAGCGAGGGATGGAGAAAACATGTCGACATCACGTTGCCGTTGTTGCGCCCCTACCTCATGCTTGTGGCGGTGATCTCCGCCATTGCAGCCACCAAAGTGTTTGAGGAGGTGTTTCTGATGACGCAGGGAGGTCCTGCGGATTCCACGCGCACACTGGTGTACTACGTGTATGACCAGGCCTTCGCTGAGCTGGAAATTAGTTATGCCTGCACGGTGGGGTTAGCGCTGTTTCTGATCGTCTTGTTGCTGACGGCCATTCGCTACGGCCTCAGTGACGATCGATCGCTGATTTGATTCCCGTTGACGCTGGCTGGATGGCAAGCTTCACGTTGAAGCAAATCCAAGGCGATGCCGAATGATGCCGGCACAATCGGGGTCGTCGGGGGTGGTCAACTGGCCTTGATGCTCTGTGAGGCGGGTCAGGCCAGAGGAATTCCGGTTGTTGTTCAGAGTGCGTCGGATCAAGATCCCGCCGCGGCATCTGCGCAGCGTCAGGTGATCGGTACTCCCACCGATGCGGCAGCTACCGCATCACTGGCTGCTTGCTGCAATGGCATCACGTTCGAAAATGAATGGATTGCTGTTGAGGCCTTGCTGAGGCTTGAGCGCGACGGCGTGTCGTTTAGGCCATCCATTCAGAGCCTGAAGCCACTGGTGAACAAGCTGTCGCAGCGTCGCTTGCTGAATGAGCTTGCCCTGCCCAGTCCTGATTGGGTCGGCCTGGATGAGATTGACCGCAAAACGCTTGAACTGCCGGACGATTGGCGATTCCCTGTGATGGCCAAGGCAGCGCATGGCGGTTACGACGGCAAGGGCACCCGTGTGATCAAGGATCGTGTTGCCTTAAGCGAGCTGCTCAGCAGCGTTATGACCAAGGACTGGTTGCTGGAAGCCTGGGTGCCGTATGACCGTGAACTTGCTCTGGTGGTGAGCAGGGATCAGCAGGGTCGGATCCGTTCGTTTCCTTTGGTAGAAACACACCAGAGCAGTCAGGTCTGTGACTGGGTTCTGGCACCTGCACCGGCGGAGCAACTGCTGGAGGCAACGGCCTACAACATTGCAGCCTCTTTGCTCACGCATCTTAATTACGTGGGTGTGATGGCCCTGGAATTTTTCTATGGGCCGCAAGGCTTGATGGTGAATGAAGTCGCCCCTCGCACCCACAATTCCGGGCACTTCTCCATCGAAGCTTGCAGCAGCAGTCAGTTCGATCAGCAGTTGTGCATTACTGCCGGTTTACCCGTGCCTTCCACGGAGTTGGTGGCTGCTGGTGCCCTGATGGTCAACCTGCTTGGTCTTGGACCTGATGCGGAGTTTTCACTTGATGAGCGTCTGTCGGCTTTGCAGGCCATCCCCGATGCGCATCTCCACTGGTATGGAAAGGAGGAAATGCCCGCGCGCAAGGTGGGGCATGTCACCGTTCTGCTTCAGCAACCCGACGCCGACGGCAGAGATGGCGAAGCAAGAGAAGTCTTGGAACGTATTCGGTCGGTGTGGCCAAATCCATTAAATTGACGAAGGACTCCCTGATTGGTGACAGCCTTTCTCTAGTGCTCTGATCTGACTCTCTTTCGACTTGGGGGGACTGTCGTGATGGTGCCGTAGACCGGCCTTGCAGCCGGAAACGAATCCCCACTTTGTCGCCCCTTCTGGTAACTCCAGGTCGAACACTGGGGCTCGCACGGTCAGGTGGTCCACCTATTCAAAATCCTTGTCAGAGACTGGGATTAGAACAAATGGCAGATATCGGAGGAAGGGGGGATTGCCACTTAGTTGCCACACGCTCAACCCGCTCCAAGCATCACGAGACCACGCTTCAGAAAGTCCACAGCGCTGGCGTCTGGGTTGGTGGATTGATAGGTCTGCAGGTTTCCACCAATGGCTCATCACATCACTGTGATCGACAACGCAAACGCTCTGGGTGAGTTGGCAAAGAGCCACTGGCGCATGGGTTGAATTTCAGAGCAGTGCACCCCAAGCACGTCAGTCGCTTCCTCTTAAGAAGGTACTGATTCATCATCACCATCTTCGGCAGCGTTGCTAAGACAGCAGTAACGCAATCGCCGCATGAACAAATTAATACTTTTAATCACTCTATTCATCACGTTGCCCGTTAAGGCGGAAATGTCGTTGCCTTATGGGCTTAATGGATATTCGGTTTGGTATGGCTACAGCTATGGATCGGCGATGACGTTATGTTCATTAGTGTTTGGCAATCAACTTTCAGCCAAAGCAGCTCGGGACAATATGAATGAATTCATTGCTGGACTCGATCTTAAACATAAGATTCCTGCCGAGGCTGGATTCTCTGCAGCCAGAAATGCACAAGAGTTTTGCAATCAATTATTTGATTGACTATCGAAGAGCCGCTTGTGCATGGGTTGCATGACAATGGTGAGCACAGGGTGCATCCACCTTTGCCATCCGAAATAGCAACAAGAAGGGCAACATCCAATTTCAAGTCATTGAACTCGTGATCGTCATCCATTGGCCTGAGGATGCAACGCACCACATCTGAGGTCACTGACATCCATGGTTTTAAAAAAAAAGAGGACAACCGGAGTCATCTCGTGCTCTGCTGCATCAACAGACAAGAGCCTATGAGTAGAGAAGGGTGTGTGATGTGACATTTTGAACCCAAGCTTCTGGAAGTGAATGTGGAGCCACATTTTCTAGACATAGCAAGAATCTCTTTATCTGTGTTTTTACTGCACTAGCGATAGCAGTGGTTCTGTATTGACTGACAATCATTTAAAATAGACGAGCTGTCGTCTTTTTGGGTGCTTTTCATATAGAAGAATTCTTTGTATCGCTGAGCGACGAGACCATCATGAAAAATCAGTTTGAAATTTTTATTGATCTTGGCAATTGGCGATGACTCAAACAATATTGTTGTTGATTAGTCCAATTAATTTCCAGTACCTCATCAGAATATTGAATACAGAAGTGATTTGAGGCTTAAAGATTCAGATGCAGGTCAGCCAAAGCGACCTTCGGCTTCTAGGCGATATCAGTGACTGATTTGATCCTCTCCTGTTGGCTGATACCGTCTTTGATCTTTGTCAGGAAAGCCTGGGCTTTCTTCTCTAACTTTGTGATGCTCAGAGTATTGTGAAACACTTTGAAGCAAGGTCGCTTTAGTCATGATCTGGATGCGATCCCTTTCATGGAAGAAATGAACCTGACATTTCCCTGTTTCTTTGTTGTTTGTCTCGCATGAATCGTCTTCTTTCTTCGTTTCGAGCACCGCTCGCACTTTTCAGATTCTCTCTCGGAATGCTTGCATTGATACTTACTAGCTTTTCAGACATTAGGATCTCTAGAACACTCTCGTTCTAGCGACGATCGTGACTCAGAAGGAGAGTGGATTCACAAAGCTTCCTTAGGTATCTAACGATTGGTCCAGTCGCCCTGTCTGATTGCGGAAGCTATCTAGATCATAGTTGTTTAAATGTTGCTGAAAGACGCAAGCTGATGATTAGGGACTTCGATGGTGACTTACCGAGTTAAATGTTTGAATTCGATCGTGCGTATCATGACGAGAATGGAATCATTCAATCGGGTTCTGCAAAATCAAGCCGATCGTCGCTAGAGCAAGAGGCAATCTTCTCTTGATTCCCCGCCAATGAATTGTAAATGAAGGATACAAAGTTTTCAGGGCAAATCAAGTTGTTATCCCATACACCATCATATTCTTGAGTGGGTCTAATGTGAATGATGTCTTCCAAGCTTAGCCCAAGCTGCTTTAGCCGTTCCACTTCTGTTGTCACTGCGATCAGCATGTCGCGATACTGAATTAAGTCCTTGCGTCTCGGTCCATCAATTGACCCATTTTCTTTTGTTCGAAGATTACCGTGGCCTGGGATAATCAAAGTGTTGTCTCCTGTAAGATTAATCATTGATGTCACTGCATTGATCAATCCCCAAATTGAACCAGTTCTTAGGTCGATTAATGGATATCCTTCGGTCATATAAGTATCGCCGGTGAACAGGATGTTGAGCTTTGGAATCCAGATGGCGATATCCCCATTTGTATGTCCTGAAGGAAGGTGCACTAGTCGTATAACGAGATCATCAACGGCTATATTCATTTCATCGTTAAAGGTAATATTAGGTAGACCCGACGGGTCAAAGTCTGCGAGTGAAGCCATTTCGTTTCTGGCATTGATGTGGGCAATAATCTCGGCCCCGGCATCGCGAAACTGTGAATTTCCCAGAATATGGTCGAAGTGAGCGTGAGTATTGATTAGATAAAATAATTTTCTGGGTATCTTAACGTCTTGATGGATATTCTGATTGGCATTTGGCGAACAACCACTATCGACTGCAATGGTATGCACTGCTGCATCAAGTTTTTTCGAGTCTGCTTCAGGAGTCTTAGGTTTTAGTTTCTCGAGCAACGTCGTATTGCCCGCATAAAAATTATTCGAATTTCTTAAAGTCAGCCTCCACGATCCAATCGTCGCAGTGAAGGTCTTGTCCCCATCATGATTATCTTTGAGGAATGAACACAACCCAATGTCTGATCTGTTGGAGGCATCTCTCGAATCGCTGGACTCAGCAATGCGGTTATGCGATCTCAGGGGCACTGGCGTAACGGCGAGAGCAGAAGCAAACAGTGCAATCGAAAGACGACCAAGCAGAGAATTGTTCATTACTCACGAATTATGACCTTGATGGTGTCGGTCTGCATCATCAGCTTCAACCAACTCATGGGAAGCCGATCCCTGCAGTGCACATTTTCAGTAGCTCATCCCTAAAGAGGGATGCCACGGTTGGCCTGCTCAAGCAAGGGTGAGATGCCCTTTGATCATGGTGTGAGAAGACATCTCACCTCTTCATAGCAATGGCAGCGAGAGCGAGAGTATCGAGCTCAAAATCATGCATCCCATCACTGCCATCCCCCTGCCTGAGAATCCTGCTTCTTTTGCACGCAATTGTGGCTGCTCATCCCGACCGTACTCATCGTGACCCGCGTGTTAGAGCCTGTCAGCTGTGATGCGATTGAATGATTTGATGTTATTGAGGGTGTCAGTCATTAACAGTTAAACCAATCATTTTCGACATTTGTTGATTGGCTTAAAATTGTAATTCCCTTGGAGTGAACTGACTTTAATCTTAAGACAATGGGTTGCCTTTTTAAAAATCACCTTTCTTGCATGGTAGTTCGGATTCAAGTGTTTGCGGGTGCTGATTAATTCTTCGTGAGTTTGGGCAAGGCGATCGACTTGTCAGTTGCTGTCTTTGAGATTAAAGTTGGTGCCTTAAGGAATTTTAGATGAACAGTCGTTATGTGCTTGGAATTGATGAAGAGGAGCTTTGGTGCGCTTATGTGAATGGATCACCAGGTCAATTTAGTATCTGGTGGTCGCTGATAACTTTCGGCTTGCAGCGTAAGGAGCTGCATTCAGGTTGGCTGATTTTTACAAATCAGCGAATTGTTTTTTGCAAGCGTCATTGGTTAAAGCAGGCTTTGTTGGATGTTTTTCAGCCTTTGATTCGTAGCAAAAGGATTCTCTGGGAAGTTGCCCTCGAAGATGTTGATTACATTCAAGCACGTAAATGTCTTGCAATTTATCCTTTTCATCGTGTTCAGGCGAAGCGTCTCGACGCCGGATTCTATGATTTTGGTTGTAGGGAGAAAAAAATTAAACCTCTCTGTGAGCGGCTGTCGCTCGACTACCGATTACCGCTTTAAGTTGTTCAGACCATTGCCGTTTCTGCTTCCGAGTCTGTGCCAGCAATTTTTATGCCTTGATTGACGCTTAGTCCACCAGAAATCATGGGATTGGAGCCTCCGTGGTTGTGATTTGGCTGTTCGCTTCCTTGATTTCTATGGTCATCTCATGGGTGTGGTGGCTGATGAGCAGTCCACTGACAGCAATCACCACCAGTGATGCAGTCTTGACTAGGTCCAGCACTATCGGCAGATGAGCTCGTACCATCTCGCGTGGCGAAAGCTTCTGTTCTTGATGATCATCCATTGTTGGTCCGGCGATTGTTTTTTTGGTAGCAGACGTTCAGTTTTAAAGACGTGACTGTGACGTGAAATTAAAGTGTTCCTGTCAGCTGCTGTTGATCAGGATTCGATACGCACTCCTCTGCTCGAATGGTTGGTGTCAATTGCCTTGAAAGTCGTTGTTTCCGTGAATATGGCGATTTGGCAAGCATGTTCGGGTTCCTACGCGGCTTTTGAATCGCTGTTCGCTGCTGCCGGACCTGTTTCATGGAATGCTAGATCCTTGAAATCTTCACCCTGTTCGATGGCTTGTAGCTTGTAAAGAGCCATCGCGGCTTCATTCCACCGCGCGAGCTCAGTGGCCTCGAGCCATTGCTGAAAAAACATCACGCTCAGCACGTCCAGATCGACAGATTCCAACCAAACTCCGCGGCTTCTTGAAACTTATCCAGCCCTGCATTCGCAGCTAGAGGTCAAAACTGAAGAATCGAGAAAACTTTGCCGCCAAGTGCAGGCCGAATGGGTTGGTCGAGAGGCTTGATTCGACTAAGGGCTGCAATGGTCAATTCTTTTGAGCAGTTCCTCTCGCTCCAATTGCGTGACCACGAACACTTCTTGTGCGGTCGTTCCACGCCGAGCCATGACCTTGTATCCACCACATACGGGAGTGGAGACACGCAGTTGAAGACCCGAACATCGTCCGCGGACCCGTGAAATCACCCCGGGTGTGATGGTCTGAATCTCAGGGTCTTTGGCGAGAACCTTCAGCCAAGGGATTAAGCCCTCCACATAGGTGCTGTGCGTGATGACCAGACGACCCACGAGGTTCTAAAGACCTTCTAAACAAACATTGGACGAAGCTAGTGGATTTGGCTACAGAGAAGAGAGCGATCACATCGCCCATGCTTCGATCTGTTGACAAGCTTTGCCGCGAGGTGATCGGTCCGTTGCAGGAACGGTGCGGACCTCAGGCCAGGGTGTTGACGGCTGAAGTTCATGGCCATGAGGTGCGCGGGTTGGCTTTCTGTCCTGGAAAGGTGTTGCGCTATGTGCTCGAAGCCGAAGGCCGCCGTCTGAAAACCCGATCTCTGCTGCGATTGGCCCGTAGCAGCCGTCAACCAGCGGCTTGAACAACAGCGAACGCGTCAGCGTTCAATCCAGTTCACTCGCCAGGATGGAGCCGAGGGCTTGTTCAACCTTGCGCTGGAACAGCTTGGTGTCCACGCGCAGCAACAACACGCCTGCCACCAGCAAACCGATGGCTTGAATGATGAACACGCCGGCGTAGGCAGCGAAGCTGTTTTGAGATCCCGTCAGGGTTCCAAACCCACTCAGAAGGGCGCCACCACTGATTGTGGCCAATCCCCGTGCATAGGCCTGAGCCAATCCCCAGACGCCAATGAAGGTTCCTGCCATCAGCGGTGATGTGAGCCCCAGCATCAGGGTGAGGCTCGCATTGGTACTGATCCCCGCTGCTGCACCAAACAGAAACAGCGCTGCTCGGAAGAGTGATTCGGAGCCCAGCGAACCGGCCACCACCATCAACACCACGAAGCAAGCTGATGACAATCCACCTGCCAAGGCTGTGCGTTGCGCGCCCAGGCGCGGTGTCAGGAGAAACCCGGTGCTGGCAATCCCCAGCAAGGTGCCTACTCCCCAAATGGCATTCAGTCGTGTCGTTGTGCACACGTCCATGCCAAATACGGCACCGCCATAGGGTTCCAGCACCGCTTCCTGCAAAAACAGTGAGAAGGTGAACAACGAGAGCACGCCGAAGAAATACCCCACCTGTGGTGATGAGCGCAGCACCTGCCAGGCCGCGCTCAGTGAGATCTCCTGTTCGGTGCTGGCCGCTGTTCCGGCGCTCTTCAATTGGGTGCTTACTCGGGGTTCCACTCCTGCGATGGACACCAACACCAGGGCGAAGATCACCCAAGGGGCAATGCTCACGAGTCGATCAACGCCGTTGATCACGGCTTCAATGCCGGCGCTTGCGCATGACGAACCCAGAAAGGCACTCAACACAATGGCCCCCGCCACGATACCTACCATCAACATCGACCAGACCACGGACACCAGGGCTGGTCGTTGCTTTTCAGTGGTCACATCCACCAGGAGTGCTGCGAAGGGCGTGGAACTGGCTGAAATCGCGAGGCCATAAAAGAGGAACACCACTGCGAGCACTACCCCCCGCAGAAACACACTGCTGCTGTCGCCCTCTTGTGAGGCTTCGGCGATCCACAACACGGTGCGCCCTGCCACCCAAGTGAGTGTGCAGAAGGCCGCTGCTCCACCAATGATGAATGGTGTCCGGCGAAGTCCTTTCCACCGGCAGCGGTCCGATCGTTGTCCAAACCAAACGCGTGTAAACGCCACGAGCTGCTGACTGCCGAGGGCCAGTGCCGTCAACGCGGCAGGGACCTCAAACTCGTCGATCAGCAATCGATTGAAAATGCCCAGGGTGAGAACGGACAGGGCACCTAGACAGGCCTGAAACAGACCCAGGCGTAGGGAGAGAGCGACGAAGCGAGCAGATCCCACGGAACGGTCGGAAGCGTCGCCCGACCCTAGGGGCTAGATCAACACCGTTCGACTGGAGCCATCGTCAACCCTTGGGCGCCCAATTGTTGGTGGTAAAGCTCTGCCTGTTCGAGTGGGCCACACCACACTTCAGCTGATCCCTCTCCGTCAATGCGCCGCGCCAAAGCCCAGGCACGGTCAGTGTTCATCCCGGGCACGATCTTGCAGAGGCACTCCACCACATGCTCGAAGGTGTTGACGTCATCGTCGAGGACGATGACCCGCGCTTGTGGGTAGCGCAGGGTTGAACGTTCACGTTCGAGAACCGTGGCGGTCCCGCTTGATGACGAAGTCATGAGATCTCGTGAACGAACAGCAAGTGTTGGCCTTGAACCTTAGGTAAAGTTCCCATACCGCAATGACACTTCAATGCTTTTCACCCTCGGATGGGCTGCTTTGGCTGCATGTTTCAGCTTCTCGATCGCCATGGTGGTTTGGGGACGCAACGGTGACGGCACGCTGAATTTCTGACGTGGCTGAGACCCTTCAGTCTCCTCTCTTCAATCAGGTCTTAGCCATTGCTGCTGCATCGTTGCTTGTGTTTGTCAGTGGTGCAGTGATCTATCTCTCGACCGTGGAGTGGAGAGACCGACGACGTCGCCGTTCCACCAGTGGACGCAGCTGAGCTACGGCGTCATTGCTTTGTTTGGTTTCGGTTCGCTGCCCAGAGATCCGGCTTGACAGCCCTGGGCATCGGTTTGCTGCTTGCTGTTGGCGGTTTGGGTTTGCAGCTCACCTCCGCTCAGCGTTTCCTCGGCGAGACACCGGTCGCTGCTCTGGCGCGGTTGTCCCGGGTTCTGATCATGATTCAGAGTTTCAAGGGTGAGCCCACACGGACTCCTCCGCGTCTCTGGAGCGATCGTCTCGGGGTTCAACCAGCGAGGGAGCTGTGGCGTCGTTATAGTCGCGCCGTTTGGTGGCAAGCCTGGTCTCAAGATGGTGAGGCCTACCTGGTGCTGCCAGCATCAGCATTGCCAACCGATCTCAAAGGTCTGCATCAGCACCGGGTCGGGGCACTCATGGTGTTGGGATCAGATGCTCTGCATCGACAGCAACTGGAACGGGTCTTATCCGCAGATCCGCCCGTACAACCTGTTGTTGAACCTCACACGTTGTTGGCGTCGTGTCTGACCAGCCTTGATCGTGGTCCGGCCGTGTATTGGCAGTCTGACGCGGTGGCTTCTCTCAGTGGAACGTTGGCGCCACTGCTTCAGCAGGGTCGTGAGGGATGTGTTCAGCTCCAGCTGACATCCGATCGTCTTCGTTGGGATGGTGTCATCGGTGAACGTTCACTGACCGCATCCAGCCAGCGAGTGTCCATCACAGAGCGCAGCGCCGTGCCGGTCACCAGCCCAGCTTCAGAGGCACCCTCCTCTTTGCTGAGCGTTCAAGGTCGCCGCCTGGATCTCATTCTTGGAACATTGTTCTCCCGCCAGATCATTCAGACCCCTTTGGAGACGCATTACGGCTTGAACGTGAAAATGCGCACGCTCCTTGCGGATCGACCCTTCGCCTTGCGACTTCTGCAACGCGATACTAGCGGCTATCGAGCCGGTCTTCAGGTTCAGCTGCAACTGAACGGAGATCGCCAGGCTTGGCAATCTGTTCTTCAGGCCATCGCTGATCGCCTGCAAGACAAGGGTTTTGAGCGTTTGTCCTCAACAGGCCCAACGACATCTGCAGCGGATCCAAAGCTTTGGCGCCGTCGTAACGACAAGGACCAAGCCCTCGTGGGTGGTTGGCAGTGGTTGCCCGAAAGCAAGTTCAACGTGCTCAGCATTGGTTTTGGTATTGAACCAGCCAACGACGCGTTTCTTCCCTTTGCTGGCCTTGATGGCGAGTCAGACCTGACGGTGCAGGTTCTGCCGGAGCAGCTCAATCAGCTCGGACTTCTCAGTGGACGCTGGCCGAAGCCCGTCGAACGCGCTTCGGTTTTGCGTTTCCGTCTTCGCTCCCTTCAAAACCAGTCAACCCAGAGGCCTTGGTGGCGTATGAACGGAGAGCTGCAATTGACACCTCAGCCTTGAGCAACCTTTTCCGCTTGCTGACGCTCCCGCTTGCGACGTTCAGCTGCCAGGGTTTCTTCCATCAACTCGACGGCTTGGGCCATCTTTTCCAAGTTGCTGCGATAGAGCGTGAGGTCCTTTTCAAGACGGGGGCGTGACAGACCGATTTGTTCACCGAGGGCATGAGCTGTTGCACTCAATGCCTCAGGGTCTTCGCTTTCGCTTCCCTGCGCTGCTGAGAGAAGACTGAAGAGGCCCACAGCCATCAGTCGTGAATAGTGAAAACTCTCTCCACCGAGCGCTGCCAAGCCTGTCGCCAGGGGCTCAGGTGCCTTGTCACCCTTGGCAGTGAGCCATGCCTGGACGTCCTCAACACTGTGACCTTGCACCGCTTTGGTGCTTCCCTCAGCCAGCGCTTTTAGCTTCTCTGCGTTGAAGCCGTTGCAGCTGCAAAGAGCAGCAAACATGGGTTCGATCTGTTCTTCTGGCCGGTATCCCTTGGTGAAAGCGTGAAACACCTGGCGTAGGCCAACGGCAAAGAGTGCATTCACCTGGAAATTGGTCTGATGACTGAGCAAGTGCAGCTCTACCAGCAGTTCATCAGCAGTCCGTCTGTACAGCGATGGAATCACATACGGGAAGGCAGTGTGAAACGCTTTCTTGCTGTCAGAGATTGTCGGAAACCCAGTCAACGTCTTGGTCTGCTGTGTCGAAGTGAAAACCATAGCGCCGCTCTTGCCGCCGTTAGGATTCCGCCAGTGAGGAGGTTCAGCATGATCCCCATCGTGATCGAGGAATCCGGGCGCGGGGAAAGGGCGTTTGATATCTACTCACGCCTGCTGCGCGAGCGGATCATTTTTCTCGGCGAAGCCGTCACCAGTGAGTCGGCCAACAGGATCGTTGCGCAGCTTCTTTTCCTAGAGGCCGAGGATCCTGAGAAGGACATTTACCTCTACATCAATTCACCCGGTGGTTCGGTGTATGACGGCCTGGGGATCTTCGACACCATGCAGCACATCAAACCCGATGTGCACACGGTGTGTGTCGGTCTTGCCGCCAGCATGGGAGCTTTCCTGTTGTGCGCGGGGACCAAAGGAAAGCGGAGCAGCCTGCAGCATTCCAGAATCATGATTCACCAGCCACTGGGTGGTGCACGAGGCCAAGCCAGCGACATTCGCATTCAGGCCGATGAGATTCTTTTTCTAAAAGACCGCCTCAACTGCGAATTAGCTGACCGTACCGGTCAGCCTCTCGACAAGATTCAGCTCGATACGGACCGCGACTTTTTTATGTCTCCGACAGAAGCCAAAGAGTATGGTTTGATTGACAGCGTGATTGACAAGCGTCCGGTGCATTCCGTCTGACGCGCCGATTACAAACGACGCTTTTGCCAATCCTCCCACAACGAAGTGGGAGGTTTTTTCATGAAAAAAGGCCAGCAATGTTGCTGGCCTGATGATCACTTGATTTTGAATCGTTTAGTTCAAGACAGGGACAAAACGTTCCTTTTCGGGAACAGAGGTGAAGGTTGAGAGTACTTCGCGGAATTCATCACCATCCATGGTCTCCTTTTCGATGAGAAGCTCAACCAATTGATCCATGGCTTCGCGTTGTCCCTGCACTATGGCGAGCGTCTCTTCGTAGCACTGCATCACGATGGCTCTCACCTGCTCATCGATTTGCTTGGAGATGGACTCCGAAACTTCGCTGCGGTTCATCAAATCGCGACCCAGGAAAACTTCCTGGCCACCACCCTCCAGTGACATTTGTCCCAGATTGCTCATGCCGAAACGTGTGACCATCTGGCGAGCGATGGACGCGACCTGCTGAATGTCACCCCCAGCACCAGTGGTGACCTCGGCGCGACCGAAGACCACATCTTCAGCAGCTCGACCACCGAGGGCACCCATGATGCGCGCTTTAAGTTGGGCGCGTGACACGAGCATCTGCTCTTCATCGGGTGAGAACCAAGTGAGCCCCTGAGCTTGTCCACGGGGGATCAGGGTGACCTTCTGCACAGGGTCATGATCTTTGACCAGTGATCCCACCAGAGCGTGGCCGACTTCGTGATAAGCAATCAGTCGCTTGCTGCGACCATCGGTCAGTGGCTGTCCTTCGAGACCGGCAATGATGCGATCAACAGCATCATCGATTTCAGCAAGGCTGATGGTGTCCTTGCGGCGACGCGCTGTGAGGATGGCTGCTTCGTTGAGCAGATTGGCCAGATCAGCGCCTGTAAAACCAGGGGTCCGACGAGCAATGCTGTCGAGGGACAGCTCAGGCGCGAGTTTCTTGTTTCGCGCATGCACCTCAAGAATGGACAAACGTCCCTTGATATCGGGGGCATCGACCGTGACCTGACGATCAAATCGTCCTGGGCGCATCAGGGCTGAGTCGAGAACGTCCGGGCGGTTGGTTGCAGCGATGATGATGATGCCACTGTTGCCCTCAAAGCCATCCATCTCGGTGAGCAGCTGATTCAGGGTCTGTTCACGCTCATCGTTGCCGCCACCGATGCCCGCACCGCGCTGACGACCAACAGCATCAATCTCGTCGATAAAGATCAAGCAGGGGCTATTTTCCTTGGCTTTCTTGAACAGATCGCGCACGCGGCTGGCACCAACGCCCACAAACATCTCCACAAATTCCGATCCGGAGAGAGAGAAAAAGGGCACTCCGGCTTCGCCAGCAATGGCTTTGGCAAGGAGTGTTTTTCCTGTGCCGGGTGGGCCAACGAGAAGAACGCCTTTGGGAATCTGCGCACCCACGGACGTGAACTTCTCAGGTTGCTTCAGGAAGGTGACCACTTCCTGTAGATCCTGTTTGGCCTCATTCACACCGGCGACATCGTCAAACATCACACCGGTTTCGGCTTCCATCGCGAAACGGGCTTTGGTTTTGCCAAATTGCATGGCCTGGCCAGGACCGCCTGGCATGTTGTTGGAGCGACGTGCCAGAAAGATCAAAGAGCCGATCAGCAGCAGAGGAAACAACAAGTTTCCAAGAATGCCCAGTGCCGGCGGCGCTGTTTTTGGTGGGTGGATGTCAAAGCTGATTCCTTCAGACTTCAGGGTGTTGATCAGCTCGGGAGCCAGTCCCGGGAGATCGACACGCAGGCGCTGAACCCGGTTATCGAGATCGGGATCCACCGCTTCCACCACAGCATCCCGTCCACCGTCGTAGATATCCACAGCGGTCACCCGACCGGCTTCCACATAATCAAGGAAGCGGCCATAGCTCATGCGCGCGACGGCAGTGTTGCGGGGAGCAACGGTGGGGCCACCGGGCTTGAGGTTGTTGACACCGCCTGAACCCAAGACTTGCCACGCCAGCAGCAATGCAACTGTGATCGGGAGTCCCCAGAGAAGAATCTGCCGCCAGCGTTGATTCATGGCATCAAAGAAGATTCGACGAATCTAAGAGCTCGAGTGAAGAACTGTGCCTATGTCAGCCCTAGAGACTGCGAAGTGCCGTGATCGGATCTAATTGCGCGGCGCGGCGCGCCGGCACGACTCCAAAAAACAAACCAATCGAGCCTGAAAGACCAACCGTCACCAGCACGGTGGTGACACCAATCGCAGCAGGAAGTGGAGTGAACATGGCAACAGCCGCGATGGCGCCGTAGCCAGCTGCAGTGCCGATGACCCCGCCGAGACTGGCCAACACAAGCGATTCGACAAGAAACTGTCGCAACACGTCGGAGCTGCGGGCTCCCAGGGCTTTTCTCAGCCCGATTTCTTCCGTTCGTTCACTGACAGACACCAGCATGATGTTCATGATTCCGATGCCGCCGACTAACAACGACACACCGCCGATGGCGCCCAGCATGAGCGTGAGTCCGCCGGTGATTGTGCCGACGATCGTCAGGGCATCTTGCTGTGAACGCACAGCAAAATCATCTTCGCGAAGAATGCGGTGCCGTTGTCGAAGCAGATTGGAAATCTGAAACTTGGCTGCGCTTGTGCTGTTTTCATCCTTAGCTTCAGCGCTGATGAAACTCAGACTGATGCCGTAAGTGGGATCTCTGCCGGTGAGACGACTCACCATCGTGCTGATCGGGATGTAAGCGTTTTCGTCTTGATTGGAGCCAAAGACTGCACCTTTGGGTGCGAGAACGCCGACCACACTGAAACTTTGGTCGCGGATGCGCAGCGAACTGCCGATCGCGCCTCCATTGGGGAAGAGTTTGTCGCGCAAATCAGGACCGATCACCACCACCGTGCGCGCCGCCTGCACGTCCTGTTCAGTGATGAATCGTCCGCGAGCGACCTCAAAACTTCTCACCGGAAGGAATTCCGGCGTCACGCCGAAAATGGGTGAAGTGCTGCTGCGAGCCCCCGCCTGCACCACCTCGTTGGCGTTGATCTGCGGTGCCACGCGCTTCACGCTCGGCACCTGTTCGGCGATCGCCTCCGCGTCCTCCAAAACAAGGGTGCGAGGAAACGCGACCCCCTGACGCCGTGTGTCGTTGCTGCCAGGTACAACGAACAGAACGTTGGCGCCCAGATTGCTGAGTTGATTTTCAGCCAGGTTTTGAGCACCGCGTCCGACGCCAACCAGAGTGATCACCGACGCATTGCCGATCACGATCCCCAGCATCGTGAGCAGGCTTCGCAAGCGATTGGCTTTCAGCGTGTTGAGAGCCATGCCGACGGTTTCGGCAAGTGGCAGATTGCTGGCCATGGTCTGAAGCTCTGAATCAGAGCATCGTGTCGAGTTTCATCGCCGTGTTGCTGCCGGTGCCGCGGTGGACGGCTCCGTCTTTCACGTTGAGGGTGACCACTTCCCCTTCCAGGAGGTCTCGGGTGGCGTTCGCGACGCCGGCAATCACAGGAATTCCAAGCCTCTGGGCGATGACAGCGGCATGGGAGGTCTCTGCAGGCGTTTCCGTGATGACGGCCGCAGCATCACGAATGGCGTCGAGGTAATCGGCATTGGTGTCATTGGCCACCAACACTTCACCAGGTTCCAGCCGTGCGCAGTCGCTTGCCGATGTGGCGATCCGGACCTTGCCGCTAACGGACCCGGTGCCGAATCCTGTTCCCCGGCCCAGCACTGCACTCACGATGCCCACCTTGATGAGATCGGTGGAACCGCTTACACCTGCCAGCGTTCCAGCGGTTTGAACACAAAGGTCACCATCCTTGAGAACACCCATCTCCTGAGCCACGCCCATGGCCAGGGTGAAGGTGGCAGTGGTGCTCTTCTGTGTTTCGATCAACAACGGCGTGACGCCCCAGACCAACTGGAGTTTCCGGGCAACACCCACTTCCGATGTGATCGCGAGGATCGGCGTGGAGGGACGGAACTTGCTCACGTTGTGGGCCGTTGCTCCGCTTTTGGTGAGCGGAAGTATCGCTGCAGCATTCAGCTGTCGCGCAATGCTGCTCACGGCACCACTAATGGCGTTAGGAATTGTGCTGGGCAGATGAGTGTCGGTGGGACGCTGGGGGTAATCGCGCTCGATCCGACGGGCAATGGTGGCCATGGTTTCGACTGCTTCCACCGGGTAGTCACCCACAGCGGTCTCATTGGACAGCATCACCGCATCGGTTCCATCCAGAATCGCGTTGGCCACATCGCTGACTTCTGCGCGCGTGGGGCGAGGACTGGAGGCCATTGAATCGAGCATTTGGGTGGCCGTGATGATCGGAATTCCCAAGCTGTTGGCCTTGTGGATCAGATCCTTCTGCAGCAGAGGAACCTCTTCGGCGGGCATCTCCACGCCGAGATCGCCGCGGGCCACCATCACGCCATCACAGAGGGGCAAGATCGCGTCAATCTGGTCGATGGCTTCAAATTTCTCGATCTTGGCCACCACCGGTGTGGAAAAGCCATGCTTGCGGATCAGTTCGCGGATCTCCTGCATGTCGGAGGGATTGCGCACGAAGCTCAGGGCAACCCAATCGACTCCTTGCTGGAGTCCGAAAGCCAGATCCTGACGATCCTTGGTGGTGAGTGCACGCACTGACAGCTGGACGTCCGGGAAGTTCACTCCTTTGTTGTTGGAGAGAACGCCACCCACGGTCACGATGCAATGAAGGGTCTGATCGACCTCATCGACGCGGTCAACCTTCATTTCGACACGGCCGTCATCCAGGAGAATCCGGCTTCCCGCAGTGACCTCTTCTGCAAGTCTTTCGTAAGTGACTGTCGCCACGGTCTGGTTGCACCGCACTTGCTTGGAGGTCAGCGCAAAGAGGTCGCCTTTGCGGAGCGTGATCGGACCTTCTTCAAAGCGGCCCAGGCGGATCTTCGGTCCCTGAAGATCTTGGAGAATTCCGATGTGCACACCCAGCTCGTGAGCCACCTGCCGGATCGTGGCGATACGCGTGGCGTGTTCGCTGTGATCTCCGTGAGAAAAATTCAGTCGGAACGTTGTCGCTCCTGCCTGAATCAGTTCCCGAATGCGCTCGGGACTTTCGGTGGCTGGGCCGATCGTGGCGACGATCTTGGTTCTGCGGGTCAGATCGAACTCGGCCATCCTTGGCGCCGGAAACTTGCGGAATCTACCGTCATGACCTCAACCCACTCCTAACGCCGTGCAGCTGAACGACTACCAGCAGAGATCCCGCAGCACCGCTCGTTATCCCGATGCTGGACGAAATTTGATCTATCCAACTTTAGGTCTCACGGGGGAGGCTGGTGAGGTGGCGGACAAGGTCAAAAAACTGATTCGGGATCGAGGTGGTGTGGTGGATGACCAATTCACCGCTGACATCGCACTAGAACTAGGCGATGTGCTCTGGTATCTCGCTCAGTTGTCCACCGAGCTTGGTCTCGATCTTGACGCGGTGGCCGAAGGCAATCTGCGCAAACTGGCAAGTCGGGCTCAGCGAGGGACGCTCCAGGGCGAGGGTGAT
Organism: Synechococcus sp. A18-25c; assembly: GCF_014280035.1. Lineage (NCBI taxonomy): Bacteria > Bacillati > Cyanobacteriota > Cyanophyceae > Synechococcales > Synechococcaceae > Synechococcus > Synechococcus sp. A18-25c. The sequence continues at coordinate 1,333,027 of NZ_CP047957.1, forward strand.
CACCGCTGATCGAGGCTTGTATCAGCCGTAGACGCCGAAGCCACCGGCAAAAGAAATGGAGGCAGATACCAGCAGCTGCTGCATCAGGTTCAAGGCGACGAAAGCGAGGATTGCGGAGAGATCAAGCCCACCCAACGGCGGAATCAGACCTCGGAAGGCATTGAGATACGGATCGGTGATTGAACTGACTGTGCTCAAAACCGGATTGCTCCAGTCGAGGTTGGGGAACCAGCTCAGCAGCACACGAACGATCAGAACTAGCGAGTAGATCTGCAGTGTCTGAGCCAGCACTTGAAGAACGGTGGACACAAGCTCGATGGCCATGGAAACCGTGGAATTATCCGAACTCTATGCAGCCTGAGACGGTTCGGAGCTTCCACCAAGTTCTGGAAGCACAGAAAAGGTGCGATGAAACTTTTCGGAGAGGGTGATCCAGTACGAACGTCCTTCGCTTTGACGCTTGCGTTCAATAAAGTTCTGATTCACGAGCTCCTTGATGTGGTCGTAAGCACCGGAGCCGCGCAGGTCCACCAGATCGGACTGCAGGATGCGCTTTTTCAGGGCAATGGTGGCCAACGTCCGCAATGTTGCCGTGGAGAGATTGACGGGCAGCAGATCGCGCACTAATTCCCCCAGTCCTGCTCGCAGCTGCAGGCTGTAGCGCCCGTTGCTCTCATGAATTTCAAGTGCTGTGTCCCGCTGGGCATAGCCGGCGATCAGGATGAGCATTCCTTGTTCCGTGTCGGGCTCCGATTCATTCACCAGCCCTGAGAGTTCCTTGAGCGACATCGGACGCCCCTTGAGGTAGAGAATCGCCTCCAAGCGTGCTGGAAGCGACACGGACGGCTCCAGCAGGCTCAGGCGCTGATCCTGCTGGTCTTCAGGTTGTTCACTCACCGCCAGCACCCCTCGATCCGACATGCCAACGTAACGCTCATCGGCGTTGGCACCATCAGGAACCCAGAAAGATCCGATAGGCGGGATTGGAGGTTTCTTCCCAGCTGGGGTACCCCAGATCCCGAAGGACGGCTTGCCATGACTCCAGATCATCCGGACTGACCAGAACGCCCACCACGATTCGACCGACGTCGGCTCCGTGATTCCGGTAGTGAAAAATGCTGATGCTCCAGTTGGAGTGCAAGGCATTCACGAAGCGCATCAGCGCACCTGGCCTCTCGGGGAACTCAAAGCGGTACAGCAGTTCCTGCCTCGATGGTTCTGAAGCCTTGTTTTGCTGCGGAAGCCTCCCTCCCACCATGTGCCTGAGATGCACCTTGGAGAGCTCGTCGTCACTGAGATCAAGGCACTCGTATCCATTGCTGCGCAGCGAGGCCAGAAGGTCAGCGCGATCCTGCTGATCTCTGATCTGCACCCCCATAAAGATGTGGGCCCGATCGCTTGCTCTCATGCGGTAACTGAATTCAGTGAGGCTGCGTTTCTCAAGCAGCTCACAGAGCTGTCGCAGGCTGCCTGGCTGTTCAGGAATCTCAACGGCCAGCATCGCTTCACGCTCTTCACCCAACTCGGCACGTTCGGCGACAAAACGCAGGCGATTGAAATTCATGTTGGCGCCACAAGCCACGGCCACCAGCTGACGACCCTGTAACTGGCGTTTGGAAACGTCGGCCTTGAGTCCTGCAATGGCAAGAGCACCGGCCGGCTCAAGGATGGACCGCGTGTCTTCAAAGACATCTTTGATCGCGGCACAGATCTCGTCAGTGCTCACGGTGACGATCGAATCGACATAACGCTGGGCTAAGCGGAAGGTGTTCTCTCCGACTTCCCGCACCGCGACACCATCAGCAAACAATCCCACCTGCGGCAGTCGGATCCGCTCGCCAGCCTCGAGCGACAGCGTCATGGCAGCGGCGTCATGGGGTTCAACGCCGATCACCTCCACGCCGGGCCAAAGGCTCTTCACATAGGCAGCGATCCCTCCGATCAGTCCACCACCACCAATCGCCACATAGATCGCGTCAGGGGGTTCCTGGCATTGGCGCAGGATCTCCATCCCCACCGTCCCTTGTCCAGCAATCACCTCAGGGTCGTCAAAGGGATGGATGAAACAAAGGCCCTCGTCTGCACTGCGACGGATGGCTTCGGCGCAGGCCTCGTCGTAGGTCTCTCCATGCAGCACCACCTCTCCGCCGAGCTGGCGCACGGCATCGACCTTCACGCTTGGAGTGGTCATCGGCATCACAATCACAGCGCGACACTGCAGATGGGATGCGCTGAGGGCTACCCCCTGGGCATGATTCCCGGCACTCGCTGCAATCACACCGCGCTCGCGCTCCTGCTCGGAGAGCTGGACCATGCGGTTGTATGCACCACGCAGCTTGAAGGAGAAGACCGGTTGGAGGTCTTCCCGCTTGAGCCAGACGTCATTGTTCAGCCGACGGCTGAGATTGATGGCTGGTTCAAGCGGGCTTTCACGGGCAACGTCGTAAACCCTCGCGCGAAGGATCCTGGGCAGGTAATCGTCCATCAGTTCAGTTTGACAACCGAACGCTGCCGCGGACGGCAGGTAAGGCCCGTAGATTGCCTAAATCCGTCGAGGGACCATGCACCTGCGCGATCTGTCGCATCCCAACCAGCTGCATGGTCTCAGCACGAGCGAGCTTGAGGAGGTCGCGGCGCAGATTCGACAGCGTCATCTCGAGGTGGTGTCCAACAGCGGAGGTCATCTCGGACCGGGTCTTGGTGTGGTTGAGCTCACGCTGGCTCTCTACCAGACGCTCGATCTTGACCGTGATCGTGTCGTCTGGGATGTGGGACATCAGGCCTATCCCCACAAATTGATCACCGGTCGTTACAGCAATTTTGATTCCCTAAGACAGAAAGGTGGAGTTGCCGGTTATTTAAAGCGTTGCGAAAGCAGCTTTGACCATTTCGGTGCAGGTCATGCCAGCACCTCCATCTCAGCGGCACTGGGCATGGCCATGGCCCGTGACCAGCAAGGAGAGAACTACAAGTGTGTTGCGGTGATCGGTGATGGCGCGCTCACCGGGGGCATGGCCTTAGAGGCAATCAACCATGCCGGCCACATGCCGGAAACGCCATTGCTGGTGGTGCTCAACGACAACGACATGTCGATCTCACCTCCGGTGGGCGCCCTTTCGAGTCACTTAAACCGCATGCGGCTGAGTCCGCCGATGCAATTTCTCTCAGGCAGCGTGGAAGAGAGCATGCGTCATCTCCCCTTCATGGGCGGTGATCTTCCCGCCGAGTTAAACCGACTCAAGGGCAGCATGCGCCGTTTGGCTGTCCCCAAGGTTGGTGCGGTGTTCGAAGAACTGGGCTTTACCTACATGGGCCCGATCGACGGCCATGACATCGCCGAGATGACCCGCACTTTTCAGGCGGCCCATCGCGTGGGGGGACCTGTTCTGGTGCACGTGATCACCACCAAGGGCAAGGGCTACCCCTATGCCGAAGCTGATCAAGTCGGCTACCACGCACAATCAGCCTTTGATTTAGGCACCGGCAAGGCCCGCCCTAGCAAGACACCTAAGCCACCCAGCTACAGCAAGGTTTTCGGGCAGACGCTTGTCAAAATCTGTGAGCAGGATCCGAAAGTGATCGGCATCACTGCGGCGATGGCCACGGGCACCGGTCTTGACCTGCTGCAGAAGTCCCTCCCGAATCAATACGTGGATGTGGGAATCGCTGAGCAGCATGCCGTCACCCTGGCTGCAGGCATGGCCTGTGATGGTTTGCGTCCCGTGGTGGCGATCTACAGCACCTTCCTGCAACGGGCTTTCGATCAGCTCATCCACGATGTCGGCATCCAGAAGTTGCCGGTCACCTTTGTGCTCGATCGAGCAGGCATTGTCGGTGCCGATGGCCCTACTCATCAGGGTCAATACGACATCAGCTACATGCGAGCCATTCCGAATTTCACGGTGATGGCTCCCAAGGATGAAGCGGAACTGCAACGCATGTTGGTGAGTTCACTTCAGCACGATGGTCCCTGCGCCATCCGCATTCCTCGCGGTCCTGGTGAAGGGATGCCGTTAATGGAGGAGGGCTGGGAACCCCTCCCCATTGGTTGCGGTGAAGTGCTCCGCACCGGGGATGATCTTTTGATCGTGGCCTACGGCGCCATGAATTCCAAAGCGTTGGCAACGGCCGAACTTCTGCAGCAGCAGGGCATCCACTGCACGGTGGTGAATGCTCGCTTCCTGCGTCCGCTCGATACCGCCCTGATTCATCCACTGGCGCAGCGCATCGGCCGTGTTGTGACCATGGAAGAGGGAACGATTCAAGGGGGCTTCGGTTCGGCTGTTCTTGAATCTCTGCAGGATGCTGATCTGCAGCTGCCTGTGATGCGGATTGGCATTCCCGACGTCATGGTCGACCACGCCACGCCCCAACAGAGTTTTGAGACTCTCGGTCTCTTGCCGGATCAGATGGCTGAACGCATCAAACTCCGCTTCAAACTTGCCGTATCCGCGCTCCAGGACACAGCCGACTCCACGTCGCAAGTGTCGTCCGTCGTCCCCTGAAAGACATGAAAAAAGGAGTGGTAGTGCCACTCCTTGCTGATCATCGTTTCAAATGATCAGAGCACACCGCGGGTTGCGAGTCCAAGGATGGCTCCGATGCCAATCATGTGACCAAGGCTCGTTGTGGCCAGCAGTGATGCGTGGCTCATGCCCCCGAAAAAGGCGTCGTTTGGAAGCTTGGCGCCAACACTCGGATGTTTGATCGTGGCCTTGCCAATACCGATGGCAATCACGTTGCAGGCAATCATCACAAGGCCCACTTTCGGAGACCAAGAAACCGTGGCAGGCGCGATGGCCAAGAGAGGAGTGAGCATGAAAATCAGAGGCAACGATCCATTTTCCGTCGCTCAAGAACCCAGGCCCACCTGTCGTAAAGGATGTTCATCACTGCACCTTTTGAGGTTTGATCAGGCCGGCGACTATCACGGCATTGCTGAGGGTGAGGAAGGCCTCGGCACCTCCATGCAGTGGATCAATCGCCACCAGTTCGGCGTCAAAGCGAAGATCAGCAATCACGGCAGCCACGATGGTGACTCCAACAAACAGCAGTGTCAGTTGGAAACCGCGACGGGCAAGTGCTGGAAGCAAACGTTTTTTTCCTAGGTGATAGAGAAAGAACAAATAAGGAAAGAGAGACAGGGCGAATAACGGAGAGGGATCAAAGTCCGGCATCAGCGCTGCTCCTCACTGACTAAAGGAGCCGGAAGAGACCAGGCAGCCCAAGCCAGCAACACGTTCCCCAGCAGAGTGCATGAAGCTTGCAGTGTCACGAGCCAGCGAAGGCTTTCACTGTTGTCGTAAAGATGCCAGGTGCAGGCCGCCATCGCGCTGATCAACGCCGGCAGCATGGCCCAGGCGATGCGACGTGTTGAGGTTCCAGTTGTTTCAGATCGAAAGCGTTGGATCAACACGATGGCCACAAGCCATTCAGCCACTGAGGCCCAGTGAATCCACCAGGTGCCCAGCGAGAGCGCGTGCATGTCAATCCAGTGGGGACTTCACCGTAACCGGTGAACACTTGGATAATGGGTCGAATCGCTGTTGATGACTGGTGGTAGCGCTTCGCGATGCAGAAAAGGCGAAGGTGCTGTTGTGTGGTTATTACGGTGAGCACAACCTCGGTGATGATGCGCTGTTGCAGGTGCTCATTTCCCAGCTTCCAAACGCATGGGATCCGCTGATCACAGCCAGAGATCATCAGGCTGCCGCTGAGTTGGCTCCAGGTGCGTCCTTCGTCGATCGTCGCTCCCTGTCTGAAACACTTCGTGCTCTCAAGCAGGTGAATGCGCTCGTGCTGGGAGGCGGAAGTTTGCTGCAGGACGGCACCAGTTTCAAAAGCCTCCTCTACTACTTGATCGTGCTGTGGTGCGCGCGCTGGAACCGCATTCCGATCATTCTTTGGGGGCAAGGACTGGGCCCTCTTCAACGCAAGTGGAGCCGTTGGTGTGTTCAAGCAACATTGAGCGGAATTCGAGCGGTTTCCTGGAGAGATCCTGTCTCGTTCCATCAGGCCCAGCGATGGCGATTAAGCATGCCGATGGTGATGGGTCCGGATCCGGTCTGGTGCCATCCCGCACCGCGTTGGTCCGGTGGTCAAGACCTGATTCTTTGCCTCAGACCCACACCGCTGCTGAACACTCAGGGTTGGCAGACGTTGTTGCGAGCCTTGGAGCACTTCAGTGCCCAATCAGGGTCCAAAGTCATTTGGCTTGCCTTTCATGGTGATCAAGATGCTGCGTTGTGGAATGACCTCGATCAACAACGACTTATTCCAGCCGGTCTTCGAGAACGCTCGCTGCAAAGGCGCGCTGAATCTCTCGAGCAGGTTCACGGTCTCTTTGGCAAAGCATCCCTCGTGATTGCCATGCGATTGCATGCGTTGATTCTTGCAGCCACAACGGGATGCCCAACGGCTGCACTCAGTTATGACCCAAAAGTGAAGGCCGCCGCTCAATTGGCCAATTTGCCCTGGTTAAACCTAGAGCATCCTCTTGCGATTCAAGAGATGACGTCTCAATGGCATGAAGCCAGAAGACATCCAGCGTCATCGTCCAGCATTCAACAGCTCCGCGATTCAGCGGATGTGCACCGCACACTGCTCCAGGAACACCTCCAAGCCATCCATCAACGCTTGGCTTGAGACCATCCCTGCAAGAACTTCAAGAGACGGTTGGTTCGCTCTTGGAAACCAATCTTGCGCCAGAAGTTGCATCGAAGTGCAATTCATCACTTGAATCCCAGCTGATCCAACCACTGTCGGGAATGGATGCATCGGGATGCGTCAACATGCGCACGATGCCTTCTTCACTGTCGAGAAACAACAACTGCGAATTGCCCAACCATTCTCTTGATTGCAGCTTGCAGCGAAGACCTGACGAGCTGAAGCGAACATGCTCAGGTCTGATGGTACGCACACGCCCTTGATGTGGACGCAAACAATTGATCTGAGGCCTTCCGATAAACCGTGCCACAAACAAGGTGGAGGGGTTGGTGTAAAGGTTGTATGGTGTATCGATTTGTTCAATATGGCCTTGATTCAGCACCGCGATTTTCTGTGCCATGGCCATGGCTTCATGTTGATCATGGGTGACGTAGATCGTCGGTTTCTGTTGCTCAAGAACCAGCCGTCTTAATTCAGGCCGAATGTCTTCTCGGAGTTGAGCATCGAGATTGCTCATCGGTTCATCGAGAAGATAAATTTCTGGATCCCGTAGCAAAGCCCGCGCGAGTGCGACACGCTGTCGCTGTCCTCCTGACAACTGGGCAGGTCGATGTGATGCGCGGTCAGAAAGTTGCACGAGATCGAGAATTGTTTGAATTTTGATTGAGCGATCTCTGGGCTGAACTTTGCGAATTTTCAGCCCAAGTTCAAGGTTTTCAAAAACGGTTAGGTGAGGCAGAAGTGCATAACTTTGGAACACCATGCCAATGCTTCGCTCGGCGGGCGAGAGCTGTGTGACATCTTGACCGCTGATTGCAATGAGACCCTCGCTGACGGGGTCTAGACCGGCAATTAAGCGCAATGTTGTGCTTTTTCCGCATCCGCTTGGGCCGACAAGTGCCAGGCATTCATCGTTACCGATCTGAAAGGAAAGATGTCTGACAATCCATTGATTGCTGATGCATCGTCCAACGTTTTGGAGATCAAGTGTCATCCCTTCACAGCTCCACTGGTTAAACCCGAAACGATTGGTTTCTGAAATGCCATCACCAGCAGAATCAGAGGTATTGAACCCAGCACTGTAGCGGCAGCGAAGGGACCGTAGGGAACCGAATGAATTGAGGAGCCTGCAATCCTTGCCATGGCCACCGGCAATGTCAATTTGCTGGCATCACTAATCCAGGTGAGTGCAATTGGGTATTCATTCCACGAAAATAGAAATACAAGAATGGAGGTGCTGGCGATGGCTGGCGCAATCAGTGGCAGAAGAATCCAGCGAAATCTTTGTAGCAACGATAAACCCTCTACTCTGGCGGCATCCTCAAGCTCAGTGGGTAGATCAGCGAAGGCATTGGTGAGAAGCAAAACAGCCAAAGGTTGCGATAGTGCGGCATAGGGAATGGCCAGGGCAATGAGGCTGTTGCCCAATTGAAGGAACCGGGCAACCTCTAACAAAGCTAGAAAAAGCAACACGTATGGGAACAACGCACAGCCAACTAACAAGCCCCTTATCAAGTTGGCAGTCTGCTTGTTGAGCTTGCTGAGACTGTAACTCGCTGGCAATGCCAGAATTAACGTCAACAGTGTGGAAAGCACGCCTGTAAACAAACTGTTGAACAGGTATTTCAGGAACGGTGGATCACTGTGAAGCACACTTTGGTAGTGAGCCAGCGTCCATCGTTGCGCATGCTCAGCGAACGGTGTGACCAAGGCTTGATCGGTGCAGAATGATGTGTAGACCTGCCAAATCAGTGGCGCCAGGGACCAGATGCCGAGCAACAAGATCAAAGTCCGATTAACTCTCATGACGGTGCTCCCATGGCTGTTCGGCGTCGTGCTGTCGTGATCACCATCCAGGCAATCGCCACCATCGTGGTCAGAATGATGAAGCTGCCAATCATGATTGTTGCGCTGTAGCCGAAATCGAGGAATCTCAGAGCATTCCAATAGGCATAGAGAGCAATGCTTTCGGTGCTGCTGGCCGGTCCACCGCCGGTCATAACCTGAATGAGATCAAACACTCCGAAAGCTTGCGCCAAGCGAAACATCAACGCGAGACCGAGATAAGGGAGCAGCAACGGAAGCGTGATTCGTTTCAGACAGGTCCAGACCCCGGCCCCTTCCAAACGAGCAGCTTCGTAGAGATCGGCAGGAATGGTCTGGAGCCCTGCCAACAGAATGAGCGCAACAAATGGGGTTGTTTTCCATACATCGGCATACACCGTGGTGATCCAGGCCAGCGATGGTTCACCCAAAGCATTCAGTGACTGTCCAAACGTGCTTTCAAACAAACGATTCACTGGGCCATACGGCGTGTTGAAGATCCAACGCCAGCCCAACGCCATCACTGTGGTGGGAAGCGCCCAGGGAATCAGAGCTGTGGTTCGAATCAAGGCTCGACCACGCAGAGGCTGGTTGAGCATCAGCGCGATCGCGAATCCAACCAGCAACTCTAGAGTGACCGAGGCCAAAGCAAAGCGCAGGGTCTGCCCAAGGTCTTGCCAGAAACGAAGGTCTTGAAAAAACCGTTGCCAGTTGGCTGCATCGTTGGGGATCGCGACCAAACCGGTCATCACCGAATCGGCGTGAAAACTCAACCACAGATATCGAACGAGGGGTAACGCGAACACTCCAGCTAGGAACAGCAACGACGGCAGAAGCAGGAGCAGAAGACTGGTCATCAGGGGGTTGCCCCCGCTGCGATGAGCACTTGCTCCGTGGATTGCTGCGCTTGGTCCATGGCTGCAGATGACGGTGTCACCCCGGTGAGGGCGCTACTGAGATTCCGTTGCAGGACATCACTCATTTGGGCGTACAACGGGGTTTGAGGACGTGCTCGTGCAAAGGGCAGCGCCTCACCAATGGCAACCAAGGATGGGTGCGTGCGGGTCAGTTGTTCGTCGTTAAATAAGGCCGCCTGTGTGGGTGTGTAGCCAAAATTGGTGTATAGATATCGCTGTGATTGTTCATTGGTGAGATATTTAATTGCTTCAATCGTGGATTGAGGATGTTCTGAACCCTTCAGAAGGCTTAAACCCCAGCTTCCGATGGTCGCCGCAGGGCGTTGGTTGGATTCGGCCACCATGGTGGTGATGCCAACCTTCCCTTTGACTGGGCTGTCATCTTTCTGCAATTCAGCCCAGGCGTAAGGCCAGTTGCGCATAAAGGCTGACTCACCTGACTTGAAGCTTTGCAGAGATTCCGATTCGGCATAGTTCGTCACCGCCCTGGGACTGATGCCTGACTCGATCAGATGTTGCAGCCACGTTGCAGCGGCAGTCCCTGCAGGCTCATCGAGACCGATTGCACTGGTTTGTGGTGCATACCACTCCCCACCGAAGCCATCCATGATTTCTAAGAACACGCAGCTCAACCCTTCGTATTGACGCCCTTGCCAGACGTAGCCAAACGGGACTTGTCCACTGGCTTGCAGGGTTCTGCTGATGGTTTCAAGGTCCTGCGGGGTGCGTGGTGGTTCATCCATTAAGTCCGTCCGCCAATACAGCAAGCCGATGTCTGACGTAAGCGGCCAGCGCTGCAAAGCACCTTCTGCATGATTGCCTTCGCTGGCCCCAGGGGCGAGAGCGGCGATGTCTTGATCTGTGAAGTAATCGTCCAATGGAGACAGCCACCCCGCCTTGGCGTATTTCGAAACCCAGGTGACGTCCATCAAAAGGCCATCAAACGGTGTGTCTCCCAGCAACAAACTGCTGACCGCGAGATCGGAGATGGATTCAGTTTCGAGCGGGCCTCGGATCACATTCAAGTGGATGCGCCCCTCATGCTCTTTGTTGAACGTACGAACGAGTTCAGCGGTGGCATCGGCAAAGGGAGCTGGCATCAGGATCGAGACACTGTCGGCTTGACGCGCCAGGGTTGAAACCCCGAGAAGCGTTGAAACAGTGAAGGTGATCACCACCAGGATCAATTGGCCGCTTGTGCGTTTCATCCAACCCATTGGATTATTCCGGTGTTTCCAGCGCATCCATCTGTTCAGCGGCCCAATCAGACACTGTGAACGTTTCCACTGCAGAACTCATGCGTGCCATCCGCTCCAATTGCTCTGAACTGGGCATGTCGATAGCAGCATCAATGGCATTGTCCATCTGCTTATGGGAATAGGGATTGGTCAGCACGGCCCCATCCAGAACCACGGACGCGCCAGTGAATTCAGACAGGACGAGCACGCCATCACGGCCTTTTCTTGCCGCTGCATACTCTTTGGCTACCAGATTGAGACCATCCCTTAGGGGTGTAATCCAGCAGATGTCTGCCTGGGAGAACCAAGCCACCATTTCTTCATAGGGAATTCTGCGCGTTGAGAATCGAATTGGCACCCAGTCAATCTGACTGAATCGTCCATTGATGCGTCCGATCGTTTCTTCGATCAGTCGTTGAGTATCTTCATAGATTTTCATCCCTGATGCTGCAGCAACGCAGGCAAGCATCAAAACAATGTTCCCGTGTAGGTCTGGCCTTCGTTCCAGCAAGCGCTCGAAGGCCAGCAGAAGCTCTTCGTTGCCCTTCGTGTAGTCGACGCGGCTAGCAGACAGAATCAGTTTGCGGCCCTTTTTGGTGTCCTCGTCAATCCGTTCGGCGAGATGGCAGACGTGTGTGTCCTCGGCAAGAGACTGAATCACATCCGGTGATGTGCCGACGGGGGATGACAGCAATTGCACCCTGCGCCCTCGGTAGTTCAACCAGGGTGTCTCCGAGGGTTCCGTCAGGGCAGAGCCGCAAGCAAGAAAACGCAAGTTGGTGGGTGTTTTGGGGCCTTTCTCCACACCCAGAAGGCAGTTCGCTGCGCGCGCAAAATTTTCTGTGTAGCGGGGAATGTGAAATCCAACGACATCACAACTTAGAAGACTTTCAACAATTTGTTTTCGCCAGGGCAAGATTGAAAAAACATCACTTCCTGGGAACGGTGTGTGATGGAAAAAAGCAATTTTCAGGTCTTTGCGTTTATCTCGGATGTACCCAGGTGCGAGCCATAGGTTGTAATCGTGAATCCAAACTGTCGCCCCTGGTGCTGCTTCAGCACAGGCTGCATCAGCAAAGCGCTGATTAACTTCTTCGAAAATGCTCCAATTGGCGTTGTTGATATCAAAATAATTTGGAAAAGTGTGAAGAATAGGCCAGAACGATTCCTTTGAAGTGACGTGATAGAAGCTTGATATTTGCTCTTGCTCGAGTGGAATTCTTCTCAAAGTGAAATCTGCAGGCTCGCGCATTGCAATGCGCTCATCTTCTGCGCCAACTAAATCGTCGACCTGTCTCCAGGCAATCCAGGTGCCATTTTTTCGATCCCTGAAGAGATTTCTCAGAGTCGGAATAATGCCATTCGGACTCTTCTGATCTTGCCAGACTCTGGCTCCTGAAGCATCACGTGCTTCGTCGAATGGAGTGCGATGGTAGAGAATAATGAAATGACTTCCGCCTTCTCTACCATCCATTCCAGTTTTGTCCCGGTGTGTCTCCACACCACCATTCAACAGATCATTCCATCTGTCAAACCGCTCCGCTGGTTTGCTCTGTGATCAGCGTGCTGAGCACTTCCTGTGCGTGACCAACGGGTCTGACACCGGTCCAACGTGCCCGCAGAAGACCATCAGGATCGATCAGGAAGGTATGGCGCAGCGAATAAGGTGCCATCCAAGATCCGTAGTCTCGACTAACAGCACCGTCTGGATCGGAAAGAAGCGTGAAGCCAAGTCCCTCACTTGTGCAGAAGGATTCATGGTCATCAACACTGTCTGCACTGATTGCCGCAATCTCGCAGTTGTGACTTTTGAAGTCAGACAGGGCATCCTGGAAGCCGTGGGCCTCAATCGTGCATCCTGACGTGAAATCCCTCGGATAAAAATAAAGAACTAACCATTGTCCCCTCCACGACTTCAATGAAAGGTTCGGCTTGGTGGTACCTGCGATGGTGCCTGGGAGATTGAAATCCGGTGCGGCAATTCCGAGCTCGGGGAGCTTTCCGCCCAGTGCTTTGGCCATTGTTGGCTTCCAGAGCCAAGCCAAAGACCCAGCCAGTGAGATCCCAAGAAAGTCTCGACGATTCACTGTAATGCGGGGCATTGAACGATTTCAGACCTTGGCCAGATCGATGCCAAGTGACTTGGCGTAGGCACCCAGACCTTTCTTTTGAATGGTCTTGAGCGCGCGCGTAGTGATGCGCAGATTGACCCAACGGTTTCCTTCTGCCCACCACAGACGACGCTGCTGCAGATTGGCCTGCTGAAGCTTCTTGGTGCGGATATGGGAGTGGCTCACTGCCATTCCGTTATTGGCACGTGTTCCGGTGAGCTGACACACCCGAGACATGATGTCGATCCTCTAAATCACTGGCCATCGGCCAAGAAGCCAATTTAGCAAATCAAGTGACTCACTGACCTCTGGCCACGAGTTCAGACATCAGTTTGGAACTACGTGTTTGAAAGCCAGCCAGTTCATTGGGTTCCAGTCCGCCGACACCCAGTCGGGCCAAGTCATAGAGATGACGGGCGAGGTCACTGGCTAGGGCTTTGCTGGGTGACGCTTGTGCAGTGCCGATGAGCACACTGCCAGCTGAAAGCTTCTGCAGGCCATCCACCAGTGGATGACTGCGGTTGATGAGCAGAACGTGGTGGTCGGGCAGGCCAGGCAAGCGCTGATCCATCAGTGCGCCGATGTCGTTCATTCGACGCATCTGCTCGGGCAGAAGAATCATGGCGGCCGGGGCCTCTTCGCCACCCTTTAGGGCCTGAACCTGAACCGTGACCTTGTCGTTATCGAGGGCTTCTTTGATGAGGGATCGGATGGCTTCGCTTTGGGTTTCACCATCCTGATCGCTGATTTCGGGTTGTTCGTCCCGCAGGCTTTCGTCGAGCTCAGCATCCACGCGCTGGAACTGATAGTGGTCATTGTTGGACTCCAGCCAAGGAATAAATTGGCTGTCAATCACGGTTTCTGCGAACAGGATCTCAGCTCCCTGGCTTTTCCAGAGTGATAAGGCACCTGCCTGGGCAACCTCATCGGTGCAGTAAAGAATTCGCTTCGATTGTGGGTCGGCCTGTCGCGACTGATAGGAGGCAATGGTTGTGTAAGAACGCTCGCCCGCGCTGATGGGGCCATCGTCACCATCCACTGGATCAGCGGTTGTTGCGAACAAGATCAGATCGGAGACCTGTTCGGCAAATTTCTCGTCTTCCATGGCGCCGATCTTCACGAACGGTGCTAGCGCTTCCCATGCTTTCGCATAGTTCTCCGGCTCATCACGTTGAAGGCTTTTCAAGCGATCAGCAACCTTCTTGGCAACAAAGTTGCCGATGGAACGCACCTTGCGATCGGTCTGAAGTGCACTTCGGCTCACATTCAAGGGAATGTCAGGTGAATCGATCACCCCCCTCAAGGGCAGCAAGTAGCGGGGGACGATTTCCTTGATTGAATCACTGACATACACCTGGTTGCAGTACAAGCGGATATCACCCTTTTCCCAGTCGGCTCGACCGAGGGCTTGCGGGAAATAAAGAATCCCTTGAAGGGTGTAGGGATAGTCCGTGTTGAGGTGCACCCAAAGCAACGGATCGCCCTGAAATGGATAAAGGTATCGGTACAGATCGATATAGTCCTGATCCGTCATGTCGCGAGGACTTTTGCGCCATGCAGGGTCTCGTTTATTGACGCTTTCCCCTTCGAGTTGGACATCAACGGGCATGAAATCGCAGTACTGCGTGATCAGCGTGCGAATTCGTGCCGGTTCCAGATACTCCAGCTCTTCCTCCATCAGATGCAAAATCACATCCGTGCCGGGTTCCTGGCGTTCATAACTTTCAAGTTTGAATGCGGGAGATCCATCGCATACCCAGCGCACAGCAGATTCATCTGGTCGGGCTGATCGCGTGATCAGCTCAACTTCTTTCGCCACCATGAAGCTGGAGTAAAAACCCAGACCAAAATGACCAATGATTGCGTCTGACTCTTGTTTGTATTTCTCTAGAAAATCCTCTGCACTGGAAAATGCAACCTGATTGATATACCGCTTCACCTCGTCGGCCGTCATGCCGATCCCGTTGTCACTGATGGTGAGTGTTTTGGCTTCCCTGTTCACGGTGATGTTGATGCGTCCATCATCACCTTCCAGGCAGTCGCCAGCCATCGCTGCCATTCGGCGCTTGCTGATGGCATCGGTGCCATTGCTAACGAGTTCGCGAAGGAAAACTTCGTGACCGGAGTAAACGGCCTTCTTGATGATCGGGAAAATATTTTCCGTGTGGATCTGAATCTGACCCTGTTCGAGCACCGACATCAGCAAGCTTGAGCTTGTTGAAAATTAGTCAGCGCTTGTTCCCTGCATCAAGAGCTTGCCTGGAGAGTTTCCCGAACGTTCGTCGCTCAGCTGCGCTGTAGATCTGCGCGCTCTTCAGGCAGGATGGCTCCATCCACAGGGCACACCTGAAGACAAATGCCGCAGTCGATGCAGGTGTCAAAGTCGATCCAGAAAAATTCGGTGCCCTTCTTGTTCTTGCCTTTGCCGGGGTTGATGCATGCCACAGGGCAGGCATCGACGCAGTCGGAGACTCCTTCGCAGACGTCCGTGACGATGGTGTGAGCCATAACTCCGATCTAATTCGGGCGATCTTAGTCACCGATCCATTCCAGGGTCTCGCATCCTGAATGGGCCAGTCGACGTTCGGCTTCAATCCGGTTTTGGCATGGTCTGTGATCGAGGCAGGACACCCTGCCTGCTGCATGCAAGCTCGCCTGATGGATTAACGCCTTTTCCAGGCACTGCTCGTTGTTGAAACAGATCAGCGCCGACGATTCTTCAACAACCGTTCTTGTTGTGTCGCCAGGCAGATTGCGGATGTGGTCCACGCAGTAACTGAATCCCATGCCTGTTGCATCGGTTCCTTGGCCACCCAGACGCCGGACCAGAGTGTCGTAGCGACCACCCCGCGCAATCACCACCGGTGCGGAGGTTCCTTGACAGACCAGTTGAAGCACGATGCCGTCATACAACTCATAGAGCGGTTGGAAGGTGGGATCCAATTGGATCTGTACGCCTGAGGCATTCGCCAGTGGAATCAAATGATCGATCAGGCGTTGCAGTCGATTCAACACGGCTTGATCGGGGTAGTCATGCTGAAGCTTGGCCAGGATGTCTTGCGCTGTTCCACGGCGGTCAAGCCACGAACACAGGGCGTTGAGTTCCTTGGTGTCGGTTACCAGATCGCGCAACCCCAAGCGGTCGTATTGGCTGAGGCACCCTCTGATCCGATCGCGAAGCGAGCCGTCAAACGGTTTCAACAGCAGGTTCAACAGATCGGTGTGACCGATCAGCAGCTTGGGCTGATGACGAGGTTGGAGTTGCAAGGCGCGCATCGACGCCATCAACAGACTGAACAATTCCAGTTCTGCTTCAACGCCAAATCCGCCAAAGAGTTCAACGCCGCAATGGAGGATTTCCTCGATGCACTGGCCACCTTCATCGGCCACTCTTGACTCAAAGACAGTGCCGCAACTCCAGAGTCTTAAGGGTCGTTGGCGTTGCTGTAAGCGCGTGCAGGCGGCCCTGGCGATCGATGCCGTCAATTCCGGACGCAACCCCAGCGGTTCATCCGACACCAGTCGAACAATGTCCCTGCTGTCAATCGCACCTCCGGCCTTGAGTGTGTCCATCCGCTCGATCCGCGGTGGGGTGACTTCTTCAAAGCCCCAAAGTCTGAAGACGCCAGCCAATGTTTCTCTCAGTTCCTGGTTGCGCTGCACCTGCTGAGGATTGAGATCTCTCACGCCAGAGGCAGGTTGCAGGGCCATCACGCACGTCGCTAATTCGATCAGGATCCCACGGCCTGGGGTTCATCCGGCATAGAGATGCTCCGGCAGCGGCTGGATGGTGTCGAGCTCCGCTTGAAGTTGTCCATGCAGTGCTGGTCCTGTCGCCAGGATTCGACCAGTGCCGACGGAGTACGCCGGCGCCTTGTAGTCGCTGACGCGGCCCCCCGCCATGACAACAAGCGCAGCACCTGCGGTTAAGTCCCATGGCGATAACCCTCGTTCCCAATACCCATCAAGACGACCGGCAGCGACGTAGGCCAGGTCCACCGCAGCCGCTCCACCCCTTCGCACGCCATGGGTGTGGTGGGTCAGCCGGCAGAACTCGGCGTAGTTGTTGTCTTCAAGCTCCCGTCGGTCGTAGGCGAACCCTGTCACCAGGAGGCTGTCTTCCAATGTTTTGCAATCGGAGACGGTGATGCGTTGGTTATGCAGATAGGCGCCGACGCCAGGGCAGCACCAGAACAACTCCTTCAGGAAGGGGACTGCGATGGCACCGAGAATGGGCTGATCCCGCCAGAGCAGTCCCACTGAGGTGGCGAAAAAGGGATAACCGTGAGCAAAGTTCGTGGTGCCATCCAAGGGATCCACACACCAGCACAGACCGGTCGTGTCTCCGCTGGAGCCTGATTCCTCGGCCAAAACTGGGATGTTTGATGTGGCTGCCTGCAGCGATTCGAGCACTGCCGCTTCGGCGGCCAGATCCGCGTTGGTGACCAGGTCGCCTGCACGTGACTTCTGCTGGATGCTGTCCAGGCGTCCGTAGTTCTGCATCAACACCGTCCCTCCCAGCTCGGCTGCCGTACGCGCCACCTGACTCAGTTCTTCGAGTCTTGAAGAGTTGAGTCCCGCCTCGCTGGCCGCAGCGAAACAATCGAGTGGAGCGTGCATCATTCTTCGTCCAGTGGAAGGCCTGCCGTCACCTGTCCACGACCAAAGTGACGTCCGAACTGCAATTCATAGACCTCGTCTTCATCTTGGGTTTCCGCCACCAAAGGACCGATGGCTCGGGCGACGCACAACAGTCCGTAACCCTTCTCTCGCAGGTCCTTCGAGAGCCCCATCGCCTCCCGTTGATCCAGTTCCCCCTCTTGGACGCGCACAGCACAGCTGGTGCAACAGCCGTTCCGGCAGGAAAAGGGCAGGGGATCGCCCTGCTGTTCAAAGCTCTGCAGGATGTAATCCCCTTCGGGCACCTCATGGGAGATCACCCGACCCTCCTGGCGCCAGTGAATGGTGACCCGATGACTCGGCCTCATGCAGTGCTTGTGAAACGCCCTGCTACATTCTCACCCGTGCCCCACGATGCCCCTGGAGAGGTGGCCGAGTGGTCGAAGGCGCAGCACTGGAAATGCTGTATAGGGGCAACTCTATCGAGGGTTCGAATCCCTCCCTCTCCGTTCCATACCGGCCTTCAGGCCGGTTTTTTATTGCTGAATCGAAGCAGATTCTTCGACTGATTTATTTGACAATCTGACAATTAACCGAAACGGCCGGAGACATAGTCCTGTGTCATTTGTTGCGTCGGCGAATTGAAAATGGTCTCTGTTTCGTTGAACTCAACCAGATAACCAACTTTCCCTGAGCCGCCTTCGACTGCCTCGGCATTGAAAAATGCCGTCATGTCACTGACACGAACAGCCTGTTGCATGTTGTGTGTGACGATCACAATGGTGAAACTCTTTTTGAGCTCATGCATCGTTTCTTCAATTTTAAGCGTTGATATCGGATCCAATGCTGAACAGGGTTCATCCATCAGGATGACCTCGGGTTGAATGGCGATGGTTCGTGCAATACAAAGACGCTGTTGTTGACCACCAGACAATGTATAACCACTTTCATTCAGTTTATCTTTGCATTCATCCCAGACAGCCGCCTGCCGAAGAGAGCGCTCCACGAGTTCATCCATATCTCCTTTGTATCCGTTAATGCGAGCGCCAAAGGCAATATTTTCGTAAATGCTTTTTGGGAAAGGGTTGGGTTGTTGAAACACCATGCCAATGCGGCGCCTCACCTCGACAGGATCAACATTCGGCGCATAAAGATCAATTCCGTCGAACAATACACGTCCTTTGAGCGAGCAGCTTTCAATTAAATCATTCATGCGATTTAAGGCTCTCAACACTGTTGATTTGCCGCATCCGGACGGGCCAATGAATGCTGTAACTTTTCCTCGAGGAATGTCACAGTAGACGTTCTTCACCGCTTCATAGTTGCCATAGCTGATGGTGGCGTTCTGAATCGAGATGCAGGTTTCTGTTGAAATGTCAGAAAGCGTTTGGCTAGAGAACGTCATGGCTGAGGATAAAACAAGTGAAGTTGAAGGAAATGATCAGGACTCTTAGATTGAATTTGTTGCAAACCGTCCCAGCCAGCGTGCGAGCAGGTTGATCACCAAAATGAACATCAAAAGCACAAAAGATGCAGCCCAGGCCAGTTCAATCTGCGGTTCATAGGGAAGCTGCGCGAAGTTATAGATGAGCACCGATAGGGTTGAAATGGGGTTGAGGATCGGATTGTTCTTCGTCCAGAAGTTAGAGAACAGGTCCTGAGGCCAGAAGTTATTGTTCAATGCGGTGAAAATGAGAGGAGCTGTCTCTCCAGCGGCCCTTGCGATGGACAGCACCACTCCCGTTGCAATCGGCATGAACGCTGATGGCAGCGTGATTCGAACAATCGTGACAAATTGAGAGGCTCCAACCCCCAGTGCTGCCCGCCGCAGGTCATTGGGAACC
Organism: Synechococcus sp. A18-25c; assembly: GCF_014280035.1. Classification (NCBI taxonomy): domain Bacteria; kingdom Bacillati; phylum Cyanobacteriota; class Cyanophyceae; order Synechococcales; family Synechococcaceae; genus Synechococcus; species Synechococcus sp. A18-25c. The sequence continues at coordinate 1,352,247 of NZ_CP047957.1, forward strand.
AGCTTCAATCCTTCGTCGGTGGTTTTGATCACGGTGGGAAGCATCAACACAGAAAGCGCAACCCCACCGGCGAGCGCGCTGTAGGAATTGCCGAAGAACAACCGCGTGGCGACAATCGTGGCATACACAAACACACCCGCGATGATTGAAGGAACACCCGACAGCACATTGGTGCCGAAGCGGATGAACTGAGCGAATGTTCCACCCCTGGAGTATTCAGCGACGTAGATCCCTCCTCCAACTCCCACTGGAATGGCGATCAAAGCGGCAATCACGGTCACGAGGATGCTGCCGAGAATGGCATTGCCAATCCCCCCACCCGATAGACCTGGAGCGGGAGGTAACTCTGTGAACAACCTTGGGCTGATCATGCTGCCGCCTTTGATCAAAACGTAGGCCAACACGGCAACCAAAGGCAGCACGGCAATCACCGAAAACAAGGCTGCAAGGATGCTCAGGAACCGACTGATCAGGTTTCTCCTGGATCCATACCGGTAGGACAAATCCGGCATGCCATTGATCGATGTAGACGATGTGGGATAAGTCATGATCAGTATTTCAGGCTCAGTCGTTTCACCAGCCATTGAGCCAGAATATTCACTGCCAACGTGAGCAGCATTAACACAAAAGCTGCATACATCAGCGATGACACCTGACTGCCATCGGCTTCGCCGAACTGATTGGCGAGCATGGCTGAAATTGTGTTTCCAGGTGCAAGCAGCGACCAACTAAAGGTGTTGGAGTTGCCAATAATCAAGGTGACGGCAAGCGTTTCACCCATCGCACGCCCTAAAGCCAGCATCACACCTCCCACGATGCCTGAAATCGCCGCTGGCAAGATCACATTCAAGATCGCTCCCCATCGTGTCGTTCCCACTCCATAGGCCGCCTGCCTCAGTTTGATCGGCACCTGATTGAGGGCATCTCGGGAAATGGCCGTGATGATCGGCAGGATCATGACGACAAGAATCAGCACCGCAGGAGCGATGCCAGGACCCTGCGGCGGTGTGGAGAAGAAAGGAAGCCATCCCAGAACCGCATGCAGAAACTCCAAGCCTGGGCGAATGAATGGCTCCATGACGAAAATCGCCCACAGCCCCAGTACCACCGAAGGAATCGCAGCCAGAAGTTCCACCATCAATCCAATCAGCGATCGGATCGGGCGAGGAATGATGTTTTCCGTGATGAAGATGGCTGTTCCCACCCCCAGAGGAACCGCAATCAACAGTGAAAGAAGTGAGGTGATCAGTGTTCCGTAGATGGCGGTGAAGGCTCCGTATTCATCCTTCACCGGGTTCCAGTTGGAGGTCACCAGAAACCTCCAGCCGTAGCGGCCCATCGAATCGAGTGCTCCTGTGAACACCACGTAGAGGATGAACAACAGCACCAAGGCCACAACGATGGCCAGCAGTGCTGATGTCAACTTGAAACCAGCGTCGATCGTCTTCTCTACCGCTGGACGGCGCCGCAATCGATATAGGTCTTCGAGGCTGGCCATTCCAAACGGGTAGTCCTTTGAAACGTACCGGCCGACCGGTAACTGAATCACTAAGAAGGCTTTAAAGACTCTTTCATCGGCCCGTGAGAGCCGGTGGGACTGGGAGAGACGGGTTTTGGCCGTTACCGTGGGAGTCCCCACAGGCGTTTATGGGCCGGATCGTCGGAATCGACCTGGGTACCACCAATTCCGTCGTGGCTGTACTTGAGGCCGGGCGGCCGGTGGTCATTGCCAATGCCGAAGGCACGCGCACCACGCCGTCGGTGCTGGGGTACACCAAAGACAATGAGCTTCTGGTGGGTCAGCCGGCGCGACGCCAATTGGTTCTCAACCCCAGAAATACCTTTTCCAATCTCAAGCGCTTCGTTGGGCGCGCCTGGGATGAGCTTGATGACGGTTCGCTCACAGTGCCCTACACGGTGCGCGCCAACAATCAGGGCAACGTTCGGGTCGCTTGCCCGCAGACCGAACGGGAGTACGCCCCAGAGGAACTGATCGCCAGCATCCTGCGCAAGTTGATCGATGACGCCTCCACCTACCTAGGCGAAGAGGTGGAAGCCGCGGTGATCACCGTTCCGGCCTACTTCAACGACGCTCAGCGTCAGGCCACCCGGGATGCCGGTCGCCTCGCTGGCATCAGCGTTGAACGAATTCTCAATGAGCCCACCGCTGCGGCACTGGCCTATGGCTTTGATCGCAGTGCAGTGCGCCGTGCCCTGGTCTTCGATCTCGGTGGCGGCACCTTCGATGTGTCGTTGCTGCGGATCGCAAATGGTGTGTTTGATGTCAAAGCCACCAATGGAGATACGCAACTCGGGGGCAACGATTTCGACCAACGCATTGTTGATTGGCTGGCGGAAGCCTTCCTGAAGGAACACGCCATCGATCTGCGTCGAGACCGACAAGCGCTCCAGCGCCTGACCGAAGCAGCGGAAAAGGCCAAGCAAGAACTCTCTGGCGTCACCACCACTCCGGTGTCTCTCCCCTTCATCGCGACCGGTACCGATGGCCCTCTGCACATCGAAACAACCCTCGACCGGGAGACTTTCGAAGGACTTTGTCCGGATCTCCTTGATCGCTTGCTCGTTCCAGTTCAGTCAGCCCTGCGTGATTCCGGCTGGACTGCCGAAGATATTGATGATGTGGTGCTGGTGGGTGGCAGCACTCGAATGCCGATGGTGCAGCAATTGGTGCGCACCCTGATCCCGAATGACCCCTGCCAGTCGGTCAATCCCGACGAAGTGGTGGCTGTCGGTGCTGCCGTTCAGGCCGGAATCATCACCGGTGAACTGAGGGATCTGCTGCTGAACGATGTCACTCCGCTGTCCCTTGGACTTGAAACCATCGGTGGGTTGATGAAGGTGCTGATCCCACGCAACACCCAGATTCCGGTGCGTCAGTCTGACGTGTTCAGCACCTCGGAACCCAATCAGTCCTCGGTTGAAATCCACGTCTGGCAAGGGGAGCGCCAGATGGCCGCCGACAACAAATCCCTGGGTCGTTTCCGCCTTTCAGGCATCCCTCCCGCCCCCCGTGGTGTACCCCAAATCCAGGTGGCCTTCGACATCGATGCCAACGGGATCCTTCAGGTCAGTGCCACCGATCGCACGACCGGTCGCAAGCAGTCGGTGACCATCCAGGGTGGTTCAACTCTCAGTGAAGACGAAATCCAAAGTCTGTTGGCAGAAGCCGAGGCCCGTGCCGATGAAGATCGGCGTAAACGGGCCTCTATCGAGCGGCGCAACTCGGCCATGACGCTGGTGGCACAGGCTGAGCGGCGTTTGCGTGATGCGGCCCTCGAGCTCGGTCCTTACGGCGCTGAACGCCAGCAACGTGCTGTTGAGATGTGCGTGCGTGATGTTCAGGATCTTCTTGCCCAGGATGATCTCCAAGAGCTTGAGCTGGCCGTCAGTGGCCTCCAGGAAGCGCTGTTCGGCCTCAATCGGCGTCTCACCGCTGAACGCCAAGTTGAAGCTGGACCCTTGCAAGGCCTCAAGAGCACTCTCGGCACCTTGAAAGATGAGCTTTTCGCTGAGGACGATTGGGATGATGACCCCTGGGCATCACCGCAATCGCGTTACGACCAGCCCGTGAGAAGCAGCCGACGCGGGATGGATCCCTGGGACGATGACAACTTCCGCTGAACCGGATTATTGGTCGTTGCTGGGGTTGGATCCTGACGCTGATCCAGAGGCCCTCAAACGTGCTTTCCGGCGCGAGGCACGCCGTTGGCATCCTGATCTGAATGGCAACGACAGCCATGCGGAAGAGCGGTTCAAGCTCGTTAACGAGGCTTACGCCGTTCTCAGCAATCCCGATCGCCGCAAGGAGTGGCAGTCGGGACGGCAGGGTTCCACGGTCTCTGCTGATCCCTTCAGTTCTGGCTTTCCCGCCTTTGAGGATTATCTGGCGGTGGTCTTGGGTCTGGAACGGGAACCAATTCGAGGCTCCTCTTTTCACGACGACGATCCTGCACCCGATGCTGCTGCGGCCGAATCCCACTGGCCTGAGGCAGCGCCACCACCACCACCACCGGTGCGCACGGAAGATGATTTGGAGACGGTGGTTGCGCTGACTCCTGATCAAGCGCTTCACGGAACCACGGTTGAGCTTGAACTGGGCGATGGCACCCTGGTTGAAGTGGGCACACCTCCTCGTGCCGGTGATGGCTGGCGGTTGCGGCTTGAAGGCGTGGCTCCTGGTGGCAAGGACCACTTCCTTCACTTGCGGGTCATCACCGACGACGGTCTTCGCATCGATGGTCTTCGCGTGCACTACCGGCTGGAATTGCTTCCTCCCGATGCAGCCCTCGGTTGTGCTGTGGATGTGCCAACCCTGAGCGGCCCAGTCACGCTTCAGGTTCCGCCTGGATCATCGAGTGGACGGTTATTGCGCCTAAGGGGGCGTGGTCTCCAACTCGACGATGACCGCGGCGATCAGCTGGTGGAAATTGTGATCGTCATTCCAGCGGAGTTGGCCGACGATGAGCGCGCTCTCTACCAACGCCTTCAGGAGCTCAGTCTCGAACGGGCTGGTGGTTACTGAACGCTTCAGACGATGAGAGACTGATATCGGCGATTGATCAGCATGTTGGTTCACGTGCTCCTGTATGACGCAGGACAGGACAGCGAAGGCATCCACTCCCTGGAACTTGCCGGGCAAACCGTGGTGCTGATGTTCGAAAACCGCGATGACGCGGACCGTTATGCAGGTCTCCTGGAAGCCCAGGATTTTCCGACCCCGTCTGTTGAGGAGCTAGACCGCGAAGAAATTGAACTGTTCTGCCGTGAGGCGGGATATGAAGCGCGATTTGTGTCCAGGGACTTCGTCCCCAAAAGCGACGATGAGCGTCTGATGCTGGCGCCCCCTCGCGCCAATCAGGATGTGTCCAACTGGCAAGACCAGGAGATGCCTCAAACGCCCAGCGAGAGGGCCAAAGACAACGACGCTGGTGATTCCATCCCGGATCTCGATGACGTGCGTCGCCGTCTCGAAGGACTGCTCTGACCATGGTGGATCTGGTGACACCCTCCGATGACCGCGGTCATCTCTTGACGGAACAGGTCAATCCCGCAAGCCGAACGCTTGATCAGCTCCCCACCTCGGACCTTGTGGATCTGTTCATTGAGGAAGATCGACGCCCCCAGCTGGCAGTGCATGGAGCGCGTGAGGATCTTGCTCAGGCTGTGGATGCCATCGCCAAGCGCCTTCGAGATGGAGGACGTCTGTTTTATCTCGGTGCCGGGACGTCAGGACGTCTGGGAGTTCTGGATGCCGCTGAATGTCCGCCGACCTTCTGCAGCCCCCCCGAGCTGGTGCAAGGCGTTCTCGCCGGTGGTGCGCCGGCCCTGTTGCGTAGTTCCGAGGGATTAGAGGACTTGGAGGAGGCAGCCGTCACCGATCTCAAGGCTCGCCAGTTCAGTGCCAACGATTGCCTCGTCGGTATTGCAGCCGGCGGTACGACGCCATATGTGCGAGGAGGGCTGGCTTGGGCTGAGCAATTGGGGGCTTTGGCCATCGCCATGGCCTGCGTTCCTGCTGATCAGGCACCACTCCCGTGCAGCATTGATATCCGTTTGCTCACAGGTCCTGAATTGCTGACCGGTTCAACCCGTCTCAAGGCCGGTACTGCCACCAAAATGGCGCTCAACATCCTCTCCACCGGAGTGATGGTGCGTTTGGGCAAGGTCTACGGAAACCGCATGGTGGATGTGGCTGCCAGCAACAGCAAGCTCGTGGATCGCTCGATGCGCATCCTGCAGGATTTGCTGAGCCTGGATCGTGAGCCAGCTCTTGTTCTGCTGGAACAGGCCGGAGGGTCGGTCAAGCGTGCTTTGTTAATGGGCAGCTGTGGGCTGCAGACTGCTGAGGCCGATGCCGTCCTGGAGGCCCACGGAGCCGATCTGCGGGCGGCGCTCAACACCTATGGGCTTTCCTTGCCGAATCAGGCTTCGGAAGGTCCCCAATAGGGACTGGTGAACAAATCCAGTTTTTGACGAGTCTTCGCTGGCACGGCCTCCTTCGGTGTCATCAGAGCATCGGCAAGAGCACTGTGGGCGCTTGACATGGGCCGTTCGGTTATGAACGTCTCCATCAGGCCCTCCAGGATGGGGCCCGTCGCTGCAGCGTTGGCCTTCAGATTGCCGATCACCATGTCCACCGTGACCGCATCGTGATCGTTATGCCAGCAATCGAAGTCGGTGACCATGCTCAGGGAGGCGTAGGCAATTTCCGCTTCCCTGGCCAGGCGAGCTTCGCTGTGATTGGTCATGCCAATGACGTCACAACCCCAGTGCCGGTAGAGCTCGCTTTCGGCGCGCGTTGAGAAGGCAGGACCTTCCATGCAGAGATACGTGCCGCCTCGGTGCAGATGGTGGCCGATAGGCATTGCCGCTGCTGCCGACGCTGCAAGCCGTTCACTCAAGATGTTGCAAAACGGATCCGCCAGGCTGACGTGGGCCACACAGCCTTCACCAAAGAATGTGATGGGTCGCTGCGTGGTGCGATCAACGAATTGATCGGGAACCACCATGTCGCGGGGGCGAAGATGTTCCTGCAGGGAGCCCACGGCTGATACGGAGATCAACCAGCGCACCCCCAGGGAACGCATGGCCCAGATGTTGGCGCGATAGGGCACTTCAGAGGGCAGCAGGTGATGCTGGCGCCCGTGCCGTGCCAGAAAAACCACCTCCACTCCATTGAGTCGGCCGATGCGGAATGCGTCCGACGGCGTTCCGTAGGGAGTCTCCAGACTGACTTCTTCGATCGTTTCCAGGTTGTCAATGGCGTAGAGCCCGCTCCCTCCAATCACTCCGACACGGGCCGTGTCCAGATCAGGAATGGGTGGTGTCTGGCTCATGGATGCAGTGAAGTCGGCCGCTGATGGCACTTGCCTAGCATGGTGTTTTGGAATTGACGCCTTGACGACCGTTCTCATGTCCACGGACGCCGGCGACATCACATTGGAGATGTTCGATCAGGACGCTCCCAACACCGTGGCCAACTTCGTCAAGCTGGCAAAAGATGGTTTTTATGACGGACTTGCCTTTCACCGTGTGATCGACGGTTTCATGGCCCAAGGGGGATGCCCCAACAGCCGCGAAGGATCCCGTGGCATGCCCGGAACCGGCGGCCCCGGCTACATGATCGACTGTGAAATCAACAGCAAAAAGCACGTCCCTGGTGCCCTGTCGATGGCGCACGCTGGAAAGAACACGGGTGGCAGTCAGTTCTTCATCGTGCATGAAGCTCAGCCCCATCTCGATGGCGTCCACACCGTGTTCGGTTTGACCGGGAACATGGACGTCGTCTTGGCCCTCAAAAACGGATCCCGCATTAACAAGGTCACCGTTCAAGACCAGTGAATCAAGGCGGGCTGGTCTCCTTTGGGAAACCAGTCCCAGCCTTGCTGGTTGTTCCCTAGCGTTGAAAGCCTCAGATCCTTGCGCTCCAATGTTTGCGGTGGATGGGCAATCTGATCCGGATTAACGGAATGGAGCAGTCCCAACCGTGACGTGTCGGCCCAACTGGCCATGGTCGCCAGCAACCTTTTGATTGCGACAGGCTCAGGTTCAGCCCCCTGGAGCGACCAGACGAATCTGGGGCGTTCCCACAGCGCCAGCAATCGCGGCGCCTGCTCCGCCTGAAGCTGAAGTCCGTTCTCTTGACTCAGGGTTTCGACACGATGCAACAGCCTTGACAGCTCCCCATCGTCCGTGGAGGCACTGTCGAGGCAAATCACCCAATGGGACTGCCGGTCCTGCTCCTCCATCAGATGTCCCAGCTTGTCGCGTTTGGTAGCGAGGTAGTCGGCATTGAAGTCACCGAGCGCTGGTTTCATCGGCACCCGGCTCACCACTTCAAGGCCGTAACCGCCCAACCCTGCAATTTTTCTTGGGTTGTTGGTCAGCAGATTCAAGCGGTGAATGCCGAGATCGCTGAGAATCTGCGCACCGACGCCGTAATTGCGCAGATCAGGAGCAAATCCCAGCTTTTCGTTGGCTTCAACGGTGTCCAGACCTCCCTCCTGGAGGCTGTAGGCCTTGAACTTGTTGATCAGCCCGATCCCGCGGCCTTCCTGGCGTAAATACACCACAACCCCTTCTCCTTCCGCTTCGATGTGCTTGAGAGCACTGTGCAACTGCGCACGGCAATCGCAGCGCAGTGAGCCAAAGGCATCACCGGTGAGGCATTCGGAATGCATCCGCACCAACACCGGTTCGTGCAGATTGCTGGGGTCCCCTTTGACCAGAGCCACGTGCTCGCTGCCATCGATCTGGTTGGAGTACCCGATCGCTTGAAAGGAACCGAATTCAGTGGGAAGGGAGCATTGGGCGGCACGCACCACAAAGCGTTCGTTCTCCAGTCGGTAGCGGATCAGATCCGCGATGCTGATCAGCTTGAGCCCCTTTGCTTTGGCGTAGACCTGCAGTTCCGGAAGCCTGGCCATGGAGCCGTCAGGATTCTGGATCTCACAGATCACGCCCGAGGGGTACAGTCCCGACATCTGGGCAAGATCAACGGCGGCTTCGGTATGCCCTGCGCGTTTGAGGACGCCACCAGGACGAGCCCGCAACGGAAAAATATGGCCCGGACGGCGCAGATCAGCCGGTTTGGCGCCGGGTTGGATCGCCACCTGGATTGTGCGCGATCGGTCATCGGCCGAGATTCCCGTGGAAACGCCATGCTCCGGGCCAGCATCGATGCTCACCGTGAACGCGGTCTGATTGGCATCGGTATTGCGATCCACCATCAACGGAAGATCCAGCGCATCCAGCCTTGATCCCTCCATGGCCAGACAGATCAGCCCCCTTGCTTCGGTGGCCATGAAATTGATCTGTTCCGGTGTGGCGAACTGCGCAGCACAGATCAGATCTCCTTCATTTTCCCGGCGTTCATCGTCAACCACCACCACACACTCGCCGTTGCGGATGGCTGCCAGGGCGTCTGGAATGGAATCGAAGAGCGTCGATATCCTCTCGGATTGGGCAACGGATTCAGACAGCGGTCTCGACGTCGTGCAAGCTTTCACCATTATCGACGTCGGTACGATCAGGTGATGTGCCATCGCGAGAATGGGGAATCAACGGGTCGCAGTGGTGGGTGCCTCCGGGTATGGAGGACTGCAGACGCTTCGCCTGTTGAACGCCCACTCGACGCTCGAAGTCAGCTTTCTTGGCGGTGAGCGTTCGGCGGGTCGGGCCTGGAGCGAACTCTGTCCGTTCCTGCCCCTAAAACAAGACCTTGTTGTTGAAAGTCCTGATCCAGATCGCATTGCTGATCAGGCTGATCTCGCGGTGTTAAGCCTTCCCAATGGCCTAGCGAGTGAACTCGTTCCTCCATTGCTGGAGCGAGGAGTCAGGGTGGTGGATCTTTCGGCGGACTATCGCTACCGCAGCCTTGAGCAATGGGCGTCGGTGTACGTCCACGAAGCCAGAACCCGAAAGCGTGCCGATGCTGATCTGTGTGAGGAGGCGGTCTACGGACTCGCGGAGTGGCACGCTGATGCCATCGCCAAGGCCAGGCTTGTGGCGGCGCCAGGCTGTTTCCCCACCACCAGTCTCTTGCCGCTGCTTCCGTTTCTCAAGCAAGGCTTGATTGAAACCGAGGGGTTAATCATTGATGCCAAAACGGGAACCTCCGGTGGAGGGCGAGCCGCAAAAGAGAATTTGTTGCTGGCTGAAGCATCGGAATCCATCGCTCCCTATGGCGTTGTGGGGCATCGCCACACCTCGGAAATTGAACAGCTGGCCAGCGCAGTCGCGGGTTGTCCAATCCAGCTGCAGTTCACGCCACACCTCGTTCCGATGGTGCGTGGTCTGTTATCCACGGTGTATGCGCGTCTGCGCGATCCAGGGTTGACTGCGGAGGACTGCACCACGGTGTTGGAGACGGTGTATCGCCATCACCCCTGTGTGCGTGTGCTGCCAGTGGGAACCTACCCAGCGACCAAATGGGCCAAGCACACCAACCAGGCACTGATGTCGGTTCAGGTTGACGGACGCACGGGTCAGCTCGTGTTGATGAGTGCGGTGGACAACCTGATGAAAGGCCAGGCCGGTCAGGGCGTGCAGTGCCTGAACCTCATGGCAGGTCTGCCGATTGCTGAAGGATTGCCACTCGAACCCTTTTATCCCTAATCACAAGCGACCGATCGCCAGCGTTGACCTGCCAAAGCCGTCGCCCAGGGAAGCAGCCGGTGCTCCTCGCTTTGAATGCGTGCGGCCAGAGAATCACGATCATCTCCCGACAAGATCGGGACCGCTGCCTGGGCCAGGATCGGTCCGGCATCAACATCCTTCAGCACTTGATGCACGGTGCATCCGGCAAGGCACACCCCTGCCTCCAGTGATTGACCCACCGCATCCATGCCTTTGAAAGACGGCAGTAACGAGGGGTGGATATTGATCAGTTTTCCAGGAAAGGCATCAATGAGAACCGGGGTCACAATTCGCATCCAGCCCGCCATCACCACCGCTTCCACACCCGCCGATTGGAAGGTGCGAACCAGTTCATGATCCAGGGCTTCTCGGCTTGCGAATCGACGATGATCACGGAGCTCACAAGCAATGCCGAGGCGTTTTGCTCTTGCCATGGCTCCGCATCCAGGATTGTTAACCACCAAAAGTCGCAGTTCGGCATCCAAATCGCCTGCGCTGATCGATGCCTGCAGAGCCTCAAAGTTTGTACCCGATCCTGACGCCATCACACCGAGGCGAAGGGGGCTCTGAAATTTTGGCCATGGCCCGATGGTGGGAACCGTGAGCGTGGGATAGCGCTCGCCATTGATCTGGCTAGTGTCTGTGGGCGCGGGCATTCCGGATTTCATGTCCCATCTCTCCATCCTGCCCACACTGGTGACGGATCTCGCTTTGCTCGAGATCGCCCTTCGTGCTGAGGGCTTTCGTGTGCAGTGCGGAGGCATCGTTTCGTCGTTCGATCGTCATCAGGCTGTCGACTTGGCTGCTTATCACCCATCCGGCTTGCAGCTGGGTTGGAGACGACGTGACGACCACGTCGCGCTAGATCTTGTTGCTGATCTCTCAGCACCGCAAGGGTCCGGTCGCACCGAATCTGCTCTGCGCCGAGTACTCAGGCGCTACGCCCTCAACACAGCCCTGCATGAGGCTGACCAGCTGGACGCCGAAACGGTCACCGGCGCTGTCTGATGCCCGAGGTGCATGTTGTTCTCGACCTCGGATGCCCTGCTTCGCAGACGCTTTGGGTTGAGATTCGCTGGCTGCCTCAACAGCCAGTGCAACGTTGGACTTTGCCGGTCTGGACTCCTGGCTCCTACACGGTTCGAGATCCATCGCAGCACCTGCACAGCCTCAGCCTTGAACAGGCAGGCCAAGCCCTTACACCGACCCGTCGCTCTCCCTCGAGCTGGCAGGTGGACTGCGAGTGCAATCAGCCACTGATCCTGCGTTACGCCCTGGAAGCAAGACAACTCACCGTCCGCACCAATCTGCTCGATCCATCCTTCTCCTCCCTGTGCCTTTCGGCTGTGGTGATGCTGGTGGAGGGCCAACGTTGGACGCCACATCTGCTGAAGGTGGTGACCCCGTCCCACTGGTCCGTGGCCTGTCCACTTGCGCAACAAGATGGCGACTTCGTCGCTGAGGACTTCGACCATCTCGTCGATGCTCCAGTGCACGCCGGTGTCATGGACACCCTTTCCCTGACAGTGCGAGAACAACCCCACGAGTTGGTGTTAATCGGTGCGCCACCCTCTGGCTGGTCGAAGGATCTCCCAGGGCAGATTGAATTGATCTGTGAAGCTGTCTGCGATCTGCTGCAGTCGGATCCTCGATCACGGGTGCCGTATCAGCTAGTTCTGCAACTTTTGGATCAGGGGTACGGCGGGCTGGAGCACGACAATGCATCAGTGATGCAATTTCCCTGGACCCGGCTGCAGGAGCAGGGTGGGATGCGAAGCCTTCTGCAGCTCATTGGCCACGAGTATTTGCATCAATGGAATGTGCGTCGGCTCAGGCCGGTGGACTACGTGCCCTATCGCTACGACAAGCCGATCGTCAGTGATGGTCTCTGGTTCGCCGAAGGGGTCACTAGTTATTTCGACCTCTTCCTTCCGTTGCTCTCGGGGTACTCCAGTCGTCTCGATTTGCTGGAGGATCTGGCGGCCGATCTCTCCCATGTGTTGTTGAACCCGGGAACGCAACTTCAGTCACTTGCGGACAGCTCGCGCGAAGCGTGGGTGCGCCTTTACAAACAGACTCCCGCCAACGCGCGAAGCCAGGTCAGTTACTACCGCCTTGGCACAGCGCTGGCGTTCTGTCTTGATGTGGGTCTTCGTCAGGTCGGTGGTTCCCTAGCCGCCACCCTGCGTCTGCTCTGGGGACGGTTGGGCCGCCACGGTCGCGGGTATGGCCGTCAGGACCTTATGGCAGCGATTGCAGACGTCTCCCCTCCACTGGCGGACCAATTGCCTGGATGGCTTGATGGCCGTGGTGTGTTGCCCATCGACAGGTCACTGGAAACCATCGGGTTGTTGCTGGATCCAGTGATGGAAACGCAGGCCAACGCCGGTTGGACGCTGCGTGAAGGAGACGGCACCGTCTGGATTGACCGCACCTTGGCAGGTGGAGCTGCTGAACGTGCCGGCTTGGTTCCTGGTGATGAACTCGTTGCTTTGCGCGATTGGCGTTGCCGCACACTCAAGCGAACGCAACAGTTGCTCGATGGTCCTGAGCAATGTCAGGTGACCTACAGCCGCCGTGGCCTGATCGGCCACACGCAGCTAGTCCTGGAGAAACCCGGGGTTGATCGTTACCGACTGATCTGGGACCCTGGTGCATCCAGGGAGGCTCGCTTGCTCCGAGATCAATGGTTTCAGGTCGTCTGAACCGTCTGCTATCGAAGGTCTCAAGCTCGACCCGTCTCTCCCGCACGGGGCATCTGTTGGTGGGTACGTCCACCCTTGCTGTCGTGCTCGCTCTCGTTGGCTTCACCCAGGACAAAACTAACGAGCCGCCCGCACCTCAACCCTCTTTCTTGGATCGCTTTGAGGAAATAGGTCGTGATCGACCACAATCCACACTCCTTCAGGGTGATGCACCCCAACCACCCCAAGCGTCGGCTTGGGTCTCCCCCTTAAAACGCCAATGTTCCAACATTGATGCGTCGGTGCAGCAGAGACTGCAATCGCAACGGAACCAGCTCGCTGAATTACGGACATCGGTTCCCGCAGATGACAGCAATTACGGTGATCGTTGGCGCAGCAATCCCTGGGGAGAGACGTTGAATCCGGTGCCAAGGGTTGTCGTTTTGCATGAAACCGTTTACTCCCTGGATTCAGCATTAAATACCTTCCTTACTCCTCATCCCTACGATGAAGATCAGGTGAGTTATCACACCCTGATTGGCCTTGATGGCTCAATCGTGGATGTGGTTGATCCGCTGAAGCGTGCCTACGGTGCCGGTTATTCAGCCTTTCATGGTGAATGGGCTGTGACCAATCCTGATTTTCAGGGATCGGTGAATAATTTTGCGCTGCATCTCAGCCTCGAGACACCTTGGGATGGTCAGGACAGTGCGGATCGCCACAGTGGCTATACGCCCCGTCAATATGACGCGTTGGCATTGGTGCTTGATAACTGGCTCGAGCGCTTTCAGTTCCCAGCTTCTGCCATTACCACCCATCGCCATGTGGATCTCGGTGGTGAACGGGGCGACCCACGCAGCTTTTCTTGGGATGAACTTCAGATCCGCCTTGCTGCACTGGGAAGGCTTTGTGATGGCTAATACGCGCTCCCTTGAAGGGGTCTAATGTTGTTCACTCTTTTGGATGGATCGCTCGCAAAAAATGAATTTTGATTCTTCATCAGCGTGTTGTAAAAGCCGTGCTGAAAATGGCTTCAAGTTATGATTAACCCCTTGGAAGATGAAAGCCAAGCCAATGATTTTAATTTAAGGCTAAATCGATTACGCCATTCAAATTAATAAAGGCTGTGCCGATTGCTCTGTTGAATACATAAGTCCATGCAGTGCCGGGTCCTGCATGTAGCGCAGGACTCGGGCTGGATAGTCGAGCTTGCCGTTGTGAAGATAAGCCAGGGTGGCAACGGCCTTGGCATCAACATAGGAGCGGCTGGCGATCAGGATTGAGCTGCGATCCAGACCCAGTTCACCTTTCAAACGGGACAGTTTTGCCGCCAACAGTTCCACATTGGCTGCGGGATCCATCAGCAGGTCACGGGCTTCAGCAATCTCTTGCGATGAAGGGTTCTCAGGCAAGCGGCCCTGATGCACCAATTCGCTGATGCCCAGCTGGGCTGGCCCGTGGGTGTCAACAAGACCCGAATGAACGACAAAAGGAAGATCCTCTCCGGGCTTGGAGTGTTGAATTTCGTCAAAGAGAATCGCCGTGATCAACATCGGGTTGATCTGATGACGATCTGCCTCGCGCCAAATCATCGGTTTGAGTGTGCGCAGCCGCGAGAGTGTGTTGGCGCGAAGCGGCTCTAGCTGGTCAACGCCACGGGTGAACAGCTGCGCCAATTGGGTCTGTGGGCCATGCACACCGAAGCGACGTTGCAGATGCTCCAGTTCCTCAGCGCTGAAATCCGCAGGATTTGGGGTGACCGCCCGAGAGCGTTGCCCATCAGTCCCAGTCGGATCAGCCGTCATTGGACTCTGCTGGAGCCCTAGACGGAGACCGACTGTCAAGACCACTGAGGTAATAGCCACCGCCGAGACGTTCTTCAGCACGTCTGGAGCAAACGATGAGCAGAAACCAAGCCGATGCGGTGCCATGGGCGGAGACTAGCCGTGGTGTCCTCGTTCATGGGCATTCCGTCAGATCCTGGATAACTTCACCGAAGTGAGTGCGCTCATCGAGATGCGTTTCCCGGATTTCAGCGCGACGGATACCCAGATTCAGTGGCAGCGCTTCTGTGATCTCCTCTGGTACCACGATGACCTTGGGCTGTGGCTGGACATCAGCCGCATGCATCTCAACAGCAGCGATCTCGAAGTCTTGGCACCGCCCTTGGAGAAGGCGTTTCAAGCCATGCAGGCCCTCGAAGCTGGGTCGATTGCCAATGCCGACGAGTCCAGGCAGGTCGGCCATTACTGGTTGAGACATCCTCAGTTGGCGCCGGATCCTGAGGTGGGGAAGCACATCGCTGCCGCCATCGATGACATTGAGGCGTTCGGCCAGGCGATCGTGTCCGGCGCGATCAAATCGCCCACGGGAGAGCCTTTCACAGATGTGCTTTGGATCGGGATCGGTGGCAGCGGTCTGGGTCCGTTGCTGATGATCCGAGCGCTTCAGGAGAACGGCTCAGGGCTGCCCTTCCACTTCTTCGACAACGTTGACCCCAATGGCATGAGCCGTGTGCTCGCTCAACTGGGTGATGCATTGCGCACCACTTTGGTGGTGACCGTGAGTAAGTCCGGGGGAACACCGGAACCGCATTTGGGGATGGAACAGGCCCGGCATCGGCTCGAAGCCGTCGGGGGCACTTGGGCCGCACAAGCCGTCGCCATCACGATGGCTGATAGCAAGCTCGATCAAAAGGCCAGTGAGGAACACTGGCTCAAGCGCTTCGACATGTTCGACTGGGTAGGGGGACGCACCAGTGTCACCAGCGCTGTTGGTCTTCTCCCTGGTGCCTTGATTGGATCCGACATCCGCAGCTTCCTTGCCGGAGCTGCACAGATGGACGAGGCCACCCGGGAGGTGGATGTCCGGCGTAATCCTGCGGCCCTGATGGCAGCGGCCTGGTACACCGCAGGGAATGGTCGTGGCACGCGCGACATGGTGGTGTTGCCCTACCGCGATCGTCTCGAGGTGTTCAGCCGGTATCTGCAGCAGCTGGTAATGGAATCGCTCGGCAAGCGTTTGGATCGAGATGGCACGGTCGTCCATCAAGGCATCGCTGTCTACGGGAACAAAGGATCTACTGATCAACATGCCTACGTTCAGCAACTGCGCGATGGCGTTGACAACTTTTTTGTCACCTTCATTGAGGTGCTTCGCGACAGCGAAGACATTCCGTTCATCAACGATGAGCTACCTGGTGATTTCCTTGACGGCTTTCTGCAGGGGACGCGTTCAGCTCTGACTGAAGGCGGGCGCCAGAGCCTCAGCATCAGCATGCGTGAGTTTGATGCCCGTCGTCTTGGTGCCTTGATCGCCCTCTTTGAACGCGCTGTTGGCCTCTATGGCGAGTTGGTGAACATCAACGCTTACCACCAGCCCGGCGTTGAGGCCGGAAAGAAGGCGGCCGCTGCGATTCTCACCCTGCAGGGCAAGGTCGAGGCGGTATTGAGTGATGGCGTTCCCAGATCCGTGGTGGAGATTCAACAGGCCATTGGCGAGGGCTCTGATGAATCGGTGTTCTGGATCCTGCGCCATCTCACGGGCAACAAGCGCGGTTACCAGGCACAAGGCCAATGGGACAGCCCCGCCTCCATCCGGTTCAGCAAGGGCTAATCACCGTCAGTGAATCAGGAGGGCACCAGATTCACCAACTTTCCAGGCACAACGATCACGCGTCTGGGAGGTTTTCCTTCCAACCAACGTTCGGCGACGTCACTGGCAAGGGCTAGACGCTCCAGTTCCGCTTTGTCGCATTCGGCCGGAACGCGAATGCTCCCGCGCACCTTCCCTTTCACCTGAATGACCAGTTCAACGCTGTCCTGCACCAAGGCTGCTGGGTCATGGGACGGCCAGGGTTGGCAATGAACACTTCCCTCACCGCCAAGGCGCGACCAGAACTCTTCAGCCAGATGCGGAGCAAAGGGTGCCAGCAAGCGCACGAGCGCTGAAAACGCTTCAACTTGAATGGGTCGTGATGCGTTCAGCACAGCCCCCGAAAGACTATTCGAGAGCTTCATTAGTTCGGAAATTGCGGTGTTGAACTGAAAATCACCGATTAAATCTTCACTGACCGCTTCGATCGCCAGGTGCACCGCACGTCTGATTTCCGCATCGGAATCGGACAGCGTCTCCGGCAGTGCTGGTGGATCTCCAGCCAGAAGAGGGGCCCGGGAGGCATCCGTCATGTTGGCAACCAGTCGCCACAAGCGCTGGAGAAAACGGAACTGCCCTTCGACATCGGCATCATCCCATTCCAGATCCTTTTCCGGAGGTGCTTTAAAGAGGATGAACATGCGTGCTGTGTCAGCGCCGTAGCGATCAATCACGGCTGCAGGATCCACGCCGTTGTGCTTCGACTTCGACATTTTTTCGAAGAGCACTTCGAGCTCCCCGCCATCGTCAGGGTCCGTCGGTTGAGCAGCGTCAGCCACCAAGGCTGGAGCCACGTAGCGGCCAGTTCTCGGGTTGCGGTAGGTCACCCCTTGCACCATGCCTTGGGTGAGCAGCCGTTCAAACGGTTCACGGGCCTCCAACAGACCGCGGTCCTTCAAGGCCTTCGTGAAGAAGCGGGAGTAGAGCAGGTGCAGGATGGCGTGTTCGATGCCGCCCACGTACTGCTGAACGGGCAACCAACGCTTCACGGCCTCTGAAGCGAAGGGCAGATCCCGATTGTGGGGATCCGTGAAGCGCAGGAAATACCAAGACGAACACATAAAAGTGTCCATGGTGTCGGTCTCACGCCGTGCTGGTTTGCCGCAGCTGGGACACGGCACCTGCACCCAGTCTTCCAGTGTGGCCAGTGGTGATCCACCCTTGCCTTGAAGGTCAATGTTCTTCGGCAAGGCGACCGGCAGCTGGTCGGATGGCACTGGGACGGCACCGCATTGATCGCAGTGAATGATCGGGATGGGGCATCCCCAGTAGCGCTGACGGGAGATCAACCAATCGCGCAGACGGTACTGGCGCTTTGCGCGTGCCCAGCCTTCGCTGTTGCCGTGGTCAGTAATCGACTGCCGGGCCTGATCGCTGGTCTGACCGTCGAAGCTGCCGCTGTTCACCAAAGTGCCTGGACCGGTCCAGGCCTCACCATCGTTGAGGTGCTCATCGGCACCATCCACCAGGATCACCCGTTGAACCGGCAGTTCATAAGTGCGGGCGAAGCGGAAGTCACGCTCGTCATGGGCCGGCACCCCCATCACGGCTCCTGTGCCATACCCGCCGAGAACATAATCAGCGATCCAAATCGGCACCTCTTGCCCATTGGCCGGATTGATCGCAACGGCTCCGGTCGTCACCCCGCGCTTGGGACGATCATCAGCCGTCCGTTCATCAGCGGTGAGGTCATTCACGAGGCCCCGGAACGCCTCCACAGCATCACGATGCTCGGAGGTGGTGACCACATCCACCAGGGGATGCTCTGGTGCTAGCACCACATAACTGACGCCAAAGAGCGTGTCAGCCCGGGTTGTGAACACGGTGATGCTGGTGTTTTCACGACCCACCACCTGAAAATCGACTTCCGCACCTTCCGAACGGCCGATCCAGTTCGCCTGCATCGTGCGAACCCGTTCCGGCCAGCCATCGAGAAGCCTCAGATCATCGAGCAGAGCATCGGCATACTCGGTGATCTTGAGGAACCACTGGCGCAGATTTTTTTGTTCCACCAGGGCCCCTGACCTCCAGGAGCGGCCTTCGGAATCCACCTGCTCGTTGGCCAGCACGGTCTGGTCAATAGGGTCCCAGTTGACCGTGGCTTCTTTCTGATAAGCAAGATCAGCCTCGTGCAGCTGCAGAAATAGCCACTGCGTCCAGCGGTAGTAGTCCTCATGGCAGGTGGCCTGCTCACGCGTCCAGTCGATCGATAGCCCCAATCGACCCAGTTGATCGCGCATCTGCTCGATGTTGCGATCCGTCCAAATTCCTGGATCAATCTTGCGTTCGATCGCCGCGTTTTCAGCCGGAAGTCCGAACGCATCCCATCCCATCGGATGAAGCACGGCGTCACCGCGCATGCGTTGAGTGCGTGCGATCACATCGGTGATCACATAGTTGCGCACATGCCCCATGTGCAAGCTTCCCGATGGATAGGGAAACATCGAGAGGGCATAAAACGCCTTCTGACCTGGCTTGGGGTCCTCTGTTGCGTAGAGGTTCTGATCACCCCAATTCCGTTGCCAGCGATCCTCTAGCGCCGCAGGCTCGTAGCGCTCGGACTGCCCCGAAGTGGTCTCGGGAGTGGTGGAAGTCTGAGGGGCCGTCACGTCTGGAAAACACCTGCGGCGATCGTGACACAGCTGGTGGCCACCCATGGGAGGCCGAGATCTGAAACGTTCAGATCAAAGGACGAATGGTGATCACGGCGTGGCGTGCAATCAGGATGGGATCGGTGCTCCCATCGCGCCGCAAAGCCAGGTATTGGGGGTCTTGCCAATCGAGTCGGCCGTCGAGGCGGCGACCATCCACAAGTTCAATGCTGAGCACGCGCTGTTCACGCATCCAGCTCTGAATCAGGCGGATGCCTGGAAGGCTTGGATCAAAGCCAGCTGCATCCATGACCGCTGGACGACTTAGATGTCTGCTGCAGTTCAGCAAGTGAAGAGGTCAGCGTCAATCAAACGCCGGCGGGCGGTTCGCTGCCAGAGCAACGCTTAAAATGACCCAAACACAGGCTCCAGAAGGGATGTTGGCGTTTAGTAAATATCAAGGACTGGGCAACGACTTCATCCTGATCGAAGGTCGTGGTGACCAGCTGCCTGCGGCTATCCACAGCCCCGATCCGGCCTGGGTGAGGCGGATTTGTGATCGCCGCTTTGGAATCGGAGCGGATGGACTGATCCTCGCGTTGCCGCCACAGGCATCAGGTGAATTGCGCATGCGCATCTTCAATGCCGATGGATCGGAAGCCGAAATGTGCGGCAACGGCATCCGTTGCTTGGCACGGTTTCTTGCGGACAGCGATGGAGATGCGGCAGGGCGGTGTTGGCCCATCGAAACACCTGCCGGAATGATTATTCCGGAACTCCAGCCAGATGGTCAGATCCGCGTTGACATGGGAGCCCCTTTCCTCGAACCCGCCTCAGTCCCTACCACCCTCAGAGCGAACGAGGCAGGGTTGCCTACGGGAGAACTGCAGGTGGGCGAGGTCAGCTTGCCGGTGGCCGCCGTGGGCATGGGCAATCCGCACGTGGTAGTTCCGGTCTCAGATCTGACGACCATTCCATTCGAAGAGTGGGGCACACACCTGGAAATCAATTCAGCATTTCCAGCCAAAACCAATGTGCATTTTCTGCAGGTGCACAGTCGTTCGCAGCTTGAGATCCGCGTCTGGGAACGCGGGGCTGGTCCCACACTCGCCTGTGGCACGGGAGCCTGCGCCACCCTTGTTGCAGCCGTGCTTCTCGGCCTCAGCGACCGTCAGGCCACAGTGGCTCTTCCCGGCGGACCCCTGGAGATCAGCTGGGCTGAGACGACGGCGTCGGTGTTCATGACCGGTCCCGCCGACGCTGTCTTCGACGGCGTGATCAATCCCGAGTTGATGCCGGCAGCACAGACTGGCTCCAACGGTTCACTGGAGAGCCAGCAAGGTTCAAGGCTCGTTGAAACGAAATCTGCCGAGTCGACCACCAACCCTGTCGATGATGACTGCACTGAAGCGGAGGCCCAGGCCAGAGTTCAGGCTTTCCTTGAATCAACGTCGCTTGATTCGATGATCAACATCGCTACCGAATCTCTGGAGCAACGCACCCTTTCGCGGTTCCAGCGCGATGGCCAAGCCTGAGACCAAGCGCTTTTATCTCGATGCCTGTGCCACGGCACCGCTTCGACCAGGGGTGTTTGACCGCATGGCCGAGATTCAGGCTCACGCCTGGGCCAATCCATCCAGCCTGCATCAGGACGGCATCGCAGCGGCCGACGCCCTTGAGCGTGCCCGCTTTCAGATCGCCCGTGGATTCGCTGCATCGCCCGATGAGCTTGTGTTTACCTCCAGCGCAACGGAATCGGTGCATCTTGCTCTCCATGGACTGGCAGGAACCCAGGCCACGGGTCGACTCCTGATTTCCGCCGTCGAACACCCAGCTGTCGTCGGTGCAGCACAGCAACTGATTGCTCAGGGCTGGGACGTTCAGGAATGGCCGGTGGATCGTTACGGGCGAATCCGTTTGGACCTGTTGGATGAACTTCTCGCTCCTCCAACTCGTTTGGTGTCGTTGATCTGGGGACAAAGCGAGGTCGGAACGTTGCAACCCTTGCTGAAGGTCGCTGAAGCTTGCCGCGCGCGAGCGATTCCTTTGCACACCGATGCCACTCAGGTTGTCAGTCAGGGGATCCCCCGCTGGTGCGACCTGCCCGTTGATTTGCTCACCGCTTCATCGCATAAATGCGGCGGACCTCGTGGCATCGGTCTGCTGTTGGTCCGACCGGAATGGCGCGCTGCGATGACGCCACAGTTATTGGGTGGAGATCAGGAGGGAGGCCTACGCAGCGGCACACAGTCAGCCGTGCTGGCCGCTGGCATGGCCACCGCCATGGAGCAGATCGAGCGGGTTGATCCATCGGCCATTGCCTGTTCTGGTGATGGCATTGCCCAGTTGCGTGATGCCATCCGTGAACGACTTGCTGCTGATCACCGTCTGGAGATCTGCGGAGACCCTGAAGAACGTCTTCCGAACCATCTATCGCTTTTGGTTCGTGACGATCAGAGCCTTCCGATCTCCGCACGGCATCTGGTGCGTTGCCTGGATCATGTGGGCCTGGCAGTGAGCAGTGGCAGCGCTTGTTCGTCGGGCAAGGACAGCGACAGTGCTGTCTTGACCGCCATGGGGGTTCCCGAGGCCTTGAGGCGCTCAGGGCTTCGCATCAGCCTTGGACACTGGATTCGTGCGGAAGATCTGGAGCCGATTCTTGATCGTTTCCAGGCCGGTCTGGACATCGCATTAAACAGCTGACAAGAAGAGGGTTCTACGCTCCGCCCCATTCACACCGCTAAGCCCCCGTGAGCGCAGTTCTTCCCGCTGATCTCTTCGAAGCTGAACAGCGCACGCTGGTCGCGCTCCAGGAAGCTCTGGCATCGAAACGACGGGGGCGATGGCAAATCACCTGGAAGTTTGAGGGACTGCGTCTGCTCGGCCCTGCCTTGCGTTTGGCGACCGCTTTAAAGGAAAGCGGTCGCAGTCTTCTATTGGCATGGCCCGATGCCGGTGCTGCTGCACTGGCAAAACGGGATGGACCTGAGCTGGCCGAATGCTGTGTGGATCTCATGCAGCTCCAACGCGATCCAGCCTGGGCCCAGCGTGGGGATCTCCTCCTGATCGCCAGTGCACAGCCAAGTGATTACGACACGGTTGAAGCGATCTGCAACCAGTGGATGGAGCCGGTCGTGTTGCTCAACGGACGGCTTGAAGATGCCGCGGTCGGCATTGGCAGCGTGGCCCGCACCAGGCGACGTGGATTTCTATCCACCTGGCAATCGGCCTTTCATCTCGAGCCTTTTCTGCAGGGGGCGCTGATGCAGGAGCGCTTGAAGGAATGGGAGCTTTTTCGGCTGGATCCCGCGGGTTATCGCTGGGTGCAGCAGTTTGAAGCGCGACCTGATCAGGAGCAGATCGATGACGCACTCTCTTCATCAGCCGATGGCTTGCGCCAGACATTGGGTGCGATGGATCGCTTTATTGACGATCTTCGTGGTTGATCCACAGCCACATCACTTTTAGTGTTGCCAGAAAGTTACTGGTTATGACTCTTCAAGATCGCCTGCGATCGCTGTCAGTTGTCGATACGGCAGCGGTTCTTGTGGTGATCGCCGCCGTAGGTGGCGTGTTGTGGAGTCCCAAACTCAGCAATACGGTGGCCAAGGCCACTGGGGCGCTCAAGCTCGTTGAGGTCATGGTGGATGTGCGCAATATCAGCGCTGCTGATCCGGACGGTTTGGTGCGTGAGGCGCTGGATGCAGGGAGAACCACCCTGGTGATCAGAAACCAACCGGCAGGCTCCGCCGAATTGGTGCGTGTTGATGACATCCGAACGCGCCTGACAGCGGTTCAACCCGATGGCCGTGTGGTCATCGCTGACGACCCCAACAAAGACATCAACGGGATGCTCAATGCGCGCTTCGTCCTCAAGGGCGATGCCATGGTGTCGCCGTCGGGGGTGGTGATGGCTGGGACCAAGCTCAAAGTGGGCATTCCGGTGGAGTTGGAAGGTCGCACCTACCGAGTGAATGGAACGGTCAGTGGGGTGACGATTCCATGAAGACGCTCGGCTTTTCTCTAGCAATGCTGCTGCCGTTGGCGGCCCCAAGGGTTCGCGCTGATGTCTTGCCGCTGATCGCGCCGCCGCCGCCCGAGACCGAGCAACCGCTTCCAACCCTCCAACCGGGGAGATCCTGTCCTGAGCTTGCCAAGGCCATTCGTGCCGATGTGGGCGCTGAGGCCCGCGTATGGTCCGTCACGGTGCTCAATAGTGACGGCGACATTCTGGGTGATGTGAATGGTGCCGTGCCCAGGATTCCAGCTTCTAATCAGAAGTTGGTTAGCACCGCTTTTGCACTCGATCGTCTGGGCCCCGATTTCCGTCTCAAGACACGATTGATTCAGCGTCCTGACGGATCCCTCGAACTGAATGGGGAAGGTGATCCAGATCTCGGAATTGCTGGGTTGCAGCGCTTTGCGATGGCAGCTCTGCGTCAGGGCGGAGCCATGGGTGAATCCCTGCAGGACGTCAAGTTGATGGTCCGAGAGGAACCACGCAGCAACTGGTGGCCTGCGGATTGGCATCCGGCGGATCGTGGGTATGCCTATGGGGCTCCGATTACTCGTCTCGCCCTGACCAGCAATGCCGTCGGTGGAGCCGTCAGCGACCCCTACAACCGGCTCCAGGTTCTCTTCAGCAAGGAGGTTTCACGCCGTGGAGGCACGGTGAGCATTGAACGAGGTCAACCCATGGTGGAACCACTCCCCACGGATGACGACCACAGCGTGGTTCTTCATGAGGAAGCCTCCGCACCCATGCACGCGCTGCTCAGCCTGGCCAACACGGAAAGTCACAACTTCACCGCTGAGGTGCTGATGCGTCAGGCGTCTGGCCTCTGGGATGTGAATGCCGCGTCCAGAGCCACCGAACGTTGGATGCTTGAGCAGGGATTGCCTATCCAAGGGTTGCGGGTTGCTGATGGCAGTGGACTCTCACGCAACAACAGGGTGACCAGCCGCACTATTGCCGCTTTGTTGATGCGCATGGATCAACATCCCTTCGCGCCTTACTACCAGGCGTCGATGGCCATTGCAGGACAGCGAGGAACCCTACGGAATCTCTATCGCGGGACGGTCCTCGAGGGCAAGTTCCGCGGGAAAACCGGCACCATCAGTGGTGTCCGCAGCATCTCTGGATATCTTCAGACGCACGATGGACCGCGCTATGTGGCGATGATCTCCAATGGATCGGGCTACCCCAACACGGTGATGGGGCAGATTCTCCGTTCCGTGCAACGGTTCAGCCCGTGCCCTTCATCTGACGCAACCGTGATGCAGCCCGACGTGCCCGGCTGATCGGCACGGTTTTGCTGTCTTGAGACTCGGCTCTGCTGGACTCGGTTTGACCGGTCTGGATCTTGATGAGTTCCTGCCGTCCCGCCAACACCACCTGAGCCATCTCCTTCAGTCGCTGTTCGAGTTCCCCGAGGGTCTGTTCGGCGTAGCGGTTGGCACCCTCCTGAACGGTGGACGCTTCTTTTCGGCTGCGCTGAATCAGCAATTCACATTGCTGCTGCGTCTGATGACGGAACTGCAGAGCATCTTGTTGAAGACGCTCAGCCTCAGTCTGCGCTTCCCTCTGAATCCTCAAGCCTTCCTGACGGATTTGGTCGAGATCCTGAAGCGACTGCTGTCGGTTGCGCTCATGCTGTTCGCTCAGTTGACGCTTGAGTTCGATCGCCTCCTGATCGAGCTGTTGTCTGCGCTGAAGGGCTTCTTGCTCCAGTTGCTGTCGGCGTGTGGCGAATTGCTGTTCAAGTTGAGCCTGCTTGGTCTGCATCTCCTGCTCCATCTGCGCTGCTTGCTGACGGCTGCTCTGGAGCAGTTGCTCGCACTGCTGTCGAATCTGTTCACGCATCTCGGCGGCCTGGCGTTCCGCCTCCTGACGAATGGACGCCTGCGCGAGCAGTTGTTCACGCTGCTGCTGAGCCGAGTTGACAATCTCATCAGCCTGACTGCGGGCTGTAGCGATGAAGTCATCGCGTTTCTGCAGCAGTTGATCGGCGTCAGCCACCTGACCCGGCATCGCTTCACGGACGGCATCGAGAATCTCAATGGCGTCCTGCTCGTTCACGAGCCTCCCGCCACTGAAGGGAATGCGACTGCCCTCCAGCACGATCTCCTCGAGCTGATCGAGCTGGTCGATGACGGAGAAGCGGATCTCGCTCATCGCGACGGGGGATCGAAAGCCGAATTAAAGAACCTTCCGAGGTCCTCCGCCACCACCGGCGGCACCATGTGATCCACAGAGCCACCAAATCGAGCCACTTCTTTGACCACCGAACTGCTCAAAAAGCTGTAGTGGGCTGCAGTGCTGAGGAAAATTGTTTCGAATTCCGGGTCGAGAGATCGGTTGGTATGAGCAATTTGAAGTTCGTATTCGAAATCGCTCATGGCGCGAAGTCCGCGCAAAATGAGGCGTGCACGATGGCGTCGAGCGCATTCGACGGTCAGTCCGTCGAAACTGGTGACTGTCACATTGCCCAGATGGGCTGTTGAAACACGGATCTGGTGAAGGCGCTGATCCAACGGGAAGGTGGGTGATTTCCCGGGGTTCTGTAAGACGGCTACAACCAGTTCATCGACCAGGGAGGCACCCCGTTCAATCAAATCCAGATGCCCCAGCGTCAGCGGATCGAAGCTGCCTGGATAGAGCGCTTTCATCCCGAGTTCAGCAGGGCGTCCTGGCCGGATCCTATGCACCTCGGCATCTCTAGATTCTGGGCATGCAGTCCTCTTTGCTCGAGCAACCGGATCGCCTCGAACGACGCCTGAAGGAAATCCCGACAGAACCAGGTTGTTACCTGATGCGGGATGCCGAGGATCGTCTGCTGTACGTGGGCAAATCCAAAAGCTTGCGCAGCCGTGTCCGCAGCTATTTCCGAAGCCGACATGACCTGAGCCCGCGCATCCGGTTGATGGTGCGCCAGATCTGTGAAATCGAATTCATCGTTACAGACAGCGAGGCCGAAGCCCTCGCTTTGGAAGCCAATCTGATCAAGAACCAGCAGCCCCACTTCAATGTGCTGCTCAAGGACGACAAGAAATATCCCTATCTCTGCATCACCTGGAGTGAGGCCTACCCAAGGATCTTCATCACCCGTCGTCGCCGGTTTCGCAGTCCACTCGACCGCTTCTATGGACCCTATGTCGATGTGGGGCTGCTGCGACGCACCCTGTTTCTCGTGAAGCGGGTGTTTCCGCTCAGGCAGCGGCCCCGTCCACTCCACCAGGATCGCACGTGCCTGAACTACAACATCGGGCGTTGTCCAGGGGTCTGCCAGGAGAAAATTAGCTCCGAGGATTATCACCGCACCTTGCGCAAGGTGGCGATGGTGTTCCAGGGCCGCAGCGACGAACTGCAGACCCTGTTGCGTGAACAAATGGATCGCTACGCAGAGCGACTTGATTTCGAAGCCGCCGCAAAGGTGCGTGATCAGCTGCAGGGACTGGATCAACTCACCGCGGATCAGAAGATGAGCATCCCCGACTCATCGGTCAGTCGGGATGTCATCGCCATGGCTGCTGATGAGCGGCTCGCAGCCGTTCAGCTGTTTCAGATGCGTGCCGGCAAGCTTGTCGGCCGATTGGGATACATGGCCGATGCCTCTGGTCAGGAACCAGGCCTGATTCTCCAGAGGGTGATCGAAGAGCACTACAGCCAGGTGGATGCCGTGGAGATTCCACCGGAGTTGCTGGTGCAGCATCCACTCCAGCAACAGGACCTGCTCGAGGAGTGGCTGACCGAGCAACGAGAGCGCAAGGTGCAGATCCATTGCCCCAAGCAACGTCAGAAAGCGGATCTGATCGATCTGGTGCAGCGCAATGCCGATTACGAACTTCAGCGTGCCAAGCAGAGTCAGGAACAGCAGGCCCTGGCCACAGAGGATTTGGCACAACTGTTGGAGCTGCCCATACCTCCCCGTCGGATTGAGGGCTACGACATCAGTCACATTCAGGGCAGCGACGCAGTGGCGTCCCAAGTGGTCTTCATCGATGGGCTTCCTGCGAAGCAGCACTACCGCAAATACAAAATCCGCAGCAGCAGTATCCAAGCCGGACACAGCGATGACTTCATGGCCATGGCCGAGATCATGCGTCGTCGTTTCCGGCGTTGGGCCAGGGCCAAGGCTGACGGTGTTGATCTCGGTGCCCTTCGTCATCAGGGCGGCAGTGCCTTGCAGACCGATGGCCTGAACGACTGGCCTGATGTGGTGATGATCGACGGTGGCAAGGGGCAGCTATCAGCGGTGATGGAGGCCTTGCGGGAGCTCAACCTGCATGAGGACCTCAACGTGTGTTCTCTGGCGAAGCAACGCGAAGAGATCTTCATGCCAGGGGAAAGTCAGCCACTCGACAGCGAGCCGGATCAACTAGGTGTTGGTCTGCTTCGGCGCTTGCGCGATGAAGCGCATCGGTTCGCCGTGAGTTTTCACCGGCAGCAGCGTGGTGAGCGCATGAAACGTTCGCGTCTGTCGGACATCCCTGGCGTTGGTCCCAAGCGGGTCAAAGACCTGCTGGCCCACTTTCATTCCATCGATGCCATTCAACTGGCCACGGTTGAAACACTGGCTCAGGCTCCAGGGGTCGGCCTGGCCCTGGCAAGGGATATCCGCCGGTTCTTTCACCCCGATGAGGATCCAGAGCAGGATGGGGCCACTCACGACCCTGGAGCATCCCAGCCATGATGCGAGTCCTCATCCTGACCGCCCTTTTGTTTGGTCTGCTTACAGGACTGGTATCCCCCTTCCGTGTTGAGGCGTCTCCAGGTCTTTGCACCGGTCCTGTCTGTGCCGATGACATCACGCGCAGTGCCAAGAACCACTGGCAACTGGTGCTCAAACTGAATGATCAGCTTGGCCATCGCGAAAAGGTCGTGATGAATTGCAGAGCTGGCCAGCTCAGTCCAATGTCCGGTCCTGTGGACCGCGCTTACGCCACAGCCATTGGACGACGCGCCTGTCGACTGGCCGGTGAAGGCTGACGATGGAACTGACGCTGATCTTTCCCCATCAGCTGTTTGCTGATCATCCC
This sequence comes from Synechococcus sp. A18-25c, assembly GCF_014280035.1. Taxonomy (NCBI): domain Bacteria; kingdom Bacillati; phylum Cyanobacteriota; class Cyanophyceae; order Synechococcales; family Synechococcaceae; genus Synechococcus; species Synechococcus sp. A18-25c. The sequence goes on from NZ_CP047957.1 coordinate 1,380,373, forward strand.
TGTCTGAAATCCGGCCGGTCGGTGGCCCTGATCGAAGATCCGCTGTTCTTTGGCACTGATCCCCAATGGCCGATGCAGGTGCATCGCCAGCGTGTTTTGCTACACCGCGCATCGATGTCGGCCTACGCCGACACGTTGCGTGAGCGTGGTTACCACGTCGTTCAACGTCATCATCACCAGGCCAGCAACACAGAAGGGCACCTGCAGTCTTTGGTCGATCAAGGATTTCGCAGCTTTCACCTCGCTGATCCCATCGACGATCTTCTATCGAAACGACTGCGGAGTTTTGTTGCCTCCAATGCCTATGGCCTGGAGATCAGCGCAACACCAATGCTGCTGACGCCCGATGCCGTTGTTGAGGAGCACTTCAACAACGGGCGCAAGCCGTTCATGGCCAAGTTTTATGAGATGCAGCGTCGACGCCTTGGTGTGTTGATGGATGCCGAGGGCAATCCTGTCGGAGGGAAATGGAGCTTTGATGCTGACAATCGCAAGAAGCTGCCCAAGGGCATCGTGGTGCCACCAGAGCCGGACGTTGGCTCTGATTCACGCGTAGATCAGGCCCGCGAACAACTGGATGCTGAGCAGCTGCCGTTGATTGGTTCCTGGACGCATTTTGCGTACCCGCTTGATCATCACCAGGCCGATCGATGGTTGCAAACCTTTTTAGAGGCCAGGTTGAAGCAATTCGGGTCCTATGAGGATGCCATCAGTACCCAGCACCGGGTGATGTGGCACAGCGTGCTGACCCCCATGCTCAATATCGGTCTGCTGACACCGCAACAGGTTCTGGACCGAACCCTTGAACGGGCTTCAGAAGGTGACGTTCCTCTCAACTCGCTTGAGGGATTCATCCGCCAGATCATCGGTTGGAGAGAGTTCATGGCAGCGATGTACAAGCGCCATGGCGTCGTGATGCGCAATGGAAATTTCTGGGAGTTCGAAGACCGGCCCATTCCCCAGGCGTTCTACCAGGGAACCACGGGACTTCCTCCGATCGACGATGCCATCCGACATGCGCTCGAGACCGGCTACTGCCATCACATCGAACGGTTGATGCTGCTCGGCAATGTGATGTTGTTATGTGGCTTTCATCCGACCCGGGTCTACACCTGGTTCATGGAGTTGTTCGTGGATGCCTTCGACTGGGTGATGGTTCCCAATGTGTATGGCATGAGCCAGTTCGCTGACGCGGGTTTATTCACTACCAAGCCCTATTTGTCGGGATCCAACTATGTCCGCAAGATGTCGGACTATCGCAAGGGCGAGTGGTGCGATGTCTGGGATGGATTGTTTTGGAGTTTCATCAAGAGGCATGAGACCTTTTTCCGTGGTCAGTACCGCCTGGCGATGATGGCTCGCAACCTCGATCGCATGGCACCAGAGGTGCTTAACACTCATCAGCACCGTGCAGGGATGTTCCTTGAATCCCTGACTTGATGCCTGCCCAAGGTCCCCCACCTCAATCGCTCCGATGACGCTCTCTCCCGAGGCCTATCTCTGGTTTAAGACCCTTCACATCGTCGGTGTGGTCGTTTGGTTTGCAGGGTTGTTTTACCTCGTGAGGTTGTTCATCTACCACGTGGAAGCCGAAGAGCTGGCTCCTGAACTGCGCACGGCCTTTCAGCAGCAATACGGGCTCATGGAGAAGCGTCTCGCGAACATCATCACGACCCCAGGAATGGTGGTGGCGGTCTCCATGGCGATCGGACTGCTCATCGCTCAGCCCTCCTGGTTACAACAAGGTTGGATGCACGCCAAGCTTGCGTTTGTGGCTGCGCTTCTGGCTTATCACGTTTTCTGCTACCGGTTAATGGGCCAGCTGCAGTCAGGAACCTGCCAATGGAACGGCAAGCAGCTGCGTGCACTGAATGAACTTCCCACGCTGCTGTTGGTGATCGTGGTGATGCTGGTGGTGTTTAAGACCCAATTCCCCACTAGTGCTGCCACCTGGTTCATCGTGGGCTTGGTGGTGTTCATGGCAGCCTCAATTCAGTTCTATGCCCGCTGGCGTCGACTTCGTGCCGAAGCCGCTGCTGCCGAACCATCCAGCTGAACCAGCCCATGGTCCTGAATCGCCACCCACTGACCTCAGTTCTGGAAACCATCGGTCCGGAGAGCTGTCCAGGCGACTTGAATTTTCACTGCCATACGCTCTGCAGTGATGGCAGCCTCGAACCGTGCGATCTCATCCGCCAGGCCAGCGCCAATGGCCTTCAACACCTGGCGGTGACGGATCACCATTCGAGTGCGTCCTACGCGCCCATGCAGGACTGGCTTTCCAGACAGCAAGACCAGGAACTCCCTGTTCCCAAGCTATGGACGGGTATGGAGATCAGCGCGATCCTCCGTGGTTGCCTCGTGCATGTGTTGGCACTCGGATTCGAACACGGCCATCCAGCTCTGGCGGTCTACAACCGCGGTGATGCTGCGGTTGGAGAAGCACTGCGGGCAGACAGTGTTTGTGGCGCCATCCATGACGCCGGTGGATTGGCGATTCTTGCGCATCCAGCGCGCTATCGATTGGGTTTTTCAGAGCTGATTGATGCAGCGGCAGACCTTGGTTTTGATGGCGGTGAGGCTTGGTATGACTACGAGATGCAACCCCGCTGGAGCTGGTCTCCGGTGGTGTGCGAAGCCATCGACCAACGCTTGAAGAACCTTGGCCTTTTGCGTACGTGTGGCACCGACACCCACGGGGTTGACCTGGAAGGTCGCTAAGTTCGACAAACGTCCCTGACCGTGGGTATGGGTTTCCTCGATCGTCTGCTCAATTCCAAATCGGATCAAAACGAGCCATCGCGCGGCCCGAAGGCAGAGAAACCCAAGCCTGAAGCCTTTTTCCTCGACAGCGACAGCTCCTCATCCCTTGGGAATCGCGACTACATGCGCGAAGCCAAGACGATCCGTCGCACCTTCCCCGGCACTCTCGACAATCCCGGTGGCAAGGAGTTGGTCACTGAGGTGGATGCCATGGACCTCAAGGTTGATACACGCAGTGAGGGCCTCGGCGACGTCAAGGTCGTTCGCGAAGAGACCAGTGTCATCAAAGACGGGATTCCCAAACCCGTGAAGAAGACCTTTGCCGAGACGATGACCCAGGCCGAACTGGATCAGAAGCTCAAAGGAAGTGCGCTGACCCAGGCCGGTGTGAATACGCCTTCAGCGAAGGATGCAGCCCCCGTGGCACGCAAGGAAGAGTTGAAGCCCAAGGAAGAAGTCACGGCCTCATCCCCGGCCTCCAGCAGCAAGAGCACGGCAGCCGGATCGATCGATCCATTCCGGGCGATGGTGCGCGATCTCAACAACTGAATCTGCTCTAGCCGTTGAGGCCACCGGCTTCAACGGCACGTTCGGAATCGAGCAGCACCGTGCGGATTGCATCCAGTTGGGATGGATCTGCATCGCTCCAAAGCTGGCGTGTTGAGGCTTCAAGGCAGCGTTCCGCCATGTCCCGGAGCACCCATGGGTTGCAATTGAGCAGAAAGGCACGCACATCAGCATCGAGCAGCCAGCGCTCGGCGATCTGTTCGTAGCACCAATCGGGCACCACCCCTGTCGTGGCGTCATAAGCAAACAGATAATCCAGGCTTGCCCCCATCTCAAAAGCTCCCTTGTAACCGTGCTGTTTCATGCCCTCAATCCAGCGGGGATTAAGCAGGCGGCTGCGCACCACCTTGTCGATCTCTCGGTCCAATGCATGGATGCGTAAGCGTTCCCGACGGGAATGATCCGCAAACATCAAGCTGGGCGTTTTGCCGCTGACCTTGGACACAGCAGCCGACAGGCCTCCCTGAAACTGGTAGTAATCGTCAGAGTCGAGCAGATCATGCTCACGGTTGTCCTGGTTGTGGAGAACCACCTGGACGGACTTCAAAGCCGATTCCAAACCATCACGATCGCGATGAGCTGTGGCAGTGCCGTCGTAACGCCAGGCGCTCCAGGCCACGTAAGCCTCTCCCAAGTCGTCACGTCGCTCCCACTGACCGGAATCGATCAAGGCCTGGAGGCCTGCTCCATAGGAACCCGGCGCTGAACCGAATAACCGGGACTGAGGGCCACTGGCGCGGGTGAGTGCGGCTAAAGGGTTGTCTTGAGTGGTTTCATCCAGTGCAGCCACCATCTCCAGAGCGCGGTTGACCCAGCCCAGCAACTGGGGAAAGGCGTCGCGGAACAGGCCGGACATGCGCAAGGTCACATCCACGCGCGGACGACCAAGCAGCGAGACAGGAATCACTTCCAGATCCACCAGGCGTCGGGTCGGACCATCCCAGACCGGTCGGATGCCAAGCAGAGCGAACATCTGCGCGATGTCTTCCCCACCATTGCGCATGGTGGCGGTTCCCCAGACGGACAAAGCCAGGTGGCGAAGCGGTTCGCCTTCTTCCAGCTCATAGAGCTCCACCAGTTGCTCCGCGCTGCGCCGACCAAGATCCCAAGCCGCTTCCGTCGGAAGGCCTCGCAGGTCCACAGAGTAAAAATTGCGACCCGTCGGAAGCACATCGTCCCGCCCGCGGGTGGGTGCACCTGACGGACCAGCCGGCACGCGCTGACCGTGGGCAGCCGCTAGCAGTGCATCCCGCTCCCGTTGTGCACATGCTGTGAGACGAGGCCAGAGATCCGTCTTGATGAACTGCAGAGGGTCCGGTAGGGGACTCGATTCGAGTTGTTTGCGAAAACAGGGGAGCAGTGAGGTCGAATCCGCACCATTGGCGCTGTTCATGTCCTGCGTCAACACCAGCAGAAGTTCCGTGGCCTGCGCTTCAATCCACTCGACGGCATCGCTCAAACGACGCGGTGATTCACATCCGCAGCGCTGCAGGATGTGGCTGTCTTCCGGTTCGAGACGTGCTCCATCCTCGTCGCACCATGGATCACAGCGAAGACCAAGACATGTCGCCATCCATTGGGTAAGCCCAGGCCGATCCGGTGCCGGAGAACGTGCGATGGCCAGCAGCAATTCAGCCAGTTTTGAGGGTTCCGCCGGTTCGCCAAGACGATGCAGACCCGTGCGGATCTGAGCTTCTTTGAGTTCGCAGAGATACGTCTCTACCTGCTCAAGGAGCAATGGAATATCGGGTTGCTGGCCAGGTTCCGATCGTTGTTTGGCCAGCGATGGCCATCGCAGCTGCTCCAACAGCTCCACGAGCTGCACTTCGAGCCGTTCACAGCGTGTTGCACCCAGCTGACGCGCTTCGATGTACTCATCGAGCAGAGATTCCAGCGACAGCAAATCCCCGTGCAGTCCCGCACGACCCAAGGGTGGTGTGAGGTGGTCAATGATCACCGCCTGACCACGTCGCTTGGCCTGAGAGCCCTCGCCGGGATCGTTGACGATAAAGGGGTACACATTGGGGATGGTTCCTAAGGCCAAAGCAGGCGCACAGGCTGAACTCAAACCAATGGATTTGCCAGGCAGCCACTCAGCACTGCCGTGCTTACCAACGTGCACCATCAACTGGCACCGGTGCTTCTGGCGAAGCCAGAGGTACTGCGCCAGGTAGCGATGGGGTGGTGGAAGATCCGGCGAATGCAGATCACTGAGCTGATCTGGGTCGTAGCCCCGACTGGGCTGTACCAACACCACCACGTGCCCGAAAGTCACCCCATGGATTGCAAATCCTTCTCGTTCCAGGTCTTCAGCTGATTCCGGATCACCCCAACGGGTCTGGATCGGTGCTCTTGCGGCTTCGGGCAACGCGTTCCACCAGGCCATGTAATCCCTCAACGGCAAATGGGTTAAGGGAGGCCTGTGATCACTTTCAGGATCATTGGTCCGCCCGGCAAGCACGCTTGCCATCAGCGCATCTGAACTCTCTGGAAGCGAGTGCTGACCAAGGTCGAAACCGGCGCTCTTGAGCCAGCGCAGAATGTTCAGACAACTCGCTGGAGTGTCCAAGCCGACGCCATTGGCCAGACGTCCATTGCGCAGGGGGTAATTGGCCAGCACCAACCCCAGTCGACGCTCTTGAACGGGAGTGGACCGGAGCTCACACCAACTACTAACGTGGTCGGCAATCCAGGCCAAGCCATCTGAATCTGGCTCCAGCCGTTTCACTGCTGTGCACAGGTGTGGATCAGCATGGTCCACTTCACGAAAAGCACCGATGCGGGTGGTTACCCGACCATCGAGCTCGGGAAGGACCACCTGGAGGGATAAATCAACCGGATCAAGTCCTTGGAATGAGTTGATCCAGCGATCGCGTGGTCGCCCTGAACTGAGCATCTGCAAGACCGGTCGATCCAGCTGATCCCAAAGCGGAGCGCCGAATCCAGCTTCAGAAAACTGAACCGATGCGAAGGATGTGGCCGTGATCACCACCTCAACCGTCTGCTGTTGATAAAGCCGCTGCACTGCCTCTTGAACAGCGGCATCACGAAGGCTGCTAACCCAGAGCGCTCGTGGTGCCAGACCGCGCTGGCGCAGTGTGGAGAGCAGGGCTTCGCACCACTGGACATCAGCAGATTGCCGATGGGCCCTGTAAAAAAGAACACCAACGCGGGCCCCAGGTTCTGAGCGCCAGTCGAACGGATCAGGATCCGGTGACGCGATCACTTGGAGGTCCGGTCCGTCCGTTGCAGAAGAATCAGTGGCAGAGCCCTCAGCTGCAGTGGAAGCAGCTGACAGCGAGCTAAGGATCCACTCAACTCCCAGCAGCCAGCTGCGCAAATTCTCCGCACCACCCTCACGCAAGAGTGCTGCCATGGAATGGGCAAGGCGCAGGGACACACTGCCGAGCGGATGCAGATCCCGTTCCTGGTCGTTGGTGCCAGACAGCACCAGCAACTGGCGGTTGGGGGCTGCCTGCTGCCAGAGACGACACTGCTCCAGTCCGTAGGACCAGTGCCCTCGACCACCCAGGAGTCGCACCACGATGAGCTGAGTGACTTGGGTGCACTCCGACAGGTAGTGATCAATTTGTGCGGGATGTATGAGGGCATCCAGGGGCAAGGCTCGGATGGCATCCACCCAGCGATCGTCGCTGGCGTCATCCAGAACCTTCGCCAGAGCGGAGATGTCGGAACTAGCGCTCGTGAGAAACATCACCGCAGCGCTCGGCTGTTCGACATAGGCCATCGGCCCGTCGGTGTCGGCTCCTGGGAGGCTGCTAAGGCGATGCATCACTCCATTCTCCAGAGCAGGCAGCGATCGGGAACTGACGGGTGAGAAGATCTGGTCAACGGATCCACTGCGATGCATCAGTTCCTCCCATACGCCTGGTTCCAAGGACGCTGCGTTCCTTTCGAGGACGCCAAGGTGTCAGTGGCGACCCATGCCCTCCACTACGGAACTGGAGCCTTCGGTGGAATGCGCGCCATTCCCGATCCAAAACAACCAGGAGGCATGCTGCTGTTCCGGCCTGACCGGCATGCCAGGCGCCTGTCGCAGAGTGCCCGACTGCTGCTAGCGGAGCTCACAGAACAGACCGTGATGGAAGCGCTCACGGCCATGCTCCGGGCCAACAAGCCATCCACACCGATTTATCTGCGTCCCTTCGTTTACACCAGTGACCTTGGCATCGCCCCGAGGCTGCACAACATCGAAACCGATTTTCTGATCTATGGACTGGAGCTTGGGGACTATCTCTCACCGGAGGGAGTGAGCTGCCGCATCAGCAGCTGGACTCGGCAGGAAGATCGTTCCCTGCCGCTGCGCGGAAAAATCAGTGGTGCCTACATCACCAGCTCCCTGGCCAAAACAGAAGCTGTGGCCAGCGGATTCGATGAAGCCTTACTGATGAACACCCGGGGCAAGGTGAGTGAGGCCAGTGGCATGAACCTGTTCATCGTTCGCGATGGAACGCTGATCACACCTGGCGTTGATCAGGACATTCTTGAGGGCATCACGCGGGCCAGCGTGATTGAACTGGCCAAAAGCATGGGCATCGAAGTGATCGAACGTCCCGTTGACAAAACCGAATTGTTCATCGCGGACGAGGTCTTCCTGACAGGAACCGCGGCCAAAATCAGTCCGATCCGCCAATTGGAATCGACGGTCCTTTCCGACCGTCGTCCGCTAATGGAGGCGCTGAGGACCAAGCTGGTGGCCATCACCGAGGGGCGAGACGAGGAATTCGCCCACTGGGTAACCCGGATTGAATTGGACGGCTGAGAGGTTCTCTCACCACCCAGGAAGGCTTCACGCCACGAACATCAGAGCCGACGGTTCTTAGGATGGTTGGATCGAAATCGCGTTGATGCAGGCAGTCCAGAACAACACCATCACCGAATCCTCCCGCTTTCTCAAGCGACTTCACGACCCAAGTCGACCGGTGCTGGTGTTTGACGGAGCCACGGGGACTTCCCTGCAGCAGCTGGATCTCAGTGCCGATGATTTCGGTGGAGAAGCCCTGGAGGGCTGCAACGAAAATTTGGTGATCACCAGGCCCGATGCAGTCCAGGCTGTGCATCGACAGTTTCTTGATGCGGGCTGCGATGTGATCGAGACAGACACCTTTGGTGCTGCATCCGTCGTTCTTGCGGAATACGGGCTGGAAGATCACGCCTTCGCCTTGAACAAGCGTGCAGCAGAACTGGCTCGGGAGATGGCCGACCAATACAGCACGACTGACAAACCACGTTTTGTCGCTGGGTCCATGGGGCCGACCACGAAGTTGCCGACCCTCGGGCACATTGATTTCGACACCCTGCGCGAATCCTTCCGCGATCAGGCCGCCGGGCTGCTCGCTGGCAATGTCGATCTGTTCATCATCGAAACCTGTCAGGACGTCCTTCAGATCAAGGCGGCGCTACAGGGCGTCGAGGATGCCTTTGAGGTCAGTGGCCAACGTCGGCCGCTGATGGTCTCTGTGACCATGGAGACCACCGGAACGATGCTGGTGGGTTCCGACATCGCAGCGGTTGTGTCGATCCTGGAACCCTTTCCGATCGACGTTCTTGGCCTGAATTGCGCCACGGGCCCGGAACAGATGAAGGAGCACATCAAATATCTGTCCGAACACTCCCCTTTTGTGGTGAGTTGCATCCCCAATGCAGGACTACCGGAGAACATCGGCGGCGTAGCGCATTACCGACTCACTCCGATTGAGTTGAAGATGCAGTTGATGCACTTCGTGCAGGATCTTGGCGTGCAGGTCATCGGGGGATGCTGTGGCACCACTCCTGCCCACATTCAATCGCTCTCAGAGATCTCTACCGAATTGACTCCAGCTCACAGGGATGTGAGGAAACATCACCACGAACGCCAACAATTCAATTACGAGCCCGCCGTTTCCTCGATCTACGGCTCCACTCCTTACTTTCAGGACAATTCGTTCCTGATCATTGGAGAACGGCTGAACGCCAGCGGATCAAAAAAAGTTCGTGAGCTGCTCAATGAGGAAGACTGGGACGGACTTGTGGCCGTCGCGCGCGGACAGGTCAAGGAAAATGCCCACGTCCTCGATGTCAACGTCGACTACGTTGGCCGTGATGGGGAAAAAGACATGCACGCGTTGGTGACCCGTGTGGTCACGAACGTGGATCTTCCTCTGATGCTCGACTCCACTGAGTGGCAGAAGATGGAAGCGGGATTGAAGGTCGCTGGAGGGAAGTGCATTCTCAACTCCACTAACTACGAAGACGGTGACGAACGATTTTTCAAAGTTTTAGAACTTGCGCGTCGTTACGGTGCTGGTGTTGTCATCGGCACCATTGATGAAGATGGCATGGCGAGAACGGCCGAGAAAAAGGTTGCCATCGCAAAACGTGCTTATCGCGATGCCGTGGAATTCGGTATCCCCGCTAGAGAAATTTTCTACGACCCTTTGGCACTGCCAATCTCAACAGGAATTGAGGAAGATCGCCGCAACGGCATCGAAACCATCGAGGCTATCCGAAGAATTCGCAGCGAACTTCCCGGTGTCCATATGATTCTAGGTGTATCCAATGTGAGTTTCGGTCTTTCCCCTGCAGCACGCATTACGCTCAATTCAGTGTTTCTTCATGACTGCTGCGAAGCTGGCATGGATGCCGCGATCGTCTCGCCGGCCAAGATCCTGCCCTTGATCAAGATCGACGAAGCCCATCAACTGGTCTGCCGGGATCTCATCAATGATTCTCGTCGCTTTGATGGTGATGTCTGTACCTACGATCCACTGACAGAGCTCACAACGCTTTTTGAAGGTGTTTCAACCAAGGACGCACGCTCCTCCGGGCCATCGCTGGCCGATCTGCCAGTGGAAGAGCGCCTGAAGCAACACATCATTGATGGAGAAAGGATTGGCCTTGAGGATGCCCTAACCGAAGGACTTGGCCAGTACAAGCCTCTCGAAATAGTTAACACTTACCTTCTCGATGGCATGAAGGTGGTCGGAGAGCTATTTGGCTCAGGTCAGATGCAACTTCCTTTCGTTTTGCAATCGGCAGAAACAATGAAAGCCGCTGTGGCTTTTCTTGAACCTCACATGGAGAAAACTGACGGAGAGAGATCTGCGAAGGCAAAATTCTTGATCGCTACCGTTAAAGGAGACGTTCATGACATCGGCAAAAATCTTGTTGACATCATTCTCACCAATAATGGCTATGAGGTGATCAATCTGGGGATCAAACAGGATGTTGGGGCCATCATTGCTGCACAGCAGGAACATCAGGCTGACTGCATCGCCATGAGCGGCTTGTTGGTGAAATCAACGGCTTTCATGAAAGACAATTTATCGGCATTCAATGAGGCGGGAATCAATGTTCCCGTAGTGCTCGGAGGAGCGGCCTTAACCCCGAGATTTGTACACAAAGACTGCAGCGAGGTTTACAACGGAAAAGTGATTTACGGCCGTGACGCCTTCACTGATCTTCGATTCATGGATGCCTATGTCGAAGCTCAGCAGGCTGACAGTTGGGACAACATTCAAGGATTTTTGAACGGCACGCCCGAGGGGATCTCTCTTGGAGGTGACAACACTGTTGAGAACGACAGCGCAACTTCACCATCCAACAGTGACGGCGACGCCGATCAAGCTAGCGCTGCAGCATCGCAACCGATCAGCACTGAGCGTTCGACCACAGTTCCTGAGGAGGTCGCTGTTCAGCCTACTTTCCTTGGTTCAAAGGTTTTGCAGGGTGAATCGGAGATTCCCCTCAACGAGGTGATTGCTTATCTCGATCGGCAGGCCTTGTTCGCAGGCCAGTGGCAGATACGTAAAGCCAAAGGCCAATCACGCGAAGCTTATGAGGCTGATCTCGAAGCGAAGGCTGAGCCGGTTCTTCAACAGTGGCTCAGGCGATCCATCGATGAACGTCTGCTGCAACCGGCAGTGGCCTACGGCTATTTCCCCTGCGGTCGTGATGGAAATGATGTGGTTGTTTTTGATCCGAGTGGATCCTCTCAGCTAGGACGCTTCGCGCTTCCCCGACAGCGAGGTGGAAACAGATACTGCATCGCCGATTTCTACCGTGATCTCGACGATGGACGCCCCACGGACGTTTTGCCCATGCAGGCGGTCACCATGGGTGAACAGGCCTCGCTGTTCGCTCAGCGTCTGTTTGAAGCCGATTCCTACAGCGACTATCTCTACTTCCATGGACTTGCAGTTCAGATGGCCGAGGCACTGGCCGAATGGACTCATGCCCGTATCCGCCGAGAATGTGGCTTTGCTGACGCCCAGGGAATGGCTCTGCGCGATGTTCTGGCTCAGCGTTATCGGGGCAGTCGCTATTCCTTCGGGTACCCGGCATGTCCCAACGTGGCAGATTCGCGGCAGCAACTGCTCTGGTTAGGTGCTGACCGGATCGGCCTCAAAATGGATGAAAGCGACCAATTGCATCCAGAGCAGAGCACCACGGCTTTGGTGGCACTGCACAGCACTGCGCGTTACTTCAGCGCCTAGTGCAAGGATCCTGAATCCACAACGCTGGCTGCTGCAGACTGCTCCGGCCATCATCTGTTGAACCACCATGGATCTGAGTGGGCCTGACGCCATCGATAAGGCCATTGCTGCAGGCATCGACCTCGACGGGTCTTCTCTCCCTGCTGAGATGCTGACGCTCTATCGAGAGGTGATGGATCTCGAAGGCCAGCGCAAACGCAGTGGTGTGCGCAAATCGATGCGCAACCGTGTGGTTCGTACCGGCGCCAAGCATTTCGATCAGAAAACCCTGAATGGGCGCCTGATCGCTGCTGGCTGGGAGGGTCTGAAAGACAAGGAAATCAGCTTCTTCTACGGCTGACCCGAGCCGTCATTGGATGGAGCTCTGCCGCTCAGTCCTGGCAGAGCTTCTCCATCGTGTCGATCACTTCCTGTTGAAACTCGTCAAGAGCACTTGACTCGCTGAGGTCAATTCCCTCTCCCGCAGCATTTTGCGCGAGATCCTGGAAATGGAATGCCCCTTCCCCATTGGCCAGAAACTCGATGGCCGAGGACTCTCCGCTTTCGCGGAAGGCATCGCAGAGGGCGAGAAACGCCGCGTCTTCAGTGAACTCCCAATCCATCGAGGAGGCATAACTGATTGACCTTTAACGCCTTGCCCCCGGGATCCGTCAACCACCTTGTCGCGCAATGTGCCACTCCTTCGGCAGACTCCTGGGGGTTTCTGCATCATCATGAGCTCCGAGTCATCTGCCCAGAACAAGGATCAGAACTGCGATCTGAACGTTCTCGGCTCTCCCCTCGAGCTCTGCGGATGCGAACCGATGACCGGATGGTTTCGCGATGGTTTCTGTCGGACGGATGTTGCCGATCTCGGACAACACAGCGTCTGCTGCGTGATGACCGAAAGCTTTCTCAGCTACAGCAAAGCCCAGGGCAATGACCTCAGTACGCCGGTGCCAGCCTTCTCCTTCCCCGGGCTCCAACCGGGCGATCACTGGTGTGTCTGCGCTCCGCGTTGGAAACAGGCCTACGACGATGGAATGGCCCCACCCGTGAGGCTTGAAGCCACAGCGATGAGCGCCACGGATGTGATTCCCCTTGAAGTACTGAAAGCCTGCACCTACCAGGGGATGACCTGACCGTCCCAGGCCAGAAACTGACCCGTGTGCTCAGGAGCCTGCTCCATCAGGACATCGACGAGATGACCGGCAGCACGTTCAGGGCTAAACAATTGCTCCTTAGGGACAAAGCTCTGAAACGGTTTGGACAAGCTGGTGTCGGTGGTTCCAGGATGCAGAAGCGTCACCGTTGCCATCGGAAACCGTCGTGACCATTCCAGGCTCAGGCAGCGCAGCATCATGTTCTGTGCAGCCTTCGCGCTGCGATAGGCATACCATCCACCACTGCGGTTATCGCCGATGCTGCCGACGCGAGCACTAAGGCTTGCGAAGTGGAAGGGTTGATTTCTGTTCAGAGCAGGCTCAATCGCTTTCGCGAGCAGGAGCGGTCCTGCAGCATTGATCCGAAACGACTCGACCAATGCTGCCGACTGAACCTGCTGCAACCGTTTTTCCGGCTGGATGGAAGGACCATGCAGGCGTCCAGTGGCGTTGAACACCAGGCGCAAGGGCTGTGAAGCGTCTCGGAGACGATCGGTGAGTGACGCGAGGCTGTCATCGGATTCCAGATCGAGAGGCCACTCGTCATTGGTCGTCGGACAGCGTGTGACCAGAGTCACGTCAAGAGCAGGACACCGCGCAGCCAATTGCTGACGCAAGGCGCGTCCAATCCCTCCACCGCCGACCACCAATGCGCGTCCTTGCCAGCCAGCTGAGCTCAGTTGAGGCATGATTCCAACGCCGCTGCAGCGGATATGCGTTTAATCCAGCCACTGTTGCTAACGCTGACCGCGAGTGTGGCCGCTGCGGCATCCGTCGTCGTGCTCACGGATGGATTGACCGTCTGGTCATCGTCATTGGAAACCGATGCGATGCTCAGTGCTCTAGTGAATGGCGATCACAGCGCTACCCGCTCTCCACACCAGTCAACCGATCGGGCAAGCGTCCGTGATACGACAAGCGTTTATGCAATTTCACCTGACGGCTACTCCATCGACCCCCTGCTTCGGGTCGCGTTGCTCAGTCAGCGCCCGGTCCGTATCGTCCAACCCCAGGGTCGGACAACCTGCAGCACCTCTGAAGGTGCTCCGGTGTCTCCAGTCACTCTCAGAAAGCTGCTCAGGGGGACGACCGAAGCCTGGCTGCACTGTGGAACGGCCGAGGGTTCGGTCAAGGTCAACGGACGCACCTATCAAGGGATCGTCCATCTGATCAACCGGGGCGAAGGCTGGATCGCAGTGAACGAGATCAACATGGAGCGTTATGTCGCCTCCGTGGTGGGTGCGGAAATGCCCAGTGGCTGGAACGAGGAAGCCTTAAAAGCGCAGGCCGTTGCAGCCCGGTCCTACGGGTTGGTGCATCTGATCCGTCCTGCCAGTCCAGATTGGAACCTCGGTGATACGACCCGATGGCAGGTCTACGCAGGTCAGGCAAGCTCAACTGCGAGGTCGCTCAAGGCCACAGAGGACACCCGAGGGCTCGTCCTGAGTCATCAAGGTGGATTGGTTGAAACGCTGTATGCAGCAACTCAGACCATCGTGGAGCAAGCCCATGGTCATCTCGGCGCGAGCATGAGTCAGCACGGTGCTCAGAAGCTGGCCCAACAGGGACTCACGTACATCCAGATTCTCGAGAGGTATTACAACGGGGCAATACTGGCGAGGATTCGTCGGGATGGTTGATCAGACCTACTGGAAACGGGCGCTCGAGCGTTCAGAGCATGCTCTGAGACAGAAGGCTCTGGTGCCACTCAGCACCTCGAGGATCAAGCTGAATGGTCCGCGCGCCGATCAATTTGAATTGCGGGTGCTGAACGATCGACTGCCCAAGCATCACCGCATTGAAGGTCCCAAGGTCAATCCATTTCGGCCATGGGACACCGAGCTTGCGATTGACGATGTTGGGGACGATCACGTTTTGATCCTCAACAAATATCCGGTCCAAACCGGGCACATGCTCCTCATCACTCGGGAGTGGGCCTCTCAGGTGGATTGGCTCACACTGGACGACTGGAGAGCTTTGGTGAGCGTGGACCACGACAGCACCGGTCTTTGGTTTCTGAACAGCGGACCGTTAGCTGGCGCGAGTCAACCGCATCGACATCTTCAACTGCTGCCCCGCGACTCCAATGAACGCAGTTGCCCACGCGTCGAGTGGTTCGAACGTCTTCTTCAGGACAGATCAGCCAAGAAGGTACGTATGGATGACCCGCTCACCCAAAGCTGCGTGATCGCTAAGCGACCAAGTCCCATCGATCCGCGTCAAGAAGCCAAGGAACTGCATTCGCTGTATCGCCACTTGGGCAATGAACTGGGTTTGGGTGGCAAGCAGTCTTGTGAGCTCCCACAGGCGCCTTACAACCTGTTGCTGACGCAATCCTGGATGGCATTGATCCGGCGGAAATGTGAGGAGGCGTGTGGATTCAGCATCAATGCACTGGGCTTTGCTGGTTACCTCCTGGCCACAGACCAGTCTGATCAGGCCTTGATGCAACACAAGGGTGCCGAGGCAGTGCTTCGACAAGTGGTCTCCCCGCTTGGTGATCT
Organism: Synechococcus sp. A18-25c; assembly: GCF_014280035.1. Classification (NCBI taxonomy): domain Bacteria; kingdom Bacillati; phylum Cyanobacteriota; class Cyanophyceae; order Synechococcales; family Synechococcaceae; genus Synechococcus; species Synechococcus sp. A18-25c. Next base: position 1,395,844 of record NZ_CP047957.1, read on the forward strand.
CACGGATGACACCCCAATGTCAGTGGTGACTGTCTGAAAGAACCCCCTTCGAGGCGTTCCTTCCGACAGACCGATGAACACGTTGAACAGAAACCGCAATGCCAGGGTTGAACAACACCTGACCATTGTTGACCCCGTCGCGAGGCATTACGCCGCGTCAAGCGGACAAGACCAGGAAGACCTCAGGCAGGTGGGCTTGCTTGGTCTCCTGCGGGCTGCTGAGCGCTTTGAACCCAACAGGTCAGTGCCCTTTGCGGCGTTTGCCAAACCCCATATCCGAGGAGCAATCTTGCATTACCTCAGAGATGGCGCGGCCTTGATGCGCATTCCACGCCGAGATCAGGGGGCTGCATCGCATTCGTCCATCTTGATGAATGCGGCGAAGCAGCGACGCTCACTGATCACCAGTGATCTGGACCAACTGCTTTCGATGGAACCCGTGAGAACGGAGCCCGAACAACTTGAATGCAGCAGAGCAGTAATGACAGCCCTCGCCGATTTGGACAAGCCGGAGCGTCAAGCCGTTACCCACGTCGTTTTGAAAGGGCAAAGCCTCAGACAAGCCGGCCGCTGCATTGGCGTCAGCGCCATGACGGTTCAGCGCCGTTTGAAACGAGGACTGAACAGCCTGAGACATGAACTCAGAACTCAGCCCTGGCTGGATTGATCACGTTCGATTTGTTGCTCCAATGTGGAAATCGCTGCAGAGACTGCTGCGATCTGACGCTCCAGTCCGTCGCGCCAGAAGCGAAGCATGCGCAGTTTCCTCTCTTTGTGTTGACGCTCCCAATCACCGTCAGCACAAGGAGCACAGGTAAATGAAGGAAACATGAATCCAAGATCATCGGTGTTCCCATCCTGGCGAGAAGACCGCTTTGGTTGCGCCGTTCGTTCCGACTTGGCGGTTTTTCATCTGACGATTAGGTTTGGAACTTGAGTCCTTCGGGACGCCCTGGCTGGTCGCAAATGTCTCAGAATTTCCCAGCATTGGTCCTGATCGGCGTCTCGCTCGCGACAGCCGGGACACAGGTGTTTCTCCCCGCCCACGCATACGTCCCCCTCATGGCGGGCCAACGCGCGAGGGCGTTGAATGGCAGCTTCAACAATATTCCCGTTCTTCACTCCAATCAGCCAGAAATAGTGAAAGGCCCGGGCATCCTGGTCAACACAGCACCAGGCAGCGGCATCGCATTTGAAAATAATCAGCCTATCAATAATGCAACGTTCACATTTAACGGTGCATTTGGTGTACATATGCACCATAAATACTATCCACAGGATTCAAGTAAATTAGGCGGAAGGCGTGATCGCGGCTTGCTAACAGTTGCTGCGATTGCAATCAATCCAGGATCAAAACCAATCACCCTGACCTTTAGCGAAGGTTCTGTTAAAAACAGCTTTGAAGCCCCGTATCACCCCAACAAACTGATGGGTGTCAAGCCTCTTGGTCCCAGGCCATGGAATACAGGACCTGGAGATGCAACGGCTGTTCAAATTCTTCGTGGTGAGCTCGATCGCAAACTGCCGCAGGAAATCGTCATACCTCCCAACAGCAGTAAAGTAATTGTCAGCACTATTCTCCCAGCTCGGGGAATCATGAACGGCTTGTTGCGTGGACAAAGCAATGGCCCATTCCACATGGCTGTTGTTGCTGCTGAGGAAACGCGAAATGAACAGGACCTGATCGCTGTTCTCGATCGAGGTCGTTTGGCTCCAGGCCGAATCTATTTAAATCGTATTCGTGAGATTGAAACTGGTCAGGTGTTTTCACGCGTTGCTGGCGTTGCACTCGGTGATCAATATTCAGCAGTGATTCAGCACGATCTGGATCAAGGTCCATTGCACGTGCCTTTAACCAGCACAAGCAAACACCATTTTGGAACACGCGATATTCAGGTGAATCAACTCAGCACACGCATGATTGATTCAGCTGTCAACAACGTTGGCACTTATGGCGTGAGATTTGACGTGGAAATGAATCTTTTCGGAGATGGTGATCATGAATTGGTCTTGAGTCATCCAGTTGCAGCAGGACGCTCACCCTTCACAGCATTCCGTGGTTCCATCGGCATCCAAACCGATGAGGGATACAAAGAGGTTCATGTGGGAATGCGTTCGGGTCAAAGCCTTTCAATTTCTGATCTCAATCTTCAGGAAGGAACCAATAATCTTGTCAAGGTCAGTCTTGTCTATCCAGCAGATGCCACACCGGGACATTTGCTCAGTGTTGTACCCGTGACGCAACTGGCAGTCCTGCGCCAGCGTGAACAGATGCTGGACGCTGCGCGTCAGGCTGCCAGCGAATCCAAGACGCGAACTGTGACTCCACAGCAGGCGCCGCCGGCGGTCACTCAGCACGTTGAGCCAACACCCACGCCAGATCCACAGCTAGAACCTGGCACCGAACCGGTGCAACCCTTATCACCACCCCCAATGATCGTGTCACCACGTGGCGGTGGCTCGTCTTTGATGCCAGCGGCAATAATCATGCCTCAGAGGGTGAACAATTCACTGGAGCAGCGGTACCGTGAAGCCATCCGCGCTCAGCAGGACTGGCTGCGTCGCCTTCAGGGTCAGTAATCGGGTGTTTGTGGATTTGTTCAGCAAAGGTTTATGAGCGGCAAGCGCATCAGCCTGGAATTGCCTGAAGAGCTTGTCGAACAAATCGACTGCCTTCGCAAAGATTGGAAGATTCGATCCAGAGGTGAGTGTTTACGCCGTCTTCTCGAGGAAATTTTTCAGCCGGACGCTGAGGAGCAGGAGTCATCGGTTGTCGAGGCTCCGCACTTCGACTCCCCTGAGAAGGAGACGAGCGCAGGATCACCGTCGCGTGACCGCCCATCCGCACCATCACCGGTTGGTCTCACAGAGGGGCAACCCCTTCATCCTCGCTATGACGAAGACCGAGCGATTGTACTGGTGGGGTTTAAAGGCGGCATCGAACCTGTCTCGGCCAACAGTTCCACCGAGCAGAAACGCAATCTCGACACTTCTCCAAAGCGCTCATCGAGCGCTGGCGGTGGCATCGATCTTCCCGGTTTTGTGCGCAAACGCAGCAGTGCCATTCGTGAAAGCCTGAGCACTCCGCCCCAAGCCAGCGCAGAGATACCCGTCGTTCCGGTGATTCGTGAATCGGAACTGCAGCAATGGTTTGAGGTCGCATTGAACCACTGGATCAATCTCTATGGATCCAGCCCTGGAGCCACCGTGATGGAGGCGGTGATGCTCTGGATGGCTCGTGATATTTGGCCCCATATCGATGGCAGTGAAGGACGCACCTTCACCTGGAGTCAGGTGAATCAATCCATGCAGCAATACTGCACCGAATGGATGGTTCCATCGCCGCGATTCGAACAGGTGATCGTGGCTGCAGCTGTCTTAGAAGATCCCTTCGCCAGTGGTTCCGTTCCCGATCGAATCCCAACGCTCATCCGTCGCTTTGTGAGTCGTTTTAAGCGAAGTCGCAAAGTGACCTCATTCGAGACGCTGGAGTCGACGATGACGTTGCATGGAGCCTTGAAGCAACTGGATTTGCCAACCCAAGCGGGCCAATCGCATACGCTTCGATCCATTCGTAATGCTTACAAACGCAAAGCGGTGGAAGTGCACCCAGACTCTGGTGGGTCGACAGAAGCCATGCGTCGGCTGAATGAGGCTTATCAGATGCTGAAGGAGCTCTACAGGCAAAAAGAGTCGTCTAACTGATCTTGGGTGGACCCCGATACGAGACTCATCATGTGTCTTAAATGCAATAAATGAATTTGCACTGGATCTTCGTGCAGAGCTCGAGCAGTTCTTGAATTCGCCTTGCGGGCCAAAGAGCTGAACGCAAAATTGCGATCACTTTTTGCTTGCAGCTACTGATGTAGGGGCACGATTTGTTGGGTCGAAACCTGTCGCTAGCGTCGTAACTGAGACTTGTTAATAGTCTTATTTAAGTCTTGAATTCGATTAATGATACTGAGTTTCTGCTGCCTGATTCAAGTGACCTGGCTGAGAGTCTTGCGGAGACTGTTTGACAGCATCGGTCTTGATTGCATCAAGATCATTTTTTTCGATGGTTTTATTTGCATGGGATTGAGGTCTGGAGAGCAGCAATTCTGAACGTCGTTTCTCACGGTGTTGTCAAGGTCGCAAGCAGTGGCGAGCCGCTATTGCAACAGAGAGCGCCAAAAGCGAGCAAATGGGCTGTCCAGACGTCTTATGTCCATGTCCAAGCCTGTTTTGATGCATGCAAACGTCAACTACAGCGATGCTTCCTCGGCTTGCGTCTCTGCTGTTGACACAGTGACGCAAGCGTTGCACATGGCTCATTGCGATCCGATGATTGGTCGCAGTCGTGTCACATTCTTGAAGCCACAAGCGTCCAATGCTGGCGATCGATGTCCATCCAAAACGTGAACGCCACCGTTCAAACAAGCCCGATTGTCTCAAGTGAGATGATTGGCAAGACTCATAACAAGTCTTAAATGAGACTCTTGCGACTGGCAAGGTCGGGCTCTGAGCAATAAGTACACCAAAGTGCAGCCAACTTTGGGAAACCGAGCAACACAAGACTGATGTCGCCGATCAACCAATCAACGGATGGATTGATTATTTAATCAAGATTCGCATTCGAGACCCTAAATCAGACCCAAGGCGTGTCTTGTATGAGATGCCAAAGTCGTGAACTCACAGGCAGGGATGATGCAATCTCGAAGACCAAGCTTTAGGTGCTTGTCTGCATGCCTTGGATTAAATAGTCGAAATAAGGCGCAGCGATGGATTTTTGCTCCTCTGACAGGAGAACCAGCGCTGCTTCACGCATGCAACGCATGGCGTCCACCATCCCCGGCATCGGAACCCCGAGGCTGTTGTACATCTCTCGAGCGCCGATCAGACCAATCTGCTCGATCATCTCGGTGCTTCCCGCCAGAACCCCGTAAGTCACCAGACGCAGATACCAGCTGTAGTCCCGCAAGCACTGGGCCCGTTGTTTCTGGCCATACGCGTTACCACCAGGGGCGACATATTCAGGGCGCAGGCTGAACAGCTGCTTTGCTGATTCATCAATGATCTTCTTTTCGCTGTCGGTGAGGATCTTCACGACAGACAAGCGAATCGATCCCTGGCTGAGGTACTCCACCATGGAGCGAAGCTCACCACTGCTGGGGTAACGCAGGTCGTCATCGGCCTGGAGGATCAAATCCCTTACAACGCTCATGACGGCTGGCATGCTGAAGAGAGTTTAAAGCGCTTCAACCCCTGTCATGGCTGGGTGCCGTGGGGTGTTACGCCATTGCAATGACAGCGATCAAGGACACGCCACAACCGGGGCTGATCATCACGGTGTTCGGCGAGGACCTGGACCAGCAAGGACGGGGGCTTGCCCGTTGGAACGACTGGGTCATCGCGGTGCCCGAACTGCTTCCAGGAGAAGAAGCCAAAGTTCAGCTTCAGCAACGCCAACGGCGCATGTGGCTGGCCCGTCGCCTGGAAACGCTTCAGCCGTCAACCGATGCACGTCGGCCACCCTGCATCCTGGCCCACAAATGCGGCGGATGTTCCCTTCAACATCTCTCGGTCGAAGGGCAAAACGCTTGGAAACAGAGGCATCTTCACAACACACTCACGAGGATTGGAAAGCTCAGTGCACCCCTCAGTCCCCTCATCAGCCCCGAATCTGAATCCCTGGGGTACCGCAATCGTGCCCTGATTCCTCTGTTGATGGAGGGAAGCAACCTGCGCCTCGGGTATTACCGCCGAGGCAGCCATCGGATCGTCAACCTCAACCATTGCCCGGTTCTGGATCCAAGACTGGATGCCTTGATTCCAGAGATCAAAGCGGATCTGCTGTCCACTGGCTGGGTCATGGATTCTGATTTCCGTGGCAAAGCAGGGCTTCGCCATCTCGGGCTTCGTATTGGCGTCCGGACTGGAGATGTCTTGATTTCTCTGATCTCAGCAACGGAGGTTTTGCCGGGAATCGACGGCTTGAGTGAACGTTGGATAAAACGATGGCCCCAGGTGAAAGGGGTGACCCTCAATCTGCAACCGCGTCGATCTAATACGGTGCTTGGCGAGCAAACCATCTGTCTGCAGGGGCAGGATTCGATCGATGAGCAGTTCTGTGGGCTGAAGCTCGAACTGGGAACCACCACGTTCTTCCAAGTGAACACGGCCCGTGCCGAACGGGCGGTGGTGATGATCTGTGATTGGCTCTCCACATCAGGAGAACCTTTGCGCGTCATTGATGCCTACTGCGGGATCGGCACCATTGCGCTTCCGATTGCTGCTCACGGCCACAGCGTGACTGGACTGGAGATCAGTTCGGCATCCATCCGCCATGCCCAGCGCAATGCATCAAGAAACAATCTGCAGAACACAGAATTCATCGACGGAGATGTGATCAAGCATCTCCAAGAGCTGCTTCCACATCACGACGCTCTTGTGGTGGACCCTCCCCGGAAGGGCCTGAGCCCTGACGTGTTGGCGATGATCCTGAAGCAGCCACCCCATCGCTTGGCCTACCTCAGTTGCGATCCCGCGACACTGGCGCGGGATCTTCGCGAATTAGCAAGCGATCAAGGCCCCTACAAGATCGAGGCGATCCAGCCGATGGACTTCTTTCCCCAAACGTCCCATCTGGAATGTCTGGTCTTGATGCGGTCAATCAACTGCGCAGCTCAACCTGGAACTGCTTGACCAACGCTTGGCGCACCTTGTCGTGCACCGGTTGAATTTGCTCATCGGTGAGCGTGCTGTCTTTACCGCGATACCGAAGACGAAAAGCCTGACTGCACTGCGCGTCACTGAGTTGACCGCCTTCGAAGCGATCAATCAGTTCCACGGACTCCAGCAACGGCTTGCCCGCTTTGCGAATGGCCTGCAACAGCTCGCCTGATGGGAGGCTGCGCGGCACCACCATGGCGAGATCCCGTTCAGATGCAGGCAACGTGGAGTAGGCCTTGAATTGCGGGCTCCAACGGTTGCTTCGCGTCGCTGCTGCGAGCAGGCGCGCCAGATCCAGATCAAACAAATAAGTCTCCGCAGGCAATTGCTCGCTCTCGCACAGCGCCGGATGAAGTTGCCCAAAACAGCCCAGAGGACGGCCTTCCACGACCAAGCTGGCAGCGCGTCCAGGGTGCAAACGCTGATCGTCGTTCAGTCGCTTGTCTTGCACTTCAATCCCAAGCGACGCCAGCACCGATGCCAGAACACCACGGGCCTGGTGATAGGTCAGCGGTTGCGGCTTACCGCTTGTCTGCCAACGGGACAGGCGCCGCTCACCACAGATGACACCGCTGAGCCGTGAGTCCTGAGCAATCGACTCACCTTCGGGACGGAAAACATGACCGATTTCGAACACCCAGCAACCCGGTTGGGACGCTTGCAGATTGCGTCGACAGACTTGGAGGTGCTCCTGCCAGAGAGACGTGCGCAGGTGGCTTGTTTCCGCAAGCAAAGGGTTGCTGATCCCAATGCGATTGGGGTCATTCACATCAGCACTGGTGAGTGACAGCGTGGTGATCTCCTGAAGACCATTGGCAGAGAAGCGCTGACGCAGTCGACGTTCGGCTTGCTGCGCCAAAGTCAGCTGACCAGGTCGGAGTGGATCAGGAAGATGAGACTGGAACCGGTCGAAGCCCACGAGACGGGCCACCTCTTCAATCAGGTCCACTTCGCGCAGGAGATCCATCCGTCTGGAAGGGGGCGCAACCACCGTCCATCCATCCTCCGTGGGGGTCAGTGCACAACCGAGGGCCGACAGACATGCCTCGACCTGTTCATCTGAAAGATCAACGGCATGAGTCGCTTCATCCGTGGCCGCGAGTGGACCCAGCAGGCGATGCAACGCATGACGCCGCAGCGTCACGACGGGGTCAGGTCCCTGCTCGGCAGAACATTGCCAGCACGTTCCTACCTGCGCACCTTGCATGTCAGCCATCAACGCGAGAGCCCGACCAGCCGCCAGCAAAGTGACCTCCCGCGGCAGGCCCTTCTCGTAACGGGTGCTGGCATCGGTTCGCTGCCCGGTGGCCCGGCTGTTGTTGCGCACCGATGTGGGGGTGAACAGTGCCGATTCAAGCCAGATGCGCTTGGTGCTGTCGGTCACACCACTTTCGGCACTCCCCATCACCCCAGCCACGGCCACGGCACGGTCGCGACAGGTCACCACCTGCACGCGCTCATCCAGGTTGATTTCGCGACCATCAAGACCGGTGAACAGCTCATCGGTGCGGGCCTGTCGCAACCCGAAGTCAGAGGCCTGGATGCTCTGACCACAGAGGGATTCCAGGGCATCGGCGTCGAAGGCATGCAACGGCTGTCCCTGCTCCAGCATCACCAGGTTGGTGATGTCCACCACTGCATTGACAGGGTTGACCCCTCCCCTCTGCAGCCGCTGCTGCAGCCACTGGGGAGACCGCGCAGACCCATCGACCCCTTGAACGGCCGTCAGTGCATAGATGCCTCCGGTCGTCATCGCCTCCGCGGATGCCGCATCCGGTTGCAGGGATTCAATCTGCTCCGGAGCGTTGGCGTCCGGCAGCGACAGATCAGCCCCCGTTAAGGCCGCTACTTCTCTGGCGATCCCTGTCATTGAGAGACCATCCGGACGATTGGCCGTGATTGCCAGCTCCAGAACCGTGTCATCGAGACCGAGCACCGGAGCAATCGGTGAACCGGGTTCAGGAAGCTCGTCCACCAGATCGTCCAGGATGGCAATGCCATCGACATCGCTGCTCTGCCCGAGTTCGGACAGGGAGCAGATCATTCCCTGACTGCTGACTCCTCGCAGCTCCCCTGCCTTGATGGTGAGATTCACCGCCGGGAGGACAGCGCCCACAGTGGCGACGGGGACATGAATCCCTGCACGCACATTCTTCGCACCACAGACGATCTGCAACGGTTCGTCCGTACCGACATTCACCTTGCAGACGCTCAGCTTGTCGGCATTGGGATGCTTGTCACGCTCCAGCACATGACCGACCACGACACCCTGGGTCAGGCTGGAGAGATCGTCGAGCTCCTCCACTTCGAAACCGGCCATCGACAACCGTTCACCCAGCTGTGAAGCGGGTTCATTCACCTGCACAAGATCCTTAAGCCAGGAGAGAGAAACCCGCATCGGGAGGTGGAACTCGGCGCGTGATCCTACGAACTCCCATCCGCTCAGGTGACAGGCATTGGCCGTGAGGTGGACCTGTAAGCTGAATGTTTGTCACTTCGCTTCGCACCTGCGGCGCAACGTCCTTTATGGCCAAGAACAAGGGCGTCCGGATCGTGATCACTCTTGAGTGCACGGAATGCCGGTCCAATCCCGCCAAGCGTTCCCCGGGCGTGTCCCGTTACACGACCGAGAAGAACCGCCGGAACACCACCGAACGGCTGGAGATCAAAAAGTTCTGTCCCCACTGCAACAAGATGACTCTCCACAAGGAGATCAAGTGATCTTGCAGGTCTTTTCGTCTTCTCACCGTTCCTGATCTTCCATGTCCAGTTCCTTCTTCAAGAAGCGTCTTTCACCGATCAAGCCTGGCGATCCCATCGATTACAAGGATGTGGATCTGCTCAAAAAGTTCATCACTGAGCGCGGCAAGATTCTTCCCCGTCGTCTCACCGGCCTCACCGCCAAGCAGCAACGCGATCTCACCAACGCCGTGAAGCGTGCTCGCATTGTGGCCCTGCTGCCCTTCGTGAATCCCGAGGGTTGATTTCTGGCCAGCGCTGACTGCAAACCGGGAGATCTGGTGGGCGTTAGCGACGCTAAAACCGCTCAACTTGCCGTCGTTGTTGCACTTCAAGGCAGCAAACGTCGTTTGAGAGTTGGCTTTAACGCCAAGGAACAAGTTGTTCCTTCTCGCCACGTTGAGCTCATTTACCCCCAGTTGAGTGGTTCGGATCAACCCACTCGCCTGGGGGTTTCTCCATGGTCTTTCGATCTCAAAAACCTCAACCAAGCCAATCCCACACGTCGCGAATGGGGCCAGTTATGGGTCTTGCTCTCGGAATCATCGGAGACGATTGATCTGGCTGGTTTCGCTGAGTTGGCTTGCGGTTCTGACGAGCCCATTCAGCGTGCTGTGTGCTGGCTCGCGCTGAAAACGGAGCAAGATCTGTTTCGTTGGAAACAGGGGATGATCCAGCCCCGGTCCTCCACCGAGATCAGGCAACGACGCCTGGAGCGGCGAAAACAGTCGCTTCAAGCCCACCGAAGCCGGCTTTGGATTGACCAACTGAAGTCTCGACAACCTTTGGATTTCAGCGCGCTAGATGCCGGCCATCAGCGGTGGGTGTTGGATCTTCAGAGCGTTGTGGCCACTGAAACTGAGCCCGAAGACTTAAATGATGAGCTGCTTCTGGCGCTGAAGTCAGCCCGAGTGGCGCCAGAGCGCCATGAACTCCGATCGCTGCTGATCGACCTCGATCAATGGGATCCACACCAGCTCTCAGCCATGAATGGCACCACCTGGAGCCACGGGTTCTGCGATGTGATCGTCGAGCAGGTCAACCAACTCATGGCCGACCATGAGGGGCCACGTCCTGGTGATGACAAACGGGTTGATCTGACTGGGCAGACCTGCTTCACGATTGATGATGCCGAGACACGCGACATTGATGATGCGGTCGCACTGGAACGTTGCGATGACGGCACCAAGAGGCTCTGGATTCATATTGCCGACCCTGGGCGGCTGATTGACGACGACTCACTGTTGGATCAAGAGGCTCGCCGACGCGGGAGCAGTCTTTATCTATCGAGGGGAATTCTTCCCATGTTTCCCTCGGAACTCTCCACAGGGCCCTTTAGCCTCCTTGCCGGTCAGCGCAATCCGGCCTGGAGCACTTGGGTTGAACTCGATGCCGATGGTGACATTGCCGATTACGGCATCCAAAGAAGCTGGGTAAAGCCGCGTTATCGACTCACCTATGAGGATGCGGACGAGTTAATCGATTTTGCTCCCCCTGAAGACGCTGATCTGGCGGAACTCCACGCCTTGCTGGAACGCCGTCGACGGTGGCGTGTGTCGCAGGGAGCCTTGCTGATGGATCTCCCGGAAGGACGCATTCGCTGCCGTGATGAGGCATTGAGCGTGCAGATCACCGAGCCTGGACCCGCGCGTTCCATGGTGGCGGAAGCAATGATCCTGGCGGGTGCTGTTGCGGCTCGATTCGGTCTTGATCACGATCTGGCTCTTCCTTACCGCAGTCAGCTGCCTGCCGATCTGCCTTCACCGGCCCAACTCGAGGATTTGCCCGAAGGAGCCGTGCGTTTTGCAGCGATCAAACGCTGTCTGAGCCGGGGACTGATGGGAACCCAACCTGCGGCCCATTTCAGCCTCGGGTTACCGGCTTATGCGCAGGCCACCTCGCCCATCCGCCGCTATGGCGATCTCGTGGTGCAACGGCAGATCGCAGCTGTGATCGATGGCCTGGAACCCCGTTCCGAAGAAGACTTGCAAGAGCTTCTGGAACAGTTCGATGGAGCGATTCGCGAAGGCATCTCCATTGCCAGGGAAGACCAGCGTCATTGGCAACAGGTTTGGTTTGAACAGCACCACGATCAGAGCTGGAACGCCGATTTTCTCCGCTGGTTGAGACCCCAGGATCGTCTCGGGCTCATCCGCATCGAGTCTCTGGCCATGGATGTGGCAGCCGAATGTCCACCTGGGTCCAACCCTGGAGACGCGCTGGTGGTGACGGTGCGTCAGGTTGACTCTCAGCGAGATCAACTCCTGCTTTTCGCCGCAGAAGCTTGAGCGGCATCAGTTGACACTGGTGACGCGCAGCCAGGGTCCCCAGGGGTTGCGGATGCCATCAAGCGTCACTGACCTCGACGCATCGATCTGCTCAAGGCTGTCATGAACAGCAGGCTCAAGGGTGATCAAAGGGATGGATTCTTGGCCCTTCTGTTCAAACCGGAAACCACCCTGATCATCACGGTGAATCCACCCCTGCCAAATGGCGCCAGCGCGATGCGTTTGAAGCGATGCCGGCTCGAGCTGATGGCGATCAAGCGCCCGAATCTGGCGCTGTCGCCATTGCGTGTGATGCCATGGGGTATCCCAGAGAGGAACCACAGCGGAAGGCGCATGAGCATCGTTGATCAAGCGCATCTGCAGGGCACGCACAGACAGCGCCGAGGGCTGAGTTGCCGTTTCCACAGCGAGAGCCGCTGCCATGCCAGCCGCTTGACCCACATTCAAGATCAAGGGTTGTAATCGGGTTGCACCGTTGGCCATGTGGCTGGTGCTGAAGGCCTTGTCTGCAGCCAGAAGGTTGTCGATGTCAGCACTCACCAGAGCGCCATAGGGGATGGAAAAGGGCGTCCCAGTCCAGCGACCTCCCCATCGACAACTTTTGGGAGCCAATGGCCAGTCTTCTCCGGGATAGTGGTGATCATTGGCGTAATTGCCGATGGCAATGGCTTGCAACGTCCCCGAGTCATCCATGGGTGGCTTCCCAACCAAGTGATCGCTGTCCTGCGGAAGCAGATGCTGTTCGATCACCGTGCTCAGGCCCACCATGCGCCGCCCCTCTCGCCAATAGGGCATTGGAGCCAACCAAGGGGAGGGACAACCGGAATCGCTTGGGAAGGCGCGCCCCAATGACAGTCGACCGTCAGTGGCATCTCGCAAAGCCTCAGCGAAGTGAAGGCTGTGTTGCTGCATTTCGTTGAACAACAGCGCCTCAGCTTGTGCATCCGTGCCAAAAGCACGCTCAAGCCGCTGATGCCAGTCATTGCCATGCAAGGGCCAATTCAGCATCACCAACCCTGTAGGCAAACGTCCATAGGTCAGTGTTTTGGTCAGACCAAAGGCTGAACAGGCCTGTTTAAAGGGAGCTGGCAAGCGCGCAGGCGATGGATCATCGTTGCGTTCTGGTTCCGGCCATGCCAGCGGATTGCCCTGAAGTTGTCCCATCACCACCCAAGTGGGCGACTGAACGGGCTGGTTGCGGAAGAAAGGGTCTGACTGCAGTCGCTGACGCGATGGAGCGCTGGGTTCATCCCACTGCTCCTGATCCTCCCAGCCGAAGCGAAAGGCCGCGCCTGCCAAGGGCAGCAGATCACCGCGATCGCTGCCGTCAATCACAACCTCACAAGCAATCCGTTGGCGCTGGTTCGCAACAGCCACCTGCACAGCCTGAATTCGTGCTCCCTGGCGCTCTACCTCTTTCAACGAACACTCCGGCCACCACTGCAGGCGTGATTCGTTATGAACCCAATCCTGGAGAACGCACTCAGCGGTTGTCGGTCGGTAGCCGAAGCAACTCACCCAGTTGTGATCAAGACCCTCTGGTTCACGGCGTTCAAGTTCCCGCAAAAATGCCCCCCAGAGTCCTGTCTGCCAGGGCGTCAGTTCATTTCCATCGGGACAACACACACCAGCAGCACTGACCATCCCCCCCAACCAGGAGCCAGGGGTCAGCAGAAGTGTGGACGCCCCTCCACGCGCTGCCTGAAGGGCTGCGGCGACACCACCGGTTCCACCACCCCAAACCAGCACATCCACTGCGTCGATGTTGAAGGCCATGGCGAAAACCAAGATGCGATCAGAAAAGGGCGGATGGAACCAGCCCGGCTCACTCGTCCACTGGACCGACGCTTTCAGTGGCAATCAAGGAGGTGGGTTGGGAAGGGGGTCGTTAAGATCCCACCCTTGAGCAAGGGGCCACAGGAGAACGCCGAAGCGATGACCTACAGCCTCACAACTCCGCTTTATTACGTCAATGCCAAGCCCCACCTTGGCAGCACTTACACCACGATCGCCTGCGATGCCCTGGCAAGGTTCCAGCGCTTGGAAGGGAACTCCGTAGTGTTCATCACCGGCGTGGATGAGCACGGTCAGAAGATTCAGCGCACGGCGGAATCGCAGCACATCAGCCCGCAGGACCACTGCGATCTGATTTCGAGCCAATATTCCCAATTATGGACGGAATGGGGCATTAGCAACGACCGGTTCGTGCGCACCACCAGCGACCGGCACCTGCCCTTGGTTCAGGAGTTCTTTCGCCGTTGTGAAGCGGCTGGCCACATCCGTACAGGTCACCAGGAAGGTTGGTATTGCGTTGATTGCGAAGAATTCAAGGACGATCCCGCCGATGCGGAATCACCGGATTGTCCGATTCATCGCAAACCCCTTGAGTGGCGCGATGAAGAGAATCTGTTCTTCTGCCTGTCCCAGTTTCAGGAACAGATCGAATCCTTGATCGCTCAACCAGGATTCATCGCTCCCAGCAGCCGCAAGCGCGAAGTGGAGAACTTCGTGGCCGGAGGCTTGCGCGACTTTTCGATCTCTCGGGTCAATGTGTCGTGGGGTCTTCCTGTACCGGGTCACCCAGGACATACCTTCTATGTGTGGTTCGATGCTCTGCTTGGGTATCTGACGGCGCTGCTTGACGACGGGGGACCCGTCGACCTTGAACGTTTGGCCTCAATCGGATGGCCAGCCGATGTGCATGTGATTGGAAAGGACATCCTTCGCTTTCACGCTGTGTATTGGCCAGCGATGTTGCTGTCGGCAGGTTTGCCCGTTCCTAAGAGAGTCTTCGGCCATGGCTTCCTCACCCGAGAAGGCCAGAAGATGGGCAAATCACTTGGAAATGTTCTTGACCCTGAACATCTCCTTCAGCAATGCGGGACGGACGCTGTGCGCTGGTATCTCTTGCGCGATATTCAATTTGGTGAAGACGGTGATTTCCAACAGCAACGCTTCCTGGACCTCGTCAACAATGATCTGGCCAACACCATCGGAAATCTGCTGAATCGAACCTCCTCCATGTCTCGGAAATGGTTCGATGAATCCCTTCCTGTGGATGTGGATGCTGTTCGCTCAACTCACGTGCTCCGTGACAAAGCCGAACAAACCGCAGCTGTTGTTCGCAGATCGATTCAGGATCTTGCATTCCACAAAGCGTGTGAGGCCGTGCTTCAACTGGCCATCGACGCCAACGGTTTTCTCAATGAACAGGCCCCGTGGAGCCGCATGAAACAACCTGGCCAGGAACAACAGGTCGGAGAGGACCTTTATGCCGTTCTCGAATGCGCCCGTTATGTCGGGATTCTTCTCCAACCCATCGTTCCCGATCTCAGCGCCAGGATCCTCAGCCAGCTGAACCTTGCCCCAACCCAAACGGCGTGGATCAAGGCTCTGACTTGGGGGCAGCTAACCCCTGGGGGTTCACTGCCGAAGCCTGAACCGGTGATGCAGCGTCTTGAACTTGACGCACCGCTGTGATGGTGAGGATGCGTGCCAGAGCTGCGCTGAGGGTGGCCATGCTTGCGGTCATCACCGGGTTGATTGGATGTGCTGATGAAGGCTCTGGATCCACCAGCGAAGCACCTCCTTTCGTGTTTCGCTCACTCAAACTGAACCAGAAAAAGCCCGATGGCTTGATGGATTGGAGTCTCAATAGTCCAGAAGCTCGTTATGAACTCAGCCGACAACTGGTCCGAGCCCGAGACCCCATCGCCTTGCTCTACAAAGACGGCAAACCGTCATTCAGGGTGCAATCGGATCTGGCACTGGTTGTCAACGACGGTGAACAGATCTTGCTGGAAGGTGACGTCCGCCTGCAGCAATTGAACGGTGCGAAGTTATTAATTCAGGGAGACCGTCTGCGTTGGCAACCAGAGCAAGGACTGTTACTGATTGAGCAGCGCCCAAGGGCCACAGATGGCACCTCACGCATTGGTGCCAGTGAAGCGCAACTGCAGCAACGGACCAACGATCTCACGCTCAACGGTGTTGTCGAGCTGGAGCGTTGGAACGAGGACGCGGACGCGTCAAATCCAGACACGACGCTTCGAACCGGTCCAGCCCAGTGGAACCTCGACACGGGCCTGCTGAATGCTCAGGGGCCAGTGCTCGGACAGCGTCGCGATGAGGAAGGAACAGTTCTGGAACAACTGCAAGGTCAGAACCTACGGGGTAACACCATCCAAGGAGACATCACGGTGCAAGCACCGGTGAATGTTCAGATTCCACGCGAAAAGGGCGTGCTTCGCGCCCAAGACACCACTTGGAATTTCCGTGAACAGACCATCCGTAGCGAGCAACCGTTTGAGGCTGATTTGGATGAAGCGCAGATTGCTGGAGGGCGTTTCCGAGCCGATCTCAACGACACCACAGTTGACGTCATCTCGGATTGCAGGATTGAACAACCTGGCGAAAAGCTGACTGCAGATCGATGTCTGTGGAACTGGCAATCAGAAGAGGTTCTCGCAGAAGGCAATGTTCAACTCCTACGCGAAGCCAATGACCAAATCACACGGGCCAGCCGATTGGAAGGACGTGTGGGGGAAGAGGGTTTGATCACCTTCACCGCCCCGGGGGGCAAGGTGGAATCTCAGGTCAGGTTCCGGTCTGATGAACAGGATCCATCTTCAGGTCGTCGGAACCAATCCGCTCCAGTTGAGTTTTGAGTCGTTCAGCCCAACCCGTCAGCCAGCGCTCATCAGCACGGGTGAAGCATCGTTCCGACCAACCGCCCAACACGATCCAGCCTCGTTCTCCCAAGGGTTGCACCATCACCGCAGGCAATCCAGGCAAAACGGCATCAAATTCCGCGCGACCTGGATACAACGCCGTTTTCACCAGTGAAATCAATTCCTGACGATTCTTGCTGCGGCGACAGATCTCACCGGGCTGAAACGTGCTGTCGGTGATCAGCCCCCGTCGAATCAGCACGACATCGTCCCAGTAGACAAGGAAGGATGCAGCTGAAGTGGCTGTCAGAAATTGATGACTGCCCCAGGCGAGTTCTGTTCGCAATTCATCGGTCAGACCCTCTGCGATCACTAGACCCTGCTCACCCTCAAGATTCACAGCCTCGGGGTTCCGAGGGACAGCACGGGTCCACAACACCGCGACCAGCATCAGACCCACGCCTGCCATTCCCGCAAGCACTTCGGCTCTTTGAAGCGCCGGCGGAAATGTGTCGGCAGAAAGCGCATTGAACACGGCCAAGCCCAGCACCAGGAGGCCAGAGAACAAACAAAGGCGTGCTGAGCCGGGCATGACGAACGGCAAGGTGCAGTCAGATTGGTTCACTCTTGCTCAAATGGGTCAGCACCGACGAGCCGGTATGACCGACGCAGACGCTTTTGCCGCCATTGCTCTCGCAGCTGTGGCCTGCGATGGAACCCTCGGTCGCGAGGAAGCGCATGCATTGAGGCGGTCATTGGAATATCGGACGCCCTACAAAAACTGCACGGAACAGGAGATGGGGTCCCTGTTCGATCGCCTGTTGAACACACTTAGGGAATCCGGCGTCAACCAGCTCGTCGGTGAAGCCTTGCCCGCCTTGACTGCTCCCCAGCAAGAAACCGCCCTTGCACTTGCGGTTCAGCTCGCCCATGCCGATCGCCAGGTCACTCCGGAAGAGAGCACGTTCCTCCAGCAACTCTGCGAGAGTGTGTCACTTCCTGATGGTCGCGCTGTGGTTGTGATGGAGGCGATCATGGCCCTCCACCGCGACAGCTTGTCCAGCTGAGTGCAGACTGTCACGACAACGAGGCGGCTCATGAACCGATTCACCAAGCTCACAGGCGGGTTGCTTGCAGGTCTCCTCTGCGTCTTGCTTGGGGCCCCGATGGCCATGGCAGTTTCAGCTCAGGACTTTCCCGCTGCACCTCCAGAGGATGCTGTGGTGGACTCTGCTGATGTTCTGAGTCGCGCCAGTCGGAACGAAATCACCGCTCGTTTGCAGGAGTTGGATCAGTTTCATGTCGACGCACGGCTGGTCACAGTGCGGCGTCTGGATTATGGATTGAGCCTGCCAGCGTTTGGAGAAGAGTTGCTGGGGCGCTGGGAAGCTGGTACCGGTCAGACCGATCGTCCACTGCTGATCTTCCTGGAAGAAACTCAAAGCAAGCAGGCTGCGGTCGTCGCGTCCCCAGCACTGTTGGAACAGTTGCCTGAGTCGTTGTTGCGCAGCACAGGTCGCACCACGATGAGCCAACCACTGCGCGATGGGGATCGTTTCCGTCAGGCCACCCTGGATGGTGTAGAGCGCATCGAAACCGTTTTAAACGGTGGAGAGGATCCAGGCCCTCCGGTGCAGGTCGAACGTGTAGCGCTTCCGACCAACGTACCCACAGCTGAAGAAACCCAAGAGAGCAACGCCTTCACATGGGTTGTCGTTCTTCTGGTGGTCGGCACCATAGTTCCGATGGCTACTTGGTGGATCTTCTCCCGCTGACGACACGATGGCAGGACGCAACTGGCTTGACACCTTCGGCAAGGCGAAAGCCCTCAATGCCAATGCCGACCTTGATCGTGGCTATGAGGCCGCTCTGTTAATCCAGAGTCTTGAGCTCGAGTATTACGGCGACCGCCCCATTCGTCCCGAGCTTGAGCTGTCCGTTCCGAGCTCGGTTCAGGCCACGGTTCTGCGCAAATTCAGAGCTGCGATCAATGTTTGCCGCTCGTCCTTGGACAAGCTCGAATATCAACGTGGTCAGCTCGATCCACAGGAGCTGAGGCAGTTGCAGTTGATCGAAAGCGTCGTCAATCGCTATAACCCACGACGTGCCAGCAATGCCCCCACGATCAGCCGTTCGCCGGACCCGTTGCCAAGATCTCTTCTCGGCATCTTCGACACGCTGCGCCGTCAGCTCAATCCTGCCGCAGAAGCAACGCTGGTCGCTGGCTTTCGTCGAAGGCGTGATTCAACGCTGATTTCGTTAAAGGTCTTGTTGCTGCTGATCCTTGTGCCTCTGCTGGTTCAGCAGGTCAGCCGCACCTACATCATCAGTCCTGCCGTTGATCACTTTGCTCCCGATCTTCCTTTTTTGAGTTACCCCAAACCCCAGCTTGAAGAACAGGCTGTCGAAAAACTGAGGGTGTACAAAGCAGAAATCGAATTTGATGCGCTGCTCAGGGGGAACTCAATTCCAACCCAGGATGAGCTTCAGCAGAAATTAGCCGCTAAAGCCGAAGAGCTTAAACAGGAAGCTGATTCTGAAAGCACCCATGCAGTGAAAAATGTGCTGGCTGATCTCGCAGCAACCATTGCTTTTGTGTTTGTTTGCATTTCTAGCAGGGAAGAGCTGCGCGTCCTTCGAGGATTTTTTGACGAAGCTGTTTATGGACTAAGCGATTCAGCCAAAGCCTTCGCCATTATTCTATTCACAGATATTTTTGTTGGTTTTCATAGCCCTGAAGGTTGGACGGTGCTCCTGGACGGCATCGCCAATCATTTCGGATTCCCAGCACGAGAAAACTTCATTCTTCTGTTCATCGCCACGTTTCCAGTGATCCTGGCGACGATTTTCAAATATTGGATATTCCGATACCTCAACCGTGTGAGCCCATCCTCTGTGGCCACGCTGCGTGGCATGAATGGCGGTGGTTGATCTCACCGCTGGCTTAGTCCTGGTCACCGGTCCCAGTCGTAGTGGCAAGAGCCGTTGGGCTGAACACCTCGTTGAACAACATTCCGATGTGACCTACGTCGCCACATCGGCACCACGTCCCAAAGATGCCAATTGGCAACAACGCATCCTTCGCCATCGACAACGACGTCCCTCGCGTTGGAGCGTTGTGGAGTGCGGAGCGGATCTGGCTGGTGCGATGCACACAATCCCAGCCAATCAGACCTTGTTGATCGATGCTCTGGGGGGCTTCACCGCCTCTTACCTCGATCTGGATGCTGATGCGTGGAACAAGGTCACAAGCCACCTGATGCACGCCTTACTGGCCCGCTCGCAACCGGTTGTGATGGTGGTTGAAGAAACAGGATGGGGCGTGGTTCCAGCGACAGCAGTCGGTGGCAGGTTCCGTGATCGACAAGGTGAGCTGGCTCAGCTGCTTGAACGTCATGCCAGCGCCAGCTGGCTGGTTGTGCAGGGGCGCGCAGTGAATCTGCACTCCGTCGGAGTCGCCGTTCCTCAATGACCAACCGGATCGCTCCACCCCTCAGAGTGGCCTTGTTTGAGCCGCGCATTCCACCCAACACCGGCAACATCGCCCGAACCTGTGCAGCCTTCGGTCTTCCTCTGTCGCTGATTGAACCTTTGGGGTTCTCGATCGACGATCGCCAACTTAAACGGGCAGGCCTCGATTACTGGCCGCATGTTGATCTCTCCGTGCATCGTGATTTCGAGCAATTTCGCACTGACCTCACATCGCCATCAAGGCTGATTGGCTGCAGCCGGCGTGGTGGTGAATCCTTGCAGCACATGACCTTTCAGCAGGGCGATGTGCTCCTTTTTGGAAGGGAAGACATCGGTCTTCCAGATCCAATCCGTGACCGCTGCGAGAAAATACTGACAATTCCGATGCCTTGCAGTGCCGCGGAGGATGGCCAAGGCGGTGTCCGAAGCCTGAACCTCTCGGTGGCATGCGCCATTGTTTGTTTTCAAGCGGGTCTGAGTTTGGAGCTGTGGTGATTGACGAGCTGCCACGCCAGCTCTTGCACCAACCTGTTCCGCTCGCTACTTTCAGCCCGATCCCGGGTTGTGGCGGCTTCTTCGGGATTGTTCCTCACGCTTTGTTGGATGAAGCCACTGCTCTTCGTAGTCACCGCTCTGACCTCAAGCAGTGCCCTTTTCGTGGTGTCGCAGCTGTCTGGCTATGCAGATCCACAGCATGTTCCGCCTCCGCCTTTGTTAACAGCGCTGACCACAGCTCCCGAATACATTTGGGTTCCTTTGGCTGCAGACAGCGAATTGAGCAGCATTTCCAGAGCATTAGACCTCTCGCTCAACGAACTCGCTGAAATCAATGACAAACCATCCAGAACGCTCCTGAAGGCGGGCACATGGATTGTTTTGCCGAAATCCAGCCAGGATCAGGTTCTGCTCTCAACTCGGTTTGAGGGAGACAACCTGCGGACTACAGCTCCACTGAGCGCGCCACCAACCCTGCAGAACGCCGTTGAAAGTCATCCGAATCACAGTCTTGCCAGCCTGGTGCGCGACCACGGCATCTCCATTGAAAAGCTGAGGAGCCTGAATCCAGGCATCGAGCTCAGCAAGCTCACCATCGACAGCAATGTTCCTGCAGCCAACGCGCAATCTCTCCTCGCTGTTCGCCCGCTGCAATCGGGAGGGGCAAGTTGGCCGCAATTGCCGAACTTTTCCGACCTGGAAGGGTTCGGTGATAACCAGTCCTATGCGTGGCCCACAAAAGGTGTGTTTACTTCGGGCTATGGATGGCGCTGGGGCCGTATGCATAAAGGGATCGATATTGCCAACAATGTTGGAACTCCAATCCTTGCTGCGAAAAGCGGCTTGATCACGTTTTCAGGCTGGAGCAGTGGCGGTTATGGCTACATGGTGGAGATTGCCCACCCCGATGGCTCCTCGACCCGATATGCCCATAACAGCAGACTGTTGGTGAAAAAGGGGCAACTTGTTCCACAAGGTACCAAAATCTCTTTGATGGGAAGCACAGGTCGCAGCACAGGTCCACACCTCCACTTTGAAATTCGTCGTGATGGCGGAGCTGCGCTTGATCCCATGGCTCTGTTACCCACGCAGCGTGTTTGAAGCTGAGTTTCTAAGAGTGACAAATCAGAACGGAAGTTGGCTGCTTTAGGGCAGCCATTCCTATCGCATTGATACGAATTAGACGCTCGAAATTAATCGATAAAGTATCAATCAAGTCGAATAAAAAATGTCAGAGGAGAGACTTGAACTCTCGACCTCAGGGTTATGAATCCTGTGCTCTAACCAGCTGAGCTACTCTGACGATTGGCCAATTGGCCAGGCCGAATCATACATCTCGGGGTGTCCCGATCGCTCAGCGCATCTCAATCGCATTGAGTCGTTCGCGGAATGATTTAGGCGAGGACTGCTCGGCATGATCATCAACGAGGGATACGCGCCCATCGGGAATTGCATTGGGACGGCGTTGCTGCCTGACAGGCTGTCCCCGATGGGGGCGTGCCTTGAGCATCAGAGCCCTTGTTTGTGGATCCCGCTCCAGAGGCTGGGTGCTGAGCTCACTGCGCACCTGGTTGAGCAAACGGAAGTGCCCAGTACTGCTGAACTTCCTGAGAAGAGCCGGATCCCAGGACATCGAGGATTGAATCATAGGTGTACTTTAAGAGTCGATGGTGCGATCCAAAGCAAGCAAGACCACGCAATCGCCCAAGCAGCCGTGATAGCTTGATTCATGCAAGTGGAAGTCGGAACGACTACGTCCTAGCTCCGTTCGCTTTCCTGCCAACTTTCGCATCACCAACATGTCCTCGCTGCGCGTGGGCCAACAGGCCCCCGATTTCACAGCCACAGCAGTGGTTGACCAGGAATTCAAGGAAATCACCCTGTCTCAGTACCGCGGCAAGTACGTGGTCCTGTTTTTCTATCCCCTGGATTTCACCTTTGTGTGTCCCACGGAGATCACCGCCTTCAGCGATCGCTATGCGGACTTCTCCAGCAAGAACACTGAGGTTCTCGGCGTGTCTGTCGACAGTCAGTTCAGCCACCTGGCATGGATTCAGACCGCCCGTAACGAAGGCGGCCTCGGCGACATCAACTATCCCCTCGTCGCTGATCTCAAGAAAGAGATCTCCACGGCTTACAACGTTCTTGACGAGGACGAAGGTGTCGCTCTTCGCGGCCTGTTCATCATTGATCCCGATGGTGTGATCATGCACGCCACAATCAACAACCTGCCGGTGGGCCGGAATGTTGATGAGACATTGCGCGTTCTTCAGGCATTCCAGTACGTGCAATCCAATCCTGACGAGGTCTGCCCCGCCAACTGGACGCCTGGTGAAAAAACCATGAAACCTGATCCTGTCGGAAGCAAGGAGTTTTTCGCAGCAATCAACTGACTTGAACACTCAGCGATAGTGTGACGAGGCCCATTTCGATGGGCCTTTTTTTATGGATTATCCGTCACCACCATGCTGCGATCATTCAGCAACATATCAAGCGCTGAATCGAGATCACTGGCCATCGCTACTCTGCGTCCATTACTGACAACGACTCGAGCCAATGTAGGTAGTCCACCTAGCCTGGCTTTGATGTATATGGGCTCGACATACAACAGTGAATTGCCAACTGGGAGAACCAGTAAATTTCCCTGAATCACCTGCGAACCAGCACGGTCCCATAGACCGAATTGTGAACTAATCTGAGGATCCTGATTGATCAATGCTTGCACCTGCTCAGGACCAAACGTTGGAACATCACTCGGGAATCGAATCAACTCGAGCTTTCCGTAGTTTTCACCGTCACTTCGTGCTGCTAACCATGCTGAGAGGTTGGGTCGAGCCAGTGGCGTTAAAGGCTGCAATAACAAGAATTCAGATTCATCACTGGATGGAAGCTGAGCCGTAATGTGATAAGGGGCAACAGGGATTTGATCGGATCCATAAAGTTCTTTTGGCACTTGCCACACATCATCCCCGTTGTAAAACGTTCTTGGATCGGTTACGTGATAACGGAGGAGTTGCTGCACCTGAAGCTCAAATTGAACTTGCGGAACCATGAGATGTGATTTCAAAATCCTTGGCATTCCATCCAATGGTTGAAGCAGATCAGGAAACAAGCGTGCCCAGCCCTGAATGATTGGGTCATCAGGTTCACTGACGTAAAAATGAACGGAGCCGTTGTAAGCGTCCACAATCACTTTCACTGAATTACGCAAATATCGAATCGGACGCCCGTCTGGCAATATCGATGCATAGGGCAGTGTTCGTGATGAGGTGTAGCCATCAACAATCCAATATTGATGCTGATCTTGTTGATAACCCTCAGCACCGTCCTCGAGAGGAACCGACACCAGGTAGGGATCACCCATGAAGTCGAGGAAGGGTGCCAGAGCACTGACGCGTTGCTTGACATCACGTCGCAGCTGCAGACGTGATTCCGAGTTCAATGAACCCGTACTTAACAGGCGCGGTTCAGCGAGATAGATCGATGCAGCAACACGCTGCCAGAATTGACGGAGAGGAACTCCAGCCATTCCGGAATAGTGATTGTAAGTATTCTTGTCTCCCTCCGGATAATCAAATTCTTCAATCTTTGAGGGTGCAATCGCGTAGGGCGAGGGCAGAGTCCCAAAATAAAGTGCTGCACGGCCAATTGGAACTTCGCGTTTGACATCCTCTCGCGTAATCCCCAGCGTTTCATTTCCTTCAATCTGTGTGGACCGACCTAAATCGCTAATGAAATAGGCCGGTAGGTTGTCAGGATCACTGATATTCACAGGATTGAGGGTGAACCCGAATCCGTGGGTGAACACGAAATGCCTGTTTTGCCAGGTTTTGGAGCCAGCGGGAAGAGCAGACTGGTCGAGTTCACGGGCCGAAATAATCACTTGTTGATTTACAGCTCGCTCTGCACTGAGGGGGTAGCGGTCGACTGACGCATTTGCGAATTGGTAGTAAACACGGAGTTGCTGGAGTTGTCGGTTGGATGCAAGGAGAGGTTGACTGTCCCAAAGGCGAATATTCTCAAGTGTGCTTTCTCCTTTTTCCAAATCTTGGTTGGTTAGCTCACGATTGGGCCTGAATTCAGATGATTGAATTGCATCCAATTGATAGCCATGCCTCGTGGACTCAATGGCCTTATTGAGATAAGGCGTCTCGAGCCTCAATTCGCGTGGTCGAACCACCATCCATTGAAGAGCTGGAGCCAGCAGAAGTTCAGTGATCAGTGCTGTGCAGGCAAGACCAAAGAACGTGATCCTCAACCCTCTGCGATGTCGATAAATCGTGTTAATCCAAGGCAGGTAAGTGAACGCGAGAAGCACTAGAAGTAGCGAAACCCCAGCACGCAAGGGCAGTACAAGGTGAACACCCACCCAACCGGCTCCAGCAAGGAGTCCGCTCTGGGTCCAGAGCAACTGGTGGCGCGACAACCACACCAGTGCGGCCAGCACCAACATCAGCAGAGCGAACGCTGGTCTGAGCAGTTGACGTTCACGGGAAGTCCACCCAGGAAAACCCCAATCGCTCAGACAGGGTGACCGTGTCAAACGGGTCCACAGCGATGTGCTGAGGGTGAGAAGCAGCAGGATGAGCGACAGCTCCCCTGCGAGGGCTAGAGCAGAAAAGCGTCCCAGACCAAAGCTCAAATCCGCACCCAGAACAGACTCAATCCGGCCTGAATCGGGAATCGCAATGGCTAGTGCCCAAAGTGCCCAACTACGCGCGGCAACGAGACACACGCAGACACTGCCGTAGAGGAAAGCGAGGCTCAGGCGACGAATTCGCGTCAACCCTAGAGTTACGAGCAGAAGCAACAGAATGCTGAGGCTCAGCGCTGGCCATCCCGGATCGAAGGGGACGCTCCACCAGTGCCCGAGATGCATCGGGTCCGTCCAGGCCAGCCATGCGAGGCGAGTGGACACGCCCAACACGGCCAACAGAACGATCAGACAGGCCAGCAACGACAACGTGTAAGTGCTGCCGCGCAGGGTCGGAATGTGCCCCTGCGGCGTCGGCACATAGGCACGCATCCAGTGATGTCGCCACGTGGCGCAGACGCAAACCAGCAGAAGAGACAACGCACCACCGATCAGCTGATAAACGAGCCGCTGGGTGTACAGATGCTCGAGCTGAAACTGTGCAAACCAGGCCTTTTCAACCAGAAGTCTGGCCAGCAGCCAGACAGCAGGAATGAGGAGAAGCGACCAACGCGCCAATGCTCCTGACGACTTTTGAAGGCCTTGATTCAGCCGGCTCAAGCCTTAGCTGGCAGCTGATCCAGGCTAAGGCGATCCGCCGTGGCGTCGATCCCTGCCAGTGCATGGAAACGATCCGACTGCAATGTTTCTTCCTCGATCAACGCCTCGACTAAGCGGTCCATCAGTTCCCTTCTTGGGGTGAGAAGAGCGATGGCCTGTTGCAACGAATGGCTCGCGAGTTCACGGATCCGCTGATCAATCTCCCGTCCGGTGCTTTCTGCGTAGGCCTGACGTGTCTGCATGAGATCCCGACCCAGAAACACCTCCTGGTCTTGCCCTTCCAGTGCAACAGGACCAAGGTCTGAGAACCCGAATCGCGTCACCATCTCACGAGCAAGTTGAGTGACCATTTGCAAATCACCGCTGGCTCCTTGCGTGACCTCGGAATCTCCAAAAACAACGATCTCAGCGGCACGTCCGCCGAGGGCCATCACCAATCGTGCCTGCAAATAGGCCCTGGTTACGAGGCCTGAATCGATGATTTCTTCATCGGGGAAAAAACGCGTGAATCCCCCAACACCTCCGCTGCGTGGCAACAAGGTGACCTTGTCGACCGGATCAGCATGAGGAGTCAAGGCTGCCACAAGGGCATGACCGATTTCGTGATACGCAATCAGTCGTTTTTTGGCTCCGTCCTGCAGAGGTGCAGCAGTCAGCCCCATGGTGATCCGCTCAAGCGCTTCCTCTAATTGCCTGTTCCCCAGAAAAGACACTTCATGCCGCGCAGTCAGGATCGCAGCTTCGTTGAGGAGATTGGCCAAATCAGCGCCTGAGAATCCTGGCGTACGCCGAGCCCAATCAGCCAGCGACACCTCATCACTTAAGGGTCGCGTTCTGGCATGGACAGACAGGATCGCTTCTCGACCGCGACGATCCGGCAACCCCACCTGGATGCGCCGATCAAATCGGCCGGGACGCATGAGTGCCGTATCGAGCACATCCGCTCGGTTGGTCGCGGCAAGCAAGATCACGCCGGAATTGTCTGCGAACCCATCCATCTCCGTTAACAGCTGGTTCAACGTTTGTTCGCGTTCGTCATTGCCCCCACCGATGCCTGCGCCCCGCTGACGGCCCACGGCATCAATCTCATCAATGAACACGATGCAGGGTGATTTCTCCTTGGCCTGCCGGAACAAATCCCGGACACGGCTAGCACCGACACCCACAAACAGTTCAACAAACTCGGATGCTGCAATGGAGAAAAATGGAACCCCGGCCTCGCCAGCAATGGCTTTGGCCAAAAGCGTTTTACCCGTACCTGGAGGCCCTACGAGCAGCACTCCTCTAGGAATGCGCGCACCCAACTTGATGAATGTTTCGGGCTGCTTGAGGAAAGTCACCACCTCCTGCAGTTCTTCTTTGGCCTCGCCGATGCCAGCCACATCCTCGAATCGAACACTGACGTCGTCTTGAGCGCTGGTTCGAGGCTGACTGCGACCAAACCCCATGGTTTTGTTGGCCATTTGTGCAGAACGGCGCAACAGCAACGAAAGCCCGATCACGATCAGAGCGACCAGAGCAAAATTGCCAGCAAGACCTGCCAGTGCCTGTTCTTGTCGCACATCCTTGACGTTGAGCGGAGTCCCGGAGGCTTCAGCAACTCGGAGAATCTGCTGGTCGTTCGCCAGGATTGGAACCGTGACTTTCCGACCGTCAGAAAAGGTCGCAATCACTTCTCGGCGACCTGGAATCAACACCAAGTCTTGAACGGATCCTGAACTGATCTCCTTCAGAAGTGTGCTGTAACTCGGGGGAGGTTCAGGTCGAAACCTGGACAAGGGATTGCTCAGGCGCTCTTCAGAAGCGGCTTTGGATGCTGGAACACCCTGATCTAACTGGGTCGGCTGCTCTGGGCTCACACAGCTGCTGCGTTCCGCAAAGACTAGCGATTTGACGAGTGGGCTCTTGGAGGTAGATCATGGCTGTTTGGCAGAGATCCGCCCGCGATGGCCGTCCCGAAGAAGAAAACCTCGAAAAGCAAGCGCAACCAGCGCCATGCGGTGTGGAAGGCCAAAGCTGCCACCGCGGCACAGCGTGCTCTATCCATCGGTAAATCCGTGTTGAGCGGTCGCGCGCAAGGATTTGTTTATCCCGTCGCTGAAGCTGACGAAGCCGACAGCTGATCCTTTCTTCGGTGGATCTTTTCAACACTTCGGGAGTTGCTGAGATCCACCACCACATTGGCTTGGTCAAGTTGCTGCAACCAGGAAGAGGGCAGAGCTTTTTGCACCATGCGGTTGAAATCAGAGAGATCACCTGAGCTGTAATCGACTCCGCTTTGGCGTCTCAGCGTGATGAGTTGCTCTTCTTTCCATCGTGATGACGCATCCGTTCGTGATGATCGGAGATGCCAGAGGTCATCGAGTTGGGCCCAGATGGTCGAGTAGTGGTGCAACGCATCGATCGCTTGCGGTCTCCAAACTCGTTCAGTTTCTGAAAGACCTTGATCCTCCAGTTGCGCTGGTGTCTTGTGAGCGGCAACACCAAGAAACCAACCTTCAAGCAACACAACATCCGCTTCAGCAGTCGTGGAGCCTCTGCGATCACCGCGTCCTTGACGCAACGCTTTATCAAATCGTGGCGCTGAGATCACGCTAGATCGACGCCATTCACGCAGAGCATCGTCCATGGTGATGAGGTCATGACTTCCAGGAAGGGCCCGAGGAACCCGCCATGGATTTCCTGCCATGCTTCGTTCGAGAGCCTCTGCAGGCCAATAGAAGTCATCAAGCGAAAGGTGTTCCACACGCCAGCCCAGGCGTTGCGATGCAGTCTTTGCCCAGCTGCACAGCGTCGATTTTCCACAGCCGGGCAAGGCACTCACACCCAACAGGGTGGGACGCCCTGAATGAACAGCGTGTTCAATCCTGCTCAGGAGCGGCAGAGCGAGGAAAGCCACCCATGAATCATCCACGGGAACAGGCCATGCCTCCCGCGCCAATGACAAACCGCCCAGCGCCTGCCACCGATCACCCCAGGCATGAATCGAAGACGACCCCAGTGAATTGACAAACGTCTCAAATCCCTCAGGGGCTGGATGCGGCAGCCAGGGAATCGGTTGATTAAGACCCAAGCTTGAACGCCTCCAAGACGACGGCGTACACAGTTCCAATTCGGAGGTTATCCAAAGCAAGCCAAGACAACGGCCAAGGTTCTTGTTTGACGTTGCTTCTGAGCCTCACCATCACTTCGAGGATGACCACCATGCCCAACACCGCAAAAGGTCGATTGTCACCAGTGCGTTGAAACCAAAGCATGGTCACATTGCTCCCGATGATGAAACCGAACAGCAACGCCAAAACACCCACACTTCGCCGCCGCCACGGACCCACCAGGGCCTGAGCCATATGGACTCCGACCCGTCTTTGCAATTGCTCATAGCGGGTGATCTGAACCGTCATCGAAGCGGAAGTGAGAGCAGCAATTGCAGGTACTCCAGCGTGATCCTGCCTTGAGCACAAGTGGGGCCGTGATGGACGGTCGGGGCTTGCTCACCTCCGAGATGGTCAACAACACATTGCGCACATTCAGAAAACAGCTGCCAATCGTGATCCCAGGCCGAAGGGGTGATCAGACATCGAAGATTTGCGCTGCGAGCCGATTGCAGGCCAGCTGCTGAATCCTCAAGGGCCAAGGCATGGTCGGAAGACACGCCACAGAATTCCAGAGCGCGCAGATAGGGATCAGGGTTTGGTTTGTGGCGCTCGACATCATCGGCGGTGACCATGCCCTGGAAGACATCCCGCAAGTCTGTTCTCAGCGAGCGCAGCAGCGCCTCGACGGAAGCTTTCCCGCTGCTTGTCACGATCCACTGCTGCACGCCAGACGCGCTGAGCTCCTCGAGAAGATCTTGAACTCCTGGTCTGAGCTGGACACCCCCCGATGCCACCACATCGAGGTAGTGACGTTGTTTGATCACCCTCAATCGATCGAGCAGATCGGCATCCAGGCTTTGTCCCAGCCGCTCGCTGTAATGCTGCATCCGTTGTCGACCGCCTGGAATGGACAGCAGATCGGTGTAGAGACTCTCGTCCCAGATCCAATTCAGCCCGCAGTCCTTGAACGCACGGTTGTAAGCCAGGCGGTGACCGGTCAGTTCCGTATCCGCAAGAGTCCCGTCCACATCCCAAAACACGGCTTGCAGGCAGGGCATGGCAACGGAACGAACCAATCTCAAGCTTGGTTGATCTCAACTCTGTGTTGAGGCACCACAATGCAGCCAACGATCGTGCGCAATCAGATTGGCTGGCCAGAGGGAACAGCAATGGCAACTTCCCGAGCCGATCGAGGGAGACCCTCTGCATCCGGTGGACCTACCACCAGCACTCAAAGCTGTTCTGTTCCGAAGAGGACTCCAAACCAGCGCGGACCTAAATGCGTTGCTGAGTGACCAGCCGCTTCCGGCTGCTCATGAGCACTTTCCAGAGTTGCAAGCAGCGATTGAGCGTCTGACAACGGCTTGTCATGACCATGAGGCGATCGCGATCTGCGGCGATTACGACGCCGATGGCATGACCAGCACCGCGCTGCTAATGCGGGCCTTCGCGGCGATGGGCGCCGCTCCCCAAGCCGCCATTCCCAGTCGCATGGCCGATGGTTACGGGCTGAATCCTGGGATGGTGGATGCGTTGCACTCAGCGGGGGTGCGTCTGCTCGTCACTGTCGACAACGGTGTGGCAGCTCATGAGGCGCTCGCCAGAGCCGAAGAACTCAACATTGCCGTGATCCTGACCGATCACCACACATTGCCCGCATCGCGACCCAAAGCCCTGGCGCTGATTCATCCAGCCACAACGCCCGAAGGATCTCCGTACGCAGGCCTTGCAGGGGTGGGACTGGCCTATGTGCTGGCTCGAGAACTCGCCGCCGCAATGAATAAGCCTGAGGCGATCAGAACGGCACGTGATCTGTTTTGCATTGGAACCGTTGCGGACATGGCTCCGCTCACAGGCGCCAATCGCGTCCTCCTCAAAGATGGACTGAAACACCTTCACCGCAGTCGCTGTGCCGGCGTTCAAGCGCTTCAGCAGCTCGCCGGTCTTGGCGATCGGCCACTCCGAGCAGATGACATTGGCTTTCAACTAGCGCCCAGGATCAATGCGGTTGGACGCATCGGCGAACCATCGCTTGTCGTTGATCTGCTGACGGCGGATGATCCCAATCATGCCTTTGAACTGGGGCGTCGCTGCGATGTTTTGAATCGACAGCGCCGGGAGCTGTGTGACGCCATCGAAGCGGAGGCGATTGCCCTGCTGGACAGTGATCCATCCCCCTTACCGGCATTTTTACTCTTGGCTCAGAGTCATTGGCACCACGGAGTCATCGGCATCGTTGCGGCTCGCTTGGTGGAGCGCTACCAACGCCCGGCGGCTCTCCTGGCCAGCGATTCCGATGGACTGATGCGGGCCTCGGTCCGAGCGCCGGAGGGCTTTGCGGTTGATCAAGCGCTTCAACACTGCACCGCACTGCTGGAACGCCATGGAGGCCACCCGGCTGCAGGAGGATTCACGGTGCGAATCAGTGCTGTCAGCGCCCTACACGAGGCGCTCAATGGTCTGGCGGAGGATTGGCTCAGGCATCGCGGTGACGCACTGCTTGTGGAGCCTGAGGCCCTGCTGGAACTTCAGCAGATCAACCACGCGTTTTGGAAGGATCTCCAACAACTGGAGCCATTTGGTGCTGGTCACCCCAAACCGTTGTTCTGGGCAAGAGGTTGCCGCGTTGCTGACCAGCAAGCCCTACGCGGCGGTCACCTGCGTTTGACCCTTGAACAAAACAATGTCGAACGACAGGCCATCATCTGGCGCTGGCCTGATCATGCCGTTCTTCCACAAACAGTAGATGTGGCCTTCCATCTCACGCAGAACCATTGGCGTGGCGAGACCCGATTCCAGTTGGAAGTCAAATCCTTGCGTGCTCATCACAACGTGATGGAGTTGCATCGCCCCCAGGGCCGATACCGGGTTGAACGCTTTGAGCCCGATGGCCTCAAGCTTGTCAATCCAAGCGGACAAGTTCTGGTCTGCCGGGTCAGTCAGGAGGGTGTGCTGGACAGCGACGACAGCCGTGCAGAACACCCTTACGTTGCGGGTCTGTTGAAGGAGGCCTGCGTGGGCCTCGGCTTGCGCCCATGAGTCCGGACACACGCCATGAATCCGTTCTGATTCCAGGAACGCTTCCTTATCAGGGACGTCTCCAAGGCGTTGTCAGGCATTTCTTCGGGCTGGTGATTGTTGGCGTTCTGATCGGCCTGGCCTGCCTGCCTCTGAATTTGGTTGATCGTGTTCAAGAAAAGCTCTACGCCTTCTTACCGACCACAGCGACGATCGGCTGGGGATGGCAAGGGCTTCTCATTGCGCTGATGCCTTTGCTGGTGATGCCGGTTTTGCTGCTTCTGCAGCGAGGACCCTGGCAAGCAGGCGCAGGATCGGGCATTCCATCCACCATGAATTCCCTTGAAGATCCTGCTCGTCTTCCGAAAGCGATGGCTGCGGCTGGAACCGTTCAACGTGGTGTGCTGTGGTCAATCGCCACGGTGGCGATGTTCCCACTGGGACGCGAGGGCCCCGTTGTTCAGTTCGGAGCTGCCGTGGCTCGAGCCTGCCATCGTCGATTCGGCGCCTGGTTGCCATCACTCAGCGAGCGTCAAATGGTGGCAATCGGCGGAGGAGCAGGACTCGCCGGTGGATTCAATACACCGCTGCTGGGAGCCGTTTTCATGCTGGAGGAACTGACGGCTGATTACGCCATCGTCACGATCTGGCCAGCCTTGGTAATCAGCGTGGCAGCCGCTGGTTTTTCCAACATTGGTGGTGAACCCATGTTTGGCCTAGGAGTGCTCAACATCGCTGCACCTGAAGCGGAACAACTGCTGATGGCCATCCCGATCGGGATTGTATGTGGCCTGATCGGCGGTTTGTTCAACAAAGGCCTGGTGTTGCTGACAAGGCGTCTTGCACCGCTGGTCCGTCAACGCCCTCTTCAAACAGGGCTCTGCCTTGGAGCCGGATTGAGTCTTTTGGCCCTCCTGAGCTGGGGCACCTCGACATCCGACGGTGAGGCGCTGGTGCGTCAATTGATCGATCAAGGCATGCCGAATGCCTTTTCCGATGATCAAAAGCTGGTCAGCGGCGTGACATCCCTTTGGATCACCGTTGTTCGGGTGGTTGGACCGATGCTGGCTCTCAGCCCAGGTGTGCCAGGAGGACTGATCGATCCATCACTGACATTCGGAGCCGTTCTTGGGTACACAATCTGCGCCGTAGTCGGTGTGAGCACTCAGCTCGGCATCGGCCTGGGTCTGGCTGCAGGACTGTCGGGAGCCACACAACTTCCTTTGGTCTCGATCATTTTTTCCTGGAGGCTTGCCGGAGACCAACAGCTGTTTGCAGGTGTGGTCTTGGCCGCTGTGCTGGCCGCTTACACCGGACGCCTGGTGTGCAGGGATCCGGTGTATCACGGTCTTAGCAAGCTTCAGAGCGCGCCGCGCTTGTAGAACAGAATGAAGATCACTGCCGGACCGGCAAGTGTGATCAGGGCCAGCGCCGCGAAGTTGGCGATCAGGTGGAAATCAAGACCCATGGATGGAAAGCGGATGAGCGGCATGATGCTTGGTCAAGGCTACGGGTCTTCAAGCCCAGGTGGCTGGATCCGTGCCGTCCACTGTGATGGCTTGTCACAGCCAACACCCGTTTTGCTGAAGATCGAGGCTGTGTCATGACACGACCAACTTCCACTTGGTCGTGCATGAACCATTGCGGAGCGTGTTGCCGTCTGGCCCCAGAAGAGCGGCCTGAGGCTCTTGCAGCCTTAAGTCCCGAGCAGCGGGAGTTGTATCTGAGCATGGTTGGCCCCGATGGATGGTGCCTTCATTTCGATACAGGATCCCGGCGTTGTCGGATCTATGAGAAGCGACCTGATTTCTGTCGCGTCGATAGCCTTTGCAGCTTGTTTGGTATCGACGATGCGCATGCTGATGCATTTGCGATCAGCTGCTGCCGACAGCAAATTCGCTCAGTGCACGGCGGCCGCAGCCGGGAACTGCGTAAGTTCGAACGCCAGATCCGATCTCCGCGAACCGTGCGATGACTGAAGCCGGTAATTCCCAACGTCCAGGCTTTTCAGCGATTCTGGTGACGACGTTCACCACGGTCTTTCTCGCAGAACTCGGTGACAAAACACAGCTGGCAACTCTGTTGCTGTCAGCACAATCCGGTGAGCCCTGGCTGGTGTTTGGAGGGGCAGCTCTCGCCTTGATTTGTTCCAGCCTGGTTGGCGTTCTGGTTGGACGCTGGCTGTCCAAGGTGATTCCACCGGAACGGCTGGAACAGATGGCAGGTCTACTGATGGTGGGATTGGGACTGTGGCTTGGTTCGCAAGCGTTGCAGTCACTCCTCAAGGCATCAGCAGCCTGATGGCACCCGAATCATCACTCTCGTCCTCCACCATTCCCCAATGAATTTTGCGCTGCTGATCTCCACATTCGTCACGGTGTTTCTGGCGGAACTCGGAGACAAAACACAGTTGGCAACCGTTGCCATCAGCGGCACATCAGACCGTCCGCTGGCGGTGTTCATTGGTTCGTCGAGTGCTCTTGTTCTGGCGAGCCTGATTGGTGCCTTAGCCGGGGGATCCCTCTCAACGGTGGTGCCTGCTGATTGGCTGCAATTTGCAGCATCCCTCGGTTTCTTGATCATTGGCATCAAGCTGCTCTGGCCGATGCTGAGTGGTAATGGCTCATTGGCATCACCGGAAGAGTGAGGCTCTCTGGTTCACTTCCACCGGCCCGTAAACTGATTAGATCGTGAGACAGCGCGGTCCTTCGCTGCACGCGCTCGAACGATCCCCCCTCCCGGTCCTGAAGACCGGTTTTCATTTCCGTTCCGATGAAATTCACGGTCGCCGATCTGCTCGACCAGGTTCCTGCTGAGGGAAGTCTGGACAAAGCCAAGCTCGAGAAGATTCTGCGCCTGACCAACCGTTCAGAAAAACAAACCCTTGATTTGGCTCTCCATGGGTTGGATCGCCTCGGAATTCTGAACGTTGATCAGGAGGGAGGGGTCAGTCGCGGCGATTCCGATGACCTCGTCGAAGCGAGACTGCGCTGCAGCAGCAAAGGGTTTTGCTTTGCGATCCGCGACGACGGTGGTGATGACATTTATATTCGCGACCATCAGTTAAACCATGCCTGGAACGGCGATCGTGTGCTCGTGCGTTTGACGCGAGAAGGAGGTCGACGCCGTTCGCCCGAGGGTGGTGTTCAGTGCATCCTCGAGCGCTCCACGACAAGCCTCTTGGCTTCTGTGGAACAACAGGATGATCGTTTGATCGCGGTTCCTCTCGATGATCGCCTGCTTGCGTCAATCGAGTTGTCATCAGATGACGCCTCCCATGCCGACAGCGAGAAGGGGCCTTCCGTTGCTGAAGTAGTGCTCGACCGCTACCCGGTTGCCCAGTTCCCTGCACGCGGTCATGTTGCGCGATCTCTGCCCCTCGACGGAGGCCATGAGGTCGATCGCGAGCTGATGCTCACCAAGGCCAACCTTCACCAGCGTCCCGCTCCACCTAGGGCCAGCCTGAAAGCGCCATCAGCGAAAAAGCGGGTCAATCTCATCGAGCAACCCGCTCTGTTGTTGCGTGGCTGGACTGCTGATGATGCTCCGTGTCTGCCGGCCATTCACGTCACTCCCCATAACGGTGGAACCCGACTTTGGATTCACGCGCCTGCGCTCGCTGAACGTCTCACGCCGGGCAACAACCTCGATCAATGGCTGATGAATCAGTCGGAATCCGTTTGTCTCGGTGATCAGTGGTTGCCCTTGCTGAGTTCGCCATTGATCAAAGCCAGCAGCTTCAACGTGGGCGAAGAGCAGGATGCGGTTTCACTGCGTCTTGATCTGGGAAGCGATGGTGATTGGCGGGATTGGGAATTCTGTTTGAGCAGGATCAAACCGATCGCCGAAGTGGGTGGGAAAGCACTGCAAGCACTGGATGGCCGAAAACCAAAGTCACGTGCAATCCCAGCAGCACTCAAATCGTTCAAAGACCAGATCGGTCAACTGGAAACTGTGGTGTTCTGTGCCCGCACACTGCATCAGGCTGAGCGGGTTGAAGGGAGGATCGAACTTGATCTCCAGCCCCCACAGATCAATCGTCTCGCGGATCTGAATTCGATCTCACCAGACGGTGACGGTCAGCGTTGGACCACACCTTTGAATCCAGCCTGTGCTCACTCCTTGCTGTCGGTCTTCATTCGTCAGGCTCACCGCGTTTGGGAAGACCATCGTCGATCACTGGGGCTTCCGGCGATTGTTCTTGACGCTGCTCAGCCCGAGGAGTCGGCACTGAATGATGTCGCTAAGGCTGCCATCGCACTCGAGGTCCCCCTTGAGTTGGATGAGGACGGAGCACCATCAGCATGCGAACTTGCCACTGCATTGTCAGGGCTTGACTCAAGCAGAGTGCTCAGCCTTCAGTTGCGTCAGGCTCTTCCGGAGAGCTCTTACTCACTGGCTTGCGAAACCAGTGTCGAGAGCTCGGCTGATCTGGATATCAGCTCCTTATCAACCAAACCGGAAGCCTCCGAAGACGATCCTGGAACCAGCGGTGAGCTGGTTGCAACAACCGCCGTGACCAACGCGATAGACCGGCTGACACCTCAGGTACCTTGGTGTTGCCCAACTCTGCATCAGGCTGATCTGATCAATCAGCACGTGCTCTGCCAACTTCTGAACGAAGGCAAAGACAGACCGACCGTTCGTCAAAAGGAAAAAGCTCAACTGGGGCATCGCGGCGCTGCTTCAACGGTTGACTGGCCCTTGTTCACCCCGTCTCAGGAACAAAAACTGTTGGATGTGTTGCGGGAGCGCACCGTGCAACGCTTAAACGCTCGTCGTCGCCAGGTTCATGATCTCAAGCGTGACGTGGTTGCCATGGCCAAGGCCCGAAGCGCCGAACCGATGATCGATCAGGTGCAGGCCGGAATCATCAGTGGAGTTCAGAGCTATGGCTTTTTCGTTGAGATACCGCCATCCATGGTGGAAGGACTCGTGCATGTCAGCTCCCTGAACGACGACTGGTATGAATACCGATCGAGACAAAACCGACTGGTGGGCCGTCGCAGCCGGCGTGTGTATCAACTCGGTGATCCCGTGGATGTGAAGGTGCTCAAAGTGGATGTATTGAGGAATCAGATTGACCTTGAGGTGGTTCCTTCTGAGACCCCAGCAGAGGCTGAGGCACTTCCTGTGGCCGTCAGCGAGGAATGAATCCTTATGTGATCGGGATCAGCGGTGCGTCTGCTCAGCAGCTTGCTGAGCGAACGCTTGAGTGGTTGATGCGCCGAGACCGCACGGTGCACGTCATCATGAGCCGCGGTGCTCATGAGGTGTGGCGTGCTGAGCGGTCGATTGCCGTTCCCGTAGATCCCAAACTTCAAGAGCAATTCTGGATAGACCGATTTCAAATCGACACCGGAACCCTGATCTGCCATCGATGGGACGATCAGTCGGCGGTTGTTGCCAGCGGCAGTGTGGCCACCAGTGGAATGGTTGTGGTTCCGTGCTCGATGGGAACAGTCGGCCGACTGGCGGCTGGACTGGCGGGTGATCTTCTCGAACGCTGTGCTGACGTGCATCTCAAGGAAGGTCGCCCGCTCGTGATCGCACCCAGGGAAATGCCCTGGAATTTGCTTCACTTGCGCAACCTCACGACCCTTGCAGAGGCCGGTGCCAGGATTGCTCCACCGATTCCTGCCTGGTACACCCAACCAAACAGCATTGATGACATGCTCGATTTCCTAGTGATGCGGTTGTTCGACTCACTGGGTGAATCCCTTACGGATCAACAACGTTGGCAGGGTCCTCGCCGATGACACCTCTCCAACGTCTTCTGCTGATCCCCTGCCTGTCCCCTCTGCTGCTCACGCTGCTGGTTGGTGGACTGAATCTGGGTAAATCAGGCAATCTTCGGATCCTCACCTGGGAGCTGCCTGCTTTGCCCATTGGTGTGTGGATGACCGTTGCCGCGACCACGGGCGCCGTGCTTGGTTCAGGCGGTGCACTGACGGCCGTCTCTGGTGCGAGTCGACGTCCATTGCAGCGTGAAGTCCGCCGTCCCTATGGAGCAGCGCCAGAAACGGCCCCCCAGGGAGAGGAACGCCAACCCTTTGAGGAACCAACCACAGTTCTTTGGCCCGAAAGAGATGTGCGTGAACCAGCACCCACTGTGTCGGTTCCTTTCCGTGTCATCCGCACTGGAACGAGCGGCCCCAATCACAGCACCGCCAACTCGAAGGCAGCGTCGAATGACGCCAACGCTCAAGCGGTCAGCAAGACCATGGACCTCGATGACTGGGATCGACCTCTGTCCGATGAATGGTGAAGTTGGTGAGGAGCACCCGAGGATGACTACAGTCCGGCCAGCGATCGACGTCCGGTGAGCGAAACCCCCGAGAAATCTGCCAAGGCAAGCAAATCATCTCAAGCAGCCCAGCCTGCCGCGACTGACAAAGCCAATCAGGCAGCCAAACCTGCAAAACCAGCACCGAAGCCCAAACCAGAGGACAAACCCTTCTCGGCGTTTATCAACGACGATCTTCTTCCTGCTTTGCAGCGATCACTCTCAGAGCGCAATCAAACCCCGATCACCCTGGAGCTGGTCGAAGGAGACCGTCCCGTTGTCGGCGGAAATTGCTGGATGATCCAGGCCGTGCTTCCGTCCGACCGCCGGTTCTGGCTGTGCTTTGAAACCGACTCCATTACCTCGGGGAAAACCATTGCCCTGGCTGAGACCGGAAGTGATCCCAGTCTGCTGGAGTCTTTCTTGATCGACGAAAAACGAATCAACCTGGCACTGCTTGAGTCGAGATTGCTGCAGCGCCTTAACGGACAAAAGTGGTTTGGAGGCAACTGAACAGCTGCGTTACAGCAGTCCCAAAGCAGCCACCGAGGCACTTACGATGTTCTGCAAGACACGCTAGATCCGATGGTGCCTCCCACTGCCGTCACTGACGCGAAACCCGCAGACTCAGCCGTCGCAGTGAAGGACCCGGTCAAGGACACAATCCTCACCCCCCGCTTCTACACAACTGATTTCGAAGCGATGGCCGCGATGGACCTCCGTCCGAACGAAGCGGAACTGGAAGCCATCTGCGAGGAATTCCGCAAGGACTACAACCGCCACCACTTCGTTCGCAACGACGAATTTGAAGGCGCAGCTGACAAGCTCGACCCAGACACACGCCGTGTGTTTGTTGAGTTTCTTGAGCAAAGCTGCACATCGGAATTTTCAGGCTTTTTGCTTTACAAGGAGCTGAGTCGCCGGATTAAAAACACCAACCCTCTGCTGGCCGAGTGTTTTGCCCATATGGCCCGTGACGAAGCTCGTCACGCAGGCTTTCTGAATAAGTCCATGAGTGATTTTGGGCTTCAGCTCGATCTCGGTTTCTTAACTGCCAATAAGAAGTACACCTTCTTCAAACCGAAGTTCATCTTCTACGCAACCTACCTGTCGGAAAAGATTGGTTATTGGCGTTACATTGCTATTTTCCGTCATCTCGAGAAGAATCCCGACAGCAAGATTTTTCCAATCTTTAATTTCTTCGAAAACTGGTGTCAAGATGAAAATCGACATGGAGATTTCTTTGACGCATTGATGAAATCTCAACCCGATACCGTGCGCGGACTTCGTGCCAGACTGTGGTGTCGCTTTTTCTTGTTGGCTGTTTTTGCCACCATGTACGTTCGTGATGTGGCTCGGAAGGAGTTTTATGAAGCTCTTGGTCTCGACGCACGTGAGTACGACCGCATGGTGATTGATAAAACCAACGAAACGTCAGCTCGGGTGTTTCCTGTGGTTCTGGACGTCAAGAATCCACGTTTTTACGATGGCCTCGAGAACCTTGTAACAAATAACGCCGCGCTCGAAGCGGTCGATGAGAGCTCAGCTCCAGCTCCACTCAAGTTTCTGCGCAAACTTCCCCATTGGATTGCCAATGGCGCACAGATGGCATCGCTATTTGTGATGTCACCAGTGCGCAGTGAGAACTATCAGCCCAGCGTGCGCTGATGCAAACCATCAATCGGAATTCCATGGCCTTGTTCACTGATCTGAACCCAGGCCACAACGCCTGGCGCAATCGTCTCGAAACGTTGCTTAATTTTGGTGTCCGCTCAGGGGCTGACCTCGTCGAGATTTTTCTTGAACGAACTGATCATCTCGGTGTTCTGGCAGAACAGGACAAAATCACGAGTGTTAGTCCCGCTTTCGGGATGGGTGCAGGAATTCGTGTGTTTCGTGGAGGCCAGGACGGCTTCGTCAGCACCAACGACCTCAGCGATCAAGGTCTTCACCAGGCATTGGAGCAGGCTTTAGCCATGCTTCAGCTGAACACCACGTCGCTTGTTGCTGAACGAGGGTTCGATGGCCTTGGCCAACTTCGTGATTACGGCCAGAGCAAAGAAGATTGGCTCAGTCAAACTCCTGAACTCGACACCATTACCCAGCGCCTGCTCGAAGGAACCCAAAGTTTGCAGCAACGCGGTCAACATTTAGAGGTTCGGCGCGGGAACTTCTCACGTGATTGGCAGGAGGTTTTGGTGGCTGCAAGCGATGGAACGTTTGCCAGAGATATTCGTCTCCATCAATCGTCCGGCCTCAGTGTTCTCGCTGCTGACGGAGACCATCGTTCGAGCATCTCCCGTCGTTACGGCACTTCTGATCGTCCCCATGATTTGCGCCATTGGGACATCAACGCTTCCGCCGATGAAGTCTGTGAAAGCGCAGCCACCATGCTCCGGGCCGATTACGTCGATGGAGGCCAGATGCCGGTTGTCCTCGCGAACCGCTTTGGCGGTGTGATTTTTCATGAGGCCTGTGGACACCTCCTGGAAACCACTCAGGTGGAGCGTGGATCAACACCCTTTGCTGAAAGCATCGGTGAGTGCATCGCTCATCCTGCAGTGACAGCGATCGACGAAGGCCTGAGCGAAGGAGCCTTCGGATCCCTCTCCATGGATGACGAGGGCATGGAACCTCAGCGCACTGTTCTCATTGAAAACGGTGTGTTGAAACGATTTATCAGTGATCGCGCGGGTGAAATGCGAACAGGCCATGCGCGCACTGGCAGCGGTCGGCGCCAAAACCACGGTTTCGCTGCTGCCAGCAGAATGCGGAACACCTACATCGCGGCAGGTCCCCACAGTGTTGATGATCTGATCAGTTCAGTGGAAACGGGCCTGTATTGCAAATCCATGGGTGCCGGTAGCGTCGGCGCAACTGGCCAATTCAATTTTTCTGTTGAAGAGGGTTATTTGATTAACGACGGAAAACTTGGACAACCGGTTAAAGGTGCAACCTTGATCGGTGATGCCAAAGAAGTGATGCCGAAGATCTCGATGTGTGCTGATGATCTTGATCTCGCTGCCGGTTACTGCGGATCTGTCAGTGGCAGCGTCTTCGTGACCGTCGGTCAACCACATGTGAAAGTTGATTCCATCACTGTGGGAGGCCGTTGATCATGTCCAACGCTCCGCTCAACGTTCAAGCTCTACAGGATCAGCTCACCGCATTAGCGCAACGCGAAGGGATCTCTCAGTGGGATCTCGGTGCCAGCCGCAGCAACAGCGCTTCAGTCCAGGTCGACCGCGGGGAACCGAAGCAGCTCAAGGCATCACAACGGAGCTCCATCACGGTTCGTGTGTGGAATCAGCAAGGACTGGTTGGAATCACCAGCACGTCCGATTTATCGGAGTCAGGACTCGAGAAAGCACTGATGGGAGCGCATGAAGCCAGTGCTTTCGGGAATCCCGATGATGTTCCAGGGTTCTCCCCTCTGGCCAAGGAGGCAACGCCCGAGCTGGATCGGCCCATGAAGGAGTCTCAAGGCATTCAGATCTTGCTCGAACAACTGCTTGATGCAGAAAAAGATTTGCTTGGACGCCATCCGGCCATCAACACGCTTCCCTACAACGCACTCAATGAGGGAAGCAGTGAGCGGATCTATCTCAACAGCGAAGGAGCAGTCCGACAAGCACAACGCACTCAAGCCACTGTTTATTTGATGGCTCGTGCCGAAGAAAGTGGTCGGAAACCGAGGAGCGGTGGTGCTGTTCGGGTTGCATTGGGAAGCCGTGAGCTCGATCTGAGTGGTTGCATTGATGAAGCTGCAGAGCGCACAATCAGCCATCTGAATTACCAACCAATCGACACAGGTCGTTATCTCGTTTGTTTCACTCCAGAGGCGTTTCTCGATCTGGTCGGTTCGTTCAGCAGCATGTTCAATGCTCGAGCCGTTCTGGATGGTGTCAGTCTCAGCAAAGCAGACTCCATCGGTGATCAACTCGCCGTTCCGTTCTTCAATCTCACAGACAACGGATTGCATCCAGCACACATCGGGGCGATGCCGTTCGACGGAGAAGGAACACCCACGCAATCCTTGCCGTTGATCGGAAATGGTGAGCTGAAAAACTTCCTTCACTCCGAAGCTACGGCCCGCCGTTTTGGAGTGAATCCAACCGGTCATGCTGGCATGGGAGCCAAGGTCTCTGTGGGTCCCGATTGGTTTGAAATCGCGCGCACACCCGGTTCGACGACAGACGCAGAACATCTCGATCACACCACAACATCAGACGCATTCGTGCTGGTTGAAAGCCTCAATGCACTGCACGCAGGCGTGAAAGCAAGCCAAGGGGCGTTTTCACTTCCATTCGACGGCTGGCTTGTCAACAATGGAGATCGCACCTCCATCGAGGCAGCCACAATCGCGGGTGATATTCGCAATGTTCTCAAGTCGATTGTTCAGATCGAGCACACGCCCGTCGTCACACATGAAGGAGTCTGTCCTCACATCTGGGTGGATGGTCTTGCCATCACGGGTGACGCCTGACCAAGAGCTTCCGGTTGCAACGCTGCGATGAAGATCCTCTTCTGGGGCACTCCCACCTACGCAGTGCCCACACTTGATGCTCTTTGCTCAGCTGGTCATGAGATTGTCGGCGTTGTCACCCAACCCGATCGGCGTCGAGGGCGCGGAAAGCAACTCATCCCTTCACCGGTGAAGCTCAAGGCGATCGAACTGGGAGTTCCAGTGTTCACGCCCGAACGGATCCGAAAAGACCTGCCGTGTCAGCGGGATCTGGCTGAACTGGGTGCAGATCTGTCTGTGGTTGTGGCGTTTGGTCAGATCCTCCCAAAGAGTGTTCTTGAACAACCCCCGAGGGGATGCTGGAACGGCCATGGCTCACTGCTACCCCGATGGCGAGGCGCTGGACCCATCCAGTGGGCGCTGCTTGAAGGCGATGAACGCACCGGTGTTGGTGTGATGGCCATGGAGGAAGGCTTGGACACAGGACCTGTACTGCTTGAGCGTGCTGTTGAAATCGGCCTGCTTGACAATGCCCAGGTTGTAGCCAATCGGCTGAGCGATCTCACGGCATCGTTGATTGTGGAAGCCATGCCATTAATTGAATCGGCTGGCTTGGGCTGTGAATCAGAACGCTTTGCAAAGCTCAACGTCCGCCCACAAACCGATGACCATGCAAGCTACGCGCGCATGCTCAAGAAAGAAGACTTTGCTCTGGATTGGTCGGATTCAGCACTCTCTATCCATCGAAAAGTGATGGGTTTGTATCCAGGAGCAGTCACGCAATGGCAAGGAAAGCGTCTGAAACTAATGGCCACAGAACCATTGATTGCACGCCTGAAATCACAACTCACCGACGATGCCCAAGCACTGATTGGCCGGTGGACAACAGGTCAACACAAACCCGGCGAAGTTCTGGATGTGAGCGCGGCTGGTGTTGTCGTCAGCAGCTCAGGTTGTCCTCTGTTGATCCGCGAAGCGCAATTGGAAGGGAAAAACAGGAGCGTTGGTCTAGCCCTTTGGCAACAACTGAACGCCAGACCTGGCGACCAGATGGGCTGAAATCAGCGACGTCGTTGTCGAGATGAGGAGGGCGAAGAGCGTCGATTGGCACTCAGTCCTGCGCGGCGTCTTGGAGTGTTGCCGTGGTTACGGCGTCCACCACTGAGATCCAATGGAGGCGCAGAGAGGACCGTGGGTTCAAATCCTTTGACTGGTTCCTTGCGTAGGACTTCACCGGTCAAACGCTCAATCGCCTTGAGCAACAGGGCTTCTTCAGCTGCCACCAGCGAAATGGCATGGCCTGTCTCACCAGCCCGACCTGTGCGTCCAATGCGATGCACATAATCCTCAGCGACATTGGGGAGGTCAAGGTTCACGACATGGGGCAGCTGCTGAATATCGATGCCTCGAGCGGCAATATCCGTCGCAACGAGAACGCGCACATCCCCTTGTTTGAAACCCTGCAATGCTCGGGTACGCGCGCCTTGACTTTTGTTGCCATGAATCGCAGCAGCCGCCAATCCCTCTTTATTCAATCGATCGGCGACTCGATTCGCTCCATGCTTCGTACGAGAAAAGACAAGCACCTGTTGCCAATCACCGGAACGAATCAGGTGACTGAGGAGATCAGGCTTCCGCTTCATATCGCATGGATGCACAACCTGATCAACTGAACGGGCTGTCTGATTTTCAGGAGCGACTTGAATTTGCACAGGCTTGTGAAGCAAGCCAGTTGCAAGCTTGCGAATGGGTGCACTGAATGTCGCTGAAAATAAGAGAGTTTGACGATGCTCAGGTAGGAAGCGAATCAACTTGCGGATATCGTGGATAAAGCCCATGTCGAGCATGCGATCGGCTTCATCCAA
Organism: Synechococcus sp. A18-25c; assembly: GCF_014280035.1. Lineage (NCBI taxonomy): Bacteria > Bacillati > Cyanobacteriota > Cyanophyceae > Synechococcales > Synechococcaceae > Synechococcus > Synechococcus sp. A18-25c. Next base: position 1,440,201 of record NZ_CP047957.1, read on the forward strand.
AACAAGCGATTCAAGCCGGTCAAATATCACCATCCCTTGTTGATGAAGATCAAGCAACCGGCCAGGAGTGGCCACAAGTACATCAACCCCATCTTGAAGACGGGCAATTTGTGGATTGATCTTCACTCCACCGAACACCACATCGCTGCGCAATGGCAAGTGACGGCCATAGGCACGCACATTTTCAAGCACTTGCGCAGCCAGTTCACGCGTTGGCGTCAGCACCAACACTCTCACTTGCCGACGCGAGGCGCGTCGCCCATGCCGCAACCGTTCCAACAAAGGGAGCGTGAAGCCAGCTGTCTTGCCAGTGCCCGTCTGTGCTGCCGCCATCACATCGTGACCTTTGATCACTGCAGGGATTGCCTGCTCCTGAATCGGTGAGGGGCGGCTGTAACCCTTCTCGCGTAAAGCTTTGAGCAGGGGCTCACCCAACCCAAGGTCATCGAAACAGGCCTGAGCGGGTGTGGCGATAGGGGCTTGGCTAATCGTCGTGCTCCGGAATCGTTCACCCTAGGAGTCGGCCCCGACGCGGTTAATGAGAGCCATAGAGAGCGTGAGCCTGATGCCAGACGTGGTCAAGCTGCTCATCGGTGAGAACCAGAGACTGTGGATGCATCACAGACAGCCACTCACGACGCTGTTGACGATCGTTGTTGGCAAAAAAATCCTCTTCAGCTGCGAGCACCCTGAACTTGAGAAACTCAAGCAACACAGCCTTCGCCCGCGCTTGAACAGTCGTGGTTGGCGTCGACGGCATCTAGTTGATTTGCCAAACCGCATCGTCAGGAATGGCTGGAGCTGCGTGAAGGTCGACAGGCTCTTTCTGGGTGATTCGCCATTCAGGAACCCTTGTGTCGCGATAACTGCCGTGTTGGATCAACACGCCTTCTTGATCATCCGTGGTGGCGTAAAACCCACCCACCCAATGCGAGGTTTCGTTCAAGCCTCCTCGGAACCAAACCCAGCAGCGCTCGCGCTTCATGGATGCACAGAAGTCCAATGCGTGCAACGTTCGCACGGACCATCCGGGAGAACAGCACAGCGAATCAGTGGGCTACGTGCATTGAAGCGGCAACTGGGATCGCCGATCACCCAACCATGACGAAACCACCGGGCATCTTCGGGCTGAACCTGAGCTTTCACCATCAGGATCACCGAACTCAATTGGTAAGACCCCGAGTGCAGCCGGTAACGATGCCGCCGCTGCATTACGAAATAGCTGGTCTCACCATGGAGAAACCAACGGCCAGGCTGGGGCGGCTCATCCAGCTCGACACGATCCAAAACGAGCTCGCTTCCGGATTGCCGAATTTCCACCAACATCGTTCAAACCTCCTCTGCCGGCAAGGAATCTCGACGTGAAAAACCCCAAATCAACAGGGACATGACAGACAGAAAAGTAAGCAACTCCGATGGATGCAGGGTTGGCAGAGCGAGCAACACCAGAAGCTTCAGCCCCACGAAACCGACGGCAAGAAAGCCTGCTGTTTCAAGACGCGGATAGATCTGCAACCACCGGATGAACATGCCCGAAGTGAACCTCAACGCGACCACTCCAATCAGGGCCCCGGTCACGACCAACAAGATCTGATCACTGATGGCGACTGCAGCCGCAACACTGTCAATGGAAAAGGCCAGATCCGTGATGGCCAAGGTCAGCACAGTCCGACCAAAACTCACACGTGGCGTCGTGTTGACTTGTTCAGCACCAGTGGGCGGGGCTGAATGGTTCTGGAAATAACGAACACTGAGCCACAGCAGATAGAGGCCTCCCGCGAGCTGAATGGGAGGAAAGGCAAGAACCAATTGGGCCAAGAGGATCAATGCCACCCGCAAGACAAAGGCCATGCCAATGCCGAGATTGAGGGCACGTCTCTCCAAGCTTGGATCCTGCTGACCACGCGCGATCGCCGCTAAAGCGATGGCATTGTCTGCAGAGAGAAGAAGCTCCAGACTGACCAGCACAGGCAGCAGCGGAAGCAGCTCACTCAGCTGATCGACACCGTCCATCCAGGCGGTGAGAGAAGGGAGAGCAGCTGTATCCATTGCTGCAGCCTAGAAATGATGGACCATCAACAGCGGCATGCAGACCCAAGCGAAGCTTTGCCATCTCGACCAGGACCGATGCGTTGTGCTGGTCGAAGGATTTGAAGGAGATCGGTCTTTAGGAAGCGCCCTGGCAGAAGGTGTCACCGTGATGGATGCCGAGGATTTAGCCATCGCGCGTTTGCAAAAACGTTGTGCTGGAACACCAGCGTTGATCGGCGAACGTCCAAAGCCAACAAAGCCCTCAGCCCAGTCTGCGAGTGAACTTGATGGGCAACAAGAGATCAGAACGACCCCGATCGTGAGACAGCCCTCTGTAACAGCAGGAGACGCACAGCACACCAGCTCAGCGACGACCTCAGAGATGCCCAAACAAATGCCTGATCCTGAACGACGTGTGCAACAGCCCAGGCCAACGCCGCAGGGGAATCAAGCGGTTGAATCTTCAAGCCAAATGCCGCCAAGTGAAGCGCCAACCGATCCAGACGACTGGAGCGAAGAACTCACCGCCATCGACCTCGAACTGCAACGGATCGGTTGGGACAGGGAGAAGGAACGGATCTACCTGGAGCGAGCCTTTGGCCATGGCAGCCGGCATCGACTGACGCGATTCAACGATTTAGTCGCCTATCTCAAACGCTTGCGTGAGCTATCAGCAGGCAGTGATCCACAACAGACGTCAGTACCGCTGCGGCGATCCGATCTTGTGAACCAAAGTGATGAAATCCTTCAACGGCTGAATTGGCAACAAGAGCAAGCCAGAGAGTTTCTTCACCAAAATTTCCAGGCCACATCGAGACAACAATTAAGTGATGAGCAATTACTTACGTTTAATATGCTTCTCGAGGAGCAGTTGGTTGCTTTACCAAGCCAATAATATTGTCGATAATCGACTGCATCAGATGGGTGAATGACATCCACAAGCAATCGGCTGGTCTCCTGAGCGCCATAAGCGGGTATGGGCATGCCAACAATCACCGAATGAACCTACGGATTGGGATACATTCACGCTATTTTTGATATGAAACTATCCACGATACTGTCGCCAACACAAGCACAAGCACAAGCGTATCGATAATGTTGCATCGTCCCATCACCGGTAGCGAGAATCAGAGACTTATGGGCAATCAAAAAGCCCCTTAAGACTCTGCCAATGACAAAAAGTATAGTGTGTTAGATGAGAACTTGAGGCGCAAAAGTTCGATTAATAAGATCAAAAGGATTCAAACATTCTTAATCCCACTTGACGGTGCAGGTGTAAGCCGTTTCTGCGCCAACCTCTTGTGAGCGGCAAGATAGATCTGTCGGCGTTGAGCCTTGGGGGACTTTGGAGAGAGCACGATTCTTAGCTACCTCCTCATTCATCGCTTGGACGGTAGCGGAGCCAGACTCTGCGATAGCAACTCCACTCATTGCGCTCAAGAACAGCGCGGCAAAAAAAAGAGAGGTCCTGACTTTGATCATGATCCTGAAAACATCAGTCAGACCATGACTAGCAAAGGATTGGATTCCTCACAAAACAAATCAAGACCGAAGCAGATCGATCATTCCCGCATTCGCTTGTCGGAGTTGCACTTCAGCCAGGACCGAATCGCCAAGCGTTTAGAGGTTGTTCAGCGTTGCAATCAGCGCACTCGCAGCCTGAGACGATCCTTCTCCTCGTTGATCAAAACCATTTGTACGGCAGTGCCACCCAAAGCTGCGTGGCGTTTGCGTGCCAGCGCTTAACAGACGGTGACAGTTTCTTGTGAGTCACAGGGCTTTGGTGCGGTCCTGAATGACTCGTTCGCAACATTGCTCGCAGGGCTGACCGTACAGGACGGTGCAGGTCAGGTCAGTGGCAGAGTATTCAGCCTTGCCCATCCCCTCGAGTGCAGCATTCACTAGCGCGATTGTGACTTCGCCAATGCCTGGGAGGCGAGTCCACTCTCGATTTTTTGTCAGCTGCTCAATGGTTCTGATTCCTTGGCGCTTGAGACGCACATAGACGCCCATGATCAGCGGTACGGTTACGCCATAAAGAAACAAAACATGTTCTTAATCCACAACTCCCCCAAACAAGCCTTCCTTTTGGCTTCTGCGTTGGTTGATGTCCACCGACCCAATGGCACCTGGTATGTACAGAGCCAAGAAGCACTAGCCCATGCTCTGTTTTTAAAGCTTCTTGATGCTGACATCGACTTCAATACACACCCCGCGGTAGATGCCGCTGGTGCAGCAGCTCAGCTTCATAGCTCCAACGAGAAAAAAGAGCTGCTTGAGTTGCTGATCGCCTTTGAAATGCTTTGCAGTCCAATTCCCAAAAGTTTGAGCAATGCCATTGATGAATGGTCTCAAGTACTGGAATGCGACACCGAGCTGCTGAAGCTTTCACGAGAGCTGGCCAACAATGCCATTACACAAGCAACATCAGATTTTTATCGGCATAACTGGATTGGAGAGGGCAATCATCAAGATGACCCAGTATTCCAGAATCTTATCCGAAAATACGGCGACCACGCCTATGGATTATGCGTTCAAGAAGATCCCGACGAATATTCAAAATGGGACAACTTAAAAAACTTCCCACAAGGGAGTCTGGGACGGCAATTATGGGACTTTTACCAAACAAGAGGATTTAAACTTCCTGGGGAGCTTGGTGCTGGCAATTCCTCCCTGGCACACCATGACTGGATTCACTTAATCGCTGGCTATGACACCACCCCAGTTGGAGAATTAGAAGTGACAGCATTCATGGCTTCTTCTAGTCAATTTCCTGGAGTCACACTGGGATTTATTGGTGCGATCAGTATTTTAGAAACTGGCCTACTCCATTCCTTTTATGGAGCTGACAAGTTTGGCAAGGCTCTCTCATCAGTTGATGGCATCGACAGAGTTGCCCAGGCTATTCAACGAGGCAAATCCTGCATCGTTGACCCATTACTGGATATTGACTACTTCGCCATTGCCGAAACCCCCCTTGAAGAAGTCAGGGCATCTTGGTGGTCAGTATCAGCTTAAGCCTGCCTGAGTCAGTTTTAACTGGTTGCCATCAAGGTGTAGCTGTTCCTGAAGATGCCAAGTGGAATTTCACAGGTAAGTTTTCGATCTGGACCGTTCCCCTTACTGGCCAACCCCTGGGGGTCGATAATTGTGGTACCACCCTGCTCTTCGGTTTCCGAGGTTGTGAGTGGTGGCTGACCCTCTCGGGACAGCGAGTCTTCTCTGCTCGCTGAGATCCAAGTCGGGGCGACAGGATTCGAACCTGCGACCTAGTGCTCCCAAAGCACCCGCGCTACCAAGCTGCGCCACGCCCCGCTACCGCCACATAGTAGGCGTTGAAGGGGATCTGGCCGAAACCAGCTGCTGCGATGGGTTTCCTTCGTGTGTCAGACATTCCGTTGGCACTGGTTTGTCACTCCCTACGTCAGTCGCCTCCAATGCCAAGCCATAGACACGCAGCTAAGTAGGCGAGAGGACTGAGAACCAGCTCAGGGTCACGGTGGGGACCGCCTACCGGATGAACGAGCAGCGGCAGTTTGCCCTTAGCGAAGCCATGTCTGGCTTGTCTTAGCTTGATGTTGTTCTGGTACTGAAAAATTTCTGCCAATCGCCCTGATACCGAGGGTTGTCTTATCTCGAACAATCCACTGGGCAAAAGTATTGCTATTCGGGCCTGGCCAGTATCTGTATCGATCAGTAAAAGGATAGGTCCATGGAGACGTTTCAACTTTTTCAATAATCGACAAAGCCTGGTCGTCTCTCCATTGTTGAATACATACAGACGAACCATTTCCCACTCCTTGATATGGAGGCAGAAGATTCTTGTGAAGATGCCCCCAGCAAGTTTTGTTCTGATTGGCTTGTTGCCACACCTCCCACCTGTCACATTTTTGAAGCTGGCTACCGTCAACAGAACGAAATACCAGCAGCCAATAGTGATCAGCGAAGATTCCTACAAGGCTTGGAATCTTTGCTGCACGAAGCTCAACTTTGACCAAGAATTACTCGCCTCCCAGCACTCGTGACTCGGGTCGAATTCCACGACTACGTCAGCATGGCACTGTTCGAGCACAGCTGGGAAATGGTCTATGCGCCTTCGATCCACTGCAATTGTTGCTCTTGCCCTTGTTCCGCTTGCCTGCGCTCAGCAGCCAAACGCCAAGGATCTTGTCTGGCCTTCTGATGAAGAGGTGTTTGACATTGAACCTGGCGGAACCATCAGAGCCACCGGCATGAAACAGCTGATGGACGAGTGCAGATCGCTTCAGTCAGGCAAGATGCCGTTGGACCCTGAAGAGGACAAGTCCTGCGTGCAGCTGCACACGTTGTTGATGGCAGTCCTGGAAGACAAAAAGAGTGGAGGCAATGTCGTTGGTGGGCCTTGACCAAACCGGGTGGCTGAACTGTCGCCGCATCAGGGCTACAACGGAGTCACGCTGCTGACTGAACTGCTGCTTGCGCTGCGAGCCAATGACCCGAAGGGGTTCAAGACACTGCTGGAGATGGGGCTTGATGAGCTGGGGCTGGACGTGGTTGACGAGCTGACAAGGGATTTCCTGATGCCACTACTGAGCGAGGAGGAAGCAGATCGGATGGTGGGCTGGAACTGGGGAGTGAGTCTTTGAAACCGAGTCATTGCAGTGCTTTTAAAACCCTGTGACCAAGATCACAGAAGCCTTCGAGCCAGGTCATCGAGTCGATCGGTGTTTCCGGTGATGGTGTGTGCATCGGAGGACTTCTTCCGAACAAAAAGCACACTTGACATCACAAAAGGACAAAACAATGAAATCCTTCTCAACCAAAGAGTCCATTGAAATCAAGGACGGCATCACCACCGCATATGAAACCAGCGACAGCTCTAAAGCTGTTGACTTGTTTGTGGATTCCAGCGAAGCCTCAACTGCTCAACAAATTAATCAGTCCGCTCTTGATGGCGTTGATCTAAAGGTCGATCCCAAGGAAATCGCAAACATTGATGTAAATCAGGAATCAATTATCCAAGAAGCAGCTGTAGGTGAGTTGCTTAACCCTGACAGTATCTCTGAACTGTACGCAACCCCAGACAATCATGCAAGCCACATTCGAGAGCGTGCAGCCGGAGCCAATGGTGCAAATGGAGATCCTGATTGGGAAAACATGACAGACGAGGAGAAAGAGGAATTTGCTAGGAAGTTTGTCGAGGATCTATATAGTGGAGTAGATTCGGGCCTGCTGGATCCGGATGAGCCACCAGTTAGCCAGAAAGTTCTTGATGCCTTCGACGGTAAACGAGGGCAAGAATCAGACGAGTCAGAAGGTCAGAACGATCCAGCTGATCAGGGTGGAAGCAACGAACCGGAACCTGGTACAGATGATGGTACTGGTAATAATGACAACAATACGGAAAGCGAAGATGGCGAGGGAGGCTTCTGGGATTGGCTGAAGAGCTTATTTGGTGGTGATGATGATAATGGAGGGGACGGGGCAGAAGGTAATGGCTCCGGAGCCGAAGAAAGCTCAGAAAACCCAATGAATGAGCACCAAGGTGAGGGGGATTCTGAAGGCGACACTTCGCTTGAAGAGGTTGATGCAGACATCAACTTTGGCGAAGAGGGACAAAATGGTGGATCACTTGAAAGAGATCTAGGTGGCTTTGAAGCCGGCGACCCAATTACCAACTGGGGCCCTGACGGCAAATCTGGTGGTGCTGGTAACGAGCTAAGTATTGGCATTGGCCTTGATGATCCTCATACAAACTGGGGTGGCGAGAATAATGGCGAGGTATATGTTGAATCCGACTTGATTGAGGCCCTAGGCGACATCAATCCGGAAATCAATGGATCTAACGACATCAACTCGCAATTCGTACAGTCCATGACAACAGTCGGAGATGATTTCTTTTGATTTGAATGGTTGATGACCACTAATCTTGTCGCTGTCCATTTCCCGACAAAACACGCACCCCGTCGCGAGGCGGGGTTTTTTTATTGCTTGCAGCTGAAGCCGCTGACCCAGATGACTAAAAAGGGGTAACGCTGCAGGTCCGCTGATGGCAACCCTGGAAGAGTTCAAGGCAATGTGTGATGCGATGCCCGCTGAGGTGCAGGGTGAGCTGTATAGCCTGCTTATCTCAGAGCCTGCTGTGACCTTGCAAGCGAATGGAGGAGATTGCTCCTGAAAACGACAATCTCACAGCTGTCGAGGAGATGAACGGTTTTCTCAGGCTGATGGATGAAAGGCGCTTTTGCATATCGTTGAATCATCTTTTCTCTGAGCAACAAAATTGGCAGCATTGTTTAAGTATAAAATGTCTCAGATGTGGCATTGACATATGTTTTTAGCTTGGGGCGGGAGTCAAGCGGGAACTCAATTTTATAATGACTTAAAGTAGCGGCAATAGAATATATCCTTTCGTCTTTACAGCCAGGAATAGAATGGCCACCGGGAATGCGTCTATGACCTTTTGGTAATTCTTGATGCAAATTTATTGCATTATGGACGCTTGACTGTTCTAATTTGAATTTATCTTGCAAGAGATATAGCAGCTTGTGACTTCTTGCCTCTTTTACCCCTGATGCAGGGAAAATTTCGACGCAAAAGCGCGGTGAATCAAGGCATTTAATAAGGTCCAAGTCTAAACACAATCGAAAGCTAATATCAGGTATACAATTAAATTCATTAATTATTTGCCTGAAGTTTTCTACAAAGTTTTGCGAGAAATATTGAAGTAAACACTGACAATAATTCTCCGATTTCTCCTGCCATACGGTTGTATCTATAGATTTATAGACAAGCTTGATCAGCTCCCCTCTGCCAACCATCAATCCAAGCTGGACAGGGAGGCCAAGGATCTTAGTTAGCTGTGCTAAGTGCATGTCGACCAACTCATCACGAAACTCGGATCCCGTGAACCCAGGCGAACGATCCAAGATTTGAAAAAAGTAGAAATCATCAAATTTATTATCATCGCCTATTCGTTCAATGCGCTGAAATATACCCCCCAGCTCAACTGAATTGCCTTGCAAATCGAACTCAAGAAAATGATCGTATGGCAAGCGGTAAGGCAGTGGTTCATGACATCTATCGTCGTGCTCAGTGATTTTTATAATATTTCTAGACTCGCAAGAATTAACAAATGAATTCCTATTCGTGTGATCGCAATTTTCAAGATAAGCGGACCACCAAGTCGGCAATTCTATGGCTGACATTGATGATAAAGTTGACATGATATGAAATGATAGATCAACTCTTGGCGGCAGGAGGTGATGAAATTCGAGCATACAGCTATATTTATTTATTTTTTCGTCGGGAAAAATCTTTGAGGACAAGCATTCGCAAGGTTCGATGATCTGTCGAGGAAGATCTGCGTAAATCTCTTTAAAAACCCACTTAACCATGGAGTAAAATATAGAATGTCTTGCCAAGGAGAAATCAACTTTTTAGAATTGTAGCCTGGCCTGTTGTTAAGGGCTACAGGAAGTCCGTTTATGAGTTGCTAATAGTTGGCGCCATCGCTTGCACTCAGCGGGCGTTTTAGTATTTGCAGACACCGCAGCCGATCGCTGCTATAACCAGGCTGTAGCTCCAAGCCCTTCAATGTCAGAAGAGCAACTCAAAGCCTTTCTAGAAAAGGTCCAAGGAGACACCAGCCTTCGGGAAAAGCTCAATGCAGTAACCACTCCTGAAGCCGCCATTGAAATTGCTAAAGACGCAGGTTTTGCAATTACCGCAGAAGATATTCAATCAGTGCAATCGGTAGAATTGTCAGACGAGGAGCTGGAAGGTGCAGCTGGGGGGCAGAGAGGAAATCGAACTGGCATACAAACGTGCAATGTCCGTCCCTATGAAGACTGCATATACTAAGGCTACGCCCTAAAAGCCCCTGCTTGACAGGAGTTTTTTATTGCATCAATAATCTGACTAATTCCACAAATCAGCCTCCGATACCTGGCACTTAATATTATTCAAATCTGCTCATCAAGCCAATTGTGTCCTTAGGAACTTCACCTGACTACTAATGCTGCTATTCATGGCACATACACCCTCCACACCAATGTCAGAACAGCAGCTCAAGGCTTTCTGGGAAGCTACTCAGGCGGATCCAGCGCTTAAGCAAAAATTGCAAGGGGTCTCAGACCTTGGTGGGGTTGTGGACATTGCCAAGGAAGCGGGATTTACGATTTCTGTTGAGGAGCTAGAGAAAGCTCAAGCTGAGCTTTCGGAAGATGAACAGCTGAGTGGTGCGGCTGGCGGCATTTGTGTTATTTTCACTCACCGTTAGGATGCTTAGGGAGTGCAGGCATATAAATACAAACAAATATCACCCAGTAAGGTACAGTAGTGAAGCGGTAAATTCATTCTACTGCAGTGTTTTTATTGCTTCAATCGTCTGACTAACCCGATCAATCAGCCTTCATACCTGGCACCATCGCCCGCATTTGGCGAGCTTTTTTATTAGATACAGACACTGCTGCCGACTATTGCTATGACCAGGCTGTAGCTCCGTGCCTTCCCATGTCAGAAGAGCAGCTCAACGCCTTTCTAGAGAAGGTCCAAGGTGACACCAGCCTTCAGGAAAAGCTGAAAGCGGCTGCTGACGCCAATGCTGTTGCTGCGATTGCGATAGATGCTGGGTTTAGTATTTCTGCTGATGACTTGAAGAAGGCTCAATCAGAGATTTCTGATGAGGAGTTGGAAAATGCGGCGGGAGGGAAGCCTTTGGGGACTCAGACCTGCGGAGCCCTGGTAGGTCGTAGGTGCTGGAATAATAATAGACCTGTAAGTGTGTAAGTTTTTAAAGCTGGAGCTTTTGAACTTACACACTCAAACCCCGACAGCCGCAGAGGACTTTTATTGCTTCGATCACCATCAAAAGTCAACAAACCAACCTCCAATAGCTGGCACCATTAGCCCCACATAGCAGGCTTTTTTATTGAAATCAGATACGTTTTCCAACCGTTGCTATAACGAGGCAGTAACTCCACTCCCTCTCATGTCAAAAGAACAATCTAATCAGCAGAAATCAAAGTCAGACCTAATACAGCCAGAGCAGCTCAAGGAAGAGTTGAGTAAGGAGGACCTAGAGGGAATATCTGGAGGAGTTTCTGGAGAGGTCGCAGGCGACCTGGCGCGTCCACGAGGAACCTATACCCCCTGAGGCATAACGAGCCTTTAATAAACTTTTGGAAAGGTATTTGTCACCATAGGAGAGAAGGAAAGTAAAAACGAAGATATTTCCGAAGAGGAACTGGAAAGTACCACTGGTGGTCTCCGCCATAGGGATAGAGAAATCCCTGAAAGGACTCGGCAAAGGAATAGAGAGGTGCAAGGAAGGTTTCGGGTATGAATGAGAGAGATTCCAGGTGATGAAAAAGAAGTGTTCGGTGCTATGGTTTCACTAATCCTCACAGCACCACCAATGTCAGAAGAGAAGGAAAGTATCATTAAAAACACTTCTGATGAGGAATTAGAAAGCGTCAGCGGTGGAACTGAGGAGACATTCAGAAGTCGTCGCATCAGAGAAATAAAGGATAGGGAACCAAGACAAAGAATTTTGAGGAGGAGGTAGAGATGATGGAAGAGATCAAGAACACCAAGGACGACATTTTTGATGAAGAACTGGAAAACTCGACTGGCGGAAGCGGCGAGACAGATCGAGAGCGCCGTATCAGAGAACTTGCGAAGTGCAATCGACCGATCCTTCCGAGGAGATTAAGAACTGACCGATCGATGCCGCCATTGCCGGGAGAATGAGAACTGATTGAAGCCTCTAAGATCACCTAAGACGACGAACCAGAGCAGCTCAAGGAAGAGTTGACTGAAGAGGTGTTAGACAATGTTGATTTGTATCTGGTATTAGGGATGGTGGTGGTGAGTATGGTGCGACAGAAGGGGGTCCAAAGTGCCCAAGTGTTCAGGGGCGTTGCCTTGGCATGCGAAATAAGGCGCGAGTGGCTGTTTGGTGGCTCATCCCTCACCGTTTGAGTCGTTGAAGCCGATCGTGACTATCAAAAGGCTGTAGCTCCACGCCCTCTCATGTCAGAAGAGCAACTGAAAGCATTCTGGGAGGCCATTCAGTCAGACCCAACACTTCAACAAAAACTTCAAGGCGTCACCGATCCCAACACCATTGTGGACATTGCCAAGGAGGCAGGCTTCACAATGTCTGCAGAAGAGATAGAGAAAGCCCAAGAAGAGATTTCGGATGAAGAGCTGAACTCATCAGCTGGAGGGCGCTCTGGGGTGGGGTGCGCCTGTACGTGAGCACCAAATACAGGGTGACCATTCTCCGCGCCAAGGGTTGGGCACCGAGTTCTCAGTCAGCCCAGGGTGAAGTGATATTGAATGAATTCTCGACTGCTGTCGCCCGCTAGGTCGCTGAACAGGGGTGATATTCAGGCGATGAGAGGGCTTGGCATTGTGTCAGAGAGTGCTCCCGAAGCACCTGCTCTACCCAGCAGTTCCACACTCCAGCTTTGATCTTGTAGAGCTTCATGAGCTAGCGCGTAGTTGAGTTGGCTTTGAATGCCTAGTCTGGGACGAAAGGGTCGCTCTCGATGGATTGGACGCCTGGTGCAGTTGCAGCTCTACGTGAGTGTCACGACCTCCCCTTCATCAGGGCAGATTCAAACGGATTAGTCGTTGAATTCAATCATCGTTTTAAGGTGATTTATGGATGGGATGATGCGCTGATCGGTCAAACCATTGGATTAATCTTACCTCAGCAGTTCAGAGAGCTGCATCACGCTGGATTTGCGCGTTTCAAACTGACTGAGACTTCAGAAGTTGTTAATCATCCCTTGGAATTAGCAACAATATGCGCCAATGGCTCAGTCATTAAGAGTGAACATTTTATTGTTGCTGAAAAAGATGATCAAGATGGTTGGAGTTTTGCTGCAACCCTGAGGCCCTTGGAGGGCCCCTATGGCTGCTGATCAACCCGATAACAAGAATCGCGAACCCAATGAACTTGTTGTGCAATTGCGCCAGTCTTTGGGCCTACTTCGCGTGGCCTTTGATGCTACTGAAGAAGCCATGCTCATTCTTGATGAGCATCACCATGTTCGCTGGGTAAATCGTGCTGCTGCTCAATGTTTCGGCAACGGTCTAGCACTGAGGGTTATTGGAAAGCGATTCCAACAGGTCGCTACTTTTCGACATCCCGATCAACGAGATTTGCCCCAAGAAGATTACCAACACCCGCTATCCCAAGCCAAGCTTGGTGACGGCCAGATGCTGCTGCTAATTCAACCTTTGCTAGTCAATGATTCATCTCTATCAACAGCTGTGCAGCGGATGGTGAGCTGGAAACCAATCACCGAGCTCAATGAGCCGTATCTTTTAATTGTGTTCCGTGACTTAGATCCGCTTGAGAAAGCATTGCAGCAACAGAGGTCCTTCATTAATAAACTCGCTCATGAGTTGCGCACTCCTCTAGCAATTATCAGTGGAAACTTGAAACGGCTTTCACGCTTCTCTAAGCTCGACGATGCGATGCTCCGCCCTCTTGAGGATGTTCGCTCGGAAACGAAGAGAATGGTCGGCTTAGTCGACAAGCTTGTTGTTCTTTCTGAACTTGACACCGACCAATTTGCATGGTCATTCGAACGCCACCCTTTCCAAGTTTTTATTGAGCTATGGCTTGATTCTCTCGATCAAGAAAAAAGAAGTTTGATTCAGCTATCAATATCAGAGCAATGCATGGCTCGTGAGGTTGAGCTTGATCATTCAGCTTTTGGCAGAGTGATGAATAACTTATTCGACAATAGTCAGCGTTTCACCAGCGGCACGAATCCATTTATGATTCATGGATCGTTTCATCACGACTGCATTGATCTGCTCGTGACTGATGGTGGCACCCTTGCAGTTGACGATTCTCGCCTTACAAATGTATTCGATCGATTCAGCAAACTTGAAGAAAACAGGAATCCCACTTTTGGGGAGGGGAGTGGCCTGGGGCTAGCTGTTGTGAAAGCACTTGTGGCGGGAATGAACGGAACGGTTAAAGCCAGCCTGGAAAACAATCATGACTCTGAAAAGAGCCGCGGTATCAAAATCTCAATCATCTTCCCGAGCCCTAATGTAATAAACGCTGATATTAGCTCCGACCTGGAAGATATTGATTGAGAAGGTCTGGCAATCGTTCAAAGAGATCTGGCTTCAAAATATATTCCGATGCACCATGGTTCATCACTTCCTCGCGCTTGATCTCGTCACTCAAGGCTGTGACAACGAGGATGGGGACCCCGCACGATATGCCTTCAAGAGCTCTTAAACAACTCATGCCATCCATGCCTGGCATCATCAAGTCAAGAAGAATCAGATCAATCTGATCCTGTTTGATTAGTTCGAGAAGCTCTTCTCCTGAAGTGCATGGAATCGGCAGCACACCTTCATCGATGAGTTCTTCCTGAATCAGGGTTCGCAGGCGGTGGTCATCGTCAACGACAGCAACACGTGCTTGGCCGTCCATCAGCGAGGTGAGAGTTCCCTCCATGATGGGCGAAGGACTAAAAGAATGGGTCGCCTGAGATTCGAACTCAGGACCAATCGGTTAAAAGCCGAGTGCTCTACCGCTGAGCTAGCGACCCTCCTGCACTATGGAACAACGTTCCACGTCAGGTCATGCCGTCAGGCACACCTGAAACGTATCACCCAGGCGAGCCCTCTTCCAAGTGAATCCTCACTGAATGATTTGGCGCCGATGCTCGACACTCCCTTGGAAGGCCCTCCCGACGGTTTTCCTCGGCTTGCTGCTTGGGGTGACATCCAGCGAAATGAAAGTTTTTGAACTGATTCAGCGTGTCGGGCATCACACTGTTCAATTCCAGTGATCATCGGGGATTGGTCCCGCAGGGTTGTCAGCCCTCCCTTGGATCCTCTTTTGCAGTCAAGGTCCGTCCTTCCCATGACCGTTCCACCAGCGCGAGCCGGGTTTCTGACCGCAACACCGCGCATCGATCCCACGGCTTGGATAGCGGATTCCGCTGTTGTCATGGGCGACGTGCAGATGGCGGCAGGATCCAGCCTTTGGCCAACAGCAGTTGCCAGAGCAGACATGGCTCCTATCAAGATTGGTCCACGCAGCAACGTGCAAGACGGGGCAGTACTGCATGGCGATCCTGGCCAACCTGTGCTGATTGGCTCTGATGTCACTGTTGGTCATCGTGCTGTGGTGCACGGATGCACGTTGCGAGACGGTTGCCTCGTGGGGATCGGCGCGGTTGTGCTGAATGGCGTCACGGTCGGGGAAGGATCCCTCGTTGCGGCTGGCGCTGTTGTGACCCGCGATGTTCCTCCTCGTTCACTCGTTGCTGGGGTACCAGCAACAGTGAAAAGGGTTCTCACAGACCAAGACGTGAATCACCAGCGCGCCCATGCAGCGCACTACGCCGAATTGGCTGAAGCTTGGTCAAAATTGCTGCAAAACCAAACGGTCTGACCCTGACCGTCGTGAGCGGTGCTCGCAGTCTTTAAGATCACCCCACCAACCCCACAAACCATGGATCTTCGGCTCGTCCTCGTGGCATCCCCCATCCTTCTGGCACTGGGCTGGGCAGCCTTCAACATCAGCAGGGCTGCTGTGGGCCAGCTTCAAATGATGCTGAAGCGCAGCCGCGCCTGAATTCAGGTCTCTGTCTCGACCGATCGATAGGGTTGAGATTGATTGTCATTGCTCGCTTTGGACGAAGCTTCCGTTGTTGTTATCGGTGCCGGTCTTGCTGGCACTGAAGCAGCGTGGCAAGTCGCACAATCTGGAGTGCGTGTTCGTCTTGTCGAGATGCGCCCACTGAGGCGATCACCGGCACATCACAGCAGTGAATTTGCAGAGTTGGTCTGCAGCAATAGCTTCGGGGCCTTAAGCAGCGATCGAGCCGCTGGCTTGCTTCAGGAGGAGTTACGACGCCTGGGGTCTCTAGTCATCACGACTGCTGACGCACACGCTGTTCCAGCTGGAGGCGCTTTGGCTGTAGACCGCGGGCGTTACAGCGCTGCCCTCACCTTGGCTCTCGAGCAGCACCCGCTTGTGACCGTCGAAAGGCGTGAACAGATGACTTTGCCGGAGTCGGATCAGATCACGGTGCTGGCTACTGGACCGCTCACGAGTGAAACCCTTGCCGAAGACCTGCGTGCCTTCACAGGTCGTGATGACTGTCATTTCTTCGATGCAGCCAGCCCAATCGTTGATGGTGAAACCATTGACATGGAAAGGGCATTCCGCGCCAGTCGATACGACAAAGGCGATGCGGACTACATCAATTGCCCGATGAATGAGGCTGAGTATCACGCGTTCCGTGATGCACTGCTTGCTGCTGAGCAAGCTGAACTGAAGGATTTCGAGAAGGACAACGCCACGTTCTTCGAGGGATGCTTACCGATCGAAGAACTCGCCCGACGCGGTGAGGACACGATGCGGTACGGACCGCTCAAACCGATTGGCTTGTGGGATCCACGCTGGGGTGACGTCAATGATCGTGATGTTCGGCGAGCCAAGCGTGCCTACGCCGTCGTTCAGTTACGGCAGGAAGACAAGGACGGTCGTCTTTGGAACCTTGTGGGTTTTCAGACGAATCTCAAGTGGGGAGAGCAGAAGCGTGTGCTCCGCATGATTCCAGGCCTTGAACAGGCAGAGTTTGTTCGCTTTGGAGTGATGCATCGCAACACGTTTCTGGAAGCTCCAGAACTGCTGCAGCCAACGCTTCAGTTCAGGCGTCGAGAACGTCTGCTTGCTGCCGGACAGATCACAGGCACCGAGGGGTACGCCGCAGCTGTTGCTGGTGGCTGGCTGGCTGGCACCAATGCTGCGCGGCTGGCCAAGGGTCAAGCAACCATCGACCTTCCACCGACCTGCATGATTGGCGCATTGACCCATTTCATTAGCGAAGCACCATCTGGCAAGTTTCAACCAATGCCTCCAAATTTCGGCCTCCTACCCGCGTTGCCGGAACGCATTCGCGATAAGAGGCGTCGCTATGGGGCTTATCGGGATAGAGCGCTGCAGGATCTTCAGTTAGCCGCGGACCAGCACAATTCCGCTCTTGTCGCCTGTCCGGTTTGAGGATCGTTGGATTGAGCGTCGCTCTCTCCAGATCGGCGTTCTTGTCAGTGCACTGATTCACTCCTTGTGCTGGTGGTATTGCGAGAGCCTCTTCGAGGATTCACCTCGGCCCTGAGTCAGGCTGCAGGCGCATCAGCGGAAGAAGAGATCCTGACGGCAACACCGCCCATCACAGCTGCTGGGGCCTCCTAGGGTTTGAAGCTCAGATAGAGCTGACGCGTGACCGTGAGTGCGAACCCTGAATGGGATGTGATCGTGATCGGGTCCGGAATTGGAGGACTGGTCACCGCCT
This sequence comes from Synechococcus sp. A18-25c, assembly GCF_014280035.1. Classification (NCBI taxonomy): domain Bacteria; kingdom Bacillati; phylum Cyanobacteriota; class Cyanophyceae; order Synechococcales; family Synechococcaceae; genus Synechococcus; species Synechococcus sp. A18-25c. Next base: position 1,457,561 of record NZ_CP047957.1, read on the forward strand.
CCCAATTGGCCGCCAAAGGGGCCAAGACGCTGGTTCTCGAGCGCTATCTGATCCCTGGAGGTTCCGGAGGCAGCTTCAAGCGCGATGGCTTCACGTTTGATGTCGGCGCTTCAATGATCTTTGGCTTCGGCGAGCATGGCCACACCAACCTGCTTACGCGCGCGCTTGCGGATGTGGGGCAGTCGTGTGAAACCATTCCTGATCCTGTGCAACTGGAATACCACTTGCCCAATGGGCTCACCATGGCTGTGGATCGGGATTACGACGGCTTTATCGCCCGCATGAGCGATCAATTTCCTCATGAAGCCGTTGGCATTCGAGCTTTCTACAACACCTGCTGGCAGGTCTTCCGCTGTTTGGATGCCATGCCTTTGCTGTCACTAGAAGATCCGGCTTATCTCGCCAAAGTGTTCTTCAAAGCTCCGCTCGCCTGCCTCGGCCTGGCGCGATGGTTGCCATTCAATGTTGGCGATGTGGCACGCAAACACATCCGTGATCAGGAGCTGCTGCGCTTGATCGATATGGAGTGTTTCTGTTGGTCTGTGATGCCGGCTGATCGAACGCCGATGATCAATGCCGGCATGGTCTTCTCAGATCGCCACGCCGGTGGAATCAATTATCCAAAGGGCGGTGTCGGCAAAATCGCTGAGAAGTTGGTTGCAGGGCTGGAAGCTCACGGCGGATCAATTCGCTACGGATCCCGTGTCACTGACGTACTCGTGGAGAACGGAAGGGCTGTTGGTGTACGGCTCGCCGACGGAGACACCATCCAGGCAAAGCGCATCGTTAGCAATGCCACCCGCTGGGACACCTTTGCCGGAGAAGGCTCTCCCCAACGCACCCTGGTCAACCGCGAACACACCCCCAAAGCTGAATCCACTTGGCGCAAGCGCTACCAACCATCGAGCTCGTTTCTTTCACTCCATCTGGGTGTACGTGCCGATGTCATTCCTGACGGGTTCCACTGTCACCACTTGCTGCTTGAGGACTGGGACAATCTTGAAGCTGAGCAGGGGGTGATCTTCGTGTCGATTCCGACGTTGCTCGATCCTTCGCTTGCACCTGACGGCCGGCACATCGTTCACACCTTCACGATGAGTGACATCCAGCCATGGTCAAAGTTGTCACCGAGGGACTACAAGCGCAAAAAAGAACAGGATGCTGCGCGTTTGGTCAAACGCCTTGAAGCCATCCTTCCGGGTCTTGGAGACGCGATTGAGCTCCAGGAAATTGGGACACCACGCACACACCGCCGTTTCCTTGGCCGGATGGGTGGAACCTATGGACCGATCCCGGCTTCGCAATTGCCCGGACTACTGCCCATGCCATTCAATCGAACTGGTTTAAGCGGTTTGTATTGCGTTGGTGACTCTTGTTTCCCCGGTCAAGGCCTCAATGCTGTTGCCTTCAGTGGTTATGCATGCAGCCACCGGATTGGAGCTGATCTCGGCCTCAACGCCTGGGCGCTTCCGGCCTAAGCGGACATCGCATCCTGGCAACTGGTCTGTTTAAGGTTTCGACGTCAGATTGAACGTGATGGCTTCGGCACCGCAACCCAGTTCTGCTGATCTAGCCCGCTACCTGGAAAGTCGTGGCGAGCTGAGCAAGCCCTGGATGCTACAGATGCTCCGCCTCACCAAGCTCAAAGAGTCACGCGATCAGATGCCACCGGAGCAATACCTTCGAGCTTTGCAGGAAGCGCATGCCGATCTGATGCGTCTCGGTGAATTTTGGAAAGGTCGAGAAGCCGAAGTTTTCAATGGCGACTACCGGCCGAATGAGGTGATCGAGCCTCAACCAGGCTCCCCGGAGGATCGCTAATCCATGAACGAATCTGTGCGAGAACGATTTCAACTTTCACTATTGATTCGTGGAACCTTGGTCTGTGTATATCTAGCCCTGGTGTTCCCTTTACCCCTGATGGCCCCTGAGGATCTGCAGCCCCTGCTTTGGATTGCAGCCCCCGTTGGTTTGGCCTTGGTGTTGGCCATGCTCAGCGAACAGGTCTCAGTTGATCAATCAGGGATTCAAGTGGGGCATCCTGATTGGTGCCGTTGGCTGCTGCGTCGTGGCTGGTCGCTGCCATGGAAAGACGTCAAACGCTTGGTGCCTGTCGGCACCAGCCAGGGAGGAACTGTTTACTACATCAAAACTGTGGGACATGGCCACCGACTGCTTCCACAGCGACTGGAACGATTTGATCGATTCCTGTCGATTGTTCAGCAGCAAACAGGTCTTGACACGGCATCGATTGGACGGCTGACACCTCCTTGGACGTATCAGTTGTTGTTCAGTCTCTCCTTGGCAATGTTCGTGATCGAAGTGGCCGTTGCGATAGCCCTTCAGCAGAGATGGTTGGTGATTCCCATGGGCGTTCCAGGCTGATCAAGCCAATGCTGGATACAACACCTGCTCAGTCATCGATTGCGTGCTTGCGCTCATGCAGCCCATCAAGGCTGTGCAGGATATGGCTGACGAGATCAGCGTTCACCCAGCGGATCATCCCGTCGTCAACGTCGATGATCTGGAAAAGGTTGTGGTTGTTGGGGTTTCTCGCGCCACCCGTGCAATGGAGAACCTGGCCCATCCACCAATCTTGACTGCACTGAGACCCAGGCGTGGCCTCGTTCTGGACAATCACCAGCTGACCTGGCCTGACATTCAGAAAGACAGGTTCCGGCGCCGGGTTGCCTGAAAAAGACTGAGCGAGCATCACTCCATTGCCAATACATTTGTTCTAGCCGTGGTCATCGGGCATGGCAAGTACATGGCGAGCCACTGCCTCAACCTCCGTTGATGGTGATGAACGGGCGCGGATTGAACTTGATCCGCGACAACAAGACCAATCGGAAGCGGATGAGGTGTCATCCCGAGAGACCAATCCTCATCAGGTCCTGCCTCACCCAGCAGGAGGCAGCAAAAGATCCGCTACTCCGGCAAATTGTCGAGGCTGAATCGATAGCCCTGCTGGCGGACTGTGGTGATTCCGCCACCTTCACCGAGGCCAGCCTGCTCGAGCTTGCGACGCAGCGTCAGCACTTGGGTATCCACAGATCGGGGTCCACCACTGAACGGAGGCCACGCCATGCGGAGGAGTTCTTGACGACTGCGCACCATCCCCGGCGGCATCAAGAGGGCACAAAGCAAGGCGAATTCGCGGGGGCTGAGTTCAACGGGCTGCTCTCGCAACGTGACTTGTCGAAGCAGCAGATGCACTTCCAGGGGCCCCACAGTCACGCGCTCCTGCAGACCACTCCGCCCGCGCTTGAGAAGCGTGCGACAACGGGCTGCAAGCTCTTCTAGACCAAACGGCTTGCGGAGAACGTCATCGGCTCCATCGTCCAGGAGGCCAACGACCGGTTCAGCTCCGCTTCTTGCTGTCAGAACAATCACGGGGCAACGCAATTGCTGACCCAGCCTGAGGGCTGAGCTGTGTTCAAGCAACTCAGCGCTCACCAACAGGTCTGGAGCTTGTTCTTGACAAAGCTCAAGCGCTTCTTCGCAGGATGAAACGGCAGCCGTGAGATGACCATCTTGGCGAAGGCGCTGAACGAGCACCGTTCGTAGGGTCGGGTGGGGTTCGACCACAAGAATCCGTGCCGGCTCACGTGCAGCGAGTGAAGCCGTGCTTTGCTGCTGCACTGGAGCCTGACCGGATCCATGAACGAGAAGATCGTGGGAGGAAGAGGTCACACAGCGTTTGAAAACCGCTTTAGGCTAGAGCCATTATTCTGGCACGCTGGTAGCAGAGGCTGCCGTCCTCAACAAAGATGACATCCCTTCAGCACCCGGAAGCAATTCGTCACTTCCAGGCTCTGTGTGATGCCTGTCAGGAGTTGACCACGCGCTACCACGGTCCGTCAGAACTTCGGCTCTACGCAGACGGCTATCTGCATGCATTGCGTCGGTCTGGGGATCTCGATCCAAGAGAGATGACCAAGTTGGAGATGTTGATTGAGCGTTGGATTCTTGATCCATCGAGCTTCATTGGCCCGGAAGGAGATGTCAGAACCTTGTATCAACATCCCAATCAGTACTAAGACCTGGTCTCGGCATGGCCATCAATCGCCATTCGCTCGAACAGGTTCAGCGCATCCCAGTTCAGGGCGGTGATGTTGAGATTCGCCTCTACCAGCCCCATGGGGAGCCAGAACGGACACGAACACCCCTGCTGGTGACCCACGGAGGACCTGGTGGTTCCAGCGTCGGTCTCTATGACGCTTTGCACGCACTGGCAGACCAAAGGCCTTTGATCTTTTACGACCAACTCGGATCGTTCTCATCCCCGGCAGAACTGCTGCCTGAGCAAAGAACACTGGAGCGGTTTGCTTTTGAGCCATTACAGATTCTCAATCGGCTCGAGATTGAACGCACCTCACTCCTGGGTCACTCCTGGGGTGGAAGTGTGATGACGCAGTTTTGTCTGAATCATCCAGAGCGCGTCAGTGCCTTGGTGCTCTCATCGCCACTGTTGTCGACACGACGATGGATTGAAGACTGCAACGCGTTGGTAGACAAAATTAAATCTGATTTGGGAAAGGTTGCTGATATCGATGCTGAGTTTGAACGTCGACATTTTTCAAGAAACAATCAATTCATCAACACACTGCTTGCTGAACGTAGGCGATCCAACACAACTCTCTACAATCAGATGTGGGGATCTAGTGAATTTGAGCATTCGGGTGTACTTGGAAATCTCGACTTTTTTCCAAGCCTCAACCAAATTTCAATTCCGACCCTCTTGATTTGCGGTGAATATGACACAGCAACACCAAGAACTCTGCAAGAAGCAAGGGATCAAATTGGGACCAACGCACAACTCAAAGTGTTGCTCGATGCAGGTCACAAAACCTACATCGATAATAATGCTGACTACATCGAGGTCGTCAAGACATTCTTGGATTCAGGGATCAGCTTGCAAGAGCGATGTCCAGCTTTTCTTTGAGAGTACCGTCGTTGTACATCTCAATCAAGATGTCAGAGCCACCCATGAATTCTCCCTGCACATAAACCTGAGGGATTGTTGGCCAATCTGAAAACTCTTTAATACCTTGGCGAATCTCCATGTCGGAGAGAACATCAAAGGTTTCAAAACTCACACCCAATGCATTGAGGATCTGCACCACATTGTTTGAAAATCCACATTGCGGCATCAGCTTGGTCCCCTTCATGAAAACGAAGACCGGGCTCGACTTAATTAGGCTTTCGATTCGGGTTTGCGTCTGAGTGTCCATTTTTGAAAATTTCAGGGTTGGAAAATTTAGGAAGGTGTGGAAGTGTTTAACGCCAAGGCATGAATGGCTTCCGAAGCAAGCTCTTCCTTCAGAGCCCGATACACCAACTGGTGCTGACGGATTTTGTTCAGACCATCAAATGCCGTAGAGACCACACTGACCTGGAGGTGGTCACCGCCACCGGTGAGGTCCTCAACGCTCACTTGAGCGTCGGGAATGGCACGACGGATCGCGGAGCAGACGGCGTCCGGCTGGACCATGAACTCATGGAGTGAACTGACCCGATGCTGGCAGATGGAGGCAGATGCCGGCTGGCATCACTCCAAAGCACTGGCCCCACGGTATGGGGTTTCGACGAATCCAAGTTCGATCAAGCTCTGATAGGCCTTTTGACCTTCCGGCTTAGCGGGAGTCATCAGACGAACAACCTCCACCAGTACCGGAACAGCGATTTCCGGCTGACCTTGGCGGCGGAACAGGGCTGCAAGACGAAGATTGGTCTGGGCCAGAAGCACGAGCGCTTCGCGTCCTTTGGTGTCCATCTCGCGAGGAATTCGGGCATCAAGGCCACGGAACGCGCCGGACAGATCGCGATAAAACGCCAGCAATTGCTTAGAAGCTGTTCTGGCGTTGTCGTAATCCTTTTTGGCTTGCACAAGGTTGCCTGCTGCCACAGCGGCGTCACCGCGCTCGATCAGAGACTCAACAGCTGAAACGTTGAAACCAGAACCGCTTGACGCCAGAACCTTGGTGGCTGCACTGGGGGACTCTGACGCCGACTGAGCCATGGCTGGACTGGCGATCAAGCCTGCCGTCAGGGCTAACGCTGAACAGAAGAGGCGTGAACGCATGGAACCAGGTTTCATTGCGCGGACTTTACGTGCAATGGAGTGGTCGATCGATACATTCCCGGGCCGCTTGTTCAGCCGTATGCATGCTGGCGGCCAGTTCATGGTTAAAACGAAGAGTTTCGTCTTTGCCTTTTCCTTGAACCGACAGTGCAGGAGCGAAGCAAATGGCCGAACGACTGCGAGGACCAGGTCGGGCTGGGTTGTAGGCAAGTCCCACTGGAACAACTTGCACATTCACGCCATGTCGATGCGCCAGCTGCGCAAGACGCACCAAACCCTGTTCGAGTTTGATCGGATCATCTGTGCGGTTGATCCGGCCTTCAGGGAACACCACCAGTTGTTGGCCACTTTCAAGCAAATCCAACGCGAAACGCAGGGTGGTCAACGACGGTTTCTGTTGATCAACAGCAAAGCAACCAAGCCGGTGCAGAAACCATCCCTGCAGGCCTGACATCTCGGTGCGGGTGACCATGAAGCGGCAATCACGACCCGTCACACGACGACCAGCGGCCATCGGGATCATCAGCGCGTCCCAACGGGCTCGATGGGTGGGCGCCAGAAGGACGGGGCCTTGTTTGGGAAGATTTTCAGCACCAAGCACCGTGCGGCCACGCAGGTAATGCAGGGCCACGTCTTGGGTGAGGATCATGGCCAAGGGTGCCCAAAACGGATTGATATCCGTTTCAAGAGCTGATGCACGTGTCGCCAGGGTGCTGGACACCGCCTTGGTCCGAACTTCCACTTCCAAGAAAGTACTGGTGAGAATCCGACTGAATCCGTTCGGCTGGGCAGTTGATCCTTCGGCCGTCACACGGGTTGAGCTGAATAGGATTCGAGCTTCGTTGAGACCGTGTTGTGGCCAGCCTTGGCGTGAATATTGACCACATTGCCAACGTGCGCCAAGCCCGGCGCACCGTTGAACCTGATCCAGTTCCAATGGCCCTCTTGGCGGAACTGGGTGGAGCTGATGGAATCACCGTTCACCTGCGTGAAGATCGGCGCCACATCCAAGACAGGGACGTTGAACTGTTAAGGCAAACGGTTCGAAGCCGTTTAAACCTGGAGATGGCTGCAACAGAGGAGATGGTCTCCATTGCCCTGCGGATCCAACCCGACATGGTGACGCTTGTGCCGGAACGGCGCGAAGAGGTCACCACCGAAGGCGGCCTCGATGTGGCAATGCAGCAGGGAACGCTGAGCGACATGATTCAGCGGCTGCAGGCTGCTGGTATTCCCGTCAGCCTGTTCGTTGATCCCGATCCAGCTCAACTCAAAGCCTGTGCAGACTCAGGGGCGCGTTGGGTTGAACTCCACACAGGCACTTATGCGGAAGCTGACTGGCAACATCAACCGCAGGAACTCGCCAGGCTGACGGAGGCCACGGCGTGGGCTCGATCGATGGGGCTGAGAGTGAACGCCGGGCATGGCCTCACCTACCAGAACGTGGAGCCCATCGCGGCCATTGAGGGGATGGAGGAGTTGAACATCGGTCACACCATCATTGCCAGGGCGTTAGCCGTCGGCTTGAAAGCTGCTGTGAGTGAAATGCGCGCTTTGGTACAGAATCCCCGGCGTGAGCCCTTGTTTGGAAGCTGAGCGCCATGACCGTGTACCACTTCGTTGCTGCAAGCGAGCGCTTTCTGACCCAAGAGGAGCCGCTTGAGGAGGTTCTCAAAGAACGCCGTCGCCACTACGCCGAAGAGAACAAGGACATTGACTTCTGGCTGGTTCGGCAGCCCGTGTTTCTTGACAGCCCAAGCCTGTCTGACATCAAAGGCCAACTGCCCCAGCCTGCTGCAGCGGTGGTTTCCACTGACGCCAAATTCATTACCTTCTTGAAGCTGCGACTTGAGTTTGTCCTCCAAGGGACATTCGAGGCACCCACGGATGTGATCCCCGATCCGCTGGCATCAGCCAGCTGAATCTTTGCCCATCTGGCGCTGTGACGCTCAACATGCTGCGTTGGATGCGCCCATCCATGGGCTTGACGCAATCACAACAAGGGCCAACACAGGACAAATGATCTGACCAGAGCTAAAAAAGCTCGGTGTTGATTAATGACCATGGAGTCTCGCGACGAACAGGACAACACGGTTGAACTCAGCCCTGAACTAGTGGCGGTGCTGGACAAGCGACAGCGTGAGTGGGGCACCAACAGCAGAGGTGAAGTGGTGGAGATGCTTTTGGGGTGGATGAAAAAAAAGGCGAGTTGACATCAGGCACGCCAATTCCCAGGGTGCTTGAAGGGAACCATCGAGATCCGCCACTCCAAGACATCCTGAGAAAGCTCGCTGCAAAATGGCAGTATGAACAAAACATTTCGGGCACCGATCCACTCGATTGCCGTAGCTCTGCTGTCGATGGCTGTGATTGTTTTAGCCATCAAAGAGCCGAAGGACTGCGTGAACAACTCCAACGAAGGAGTGGTACCAAGTGCTCCGTCAGCACCAACTTCAACAGGAACAAGTTCAGCTGGACAGCGGGAATTGCGGAAATTCTAATCAGTGAAAAGATCATCGACTGACGATCAATACCTGAGGCTTTTTGGCAATCGATAATGGCATATAAAACGCATTTATCCTTTCAATCTGGAAAACAAAATCTGCCCACTAATCGCCACTTCTCGAGAATCTTTTCAGTGGCACACACTCAATGGCAATGAATGACAAGACCATCGCTCCGGCGTAATAAGTTGAATTGGCAACCATCAACGAGCGCCAGCTTATGCAACGATCCTTCTCGGAAGTAGCCCGAATCGAGCTCCATTCGTCATTCTTTTGATTAAATCAAGGATTGATTTGTTTCATTCCTGACAACCCGTGGGAATTGACACTAGAAAGACCAGGAATGATTGAATCAGTTGTACTTTCTTCTCCTCCTGGCATTGCTGGGTCCAAAGAGTCTGAGATCGTGGATCATGAACGAGCGTTGAGATGATCAGATGGTCATAAAAACGGCAACCGTTGCTTCTGATGATCACGACGCTTTGACCCTTTGGGTAAAATATTCTTTGCAATGAGCTTGAATCAACTCAAAACGGTCGCTTCACTCTTTAGCAGGCGGATTCACCAACGCAGAAGGAACCTGCCCAGCACAGGCTAAACATCCTCCGTTGATTCGATAAGGAGCCAGATGATTGCGAAGACAACGAGTCCCCCGGAAGAAGTGAAGTTCTCCCAACTCTCGAGCATGAGCATCGGTGAATGGCATCCTCAACCAGGCATCAGGCACTTGGCCGACCAGCCGTTCTCGATTCTCTTTAGCCTGATTGCGTCGTTCAACCTCCTCGCGATCATTCTTCGCGTAGACGCCTTCAACCTGCAATTCCTTTGAACATTCGAGACAAGCCGTCACCACTGGCTTTCGTCGAGTTGTGTTGTGCGAAAGCTTGTCACTCGGAACTTCTCTTTCTCGACCACAAACACAACGACACCACCAATACGCATTGCCACTCTTGGTTCTGCGTTCAGACGACCTCACAACAGTGAGACGTCCATAGACTTCTCCGACACGATTTCTTGGCTTTGATGGCATCAGAGACTCTCAATCAAGGACATAGGAGACAGTCACATCACTCTTAAGGCTCGATCGAACGACGCCCCCAATGCTGTGGCCAAAGAACGACGACACCAAAGGCAATCATTGAACCAATGCATGACTCAGCCAATCGAAGCAGGGCATTGACCATGGGATTCAGTGCTGAATCCAAACTTGCTGTCACCATCACAACAAGAACAGTGATGGCTGACAGTCGGCTGAAATTTGGACAATTCAAACTTGTGCAGATCAGTCCTGTGATGAGAACAGACAACCCAAGCCCGATGGCACTGAATTTGAACAATGTGAGATAAAGACCACTGACCAAAGCACCAATAGCGGAACCGACAATCCTAAGAAACGCAGAGCTGGTGGTTTCACGCCGAGTTGCCTGAATCACAACAACCACTGAGATGGCAGACCATAAACCACCGATCTTCGGTAAATAGTCAGGAAATAAAGCAGTAAAACGAAAGCCAACCGAGTAAGCCAGTAAAGCCCCAAGTGCCAATTGCGCTGACAGAATCAGTTGTTCGTGTCGGTTTTGTCGCTTTTTTGTTGGATTAGCCACCTAGCACTCCAGCGATCAGGATCACAACGATCAAATCAACGTTAAGGCAAAATTCATAGGTGAACAACAGATTTGTCTCAGAGCACCAAGTGTGACCGTTTAGCGCACAGCAAAAGGCTGCAACGGTGAGACAACTGATTCAGTGAGTCATTGGAAGCAACAAAACACATCAAAACGCTTGTCCGGAAGCCCGTGCGCCTTGTGTGGTCAGTGGGAACCAATGTGAATCAGTGGATTAATTTCACGCGGAAGTCAAATCGCTGATCCAATTTCAATGCCTGTTTGAGCAACATGTCAGGTACGAATCCAGTGACCAACAACTCAGCCACCGCAGCAAACGACAGTCTGAGCAGTAACAGTTGCAACGGCACAACGTTGGATGAAACCGTGATGATCTCTTATCGCTCAGACACCATGGAAATCCTCACTGCTTTAGCCATCCTTCCTTTCCTTGCAGCTCTTGTCGTGGGAGCCCGTGAAGCGGAAGACGAGCAGATCTGAGCTGTGGCCCCAATCGCTGCGCCATGGCTATGCCTGAAGTGCGATTTCCACTGGCATGCGTTGCTTCCTGGTCTTCTTTGGACTTGCGTTCACCAGCCTGATCACTGCAGCCACTGCTGAGACGCTGTCACCCGACCTCAAGCAAGGTCAGTCGATTCTCCACGCTGATCAGACACTGACAGCTTCGGGTTGGGAACCTGACCCAGAGGATCAAGCCCAGCCTTTTGAATATGTGCTCGCTGGGAACAGCCTGTCGTCATTGGCTTCTTGCTCCGGAACTGGGGTTGGTTTCTGTCGATATGACTATCGGCTGAACAATCAAAAGTTGATCGTCGTCACCATTCCCTCCAATCATCCAGCACATGCTGGACGTGTGTACCGCTGGTGGATGGAGACACTTCCGATCAACCAATCACGTTGATCAAGCGAAGAGTGCCCCACAAATCGAAAATACAGAAAATCAAACCGATGACGATCAGATCCCAGGCTCGATGCCGCAGAGCCCAGGGGGCCAGAAACACTTCAGCGACACCGTGAAGGGCTGTCCCCAATGCAATGTGCTCTAACACCAGCAGACCATGAGCGATCAGAAAGAGCCCGCTTGCGATGAAGCGCATCGTCACGGACCAGGGGACTGACACTCAACTCATCGAAGAATCTGCTCATTTTATCGGGTTCACTTTTCATTGCCTCCGGTGATCGTCCACCCGACCATGCGCCTCCTCTGGACCACACCCCCCTGTTCCTCAGTCTCAATAGTGCTTACTATTGAGAAACGATGCTTCCGCTCTCCATGTCGCCAGCAAGCTCACCGGCTGAAGCGAATGGAACCCTGAAAAAGGGTCTGCACCAAGACGGGAGACGCATGACCCCACAGCGTCGGTTGGTTCTAGATCTGTTCGAACAGATTGGCAGTGGCAGTCACCTCAGTGCAGAAGAGGTCCATCGCCAATTGGTGGATCAACAATCGAAGGTGTCGCTGGCCACTATCTACCGGACACTGCGGTTGCTGGTGGAGATGGACTTCCTGCAGGAGCTGGAGCTGCGCGAGGGAGGCAGTCGATTTGAACTGGCTGACGCGGAGCACATCCATCACCACCACCTGGTGTGCGTCCGCTGCGGTCGAACAGAAGAGTTCGAAAGCGAGGCGGTGCTTCAAGCCGGTCGTGACGCCTGTGGTCAATTCGATTTCGAACTGATTGATTCCAGCCTGAATGTGCGGGGCATCTGTCGAGATTGCCGTTGAGGTTCTAGCGATGGTCTGCTGGATGTTCTGAGCATGCCATCCAGTGACTGCCCATCTGATGCACACCTTCACAGCCAATCAACTTCGCCTGCGACTCCGCTTCAGCGCGGGTGGGGTAGGCCAAGAAGCGCGGATCCTCTGAACGGACTGAACCCTGATGGGAGCTGTGGTCATGACCTTGGCCCTGTCCACCCAAACGGACGAGACCCATGCTCATCGGACCGGCTGTCCAGACACCCATTGTGTTGACACCAACCGCCAACAACCCCATTCCGACGATGGCCAGGTTGATCACTCCCATCGCGACCACACCGATAGAAACCACGCCCATGGGCACCACACCAATGCAGATGACGCCCATCGGGACGATGCCGATGGAGACCGTTCCTAGTGGAGCAATCCCAACCGCGAAACGCTTGGGCTTACTACCGCAGTGCGCTGGTGAGGGATCAGGTGTTGCAGGTTCAGTCATGGGCGCATGATGACGCTTTGTGCAGCCGGACTCAAAGATTGGCAGGCTGTCATTGATGAATCCTCAAGCTGCCAACGGTTCGCACACGTTCACGCTGATCTGTCCTCATTCCATCGATGAAGGCATGTCAGCCGTCTTGGCGGTGCGTGGACAACAGAGCGTGGTGCTTGATCTGAGCCACATGGACGCCATTACAGCTCAACGGACTGCTGATTTCGTTTCAGGTGGCGTTCGCGCCCTTGACGGACAGGAGTATCGGTTGGGTGAGCTGGTGTTCCTGTTCACCCCAGCCACCACGATGGTCACCCAGAGCTGAGGGCACCCCCGCAGGAGGAACCACCTCCAGCAGTGCAACCAAAACAGTGATCAGCCACAGCGATGGGCTGCTCGATCAATCCATCTTCGGTATGGAGCAGATCGATCAGTTGACGAGCGGTTCCAGCGGTCGGTAGATCGAGTTGCTGATTGAAATCACAGTCGAAGAGTGAGCCTGTCCAATTGACGCTGATCAAACTCCGGCACATCACTTGACTCAGGTTGTCGGAACGATGAGCTGCCTTGAGGCTCGACATGTAACTCTCCAGAGCACCCTGATGCTGGAGATCCCTCGCAAAGCGCTGGATCGGCATGTTGGTGATTGTGAGCAGATGGGAGAAGCGAATCCCATGGGACTGCAGCAAAGCCTCTCGATACTGCTTCTCCAACGCCGCTTGCGGGGGAGGCAGTGCAGGGCCCAACGGATTGAACACCAAATCCAGCTCCAGCGAGGAATCAGGCTGGGCATAGCCAAGCTGATTCAACAGCTTGAGCCCGGCAATACTGCGTTCATATACCCCCTGTCCACGCTGCTGGTCCACGCGTTCCTGCTCATAACAGGGCAGTGATGCCACAACACGAACACCTTCATCAGCAAGAAAACGAGCCAGATCCTCTTGGCCGGGTTCGCTGAGAATCGTCAGATTGCAGCGATCAATCACGGTCACGCCCAAAGCACGCGCGGCGGCAACAAGCCACCGGAACTGAGGGTGAAGTTCCGGAGCCCCACCAGTCAGGTCCAAGCAGGCCAAATTCTGAGCTGCAAGCACCTCAGGAATCAGCTCAATCAAGTCCGGGGCCATCATTTCCTGACGCCAGGGGCCTGCATTCACATGACAATGACTGCAGGACTGGTTGCAGCGATATCCCAGATTCACCTGCAGGGTCGACAAACGCTGACGACGAAGCGGGGGAAAAGACAACGATTCAGAATTGAACGGTGGCGTTGATGTGACCAGCTTTGAGGAAGCAGCTGATGTTGATTCTGCCGACATCAACGGCCTAGGCACGCCATGCTTCGTGCTTGCGCCATCCCGATGAACCACGCCACATATTGATTTGGGCCTCCCGGGATGCAGACGTCAAATTGGAGCGGATCGTCCGGGTCACTAATTCCTTCGAACGTTCCATCCGAGAATGATGGTCGATCCACTTCACCGCCACTGCTGTCAACAAGCACCACACGATTGGATTGTCCGAAGGTCTCTCCCAGTTCCTGGAGAAGCGTGAGGAAGCCTCGATCACTTCCGCCTCTCAACCACCCTTCACCGGATGAGCAAGGTGTGGATGTGACCGTGTCACCGACGCCAACCAGATGGGGCATCTGATCGCGAGGGATTCGCTCCTTGCAGAGTTCGATTAGGGAGTTGTGGTCGTGAGGTGCGGTGCGGACGTTGAAGTGATCCCCCAACGGGGCTGTGCCCGTGCGAGCGGCAATATGGCGATTGATCAACACGAGCAATCCCACCTCCTTGATCGAACCACGCAGCATGAATTGAATATCCGTACTGCCGACATCACCCTGCGTTGCGGGTTTCAAACGCTCTTTCCCTTGCGCATCACGGCCCAAGTTCGGAGCGACATGAAGGAAGAATGACTCCGACAACCCCTGGTCCGCAGCCATCGCCATCAACTCCTGCATCACGCTTTCCAACATCGCCTGCAGCGAACGCTGACGAAGCACGTTTCCAGGAACCCTGGAATAAAGGCTGTTGAGATTGATCGTTGGTGCCACCTGCATGTCGAGAATGGCGCGATCAATTTCGGTGTGAAGCTCATCACGGCTGAGCTCGGGCATCCGATCCGGCAAAACCTGAGCGAGCAGGGTTGCCAGATGCTCCGGAACTGCGGCGAGAAACGCCATTTCTTCATCGCTGACCCCTGGGTGGGACAGGCAACCAAATTCGTCTTGGAGCTGAACACCACCGGCCGCCAACCCTGGGAGATACAAGCCATCCCGCCGCGCCTGACCAGGATCATCCAACCCCTGCTCAACGAGGCGATTCACGCCGCGTCGACCTTCGTGCTCACCATTGGTCAGCACCGAGAAACTGCCACGCAAGCGCGACGCGGCCTTCACGTAGTCCGCCGGCAGCTGGCGGGTAAGTGGATCCCGCACTAAGGGCATGCAGACACCATCGAGGTCTTGAACAATCAAGAGATCTGGGCTGGAGACCAGCTCCTGATGCAAAGCGTCAAGATCCATCAGTGTTCTGTCATGCCAGCGATGGTGTTCACCATCCCATGCACGCCCTGGATCGCCAATCACTTCAGACCCATTACACGCCGGTAGGCAGGGCGAGCATGGGCGCGATCTCGGGGTACAGCAGAAGCGAAGAGGCCGAGTGGGCCTGCGTAGCACCATCAACAGCCTCCCAGCAGTGAGCGATCAAGGGACGATCGGGTGGGTCGAACTCGTGAAGCAGACTGGAAGCACGACCACGATCCACTCACACCCATCCGGTTGCGGCAATGAGTCTCAGCTTTTCTGAGCAAATGCAATCCAACGGCTTCTTCCCGCGCAGCCTGGATCGTGATCAGGTCCGTCAACGGGTCTGGGAGTTGGAGCGGGGCAAGGTGGGGTTCTACAGCGTGGGCCTTTATCCGGCATCCCTTGCTTACAACTGCGCCATGCAGCAAAGGGATGAAGACAATCTCCTGCTCGCTCCACGCCCAGGACGAGATCTTCTCGGAGCCTTTCCTCAATCCGCTCTCGACGGAATGGATCCTCAACATGTTGCCTCCGTGGAGAGGATGGGATCGCATGCCCACGAAGGCGGGCGCCGCGCCAATTCACTGGCGGATCTGCTGAGGCGCTGTGAGCTGGTGGTGCTGAGTGCCAACAGCAACCATGTGGAAGAGGATCTTCAGGAAGCCTGTCGCTTACGGGAAGAGCTTGGCCGGCAGCACGTGGTGTTGGCCTGTCTCGCGGGATCGTTCGGCCATGACAACATCGCCAACGAGTCTTATGTGCTGTGCGAAAAGGTGCCCAGCCTGGGATTTTTCTCCGGATTCCATCGGCACGGAGCTCTGCGCAATCCCCTCGACAGTTTCACGGCCAATTTCTGTCATCCCAATGCCCTAACAGCACTGTGGGGAGCTCGCATGCTTGACCGCCTATCCCCGAACATTCAGGTGTCTGCAGGGGTCCACAACGTTGAAGGTCAATACATCAAGGCCGCCAAGAACATGTCCTCAGTGTTCGCTGGATTCGGGTACGCCTATCACCAGGACAATCCCGGTGTCTTGCCGACCTTGCTGACGCTTCTGCTGGATCAGTGTCTGGACCAGGCTGCCACCGTGTCGATGGCCCGTCGTAACAGACAGAGCCTTTACAACCGCCAGCCTTTTGCCCTGACGGAACTGGGTTACGGAGTGCAGCGCATCGAAGCTGCGTTGGTGCGCGGTGGAGACATGGAAAAAGTACGCGACCACACCTTTGCCCAACTCACCGCCATGGTTGCCGATGTACGCGGCAGCATGATGCAGCCCGTCTCGGGCAAACCCACCCGGAATTTCCAGGCCGGACAAGTCATGGCAGAGCAGATGCGCAGGGAACAACGCTGCCCGCACTCCATGGAGGAACTGGAGCAATGGTGTGAAAATGAGGGGCTTCGGAAAGGCGGCTTGGAAGGCCTAAAAGCCTTGCGATATTGGCCGCAGATTGCGCGCAAATATGCGATTCCTGTTCACGATGCGTCCATGGTGAATCTTCTGTACATGGCCATTTACGGAAACTCAGCAACGAAGGATGTGGCTTTTTCCGTGATGACAGAAAGCCGCGAATTATCGAACTATTGCCAGGAATCCGTGCGACCAACCCACAGCCGCCGCTACGCCGAAGCACTTCAGAATCTCGATCAAAATGAAGCGATGGATCTTCTGGTGAACGCCGTTGTTGCTGACAATGCACGACGTCTCATCGGGGATGACAATGGCCTTGAAGAACAAGATGGCGACAATAAAACCCCTGCTTATCTCAAAGCCATGAATGTGATAGAAAACGCACTTTAAAAACCAAGTGCTGCGCGTTTGGAACTACAGCGAGACCACGTGATCAGCAATCTCAACATAGGGATCAGGATCACAACTCAAGACCACCACTTGAAGGCCAAGGTCCACAGCCTGACGCAACATGCGCTTCACAAGCTCCAGACGCCTTGGGTCTGTGTTGGTGAAAGCATCATCGAACAACAAAGGCAAACAACCATCGTGGGCCTCAGACAGAGTGTGTGCCATGGCCATCCGAACTGCTGCATTCAATTGTTCTTTTAGGCCTCCACTGAGCTGGGCAAAATCCATGCTTTGGCCCGAACGCTGCAAACGCAGATCACTGAACCCCTCCTTTGCATCAAACCGCAGTTCGGAACGATCGCCGGACTCCTGAAGCAATGGAGCCAGGAAGCCATCAATGCTGTTGCTCAGCGGAGCGGAATAACGCTGTGACAAGTCTGACCTGGCCGACTGAAAACGCTTTAACAGCAACACGCGCGCATCCACAAGTTGTGTCTCCTGCTGTTCTGCCTGAACAGCAACCTCCTGCCGCTGAATGGCTTCCTCCAACTCAGCATGAAGCTCGCGGTGACCAAGCCGCTCGCAACGCTCCAAGAGAGCACCGCGTTCGCGGTTGAGATCCGCGAGTTGTCGATTCAAGCGTTGTTCTCGGTCATCCAGTGCAACCAGCGCCTGCGAAGCATCGAGACCTGGGGCCAACCCGCTGGCCTCACACACCTGATCCAGTTTCTGTTGAAGCTGCTCACACTCCTGCGTGACGGCCTCAAGGCGAGTGCGGATCTGATCGGGTGATCCCTGCCGCTCCTCAATCGCCCCTTTTTGATCCATCTTTTGGCGATGCTCGACCACCAGCAGCTCCAGGTGCAGTCGGTGCTGCTGCAACTGCCGCTCCTTGCGCTGATGGGCTTGATCGGACTGGTCCAGGCGCTGTTTCAAGGTGCGCAGTTGCTCCTGCGCAGCTCGATATTGCTGACGGCATTCTTCGAGCGCTTGATCAAAATCAACGATCTCCGCTGGCAAGTGCTCGGGCTCAAACGCGGCGGCCTGCTGCTGCAGAGCATCCAGCTGGGTCTGCAGTTTCTCCAGAGCTTCAGAGCTCTCAGATGGGCCGTCTTGCTCTACTAGTTGACGCAACCGTGCATCGATCAACGACAACGCCTGTTGTTGCTGGTCACGGCTTCGACACTGAGCTTCAGCAGCATCCACACTGTCAACGCCCCAGATCGTCAGAGCGGCCTGCAATTGCGTTCGCGCACGCTCCTGTTCGTCAATCAGTTCTGAACAGCCTGTGCCTTCACCAGGACTCACTACGAGCTCGACACCATCTCCAACGACGACACGAAAGGCGCCTGCCCGGTGAACCGCCTCTCCGGTGGCGACGGATTCGCCATCCACAGTCACCCCGAGATCAGTTGTGATCACCTCAATGCGCGACGCCATGCTCTGAAGTCGGATCTCCAGCTCACGCAGTCGACGATGCTGGGTTTGGAGTTCAGACAACGCTTTGGCATCCCCACCGGGCATCGTCCGCAAACCACGGCGGAGCTCAGCCTGCTGATGTTCCAGTTTCAGTTGTTGCTCACGGCGGCGTTGAATCTGATCAATCCTGGCCCGTAGACGTTGTTGATCCTGACCTCGCCGAAGGAATTGGCCGCGTTCTTCGAGGCTCAGCCGCTCTCGATCCTGTTGATCAAGCAGCGTCTGCTGTTTCTCCAAATCTTGAATGCGGTTCTGAGAAGCCTGAACCTGAATCTCCAATGCACGGCGTGCTTTAACCATGGCCGTTTCTGCAGTTTTGATGGCGTTGTTCAGATATCTCAGACCGTTGAGTTCCTGCTGCCACTGCTGCTGTTGAAGGCGCAAGGGAGCCAGACGCTGTTGAAGATCCTTCAGATCCGTGTGTTGCTGACGAAGACGCTGCAGTTCAGGAGCTTGCCGCTCGAGTTCAGCAAGAGCTTGTTCATTGTCATCCAAGTCTCGGCAGGCTCGCTCGTAGGTCGCCAGCCTCTCTTCGGCTTCGTTTCGCTGCTCGATCGCTTGCTGGAGTTCCTGTCGCCGCTTCCAAAGTTCGCTGTTTTGCTTGACCCCTCGACTGGTCAGGCTTGCCGCGACTAACGACTCAAGTTGTTCGTAGACATGCTGATCCAATGGCGACTGCAGTGACTCTTCCGCTTGGGTTTCCAGCGCTGCAATCAACCCATTCAAGTCGTAGTACTTGGCATCCAGATCAAGCAGGTTTCTGCCGGCAAGTCCCTGCATCACCCACAAATGGGACCAACGCGTCGGAAGCATTCGGTTCGCCTGGCGGCTGCCGATGGTCTCGTCGACACCCAGCAAGCTGGCCAAGTGATCTTCTGCATCAGCGCCCAGAAAAGCCTCCTGCCCAGCTCGACTGAGTCGGCTGGTGCCACTAGCCCCGCGAAAGCACTTCTGCAGAGACCAACAGTGCCCCTTGGCCTCAAAAGTGAGCTCCACCTGGGGGTATCCGGCATGGGTCAACGAGCGAAGGTCCCTGATAGCGGCTCCAGTGGCAGTGGCTTTGACGAAGAGCGCGCGATGCATCGCCTCAACCAATGAACTCTTGCCGGATTCATTGGAACCACCGACCAACGTCAATCCCGTTGCAAAGCTCAGCTCCAACACACGATGCCGGCGAACGCTCTCCAGTCGGCAGCGAATCAAGCGCATGGGTCAGCAGCGCAAAGACGATGCAGTTCGATCAGAGCCTGCTCGGCGACGGGATCAATGGCTTGCTCAAGCTCCTCCTGGAGGTCTCTCGCGATCGCATTCACCAAAGGACTTTCCAAGCGATCCAAAAGCTGGTCACGCTCAAGAGCCGTCTGGAGGCGATGCAACTCCCCTCGCAGACGTAAATGGAGCAACTGCTCCCGCAAATCCTCCAATCGATTCTGAAGAGTCTGGTGAGCCGACCAACCCAGCTGTCCATTCAGTTCAAGACGCAGCAAATCGCGCCCTACACGTCGGCCGATGCAGTCGCTCAAGCATTGCTCCAGCCTTGCCAAATCGCCATCACCATTGAGCGTCATCGTGATGCGATGCCACTGAAACCGACCTGTCGCGTGAGGTCTGACTTCAGCTGGGAGGTTGCGGGCTAAATCAACCAACAACACTTGTGAACGGTTGTCATCAGGACCATTGGGGAAGCGATCTGGTTCGGGCGTTCCGGGGTACCAGGCCTTGCGATCAACCGACATCAATCCATGCCAATCACCGAGTGCCACATAATCAATTTCATCCGACGGCAATCGATCCAAGACCAACCGATTGACGGAATCTTCGTTACCAAACCCCTGAACCGAGCCATGGGCCAGAACCACCCTGGGGGCTGACGGATCGAGCGTCTGCCAATCGAGTTGTTCAAGCCAGAGCAATGGGTTGCGGCTTTCGTGCTGTCGCAACAATGGGCACGGCAACACGGTGATTCCCGCCACCAAGACCGGCTCGGAAGCGAGAAGGAGCTGAAGATTGGTCGCACGATCTTGCATCTGACGCTGAAGGTCTTCACGTCGCCAGATCCCTCCGACACCCCCGTGATCGTGGTTCCCAGGGATTACAAGAACAGGGCAGGACATGGACCCCACCACCTCCAACACCTCCATCACCGTGGCTGCAGGAACGGTGCTGGAATCAAACAGATCCCCTGCCACCAAGACCGCGTCAACATCCTCCTGACGCGCAATCTCGGCAATTCGCCCGACCGCCTCTACGCGCTCCTGCTGCAGGCGTGCTTGTTTCTGGCCATCATCGATCCACCGATAAGGCTTGCCGATCTGCCAATCAGCCGTGTGGAGAATCCTTGGCACCAGTGCCGTTGAGTGATCGGAACCCATGCTGCCGCCTTCCCGGCTGATTGACCGCACACTGCGTTCTGTCAGGCACACCAAAAGGCGCGATGTTTTGCCTTGAGACCCATGCGATTGGACGTGTCTGCATCCGCTTCAGGTTCCATGTCGATCCTGCAGACCATTGCTGGGCTTTTTCATCCGCCTGACCAGATCGCTGAAATCCAGCAGCTTGGATCCGGCAATGTGAATGACACCTTTCTGGTGACGCTGGCCGAAAATGCCCCACGCCAGGCCTTCGTGATGCAACGCCTGAACCGGGAGGTGTTTGAACAACCCGAGCTGGTGATGCGCAATCTTCTACGCCTGGGTGATCACGTCGAGCAAAAGCTGGCCGCACAACCCCCGGAACTCACAGGCAGGCGTTGGGAAGTCCCGAAAGTGTTGCCCACCCTCGATGAGGAGGCCCACTGGGTTGAACATCAAGGCGAATTTTGGCGGTCCATCACGTACATCGGAGCGGCCACCACGAGTGATGTGATTGAAAACGCTACCCAAGCCCGTGAACTGGGCTACGGCTTGGGAATGTTCCACCACCTGATCAGTGATTTGCCAACCAAGGAATTGGCAGACACCCTGGAAAACTTCCATGTCACGCCCACCTATCTGTCGGAATTTGATGCCGTTTTGGCGACCGCGAAGCCCAACACCGACGAGCAGCTGAACGCAGCTCTGGACTTTGTGAACGCACGACGGCAAGGCCTTGATGTGCTTGAGAAGGCTTGCGAATCAGGCGTTCTGCACCGGCGTCCGATTCACGGGGATCCAAAGATCAACAACGTGATGATCGATGACGTCAGCGGTCAAGCCGTTGGCCTGATTGATCTCGACACCGTGAAGCCAGGGCTTGTGCACTACGACATTGGCGACTGCCTGCGTTCAGGCTGCAACCGACTCGGGGAGGAAACACTGACGCCCGACCGGGTGTCGTTTGATCTCCAGCTGTGTCGGGCGATTCTCGAGGGCTATCTCAGCATCGGGCGTTCTTTTTTGACGCCGGAAGATTTCCACTATTTGCCGGACTGCATCCGATTGATCCCTCTGGAACTGGGCCTGCGCTTTCTCACGGATCACCTCGCAGGCGATCGTTATTTCCGAACGGATCGGGCCAACCAGAACTTAGATCGCGCGAGAGTTCAGTTTGCGTTGACCGAATCAATCGAAGCCCAGTGGTCTGCCATCCAGACTCTGATCGGTGAGCTCTCTCAACAGCGCAAAAACCACCACGTGGTTACCGGTCCTCCTCAAGATGGATGACTGCTAGTAACACTTCAGATCGCAGACAATCCATGACCTCTCCCATCCATCTGCTGATTGTCACCGGCACCACCATTCTCAGTTTGTTGACGGCTTCGGCCGTTGCTGCAGAGGATGAATTCGGATATGCCACCGAGGCAGAGGCTCTATCCAAAGCCCAGGAGCTTGGCTGCGAAGGTGCCTATGAATGGGAAGGGATCTGGCTCCCCTGCGAAGAAGACAACATCGGCAGCGATGACCACAGCGGCCATGATCACAGTCACGGCCACCAACACTGAACCAGGATCTCAAGATCTGGACCCGTTGAGGCCTGATCGCTAACGGACCGTGAGGAGGAGTCAACGACGCGTCCCTTTCCGCATGGCGCCAGGGGGAAGCAGCTTTGTTTTGGTTGGAAGGACAGGCATGCAGAGAGCGTCTGCTGATGGACGGATGGCCCGAACAAAACCGTGACTCCCTGGGGTTATCCATGCCTTGCGGCAACCCCTATCCAATCGGAGGAAGCAACTGCCAGGACCATTGGATGAGCCAACCGATCACAGCGGCGTGGAGGATGTAGGGAAATTGCTCAGTCGCACGAGGCCAGGATCGCCGATCCCCCCGAGGCTCTTCAACGTTCTGAGTCAAAGCCAGATGCGCGCCCCAGTTCAGCACCAGCCAGGCAGACAACCATTCCAGGAGGAAATATTGATCGAGCCCATCAATCATTTGCAAGCTCCGCAAGTGCATCGGGGAAACTCTTACAGAAACAACCGATCAGATGGCCGGTCAGTCATTCATTCGAAGCAATGACCCAGCCAAGGATTTCACAGCTTTAAACACACCAAATCAGTTGCTTGCATCAATCAATTGGTAGGCAACGCTGAAGCGAAGGAGCGCATTGGCTGCATGCAACAGACCCACCAAAGCCCATTGAATCGGTGCCGTCACAACGTGCTCCAACGAAGGCGGTTCATCCTGCAGACAGGTTGAACGGGTGGTGCTGATGGAGGGAAGGGTGCACACTGCCCATGACCACCCAGGTCCAGGCGAGATCTTGATGCAGGCCAGCGCGATCACAGCAGGGACCTTGAACCATGGGTAGACACCCCGTGATGGTGAGGCAGGTCTGCAGGCTTTATCCATTTGAGTCGGATCCAAAACCTTCGCTGCAAATGGTTGCTGAAGTGCTCTGGTTGGAGACGGGTTTGCTGGAACTGACGTTTAATCTTCAGACCAATCTCGACACCGAGACCCTCCAAGACCTGAAAATCACATCTGCTGACGCGTCCGGCAGCGAAGCAAGAGAAAAGAGGCACGACAATCTCTGGAAGCACACCTGCTTCGAGGCCTTTTTCGGCAAACCAGACTCGGAACAGTATTGGGAACTGAATGTGGCGCCTTCAGGACACTGGAATCTCTATCAGTTCGATGCGTATCGCAGCGGAGGAAAGGAAGAGCCTGATACTGATATCCCGACGACGTCCTGGAAACAGAGTGATCGGAAGTGTTGCTGCAGCATCACCCTGAACCTGTCACCTTGGTGGGAAGGTTTACAACTTCCAGAGCTGGCCATCTCCGCTGTTTTGGAAACCCAAACAGGCCGTCTCAGTTATTGGGCTTTGCAACATCCCGGGGACAAACCAGACTTTCACGATCGCAGGAGCTTTTTGAAGTGGTGATGGCTCATCCACCACCATCCAAAAACTGGATGCCTGTGCTGCTGGGATTGCCCCTCTTGCTTTCACCACTCACGGTGTCTTGCCAGACGTTGGAAACCAGAGGTCAGCCCGGAGCACTGCCGCAGTCCACGAACGTGGCTAGAGGGCTGCCAACGCGCGACGATCTGCCTCTGGCGCCGAATGGCCGGCACTATCCAGTCGTGCCAACACAGCCAAGGGAGATTGCCGACCTCATCGCGCTTGTGGAAACGGCTGCTGTCGATCCCAACATCACATCAGAAACCGTTGCAGTTCTGGCTCATCAACAGCAAGTGATCTACAGGGCCTTGTCGCGTGACCCCAGCATGAGTAGGGCGGTGCGCAATCAACTCTCCCCTAAATGGCACTGGGTGTTTGATCACCACATCGCAGCTCGCAGGGAATTTCTAGCGATGCATCGTGGACCAGCGTCAAGCCTGCTTCCTGCCTGGCGTATCCAAGCTCCAGCATCAGTTGATGAACTGCTCAATGCTTACCGCAGTGCATCATCCGCCACGGGCATCGACTGGGAAGTTCTGGCAGCCGTGAATCTGGTGGAGACCGGGATGGGGCGCATTGACGGCGTTTCTGTGGCCAATGCCCAAGGCCCGATGCAGTTCTTGCCCACCACGTGGACAGAACCCGGCATCGGTCAGGGCGGGGACATTCGAGATCCCTGGGACTCCATTCATGCAGCAGCGCGCTACCTCGTCCGCAGAGGAGGCCTCGATGACATCCGCAAAGGATTGTGGGGCTACAACAACAGCGATCACTACGGCAAGGCCGTCCTCCACTACGCAGCTCTGCTCAAGCAGAACCCCCTCAGGTATCGCAGCTTGCATCAATGGCAAATTCATTACGCCTCGTCAGCTGGTGACCTCTGGCTAAACGAGGGCTATGCCAGTGATCAGCCGATTGCCGTTGAGGACTATCTCGAACAGCACCCCCACAGCGCGCCGCCAAACCCTTAACCGTCACCCCGGTGGATGGACCATCCACGCAGCATCGTTCAAACCTCTGCCATCTACGCTTCTGGGGACAGGACTGAACGAGCTGCGTGGCTAAGGAACTGACCCATCGTGCCGATGAACTCGCTGGTCTCGGCTGGTCTGCAGACGATGTAAATCGCTACGCGGAACTCTGGGACTACCGGCAGCGGTGGGGTGCGATGAATCTTGAACGGGAAGATCGCCTGTTCCTGCGGAAGGCAGAGGCGGCCTTACCAGCCTTGGTCACCGGAAAGGCTGCGGCTAAGAAAAGCACTCAGGACAAGTCTTACTACCGTTGGTTGCGCTTCCACCTGGATGCCATGAGGGAGGCCGAAGCTGCCATGGAACTGAAGGATGGTGGACAAGGTGCATGGCCGATTTTGCTTGAAGAAGAACTCCGGCTCCTGGATTATTTCGAACCGGTGCTTGGCTTGCCTGACACATTGAAAGCAAAAGCCTTCGACAATTTCCGCGCCCAAATGTCTGCACAAGCTGCAGCTCTACCAGCCGATCAGATGCAAGCGTGCAGCTACGACTTTAAGGCGGCCCTAACGGCGCTGAAAGAAAAGGAAAACAGCAAGTGGCGGCACCTGGTCGAAGACAGTGGAGATCAGTCCTATCCCGTACTGCTCGGAACCACCGCTGAATCGTTTCGAAACGACGTTCGCGATCAGCTGACGCCACTGCTGCGGCAAACGCTTCCATCGCTCGCCGACAGCGAAAAACCAGATCCTGGTGCTGCTTGAAGCCGAGTAGCCCAACTGAACGCTAGAACGAAGACAACTCACTCTCCCAACGCCGTGACAGATCAGCGCTTCGAGACACTGCAACTGCATGCCGGTCAGGTGCCTGATCCCACCACGAACGCGAGAGCGGTTCCGATTTACCAAACCAGCTCCTACGTCTTCAACGACGCTGAGCACGGCGCCAACCTGTTTGGCCTGAAGGAATTTGGCAATATCTACACACGCTTGATGAATCCGACAACGGATGTCTTCGAAAAGCGCGTTGCAGCGTTGGAAGGTGGCGTTGCTGCACTAGCAACGGCATCAGGCCAATCAGCACAATTCCTGGCCATCACCAACTGCATGCAGGCTGGGGATAATTTTGTCTCAACTTCGTATCTCTACGGAGGAACATACAATCAATTCAAAGTTCAATTCCCTCGACTTGGCATTAACGTAAAATTCGCCGATGGCGATGATGTTGAAAGCTTTGCAAAACAGATTGATCAAGGAACTAAAGCGATCTACGTCGAAGCGATGGGTAACCCACGCTTCAACATTCCTGATTTTGAAGGTCTCTCAGCATTAGCCAAGGAGAACGGGATTCCCCTGATCGTTGACAATACCCTTGGAGCATGTGGTGCGTTGTTGCGACCAATCGAGCACGGGGCTGATGTTGTTGTCGAAAGCGCCACAAAATGGATCGGAGGGCACGGTACGAGCCTCGGCGGTGTGATTGTTGATGCTGGAACTTTTAATTGGGGAAATGGAAAGTTTCCGTTGATGAGTCAACCCAGTGCTGCATACCACGGACTCGTGCACTGGGATGCATTTGGTTTTGGGAGTGAGATCTGCAAAATGCTTGGTTTGCCTGACGATCGAAATATTGCCTTTGCGTTGAGAGCACGCGTCGAGGGGTTACGCGATTGGGGACCTGCTGTCAGCCCCTTCAACAGCTTTCTTTTGCTGCAAGGCCTGGAAACCCTAAGCCTACGAGTCGAGCGACACGCTCAAAATGCAATGGAACTCGCCACCTGGCTGAACGACCACCCAATGGTGAGCCACGTGAGCTACCCGGGACTATCCGGCGATCCGTATCACGCTGCGGCCAAGAAATATCTGAGCGGACGTGGAATGGGATGCATGCTGATGTTCTCACTAAAAGGCGGATACGATGATGCCGTACATTTCATCGACAGCCTAAAGTTGGCGAGTCACCTGGCAAATGTAGGAGACGCAAAAACACTTGTGATTCATCCTGCATCAACAACGCATCAACAATTAAGCGAACAAGAACAAGCCTCTGCAGGAGTGACTCCAACAATGGTCAGAGTGTCGGTAGGACTTGAGCACATCGATGACATTAAGGCTGACTTTGATCAGGCTTTGAAGTCAGGATGTTGATGATAAGGAGGTACAACTGAATGGCACTGATCCTGCCACCTAATTATCACAAGATCACCGCAGTCGAGAGGAATAGAATCTCCTGGATCAAACCAGAACAAGCGGAAAGGCAAGACATACGACCATTGCGAATCGGTATCCTGAATATCATGCCTTTAGGAAAACAATATGAATTTAATTTGCTGCACCCCCTCGGTCTATCAGTGCTCCAGATTGAACCAATCTGGATTCGTCTACAGTCCCATGCCTACAAGAGCTGGGACCAATCTCATCTCGATGAGCTTTACGTGAGTTGGGAAGCTGCCAATGCAGAACGCCCTTTGGATGGCCTAATCATCACCGGTGCACCTGTTGAGCACCTGGAATTTGAGGACGTACGCTACTGGCCAGAACTGGTGAAACTCATCAACGAAGCAAAAGAAATGTGTGCAAGCACACTGGGCTTATGTTGGGCAGGATTTGCCATGGCGTACATGGCAGGTGTCAATAAGATTGCACTGGATAAAAAATTATTTGGTGTCTTTCCGATGCGAAGCCTAGTCCCAGGTCATTCATTGATGGGGACGCAAAATGATCAGTTTCTGTGTCCACAAAGTCGGCATGCAGCTCTACCAGATACAGCCATGGAAGCCGCAGAGCGACAAGGAAGACTACGATTGCTAGCCCATGGTGAGTCAGTTGGATACACCATTTTCGAGACCCCAGATCAACGACAGCTGATGCATCTTGGACACCCGGAATATACAGTGGGCAGGATTGTGGCGGAAATGGAGCGCGACAAGGCTCGTGGTGACGTACCGCCTCCTGAAAACTTCAACGCAGATCATCCGCAAACATTGTGGAGATCCCACCGCAATTTGTTATTTCAGCAGTGGCTCTGGTTCTGCTATCAACGCGTAAGCTTCCAAGCCTAAAACTCAGGAATGAATCACCCTCTACAACTTTTTGATCAATGGAGACGATCCATCAGCAAATGGATCCCGATCAAGCCTCGTTGGGATCGATCAGCTAAAGACATAGCACCAAACGCAAGTGAAGATTGGCTTCTTGAACCTCTCAATGAGTGTGAAGCAGTGGAGCTTTTCCCACATTTAACAAGGGAAAAGGCTATTATCCAATATCAAAAACTCAGACTTCAAATGCGATGTGAGGAGGATCGAGGTTTTGAACAAATTTAATCAATTAAATAATTATCAAGGGCTTATTATTACCTGAACTTGGTCTGACGCTTTGAATGACTGTGCTTCGAAGACAGATGCAAAAGACACGATGCATTAGCCTGCTCCTCCACTCTTGACAGACGAGTGACAAGAACAAATGTGTCCTGAGCAGACATCTCTCCATCGGCCTCCCACTTTAAAGATGACAGATCAAAAGGGGACATCGATGACGGACGAGAGCAACTAAGATAGCTTTAATTAATGAAAGGTTGAGGCGCGGAGTCAATGCATCTATCTTAAATAATTTGAAAAAAGTTACGGATGCAACCAAATCGCATGAAAGAGCTGTTTTACCTCTGCCGTCACTAAGCCTTAGATGGAACACGCAAACGCTCGCGCTCTTACCCAACCAAGATCGGCGTAAAGGAGGGTCTTCCGATGGACGAATAGTGGTTACCAGCCATCAAAACGTCGGCCTTGTGACAAAAAAACTAGGGCTAACGCGATAAAGTTACAAAATATAAGGTTTTGGCGTGAAGTACACACCAACACAAGAGCATCTTGCTCATCAAATCCCTGAAGTGGTTAAATCCATTAATCAGCTTTTGGAAGGTCTTAAGCAAGATATCGGCGTTGATGACCGCTATATCTCTCTTTTGCTGGATGCCATGGCCGAAGAACGCGTTCGGTTGCACAGGAATTCAGAAACAAACTTCAGCTACCGCTAGTTACACCAGAAACAAACGACAAAACATCGAGCAATGATTGGATTGGTTGATAACCGCAGAACATAACGATCTAAGATCCGAGGAAAATTCAAATTGAAAACACATCAAAGTTAGGGCAAAGGTCAAAGACCAATTGAGCGATCAAATAAATTTGTTCATTGAATCCCCCAAGTCGAAGCAGAAACCTAAGAAACACCTATATTGAAGGAAGCGATTCTCAGACGATGCTAATTCGCAGCCTTGACTTTCACGGACAAATGGGGCGAAGAAGTTACTTCCTCTCATTCATTACACGCATCTTGATTATAGTACTGATCTTGTTGGCGGGAAATATAATCGTATATGGCATTGAATATCTGACGACAGGGCAAATCAATGGGATGACATTTGATGATTGGAGTCAGTTTGACGGTGATTTAGAGCCATCAATACTCGAACAAATGATCACAGCCATACTTGGCCTGATAGCAATATCGCCGATTGAGATACGACGTGCGAACGACCTTAGTATCAATTGGAAGTGGATTGTCCCAACATTTCTATCGCATTTTGTTGTATTCGCACCCTCAACCGACCTGTTTTTCGTCAATGGTCTAATAGTTCTCCTCAATGTCTATACGTTTGTGATTGCTTTAATCCTGTTGTTTAAACCTGGTCAAAAATATAAAGATTGGGTTAGAAGCGGTAAACCATAAACGAACTTTCGTTGGTTTATCGTATTAACGATCAAGATCAGTGCCTACATTCACCAAAAGAATTACAATCGTGCAAAAGATTCGGAATAACACATTAGAAATAGATCAATGATTGATCGCTAAACCTTATCAGCCTGTCATGAAGGACTCGTTCAATTAATGACTAGCGATGTCAACGACCTGATTCTCCATCACGCTTAGAACCCAAAATCAGTCGCAGAGCCACAATGAACATCAGCCATTGACTAGATTGTCGGTAGGAAATCTAGATTCATGATCCCTGAACCCCACCAGCCGTTTGATATTGATAACGGACCAGACAAGTTCTTTTTGATAGGAACCAGCTTTATCGTAATCTTCTTATTTTTGCTTTGACGCATTCAATCCAAAGCAAATGCCTGGCGATGTTCATAGCTCTTTTGAGATAATTTATAGAAACAACTTAAAAATAGCATTTTAAATTTTAATTTACGATACTCTATTCTTGATATCCAATACTTCTATTCATTGTAGATTAAGCGATCTTAGATGTGAGCACACAAAGATAATCAGGGTTACAAGTTGTCGATCGGTCGGCCTCTCCACGATTGGTCAGACATCAATGTTCTTAAACAAGTCAATGCTGAGTCCATTGATTCATTCCAATGGTCCTGTTTAATTCTAATCAAATATTCATGTTGAACACCTGACCCCCTTTGTCTCGCTGCAACAATCGAAACGTCGTCATATCCAATAGGAAATAAGTCTGCAATTGGCCATCCAAGGATTCCTTCAGAAACAAAGAGTAAAAAATCAAAAATCACAGGATTGAAATATTCTTCATGCTCCATCAAATCACCACAGGCAATCATCTGCTCTTTACTTTGAGGTGTATAAGTTACAAACGAAAAACATAGTGAATGGGCTGTATTTTGAAGATACAAACCAGGAAAACGTTGAAGATACATCTTTTTTATTAAATACGAAGTAGATCCATAGAGGTCCGTTAGCAAACCAAAATTAATTTCCTAAGTAGGTACTATGAATCATAGACGAAATGACAACATACCGACGTCGAGTGACCAGTAACAAGACAAATGAAATAAAGCAATGAAGTTAAAGTCAAATGAAAGACAGTGTATTCACGATTAACATCAAGAAAGAAACTGTAAATAAAGAGTTTGTCGCAGTAGCCCAGTAGCCAATCACTATGCAACAACAGCAGAGGTGCATGAAGACTTCTTCAGGCCCAAAAAAACGAGTTTATGATTGACGAAAATCATACATAAGCAGATTAAAGACTATCTTACAACAACCAATCATGGAGAATTGAATATCAATATAACAATTATGCTGACAGTTGCTTCTACCGAGAGATTGATTCTTAACCTCCAATTTCAGACAAGCCCCACATATTATAATGGAAATCATTATACCCTAACGTCAGCCTTCAGTAGATGCTTAGAGCTGCGGGAAATGGAGATGAAGTGACATCAATATCAAAACCGACCGGCTATCTGATAACCGGTGATGCCGTAGGGACAGCTCCATCAGAACTATTTGAAAGCGAATGAAAACGCTTCACTGGTGGACTAGACAGTCCGACACAAGGTTTTTATCAAGTTTATACCTGAAGACTATGAGAAAAGGTAATTCATTGGAACGAATAAAATCTTTTATAAGCTCATCTGTAGTTGTCGTGAAGATCAACGATAGACAAAAAGAGTAGATAGTCTCAGCCATCTCACGGCGTAAGAAGACGTCCAACAGGCGGCTGCGAAGAAACAATAATGATGTACAAGTAGGCCCTAAGGCCCAGTCGACTTGCCTTCAAAAAGATACGAGCCATAAGGTAAACAACACCTCTTCAAGTCAACGAGACCGTACAGGCCAGCTAATTCTATTATGGGCGCAAAGGACAGAATCAGTCTGATTCTTCCACAAGTATGGAACTTGAATTAAGTGTCGACTCGCCCTGCGGCCTTAAACCTTCTTCTGCCTTACTTAACCTCTCAACCAAGTTCAATGTATCGTTCGGAGACAACTCCCCATCATCCCCCCACTTGAGACTGGATAAGTCAGGAGGGCACATGAAACGAACATATCAGTTAAACGAAACTAGAGTATTTCAAGCCATAGTTGCACTAGTACGTTTCGAAGTGATATGAAAGAAATTATAAACAATGTATACCCATGATACTAAACGCAAACAAAGGGTGTTAAAACTGCCTGTTAAGAAAACGCTGCTGTAATGAGTCGGCCAGTCCCAATTGTCATCAGAAATATCATCATCATGACGACGTCCCATGCTTTTGATTTGATGAAATAGGGAACTGAGATTGTCATTGCAGTTAGGTGAACGATGACACCAGTCACAACATCAAGATGCAAAGTAATAAAATAGGCTGCAATGACAAGACCGCTGCCAACCACCCTCATTCGCTGGAACAAATCCATTACTCCTCTCTTTATAGTGATGAAAATCTAAAGACTCAGTTCAAAGACTGCGGATAGGGATAACCGGCAATACATCCATCTTGATTCAAGATAAATTATCTTGGAGCGATCATTCAGAGCTCAATAACTGAAGCCACACTAAAATTAGATTGATAAGTTATTACACGACTATAAACAGTGACACAGACCCACATGCAGGGATGTATCCAATATCGATTAAGCCGGCATACAGTCAAATAATCAGAAACTATAATCAACTAAACAAGATATTTTCAAGAGAACTTATTGCACATAATTAACTAAATTATTCATATCAAAATCTTATTCGCAAACAAGGGCACTCTGCGGCAGCGACGAGGTGGCGCATAGGATCCATACACGAGTTGACTGCATTTTTATCAAAATTCTACAAGAAAATAAAAATAGAAAGCGATTAAACAGATGCGACGATAGATATCATCACCACTAAGAAGCACAAAAACAACAAACGAGAGGCAGACAATATCGAGTAACATTGATTAGCAATGATTAGAATCAATAAAATCTCAAACCAAACTTGGCGTAAGGATACGCCTGAGAAGATGCATTTTCGTGTATCCAGGAGGACAACGATGACGAGATTCGGAGTGATTGCTGAGTGGATAGTACTTTCTGCGATCAGTCATCACTAGGTCATACAATTTCTAGATTAGCCTATTAGACAAGATAGAGATTGCAAGATTGTGTCGATCTAAGGATGAAATACAGCAGTAGAGCTAGGCACTGTCGATCCATGGGCATACAACAATCATGCGGCCTTATTGCTCCGATCAAGCGCCGCATCTGCAAAAGCTGTCGAGTAAGCCTTGGAACAGCAAACAAGGCCATTGAAATCAATTCTGACATTCCAAAGTTTCATTTTAATCGGGAAATCATGGGTACAACATGAAAGACCTTGATGGTGCAATGACTGACCGTACAAGAACCCTTGAACTTGATGAAAACGACACCGATGCTCTGAGAGAGCGTGGATCTCTCTTTGCAGAGAAGGGGCTTGTTGCTAACGCCTGCGCTGAGTGGAAGAAGGCAGCCTCTTTTGGAGATATTCGGTCTACACACTACCTTGAAGAAAATTCTGCAGTCTGCAACTAGGTGTAAGAGGGGTAGTAGCTATGACGACACCCATGGATGGAGGTACCCACGCTTGTCCGATCTGTCCGATCACCCTCTCACATCATGAACACCGAGACAACGATTGAAACAATTGATCAAATTGAATCTTTTAGATCTCCGCAAGAACGATGCTGCAATCGTAATTAAGTTTCCAGTAATTCTTAGCGGCGGCTCCCAAATGCGCATCAAAAAGATTAGAAACAAGATATCCTGTATTCACAATGCCATATGAAGACAAGTCCATATAATTAGAGTTAATGACTTAAACGTAAACCAGATACGTAGTTGGCTTTGTTTTGGAATTCTTTGAAACCACTACGACATAAAACAAAGAAACACGAAACTCTTTTGCACCTGCGATCGCTAACAGAACGCCATCTTGCTGTCCCAAGTGGCTCACCCAATTGGTAACCATTGAAAAAGTCAGCATTTAGAACGTCACACCCAGATCACTTAAGTGCTGATTCAGACACAGGGCATTGATCCGAAACCCGCCACTCCAACCAGAATGGCGCGAGAACTGCCTTACACACGCACCTATCAGAGGTCAGGATTCGCCTTCTCTTGTGCCACAGGTACCAACTACCACCGGTTCAACTAAGGTGGATGCCAGACAGGTGCTTTCAAGCTCACCCACGTGCGGAAATGAAACTCACTGCCCTTCTCGGCGCTCTACTCCTCACAGCGTCTCCCACCTCAGCTGAAGACCTCGTCTATCTAAAATGTGATGCTACGATTCAGTACAAGCAAATTGATTTAATCGAGAAAGTAGTGGTGGATGAACAGATTGAGAATACCATTATTCATTACGAAATTGATTTGCTCAAGAAATTGTTGACTGATTCAGATGATCCAGAGGGCTCAAGCGTTGTGAAGATATTCAATGGAATGATTTTTTCACAAATTGAGGGATACAAGCAAGGAACGATGAATGTAAACTTTGTCGACACCCAAATTGCCTTCGATCCCCCAGGAAAGATCTCTGGAAGAAGCACCATCAGAGCGAATGACAACAGTTTTGAAGTCACCGCTGATCTTGCAGGTCGTTGCGAGGCATCAGATGCATCTGCTTATGAGTCAAGCAAATGAAACTCACTCCTCTCCTCAGCGCTCTACTCCTCTCAGCTGCACCTGTCGTTGCTGATGACTTCCTTTATCTGAAGTGCGACACTAAAATTAAGTACAATATGATTAGTCCGTATCCAGAAGAAGGAGAAAAGGATCATGTTATTTATTACGAGGTGGACTTGAAGAATAAAATATTAACTGACTTGGCATATATCGATGAAACCTATGAGGTGAAGATAGAGAATGGAGTGATTTTTCAAACTAGTGAGGATTACGACGAAGAAAAGATGTTGACGGAAACCATGACTACCGAAATTTCATTTGATCCACCAGGAAGGATTGTTAGTCGTGCCAGTGCAAAATCGGTTGACAACAGTTTTGAATACACCGCCGAATTGAGAGGAGTTTGCGAAACATCAAATACTGGATACGAGGCAGAGTAGGACGAAGCCTTTGAGTAAGAGCGCCTCACGAGCACTTTCATGCTTGACTGCGCGACATGGTTAATCCAAGATTCTTAGCGACTGTGAGGTGCCTCCAAGGCGCTCAATTTCATCGTGACGCTGATACTCCTGAAGAGGTAGGCAGAAGGTAAGTAGATGGAGAACCCAGTATTCATCCGTTAGTCAAAAAACCAGCCATAACTATGCAATCCAATACCAAGGAGATTGACACCGATATAGCAAACACAGATCACAACCAAACCTGCTGAGGCAACCATCGCAGGACGGCGACCTTGCCAGCCGCGACTCAAACGCGTGTGCAGATAAGCCGCATAAACAAGCCAACAAATCAAAGCCCAGGTTTCCTTAGGATCCCAACTCCACCAACTGCCCCAGGCCTCATTGGCCCAGACAGCGCCACTGATGATCCCAACCGTTAACAGCAAAAACCCCACGGTGATGGTGCGGTAGCTGAGGCTGTCGAGCTGTTCAGTGCGACTGAATGCAACTGACGACAATTCGAAAGCTTCAGGGTTTTGGATGGCCACACCGCCATCCGTGCTGAGGAGAGACGAACGACGAAAAGCGCCGGTACCAATCGAGCTGCTTCTCAGCTCAAGCGCTTGATTGCGATCGATCAACAGGACTGCCACCGACAACAGCGAGCCAACCATCAAAGCGGCGTAACTCACCATGATCACGCTCACGTGCATCACCAGCCAGCTGCTGCGCAGTGCAGGCACCAGTGGGGATGCCTGCTGAAGCTGATCTGGCAAGGCAAAACTGGCAAAAGCAATGCATCCCAAACCCATGGGTGTCGCCGAAGCCGCGACCAAGGGAGACGGCCAGTTGCGTTCCACCAACAACTGCGTCAGGGTGCAGGCCCAGGCCAGGAAGCACAGCGACTCATAAAGGTTGCTGATCGGGAAATGCCCCGACTGCCACCAACGCAAGATCAGCTGAGCGGTGAGCAGCAAATTCGAGAGAGCAATTAACGAGCGCACAGCGCTAGAACTTTGTCCGTTGGAGAGCGCCCAGAAACTCCAAGGAAGAGCCGTCAGAAGCAGCCCAAAGGCCAGCAAACCGAGTAATAACACTGGCTCAGAGACAAACGCTTCAAGACCGGTGAATCCCAAATCAGACACCAGGGCTGGAGAAGTAGATGCCTCTAATTCTGCAGGGTTTCGTCATCGGCTGGCTTGCCTCAGTAGGAATCCTCCACCCGCGAGCGAGATCAATACAGGAGACCAGGCAGCCAGAAGCGGTGGAAGCGTGCCCTTCACTCCGAGGGAACTGAAACTGAAGCTCAGCACGTAATACACAAGAATCAGAACGACACTGATGCCGAATCCTTGACTACGGCTGGTGCGGTTGTTGGGTTTGGCACCCAAACTGGCCCCGATCAAAGCAAACACCAGACACGCCGTCGGCAACGTGAATTTCTCCTGAATCCGCACCTGGAGACGCCGTGCTTCCTTGATATCACCAGCCTGTCGCAGCAACTGTTCAGCCTGCAGAGCCTCGGCAACAGTCATGTCGTTGGCATCCTTCGGAAGCTTGGCAATCCGAATCGGTGCTGCGCTGAGTGGATAGAGGTAGCGGTCAAAATCGGCTGAAGTGGTACTGCCCGATGGCGTGAGGGTCAGGATCTGACCATTGAGAAATTCCCATTTGGCATCCTGTTTGCTCCATCGCGCCGTCTCAGACACCAGCATTTGCGTGAATCCAGGGCGAGAAAAATCGAGAACTGTCACGCCGTTCATCGTCCCATCACGAAACTGACGGGCATAAAACAACTGAACCAATCCTTTGCTGGTGGAACCATCGGGTTGCTCGACCCTGCCGAAGCGGGAATAAACGATGTTGTCGCCCTTTTCCGTCGCCACCGCTTTACCCAGAGCTCTGCGCAACGTGACTTCCGCGGCGCGGTTTGCTCGAGGTACCACCACATCATTGAAAACAAAGGTGAGGCTGGTCATCAGCAGGGCCAGCACCATCGCTGGAACAATCATGCGCGTTGCTGTCACACCGACGCTGCGCAAAGCCGTCAACTCACTGTTGGCCGAAAGACGGCTGTAGGCGAGCAACGTGGCCATCAGCGTGGCCATCGGGAATGAGATCACCAGAAAACTGGGCAAGCGCTGCAAAAGCACCTGAATAGCAATCAGAACCGGCAAGCCCGATTCCACGATCTTTCGGACCAGCTCAAACATCACTCCCAAAGAGAGTGATACCACCGTGAAAGCAGCAACGGCGAACAGCAGAGGCCCAATCAGTTCACCGAGCAACCAGCGATCGAGCAGCGGAATTCGTCGCCTCCAAGCACGAATCTGTTGCAACCACATCTCCTTCACAGCTGAAATCCCTCGCCCAGGTAGTGACGACGAACCAAGGGATCAGCAGCCACTTCCTCAGAAAGTCCCGACGCCAAAATGCTGCCGTCGGTGAGGATATAAGCCCGATCTGTGATGGCAAGTGTTTCCCTCACGTTGTGATCCGTGATCAGAATCCCCATTCCGC
Organism: Synechococcus sp. A18-25c; assembly: GCF_014280035.1. Taxonomy (NCBI): domain Bacteria; kingdom Bacillati; phylum Cyanobacteriota; class Cyanophyceae; order Synechococcales; family Synechococcaceae; genus Synechococcus; species Synechococcus sp. A18-25c. The sequence goes on from NZ_CP047957.1 coordinate 1,494,421, forward strand.
GTTGCCTCAGCGCATGAATGAGTTGCTGCAGGTCAGCCACCGCCAGGGGGTCAACACCGGCAAACGGTTCATCAAGCAGCAAATACCGAGGGCCTTCAAGACCCACTGCCAAAGCACGGGCCACTTCACAGCGACGACGTTCACCTCCCGAGAGCTGAAAGCCTCGACGGTTCAGGAACGGCTCAAGATGGAAATCATCGATTAATTGATGCAGTCGCTCTCGGGTTTGTGAACGGGCTAATCCACTCTGAGCCAACACCAACTCCAGGTTGTCTTGCACTGTGAGCTGGCGAAACACGCTTGGTTCCTGCGGAAGGTATCCAATGCCGAGTTGAGCTCGTTGTGGCATCGATAAGCTGGCCACCGGCTGTCCATCCATTAGCACTTCACCTTGATCAGGTTTCAGTAGACCGATCACCAAGTTGAAACTCGTGGTTTTGCCTGCACCATTCGGGCCGAGCAAACCAATCACTTCACCAGGTTCCAGAGTGAGTGTGAGATCCTTCACCAACGGGCGCCCACCCAAAGTGAGCGACACACGATTCAAGCTGAGACTCATGGCGTGAGAGGAGTCCTCGCCGAGTTATTGGGGCGAATGATCATGGTTGAACGCACCTGACCACCTTGGCTGGGCATGGCGAACGCCCGTTCATCATTCAAGTCATAGGTGAGACGCTCAGCTCTAATGGAATTGCCATCACCCTCAACAACATCCACATCACCACTCAGCACCAATCGTCCTTCTCGACTGAAGTATTGGGCTTGCCTTGATGTGGCCACCATGCCGCGGGTCGGGTACACAATGCGCACATTGCCGATCGCCGTCACCACTCCGGTGACATTGTCAGCACTCTGACTATCGGATTCGATGGTGATCAGCCCGTCGTCAGCCGGAGCGGAACCTTCGGAAACAGGGAGCTCCTGTGCTCCGGCTGCAGCGACCAAGGAGATCGTCACTCCAGCGATCAGAGCTGAGAACCTCTGGAGCGTGGTCATGGATCGTGGAAACAAAAGAGACACGACCAAGGACCAAATGATCGAACGTGGCAGCATCGTCCCACGAAATCAGGTCACCGGAAGCAAGCGGGGTGGCGGAAAAACCTCCGGGTCCTGGCCGGATTGCAGTGCAGACAAGCGATCCGAAACCACGCTTTGAAGCGCCGTCAAGTCAAGACCAAGTGCGACCGGTAACGAGGGCTTGAGCCGACCGAGGCCTTCACCCAGAAGAATCGTGCAGCCACGCGTGTTGCCTCGCTCCAGATGAACGTGCGCCACAGCAATTTGAACGATGGCCTGAAGCAACTTTCGCTCCGGATCCATCTGTTCATGCCATAACTCTTCGAACGCATCATGCGCTTCGTACCAAGCCCCGGAGTTGAACAACTCCAGGGCTTGAGAGAATCGGGGATCGTCAACCAGATTCAACGCTTGGCCATTTTCTTAGCCGGCAGCTTGCGCAGACGGATGGATTCAGGGGTGACCTCGAGCATCTCACCAGGGCCGATGTACTCCAGTGCTCGCTCCAGCGTCATCTGAACAGGAGCCTGGAGTGTGTCGAGTTCTTCCGCTCCGGCAGATCGCATGTTGGTGAGCTGCTTCGTCTTGCAGACGTTAATTTCCAAGTCTTGAGGACGGTTGTACTCGCCGATGATCATGCCCTTGTAGACCTTGGTGCCCGGAGAGATAAAGAACTGACCGCGATCTTCAGCGTTCTTCAAGGCGTAGAACGTGGCTGTTCCCTCCTCGAAAGCAATCAACACACCATTCCGGCGGGTCTCAAATTCACCCAACATCGGACGGTATTCAAAGAAGGAATGGCTCATGATTCCTTCACCGCGTGTGGCACGGATGAACTCGCCGCGGAATCCGATCAGTCCGCGAGAAGGCACAACAAACTCGAGTTGCGTCCGACCATCAGCACTTGTTTCCATGTTTTGCATCTCAGCTTTACGAGTTCCGAGCTTTTCGATGCAGCTGCCGACGGCCGCTTCTGGAACATCCATCACGAGTGTTTCAACCGGCTCACAAGGGGTGCCATCAATCGTGCGGTAGATCACCTGAGGCTGAGACACCTGAAACTCGTAACCCTCACGTCGCATGGTTTCGATGAGGATGCCGAGGTGAAGCTCACCACGCCCACTGACCGCAAAACGATCGGGGGAATCCGTGTCCTCCACGCGCAGGGCCACGTTGGTGAGCAGCTCCCGTTGCAGACGATCACGCACCTGTCGGCTGGTAACGAACTTGCCTTCCTTACCCGCAAACGGTGAGTCATTGACCACGAAGGTCATCTGAAGCGTGGGCTCGTCCACCTTGATCAGAGGCAGAGCCTTGGGCTCATCCGGACAAGCGATGGTCTCACCGATGTTGACGTCGTCAAAGCCAGCCACGGCCACCAGATCACCTGCAGACGCTTGCTCGATTTCCACCCGCTGCAAGCCTTCAAAGCCGAGCAGTTTGCTGATCCGACCTTTCTTGACGCTGCCGTCGTCTTTAATCAATGCGGCGTTTTGTCCCTGCTTAATCACACCGTTGTGAACGCGCCCGATAATGATTCGTCCCAAAAAGTCGGAATAATCAAGGGTGGTGATCTGAAGCTGGAGAGGCTTGTCCGCGTCTCCAACCGGGGGCGGAACATGGCGCAGAATCGCGTCAAAGAGCGGACGCATGTTGTCGCTATCCGTCTTCATGTCGGGCTTGGCAAAACCACCAAGACCACTGCCAAACAGATAGGGGAAATCACACTGATCATCGTCGGCGCCCAGCTCCAGGAACAGATCCAGCACCTTGTCGACGGCCGTTTCTGGATCCACTCGAGCCCGGTCGATTTTGTTCACGAACACGATCGGACGCAGGCCCTGCTCCAGGGCCTTCTTCAAAACAAAACGGGTCTGGGGCATGGGCCCCTCATTGGCATCAACGATCAGCAAACAGCCGTCCACCATGCCGAGCACACGTTCGACTTCGCCACCGAAATCGGCGTGACCAGGGGTGTCAACGATGTTGATCCGCGTGTCGTTGTAAGTGACAGCAGTGTTCTTGGACAAGATGGTGATTCCACGCTCGCGCTCCAAGTCGTTGGAGTCCATGACGCAGGTGGGCACCGCTTCGTTGTCACGAAAAATGCCTGATTGAGCCAGCAATGAGTCGACCAGGGTCGTCTTGCCATGGTCAACGTGGGCGATGATCGCGATGTTGCGAATCGCCTTTTGCTGGGCGCTCATGATGTCGGTAAAAAAGGGGGGGCAGTCTCTACGGCGCCAATCGGCGCGACCGGTGCACCTTATCTCAACGTGAGATCGATTCGGTGCTGCGTGGACGGTCGATCTGAAGGCTTCCGCGGGTCACACCAAGGCGATGCTCAATTTGTTCCTGGCGCCACACCACGTCGGAAGGAATGCGACCTTGCAATGCCTCCCCATAGAGACGGACTCGTCGACGAGTGGCATCGGCATCCTCATCAAGGAGATCAAGGCGGAAGTGATGCAGTCCTGCGCCCTGCATGACAGGCAATGCTTCAACACCCGTCTGTGCAGTGCCATTAAATAAGGTGTTGCGGCAGCCGAGATCGGCCTTGAGCGCATGATCCACCCCACTGCGGTCACGCAGGTGAACGGTGTGATGCTCACACGGTCTGCCGCAGTCGGTGTGGTCATGCCCATCGGACAGCAACGAGCAGAAGAGGCAGTGCTCCATGTGAAACAGCGGCATGTGCTGATGCAACACCACCTCCAGCCGATCGCAGGGTGAGGCATCGCTGAGATCCAGCAACTGCTGCAGGTTCAGATCGCAACTGACGGTGACACGCTCCAGTTCCCAGTGCTCGAGAAACCAACGCAGCGCAAGGGGGTTGGCCACATTGAGGCTGAAATCACCACGACATGGGGCGACTCCCCTCAACAACTCGAGCTGGTCAGCGTTACGCACAAGAAAGCCATCAGGGGAAGCCCGCAGCAAAGGTTCAAGAGTCCACCGTTCATCCGGACGCACCATTTTTGGTCCAGTGAGCCAGAGGCCATCGGGCCAGCAGCCCCGGCCGATGGCGACCGCCTCACGCAGTTCGCGAGGTTGTTCCAGGTCCGCCACGACCGCGCGCAAGGGCACCGCCTCATCAAGGGTCTGCAGTGCCTTCAATTGCTCAAGGGTGCGCACCAGCACCACTAAATCGGACGCCGCTTGAGGCTGCGCATCCGGCACCTTGGGGAGGCAGGACGCCAACACCGCGTCCCGCTGATGCTCCGACAGTTCAGGCCGCGATGTTGACGGCTGAATCGGCGGGTGGGGCATCAGGCCGGCCTCGGCCATGCGTTGCAAGAGGGAACGACGCAAGCGGTTCAGCACCGCCAGCGGCAGAAACAGGCCCCGATCCAACTCAGTGTCGACCTGCTCGAGCCGCCATCCTGTGCCCCCCAAACGGCCGAGCTGGGCGTCAAGCCGTGTCTGATCCAGTCCATGGTCGCGGGCCGGCGCGAGGCAGACATCACTGCTGACTTGCAGATGCGTGCCATCCGAAGGGATCGGTGAGACCAGCTCCAAGGTGAGCGGTTGTCCGCAACGACCCTGCACCTTCAGCACAAGCGGGGAGTCGTTGGGTGACGTCTTACGGTCCGCGCGTCGCTGCCAAGTGGACTCCCATTGCGGATCACTGGTGAGCCAAATGGATGCGCCAGAACGGAGACCATCCAGACGGATTCGTCCAGGTCCCAGTCTCAGCCTCCAGCGATGGCGCCCTGCCGGCTCCACGTCCATGATGCGACCACCCACTTCCCGGGGCGGGTCAAAAGGCCCATCGTGATCTGCCGACACCTCCAACACGAGGCCTTGTCCGCGCTGCGGCTGGACCTCCGTTTTGATCACCAGCCAACCCCGAGCCTGAACAGCACAAAGGTGTCCGATCAACGGCCCGCGCTTTTTGCTCCAACGACCATGCACAAGGGCTGGATGGTCGATCCCCTCCAACCAGCCTGTGCTGAGACCTCGAGAAAAACCCAATTCGAGCTGCTGTTTGGTCGCCTCCTGATCCATGACAGCCCCATCGAGGCTGCGCCGATACACATTGGTGACAGCCGCCACGTATGTGGCGTCCTTCAGACGTCCCTCAATCTTGAAGCTGCTGATCCCGATCCGGACCAACTCAGGAACCAAGGACCAGGCCGCCAAATCCTGCGGTGAAAGCAGGTAACGCTGATCATCAAGATCGCGTTCGACGCCATCAACCACTAATTGATAGGGGAGTCGACAGGCCTGAGCACACTCACCGCGATTGGCACTGCGTTGTCCAAGCGATTCACTGGTTAAGCACTGACCGGAATAGGCAACGCACAACGCACCATGCACAAACACCTCCAGAGGCATGGCGAGTTGGCGTTGCTGCAATTGTCCCTGAAGTCGTTCGAGATCCCTGAGGCTGAGCTCCCTGGCCATCACCACCCGTTCGCAACCAGCGGCAGCGGCCTGAGCCACACCGGCGGCGCTCGTGATGGACATCTGGGTGGACGCATGCAGACCCAACACGGGAACCAGTTGCTGCGCCAGTAGACAGAGTCCCAGGTCTTGAACGATGAGGGCATCCACTCCTGCACGCTGGGCATTGAGCAGCAGCTCTGCAGCGTCCTGGAGTTCAGCGGTGAAAATGAGCACATTGAGGGTCAAAAACCCCTTCACATCCCTGGCATGAAGCCAGCTCATGATTTCCGGAAGTTCATCCTGACGGAAGTTTTCAGCCCGCAGGCGGGCGTTGAAGGCTTCAACCCCGAAATACACCGCATCGGCACCCTCGGCCACAGCGGCTTTTAGGGCTGCCCAATCACCAGCGGGCGAAAGAAGTTCCGGGAGTCCGCTCACAATCAGCTCCCAATGGCAAGACGCCGGGCAGGTTCAAACAGGCGCAACGCATCTGCAGACCCTTCGAATCGCCAGTGCCAGGGTTCGTAACTCACTCCTTGGGGATTGGCGGCGGGAAACGACAGCGTGAAGTGGTAACTGGCGGCGTGATCCTGGAGCCAACGGAAGGCCCGGGTCTGCTCAAAACTCTCGGACAGGTTGGTTGCAGGGTCGTCGCCATCTCCAAGATCCACGGCATAACCAGTGCTGTGCTCGGAATACCCCGGAGGCGCAGAGACCTTGGCTCGTTCCATGGCGGTCTGATTGCGCTCAGACTTCACATCAAAAAAGATGCTTTTCTGAAGATCTTGGGAGCGGTAGCCGCTCAACAGCCTGAGATCAACACCGTCTGCGGCCGCTGCACGTGTCATGGCCGAAAGCGATCGCGCCGCATCACGATGCAGCTCAATCCCGGCCTCCACAGGCACCAGCTGCTCGTCGATGGCCTCGTCGTAGGGGAAGTGCCCAAGGAGGCGTCCATCCACATCGGGTTGCTCATCGATGCCTTCCACAACAAGTGGTGTCTGGCGGAACGGAAGGAGATCGGGCACCAACAACAGTGCTGCCAAGAACGCTGAGGCCAGCAAACCGAAGCCGATCAAAATCCCCAATCCCATCCCCTTCCCTCGACGAGGGCGGATCGATGCACTGCGGCGAGCGACAGGGATGTCGTCGCGGCTGTTGTCACGCTTCCTGCTACGGGTGGCGACAGCCCTCGACACACCAACAATTCAATGTTGTTTCGATCGTAAGGGGGGGCGCCAGATCAGGCCGCTAAACCGCACGAAGCAGTGGTAGCTTTCAAATTAATGATCCAGCGGAGTGGGCTGAGATGCTGAGAGTTGCCGTCGTCGGCGGAGGTCCGAGCGGATCCTGCGCAGCTGAAATCCTTGCAAAAGCTGGAATCAGCACTTGGCTGTTTGAACGCAAGCTTGACAACGCCAAACCCTGTGGTGGGGCCATTCCTCTGTGCATGGTTGAGGAATTTGAGCTGCCGGAGTCCATCATCGACCGCAAAGTGCGGAACATGAAGATGATTTCCCCCTCCAACAAAGAGGTGGACATCAAGCTCGATCCTCTGGGCTACGACGACAACGCTTACATCGGCATGTGCCGCCGCGAGGTGTTCGATGCCTTCCTTCGCAACCGGGCTGCCGACCTCGGCACCACCTTGATTAACGGTTTGGTTCAGAAGATCGATACCGGCACCAATCGTGAAGGTCCCTACACCCTTCATTACGCCGACTACAGCTCTGGCGGTCCCACCGGAGATCTCAAGACCCTTGAGGTGGATCTGATCATCGGAGCCGACGGGGCCAACTCCCGCGTTGCCAAAGCGATGGACGCCGGCGACTACAACGTGGCGATTGCCTTCCAGGAACGCATCAAGCTTCCTGCCGAAGAGATGACCTACTACGAAGATCTGGCTGAGATGTACGTCGGGACGGACGTCTCTCCTGATTTCTATGCCTGGGTCTTCCCCAAATTTGACCACGTAGCCGTTGGCACCGGCACGATGCAGCAGAACCAGTCCCTGATCAAGGGTCTGCAGAAAGGGATCCGTGAACGGGCGCGCAAGCGCCTCTTCAAGGGTGAAGTGATCAAGGTCGAAGCCCATCCGATTCCTGAACATCCCCGGCCCCGTCGCGTTGTTGGCCGCATGGCCCTTGTTGGCGATGCTGCCGGTTACGTCACCAAAAGCTCCGGTGAAGGCATCTACTTCGCCGCAAAGAGCGGCCGCATGTGTGCCGAAGCCATTGTTGAGATTTCAGCCAACGGCTCGAAGATCCCAACGGAAAAAGAGATCAAGTCCACTTACTTGAAGCGCTGGGATCGCAAGTACGGTGCGACCTACGCCGTTCTGGACATCCTGCAGAGGATTTTCTATCGCAACGACGCGGCCCGCGAAGCCTTCGTGGAGATGTGCGATGACCGTGATGTCCAGAAACTTACGTTCGACAGCTACCTCTACAAGCGTGTCGTGATGATGAATCCCTGGCAGCAGATCAAACTCACCCTGCGAACCCTGGGAAGCCTCCTGCGCGGTCAGGCCCTGGCCCCGGCCGACTATGACGCTGTGCCCTCGGCCGTTGGTCGATCAGACGGTGACTTCCTAGCAGAGGAAGCCGCCCAAGCGATCAAAGCGCAAACGCACAACGAGACTGCGTCCAACGACAAGGACGCCACCACCAGCAGCGAAGAGCGTTCAACGGTGACCACGAGCTGAACACGATCCAATCAGCTTGCAGACAAACCCCGGCTGACTTCAGTACAGCCGGGGTTTTTGATTGACAACCAAGTCCCGCTTCAGCGTCATGAACGGTCTCTGGCTTTGGTCAGCCCCGACGGAACTCCCCCTTGATTAAGCCTGGATGTTGTCGAAACGTGCCAGCACCGACGCCTGATTTCTCAATACCCCCAGCAGATTCAGTCGATTGCGACGCACTGACGCATCGTCCGCCATCACCATCACACTCTGTTCACCATCGAAGAAGGCCTCGAGGGCGACAGCAGCAGCCTGAAGACCAGCAGCCAAACCGCCGTAATCACAGGCTTCAGCCAGGGGGCTCAGCGATTCGAGTGCAGCCATCAGTCCCGCTTCGCTGGGGGAATCGAACAGACCGGCATCAACCACCTCAGCCGGTGTCAGTTGCGTTGCGGGCAAATCACCTTTCTCCGCCAAACGCGCAGCACGTTGCACGACAGCCTGGACAGCCTGAAGCTGACCAGTTACTCGAAGCTGCCGAAGCAGCAGCAAACGCTCGCGCGCATCCACAGGGTCTTGAAGCAGGCGTTCGTTGGTGACGCCCTCACCACTGACGGCCTGCACCAAATCGATCGGGAAGCCATCCTCTTCAAACTGAGACACCATGCGCTGGCGCAACAGCTGACCGAGATCATCAGCAAGCGAGGTCGCCTCAACCTGGAAGGCCGGGAAGCGTTCAGCCCAGTGGCTGGCAGCCTGGCTAAACAGCGTCTGCAGCGGCAAACGCCAACCGCGATCCCAAAGAATCTGAACAATGCCGTTGCCGGCTCGACGCAACGCGTAGGGGTCCGAAGAACCAGTAGGTCGCTCGCCCTTGGCGAAGATGCTGAAGAGCAGTTCCAGGCGCTCAGCCAGTGCCAGCAGGGCTCCGGCATCACTGGATGGCGGCGCTTCTCCGGCCCCGGCCGGTTGGTAGTGCTCCGCCACAGCGAGTGCCACTTCACGGGGCTCGCCTTCCTCCAGCAGGTACTTCCCGCCCATCAGTCCCTGCAGTTCTGGAAATTCGCCCACCATCTGGCTGACCAGATCGTGTTTGCAGAGATGGGCTGCCCGGCGCGCATGGCCAGCGAGGGTGTTGTTGATGTTGAGTGCCTCCACTAGCTGATCCATCACCCAACGAATCCGCTCGCTGCGGTCCAGAAGACTGCCCAGGCCTTCGGCAAAGGTGACACGATCCAGCGCTTGGCGACGGTCTTCGCAAGGCTGTCGTCGATCCACCGTGAGGAAGAACTCTGCATCGGCGAGACGGGCCCCGAGCACGCGCTGATTACCACTCACGATCGTTGAGGAAGCATCCGGCAGCCCATTGCTCACCAGCAGATAATCCGACAACAGAACACTGCGCGCCTCAAGCTGCAACGGATCGGCGCTGGCCTCCAGGCGTTTCAGCGGCACGTAGCGCTGATGCGACTGCATCACGGTGACGATCACTTCAGGGGGGAGATCGAGATAGCGGTCAGCGATTTCACCTTTGAGAACTCGCGGCGCTTCAACCAGATCCACCAGCTCCTCAAACAAGCCCTGAGGACAATCCGCTTCACCCCCGCAGGCAACTGCTTGATCAGCGATCGAAGATCGAATGCTTTCGGCCCGCTCCTGACGATCCACCACGACGCCCGCCGCGGCCAGCTGGGAGCGCAACTCTTCCGCTGAACGGATCTCGTCTAATTCTTGATGCAGACGATGGCCACGGCTGCGACGGCCGCTATGGACAACGGGATCGGAAGACGCCAGGGTGACGGGAACCACGGCATCGCCCAGCAGCGCGACGAGCCAGCGCACTGGACGACTGAAGCGCTGCTCACCGCTGCCCCAGCGCATGAATCGCCGGCCCTGAAGCCCATCGATCCACTGGGGAATGCAGGACTGAAGCAAGGCACAGCTGTCCTGACCGGGCGTGCAGACCCGGGCGAAGAGGCAGGGGCCCTTCGGCGTGTCACGGGCTTCCAGCTCCTGAGGATCCACACCACAGCGTTTGGCAAAGCCGATGGCTGCTGGCCCTGGCTGCCCATCCACGAGAGCCTGGGAGACGGGAGGGCCTTTGCGATCTTCCTCAAGATCAGGCTGTGCGTCGATCAGATCCCGCACTTCAACCAGAAGACGCCGCGGCGTTCCCGTCACCGTTAGAGCACCGTGATCAAGCCGCAGCTCCTTCAAATCGCTGCGAACACGTCGCTCCAATTGCTCAAGAGCGGAGCGCACAAAATCTGCCGGAAGTTCCTCGGTACCGATCTCGAGCAGAAACGTGTTCGCCAACTCACGTGCCAATGCAATTTGCGACTTTATTGGACGCCGCTTCGCTAATTTCAAAGAGAACGACATTGCACGTGTGAGCAAAGGTGTGACAGCTACCTCCAGCAAGCAGGCAGTTGCCATCCACACGGCATTGGATGGTCCTGCCGATCGGACGGAGTCGATCGATACGGCACTTTCAAAAGCTGAAAAACGCAAGCTATACAGCGGCCATCTGCGTGAACCTCTGCTCACAGAGTTGGGCAACGAAGAGATTCGCTTCAGTGAAGACGCGGTTCAGCTGCTCAAGTTCCACGGCAGCTACCAGCAAAACCACCGCGAGCTGCGCAAGACCGACAAGGTTCGTTGCTGGCAGATGATGCTGCGGCTACGCAATCCGGGAGGACGAATTCCCGCCGATCTATTCGCTGCTCTGGATGATCTTTCCGATCGCTACGGCAATGGGACCCTTCGCACCACCACGCGTCAGGCCTTTCAGATGCACGGCGTGCCTAAGGCGGATCTCAAAACGGTGATCGGCACAATCATCAGCAATCTGGGTTCGACCCTGGCGGCCTGCGGAGACATCAACCGCAATGTGATGGCACCAGCAGCTCCCTTTGAAAAAGGTGCTTACCCGGCAGCCCGGAAGCTCGCTGATGAAATCGCTGATCTGCTCAGCCCTGAAGCCGCTGAGGGGTCGTATCTCGACATGTGGATCGATGGCGATCACAGCTACCGATTCCAACCCACCTCAGCCGTGCGCAAAGCACGCACCCGGCAACACGAGGGCGGGGTGTACTCAGGCAGTGATGCCGAACCGCTCTATGGCGACACCTACCTTCCACGCAAATTCAAGGTTGCTGTCACTGTTCCTGGAGACAACTCAGTCGATCTGCTGACGCAAGACATCGGTCTGGTGGCGTTTGCTGATCCCTCCGGTGCCTTGAAAGGCTGCAACGTGTATGTGGGTGGTGGCATGGGCCGAACACACAACCAAGACGACACCTTTGCCCGCACCGCTGATCCCCTCGGCTACGTGAAGGCGGACGACATTTTTGATCTGCTGCAGTCGATCATGGCGTTGCAGCGTGATCACGGTGACCGTGAGGTGCGCAAGCACGCGCGGATGAAATACCTGCTTCACAACAAGGGAATCAGCTGGTTCCGCTCCACCCTCAAATCGACCTATTTCAAGGGTGAACTGAAGGGTCTCCGGCTAGAACCACGCCCCAAACTGGAGGACTACCTGGGATGGCATCGCCAGAAGAAGGGGCTGTGGTTCGTGGGTCTCCCCCTGACCTGCGGGAGGCTCGAAGGTGAGGTCAAGACTGGCCTCCGCAAGTTAGTGCAGACCTATCAGCTGGAAGTGCGTCTGACCGCCAACCAGGATCTGTTGCTGTGCAACATCGGAGCGCCCCAGAAACCCGCTATCAAAGCGGCCTTAGACGCCTTGGGATTTGAACTCCCAGGTGAGCCGGCACCACTGGCCCGGCATGCCATGGCCTGTCCAGCACTGCCCACCTGCGGACTGGCCATCACGGAGGCTGAACGGGCTCTTCCAGCGGTGCTTGATCGCCTCGACGCCTTGCTGCAACGTTTGGAGATCGATCAGCCACTGCTGGTGCGCATGACCGGCTGTCCGAATGGTTGTGCCCGTCCTTACATGGCCGAACTGGGCCTAGTGGGAAGTGGCGTGAATCAATACCAGTTGTGGCTTGGAGGCACACCGAATCTGCAAACACTGGCGCGTCCCTTCCTGCAGAAAATGCCTCTCGATCAGCTGGAATCAACGCTGGAACCGTTGTTGATCAACTGGAAACAATGCGGGGTCCGTCGCAGTTTTGGAGCTCACATCAACCGCTTGGGTGACCAGTCGGTGCATCAGCTGCTGGGAACCGAGGCATAGATCGCTCGTTCAGCATTCACCGACCAGGCCCACAGCTGGTCACCGTGACTGAAGTGCCACCACTCGTTGGGATGCCGGACAAAACCGGCTTCTTTCATCACGTCGTGAAGCAGACAGCGCCTCCGATGCCAGAGGGCAGCATCACCGCTTGGATCCTGTTCCGCTGCTGAGGCATGGGCATCAGGGATCGATTCCTCACCGATGGCATCAATCTCACCCCCCATCGGCAACACCGTCCCGGTGATGTCAGCAAGGGTGAGATCCACCGCTGCTCCAGTGCTGTGGGGCGGTGGCATCCCAGGATCCCGACTCGGCGGTGCCCAGAATTGACTGACGTCGCTTTGAACCCTGGCCAGCGCTTCCAACTGAGCCGGATCATCGGGATCGATCCCCCGCTGGTGACAAAGTTCGACCGTCGCGTGCTGAACCATGTAGGCCTGCACCTGCACCGGCCTCCAGGCATCAAAGATGGCCAACTGCAGAGATCCTGCAGCGGAATCATGGGCCATCGACAACTGATCCTGAGCCTTGTGCAATCGCTCCAGCACGCCGGATCGAAGCCTGTAAGGGTCGGCACCTTCGCCGTAGGGAGCCCCCACCCGCACGTAAGGGTGCGGTTCCAAACAGAGGAAGCGGGACTTGAGCGATACCAAGGACTCACCGCAGTCTGCAATGACCACATCGTTCCAGGGACGTCGCATCCGACAGCTCACCACACCCCAGTGATCGTATGGGCGTTGGCAGGGAGTCTCAAGCGCACCTCAGTTGAGCTGTGCGGCAGAGGTCACGCGACTGCGCTGCTCCTCAAGCAACCGCTTCAACACGGCATGGTCTTGAAGCTCTGGGTCCTGCGCAAGAATGTCGGCGGCTTCTTCCCGTGCTTCCTCCAGGACGGATCCGTCGTCAGCAAGGCTCGCCAGAGCCAGATCCGGCAGGCCCGATTGACGGGTGCCCAGAACCTGACCTGGACCGCGAAGACGAAGGTCCATCTCGGCAATCTCGAAGCCGTCGGTGGATCGCACCAGAACCTCCAACCGCTGCCTTGCCAAGGGATTGCGACTGTCATTGATCAACAGACAGTGAGACGCTGCAGCGCCGCGTCCAACGCGGCCGCGTAGCTGGTGGAGCTGCGCAAGCCCGAAGCGATCGGCATGGTCGATCACCATCACACTGGCCTCCGGCACATCCACACCAACTTCCACAACCGTGGTGGAAACCAGCACCTGCGAGTCTCCTGCAGCAAAGCTGCGGATCACGGATTGCTTATCCGCACTGGCCAGCCGGCCATGCAACAGACCCACGTGAAGATCGGGGAACACCTCCTCTGCCAGCTGGCGATGCACCTCCACCGCGGATCGCAGATCCATCTTTTCTGAGTCTTCGACCAGAGGCAGCACGACATATGCACGCTGGCCTTTGTTCACCTCATCGCGGATCAGCTGGTAGGCCTCATCGCGGCTGGAGCCCGAAAGCATCGCCGTCTTGATCGGCGTTCGGCCCGGTGGCAGCTCATCGATCTGGCTGACATCCAAATCGCCATGGAGGGATAAGGCCAGAGTTCTTGGGATCGGTGTGGCGGTCATGGTGAGCAGATGAGGCTGCAAGCCCTTGCCCAGCAATCGGTTGCGCTGACGCACACCGAAGCGATGTTGCTCATCAACCACCACAAGACCCAACCGCTCAAAACCGACGGGGTCTTCCAGCAGCGCGTGGGTCCCCACGAGGATCTTGCAAGCGCCCGATGCAACATCCGCAAGGATGCGGCGCCGTTGTTTCTGTGGGGTCGATCCGGTCAGCAGCTCCACCGTCACGTGCAACGGCGGCATCCAGGTGCACAGACTGCGGTAGTGCTGTTCCGCCAGCACCTCCGTCGGTGCCATCATTGCCCCTTGCCATCCAGCCTGGATGGCCTTCAGCAGCGCTGCCACAGCCACGACAGTCTTGCCGCTGCCGACATCTCCCTGCACCAGCCGAGCCATCGGCTCGGGCCGGTCCAGATCCCGTTCAATCTCCGCGAGAACCCGTTGCTGCGCACCCGTGAGCTCAAATGGCAGTAGCTCCAGAAAACGCCCCATCAGGCCATCTCGGTCGGATGCACAGCGCAGGGACGGCGCAGGACGCTGTCGCAACGCTGCCCGTCGCTGCATCAAGCCGAGCTGCAACAGGAGAAATTCATCAAACACCAGGCGATGCCTGGCTTGCTGAAGCTGCTCCGATGATTCTGGCTGATGAATTGCCACCAGAGCCTTGTCGCGACTGAGCAGCTGCCGCGCCTGCCGACGCTCGCGCGGCAGCGGTTCCGGCCAGAGACGCACTGCCGGGAGCACACGCGCCACCAGCGCCCGGAAGCGATCTGCCGTCAGGCCCTCCGTGAGTGGGTACACAGGCAGCAGACGACCGATCCGGCTCGAACGCAACGGGGCCTGGGCGCTCTCCATCACCTCAACGAGGGGGTCCTGAAAACTGAGCCCATAAGGTCCGTCCTTCACCAGACCACTCACAGCAACCGTGGCGCCGTTGGGGTACTGCCTGGTTTGACCATGCAAATAAGAGGCATTGCTGAATCGCTTGCCGGCCAGGAAACGCGTCACCTTGATCCGTCCAGTCGGATCCTGAAGGTGCAACTCGATGATCGAGAGATTGGGATTGCGCGGACTGGTGAAACCATGACAGCGACGGACGGTGGCCACGATCGTGGCCGTCTCACCGGGAACCAACGCTTCGATGCGACGCAACGCGGAATAGTCCACGTAATCGCGCGGGTAGTGAAGCAGCAGATCGCGCACCAGCAGCAAACCAAGACTGGCCAGTCGCTCAGCCAACTTGGGGCCGATCCCACGCACCTGCCCCAGTGGAGCATCCAGGGATGGTGTGGATCCGCTGAATCCTGGAGCGGTCGACGACGGCTGCGCCACCTTCAACCGTGGCGGCGCCATTGGTGCAGAAGGTTCGAGTCGCTGACGTAAGGCATGCAACCACTGACGAGCCACCGTGACCTGACGGCGTCGGTCTGCATCGTTGTGGGACGGGTAGTCAGCGAACCCCTCGGCCAACACTCGCAGCCGCTCGGGCACATCACCAGGCAAGGGGATGTCTGGAGGGGATGCCAGCTCCCTGGTCATGAAACTGTGGAAATGCTCCTTGCGGCCCTGTAAATCAGCGAAACCGCGATCAGCCTCGAGAGAGAGCGCTTGCTGAAGCGGTCGAATCCACACCAAAAATCGTTCCAGGGCCTGGCGGTCCAGCCCCGGTGTCACCTGGAAGGAGGCGTCTCCGGCTGGTTGGGCCACCAATGGGTTTGGACCTCTCGAACACGCGCACGATGCTGCCAGTGTCGCTCTTTCAGAAGCCAACTGCCGAGTTCCCGGCGTTGAAGGCGAAGACGACTGCGAATTCGCCGCAGGCTGTGATCATCGAATTCGAGATCAGCAGGTCTTACCAACACACAAATGGTCTGCAACGACTGCTCTTCCGTCATCAACGTCAGAGGCAAGGTCAGTTTCAACAGGTTGGATGGTGCCGATTGGGAGGGAAGCTGCCCACTGATCACAGCGTCAAGCAGCTGAATGGGGAGAAGACTGCGGGTAATGCCGGCACGCATCAGCTCCACATTGATGGCATGGGACAAATTGCGAAGTCGGCGACTCAAGGCGACGTCCAAGCAATCCAACCAATGCAACAGACCACTCGCGGTCGCAGGCATCAGCTGATCGTTGGTTTGCAGCGGCTCAACGGCGTTGATCTCCGTCTGTTCAAGATCAGGGCGTCGATCCAATTCGGCAGTGGAGGGTTCCAATGAATCCCCAGCCATCACAAAGAGCGACCGCAACACCTCCAGTTCGGATTGCTCCGAGCCAGGATCCAACGACGACGATGCGGCGAGGTCGTGCGACTCCGAGCGAGAGGTCGCCTCGGAGGGCATCAACGCAGGATCCACAGGCAGCAATCCCTCAATCAGATCAGGCCGCTCGAGCGGAAGGTCCAGACTCAATTCGACACCCACCGACTCTGCGGATGGTGTGGACGATGAGTCATCCAGTTCTGGTGCATCTGCGCGCTCATGAGCGCGTTCCGTCAATGCCTGAAGCTGCTGCATGCGCAGCCGGCGCTCTTCCCTCTTCAGCCGAGCTGACAACACCAGAAGTTGCTCAACCGTGATCAACGTGGAAGAACGTTTCAGGAGCGCATCAATGCGCTCCTGAAACTGCAGCTGATGCTCACCCAGATCGTTTTGTTGATCGGACGGGAGCGCACAGAGAAGAGTCTGAATTGCCGTTTTTACGGCAGTCGGAAGCCTGTCCCGCAGCCGCTGAAGATAAAGAGCTTGTTCCCGATACAGGGTTGGTGCCAGAGATCGACAACGCGCACCCAGACGTGCCAGCTGCACATCGGGGTCATGGCCCTGAAGACGCTCCGACACCGCGGTCAAGATCAGGACTTGGCCATGGAAGCGACCTCAGCCGCGAAATCGGTCTCCTCGACCTCGATGCCTTCGCCAAGGGTGTAGCGGGTGAAACGACGCACTTTGACGTTCTCACCGATCTTGCCGGCGGTTTGCTTCACAAGCTCGGCAACGGTGAGTGAGCTGTCCTTGATGAAGGGCTGCTCCATCAAAGCCAGTTCCTTAAGGCGCTTGTTAATTCGACCCTCAACAATCCTCTCCTTCATCTGCTCGGGCTTGCCCTCGAGGTCGTCACGACCCATCTCAATGGACTTCTCCCGTTCACGAATTTCAGAAGGGATCTCGTCGGTGGTGACGTACTCAACACCGGGGCAGGCGGCCACTTGCATTGCGACGTCGCGCAGCAGCCCCTGGAACATGTCGCCCCGTGCCACGAAGTCGGTTTCGCAGTTCACTTCGACCAGCACACCAACACGGGCGCCGGTGTGGATGTAACTGCCGATCGCACCTTCAGCAGCGGTGCGACCAGATTTTTTCTCTGCACTGGCAATGCCCTTCTGACGCAGCCATTCGATGGCTTTTTCGGCATCACCTTCGGTGGCTGCAAGAGCTTTCTTGCAGTCCATCATTCCAGCGCCGGTCTTGTCGCGGAGTTCCTTGACGAGCTTGGCGGATACGGCAACAGCCATCGGATGAACGGGTGAAGAATGGGGGGAATCAGAACAGCCGCCTTCCCGCAGCGGCAGGAGGGCGGCATGAATCGAGAGGTGGTTTGACTCAGCCTTGGCCGTCGTCACCACGCTGGTCATTGGAGCCGTGACGACCCTCGTTGATGGCATCGGCAAGACGACTCAGCACCAGCTGCACAGAGCGAACAGCATCGTCGTTGCAGGGGATGGGCACCTCGCAGAGGTCAGGATCGCAGTTGGTATCCAGCATGGAGACCAAGGGGATGTCGAGCTTGCGAGCCTCGAGCACTGCGTTGGTTTCACGCCGTTGGTCCACAAGAACCACCACATCGGGAAGACGGCGCATGTTCTTCAGACCACCAAGGTATTTCTGAAGACGATCGAGCTCTCGACGAAGCACCGCACCTTCCTTCTTCGGGCGCATGGCGATGGCGCCACTGGATTCCATGCGCTCCAGATCCTTCAGACGATCAATCCGAGCCTTCATGGTGGTCCAGTTGGTGAGCATTCCGCCCAGCCAGCGCTGATTCACATAGGAAGCGCCACAACGGGCTGCTTCGTGGGCCACCACCTCCGAGGCCTGCTTCTTGGTGCCGACGAAGAGGAAACGCTTGCCGCTGCGGGCTGCAGAGCGCGTCCACTTGTAGGCGTTGTTCATGCAGACGGCGGTCTGCACAAGGTCAATGATGTGCACCCCGTTGCGCGCGCAGTAGATGTAGCGCGACATTTTGGGGTTCCAACGACGGGTCTGGTGTCCGAAGTGGGCACCAGCCTCCATCATCTCGGCGAGAGTGACGACAGCCATGGTTGTTGTTGGGTTTCGGGTTCGCCTCCACCTGTCAGGGATGGTGTGATGAACAGGAGTTCAGATCACATCCAGCACCCGAAACAGACAGGTGTGCGGTTTGAAAGGACTCTGTGAACTTAACAAAGCGCCGTTCAGCGCAGGCCCTGAACACGAGCCTCTCGGTAGAGAGCTTCTACGCCGATCCGATTGAGAGGCAATCGCAGCAGTTCGAGGGCCAGAGAGGGCTGACCGCGACGGACCAGCCAGGCGAGCAACGGTCGAAGACTGCGTTCGTTGAGAAGTCCACCCAGGGTGAGCAACCCCCAGAGCAAACGGTGCATCCAAGTGAACTGAATGATCATGCGCACGCGACGGCTGGGATGCTTCCGATAGAAAACCAATCCCATCCGGGCCCGTTCCTGTTCAACCCTGATCAGATCAGGAATCTGCGCAAGCCGGAAGGCGGGGTGCCAGTGGTATCCAACCGCTTCGGGGCAGCGAATCAGCTCAACCCCCATCTGACGCAGCCGCTCCCCAAGCTCAAGGTCCTCCCAGCCGTAGAGCCTGAATCCCTGATCAAACAGACCGGATTGTTCCAACACCGCTCGGTCGATCGCGACGTTGCCTGTCGCGAAATACGCCCACGACAGGTCTCTCAATTTGTGCCGCTCACCTGTGGGATGGTCGAAATCTGCTGTGTTGATGACAGCTCCGTAGGTGAAGCACAAACGCGACCCGGAGCGGCTCCATTGCTGCGTTAGCGCCCTGGCATGACAGCCAAGAAACGTGGACGTGACCACGAGATCACTGTCGATGAAAACAATGACGTCACCTCTGGCATTGGCAACACCTCGGTTGCGGCCCTCAGCAGGCCCTCCATGACTCTGCTCAAACAGTCGCACCCTGGGAAACTGATCGGCGTTGGATCGCAGCCAATCCGGTGTGCCGTCGGTGGATCCGTCGTCAACCACCACCACTTCGTAGTCATCGAGTTCGCCGCAAGCGTCCTGTTGCTCAAGAGCTCCTAGGCACTTCTCGAGAATGGCGCGTCGGTTGTAAGTGGGAATGACGACGCTGATGAACATCCGCGCTGGACAAAACCGAAGGAGCTCAGCCTAAAGGCATGAAAAAAGGGGCCCGCAGGCCCCTGGGTCGGTGGATTTCACCGAAATCAGTCAGCTGCACCACCATTGTTGGCAGTGCCGGTCACGCCATTACCGGCACCTTCGCCGCGGCCGTCATTGCGCATCTTGCGCTTCTTGAACTTGCGCGCATAAGCGCGGTTGCGCTCCTGCTTTTCCTTCTTGAGGTTTCTGCGCTTGGCCATGCGGAACTGATGGGTTCTGTTGAACTCTCTCCAACCTACTCAATGGCCTGGATGAGTTGACCATCTTCCATTTTTACGAGCCTGTCTGCCACATCAAGAATTCGAGGATCGTGGGTGACCATCAGCACAGAACAGGATTGATCTCGGGCGAGACGTTTCAACAATTCCACCACTTCACGGCCGGTGGTGCTGTCGAGTGCCGCGGTGGGTTCATCCGCGAGAAGCAAGCGAGGACGTGCCGCCAACGCACGGGCAATGGCCACACGCTGCTTTTGTCCGCCGGAAAGATCCTGGGGCAGTTTGTTGAGATGGTCGTCCAGACCCACAGCTCTCAGCCATTCCCTGGCCTGATCACGGCGTCCTCGATAACTGAAACCTTCCAGCAGATCTGCACCCATCTGAACGTTCTGCTCTGCCGTTAGACAGCGCAGCAGATTGTGGCCTTGAAAAATCATCCCAATGCTGCGGCGCAACTGCTGTCGCTGACGGCGACCGGCACCATTCAGCTGCTGACCAAACACGCGCACGTCACCCTGCTGCACCTGCCGCAGGGCACCAATCAAGGTCAGAAGTGTGGTTTTGCCGCAGCCGGACGGACCGGTCAAGAGCACCACCTCACCTGGGGCAATCTGAAGATCAACCGACTGGAGCACCTGACGTCGAGTTGAACCATGGCCATACCAATGGCACAGATCAGTGATGTCCACCGTGCTGGCCACCTGGGCCCCTGGTGGTCTGGCTGCGTTGGAGAGAACCGTCATCGCATCAGAAAATTTCCGCCGGATCCGCATCGACAAGACGACGCATGGCCAGTCCTGCGGATGCCATACACATCACCAGGATCATGGAAAACACCGTCGTCGCTCTGGTGAGATCCATGCCCACAGGCAATTGCGTGGCACTTCGCACCAACCAATACAGCCCCTGCCCCGCTGCATAGGCCGGCAAGTAGCCGAACAGAGCCAGCAGGAGGCCTTCTCGAACGACCACACCCAGCAGTGTGGTGAGCTTGTATCCCATGGCCATCAAGGTGGCGTATTCAGGCAGGTGATCACTGACATCGGAATAGAGAACCTGATAAACGATCACGCAGCCGACGACGAAGCCCATGGCCGCACCCAGAGTGAAAATGAAGCCGATCGACGTGCTGGAGCGCCAATAGTTCTGCTCGAAATCAATAAAGCCGTCTTTGGTGAGAACGGTGACATCATCAGGAAGCAAAGCATTCAGTTGCAGCACCACTGCTTCAGGATCTGCACCAGGTTTCAGGCGAACAAGGCCCACTTCAATGCTGCCCGGAGGGGTGTTCGGCAGTAGCTCTCGGAAGGTTTCACGGCTCGTTAACAGGTTGCCGTCAGCGCCGAAGGACGTTCCAAGCCCAATCAAACCGGCAACACGAACACGCTTTCCGGAAATCTCACTTTCAACGACGCGCCCGTCCTGAAACCACTCCGCCACGGGTCCAAATTCAGGACGCGATTGTTCATCAAAGAGAACACGACCTTTCTGGGTGAGGAGCTGCGCCTTGGGAGCCAGCGTTGGATCCACAAACAGTGGATCGCCCGGTTCAAATCCCAAAGCCAGAATCGATCGGGTTCCCCGCGTTTCAGGGTTGCGCCACAACAGCAAATTCCAATTCACCGGCGTGATGCCTTCCACCTCGGGCAAGGCCATGGCCTGAACCAGCCGGCGACGCGGAAATCCAGCCATGCTCACCGAACTGGTGGAGCGCGGGCTGATCAGCACAATGTCGGCATCGAAAAGACGATGCACCGTGACACTGGCATCAAACAGTCCATCGCGGAAACCCAGCTGCATGAACATCAGAATTCCGGCGAAGCTGATGCCCGCAAGCGCAACGGCCAGACGAACCGGCTGACGCACCAACATCAAAGAGGCCAGCGGAATTCTCCGTCCATTCCAGAACCGACGGATCATCAGGGCTGAAAGCGTGCAATCACCTTGAGGCCTGCCAATCGGGCCACGCGTTCAGCAGATGCTGCATCCAGACGAACCAACACTTCAACGACACGTGCATCCGCATCACCGGTGGGATCGGTGGAGAGCACCTGGCGCTGACGCACCTGAGGGCTGATTCGTGTCACTTGTCCATCAAGTTCACCCTTGAACCCACCGTTTTCGCTGACGAGCGTGACTCGTTCATCCATCGCGATGCGATTGATGTCGGACTCATAGACCTCAATGAGAGCTTCCATGGACTGGCTCGCTCCCACTTCCATGACACCGTCGGTGCTTGGGCGCTCGCCCTCGCGGGCGTGGAGTTTCAGAACAATTCCATCAATCGGGGAACGAAGTTCGCTGTCATCCCAATCCGTTTCCAAAGATCGGCGTTCAGCGAGGAGCTCCGCCCGCTTGCGTTCCAGCAGAGTCAGTTCGTCTTGCTTTTCCTCCAGCAGAACGGCTGTGGCCGCTCCAACACGAGCAGCCTGGGCGTAGCGAGCCACCTCACGGCGACGCAAGGGAATTTCGGTATCCACACTGCGGATGCGTTCGTCCAGGGCGGCCAGGTCCGCTTCAATCTGGGGGCGGTTGTCAAACACGGCCAACACCTGGCCCCGCGTGATGACATCGCCTTCCTTCACACGCAGAGATGCCACCCGGGGCGTCCCCGCCATCCCACTGGCTGGAGCTGCCAGGCGACGCACATCGCCTGCCGGCTGCAACTGGCCGAGTGCTGCCACAGCTTCAACTTGGCGAGGCTGCTCAACTGTGGTGACGGAAACAGGCGTGTCGACTGCCTCAGGCTTGCGCAACATCGTTGCGGCACCAGCAATCACCAAAACAGCAAGAACGCTGGCGCCGATCCAAATTCCTCGGCTCTGTTTCACAGTGGAGCCGGTTCGTCGAAGAGCATCTCTTCGATGTAGCGATCGGCCCAGGTCGTCCCGAAGGCCTTCTCCAGAACGCGCCGTGTTTTGTCGTTGCGTTTCTGTTGCAGGCAATAGGACACCTGTCCGTGGTATCGCGACACAGTAGAAGAGGCATCTGTGGGATCGGGACACGACGTCCGCACCGCATCGCCGAGCACTGTCAGATAGGCACTCACCAAATCCACAAACCAGTCCTGTTCCTGGTCGCTCGTGGGTCGGATGAAACGCACGAAGGGAGAAAAGATCGTGCCCCATGTCGGCAGCTCACGCACCTGTTCAAACGCGGGAATCGGGGTGGATTCCAGCGCTCGGCCAATCCGCTCCGGCAGTTGATCCCCGACCGGAGAGAGGTCGACGATCGCAGCTGAGATGCCCGCCGGGCTGGCGACGATGTCGGCACCAAACACCGGCAGATCAAAGTGCGGATCCGGGAAGAAGACGCAATGAAGGATCTGCAAACCCAGTCCAAGGCGCGCTGTTTCCAGGTGCAGCTTGCGCAGACCTCGGCAGCGGTGCACTTCATTGCGGATGAACAAATCCTCACCATCGAGGGTGCCAATGATCTCTTCCAAATCACCCGACACCGCGAGCGGACTGAGCTCAGGAAGATCCTGGCGCCAAGCACGAATGCGGGAGGCCAGAGCGACCACCAGCGGATGCATCTCCCGACCGCTCGTGGACGCAGGCATCAATTCGATCCGTGATTGCACAGAATGGGACTTTGCCACGGGACCCTGACTGCGATCCCATCCGGTCCACTGCTTGAGCACCGCACGCTCCGCAACGGCAGCAGCCTTGTTACGGCTTCCATGCCGGATGCTGCACTCACCTGCCTTGATTTCTGGTGCCGAGGGGGCAGCGCCTGGGAGCATGAGGGGGAGGAGGGAATCGCCCACTTCCTCGAACACATGGTGTTCAAAGGCAGCCGCGCGTTAGGCCCCGGTGAATTCGACCGGAGAATCGAGGCCTTGGGTGGAAGCAGCAACGCAGCCACAGGCTTTGACGATGTGCACTTCCACGTGCTCGTGCCCGGCCAGGAAGCCGGCGAGGCCCTCAAGTTGCTTCTTGACCTGGTGCTGGATCCGGCCCTTGACCAGGACTGCTTCGAGATGGAACGAGATGTGGTGCTCGAAGAAATTGCCCAGTACAGCGATCAACCGGACGATCAGGTGCTGCAAACATCCCTCGAGCTCTGCCTTGCGCCCCATGCCTACGGACGCCCGATCCTTGGCTGGGAATCCAGCCTTCGGGTCATGAATCCGAATGGGATGAAGACCTACCACCAACGTCGTTACCGCGGTGGCAACTGCTGCCTGTCACTGGCGGGAAACCTGCAGGAGGATCTCATCAAGCAAGTGCTGGACAGCCCCTTGATGGAGCTGGAGCGCAGCGAGGTAATCCCCTCAACGGCTGGCAGCATCACACTCCCTTTCCAATCTGGCCGCGAGAATCGTCGCTTCCAACGCCTAGAGGCGGCACGCTTGCTGATGATCTGGCCCGTGGCAGCAGCAGCTGATCATCTAGCCATCGCGGGAGCTGATCTGGCCACGACGGTTCTCGCCGAAGGTCGGCGCAGCCGACTGATTGAGCGTCTGCGAGAAGACTTGCAGATCGTCGAAACCATCGATATGGATGTGACGACCTTGGAGCAAGGAAGCCTGGTGATGCTTGAGGCCTGTTGCCCCGAGGAGCAAGTGGAAGCGGTCGAACAAGAGGTGCACCGCCAGTTGCAGAGAACGCTGAGCGAACCGATTACCGACGAGGAGTTTGACAGGGCTCTGCAACTGGTGGGCAATGGCCATCGCTTCAGCCTCGAAGCGCCGAGCGCTGTGGCCGCCAGCGTCGGCGCACAAACGTTGTGGGGGCGCCAACGAGATCTCCTGGCGCCCCTCGAGGACTTAATGCAGTGGGATGCTGCAGCGCTCAGCGCAGGCGTGATGCCGCTCCTTCAGCCCCAGAACGCCTTCACCCTGATCGCCCGACCGGAGGAAACCGCTTGACACCCCACAGTGATCTCGTCCTCGATCCGGTGGTCACCCCGGGGGTTCTCTCAGCCAAGTTGTGGATCCGCCGTGGCAGTGGTTGCGATCAACAGGGTCAGCGCGGCGGGCATCAATTGCTGGGATCCGTGCTCAGCCGCGGCTGTGGCCCCCTTGATCACTTGGAGCTGGCTGATCTTGTGGAAGGTTGCGGTGCCGGATTGCGCTGTGACACCCATGAAGACGGCATCCTGATCAGCCTCAAGTGCCGCGATCTCGATGCCGATCGCCTGCTGCCCGCCGTGGGCTGGATGGTGCGTCAACCGCACCTGAATGAGAACCAGATCGCCCTGGAACGTGAGCTCAGCCTGCAGGCTCTGCAGCGTCAACGCGAAGACCCCTTCCATCGCGCCTTTGATGGATGGCGACAGATCGCCTATGGCCAGGGACCATACGGCCATGACCCCCTCGGAATCGCCCAGGACCTGGAGCAGCTGTCACGACCGCAGCTCCAGCACCTGGCTCAGGATCTTGAAAGCGAAGGGTCCGTGCTGGCCTTGTCGGGAGCCATTCCTGCAGACGCCAGCGAGCGACTGCAGGAGTGGTTCAACCCAACCATCTCTCAGTCCCCAGTTGACCAGGCAAAAGCAGGAGAAGCTCCGGCAGTTGTCGCTTCAGCGGATGACGCTTCAGCGAATACAAGGGATCGACCGTCCATCAGCCTCCAGTCCCTGGCGACGGAACAGGTGGTGCTGATGCTGGGACAGGCATCTCTGCCCCACGGCCATCCCGATGACCTGGCGCTGAGGCTTTTGCAGACGCATCTTGGATCTGGGATGTCCAGCCTGCTATTCCGCAGGCTGCGGGAAGAGCATGGTGTGGCCTACGACGTCGGCGTGCATCACCCAGCAAGAGCAGGCGCTGCTCCGTTTGTGATGCATGCCTCCACCGGCGTGGACCGCGCTGCACTCACACTGAAGTTGCTGATGGCCAGCTGGACCGAGTTGCTCGAGGACTGCGTCGCTGCGGCTGATCTTCAACTGGCTGCAGCCAAATTCCGTGGTCACTTGGCCCATGGGTCCCAGACCACAGGTCAGCGAGCCGAACGACGAGCTCAGCTCCGTGGTCTGGGCCTCCCTGATCAGCATGATCAGGATTGCCTGCAGACGCTTGAGACGCTACGAGCGAGCGATCTGCTCGCTGCCGCTCAGCGACATCTGCAGCGGCCTCAGTTGAGCCTCTGTGGACCACCAGACACCCTGGCCGCCCTGGAACGTCAGTGGATGCAGGATCCCTTGACGAGAACGCCAGGCTGATCAATCACCCGATGGCACATCAGCCGGAGTGAGCTGATTCAACGAAATCAGGAAGGTGCCCCTTGCAAAGCGCACCGCCACCGTTTCAGCAGGATGGAGCGCCATCACCAAACCAACCTCATCGGTGGTGACCAGATCAGGCGGGCGCAGCATCGGCATGGGGTCTGCTGTCTTGAGAAAGGTTGGGGTGCGGATCAGTCGCACCTGGTCACCGATGGAAACGGTCATCACAGCTGGGCAATGCCTCTCTCTTACAGCAGGATGGTGCGAGCTGACGTTTGCCCGTGCGGGCACTGGCCACCTGGAGCGGCGCACTTGCCGGATTGCTGCTGATTTTGGTCGGGAGCCTGATTCCATCTGCCCTGGTTCTCCCTCAACCTGATCTCCCCCCCAGCCTGCTGAGCCTTCCCAGCACCTGGCAAGTGCCCGCATTGCTGATCTGTGCCCTGGTTGCCGGCCCCAGAGCCGGCGTCATCGCCTCGGTGGCGTATCTCACCATCGGCCTGGTGGATCTTCCGGTTTTCCACGGGGGAGGCGGTATCGCCTATGTGCTCACGCCGGGGTTTGGATACCTCGCGGGCTTCATTCCAGCCTCCTGGCTGACCGGGCGTTTGGGGCAGCAGAGCGGCATGAATGACATCCCTCGCCTCACCCTGGCCGCCATCGCAGGCCTGCTCACCATCCAGGCATGCGGTCTCCTAAATCTTCTGCTGGGTGCCCTGCTCAACCGGTGGAATGAACCCCTTGTCGACTTGATCTTCAGCTTCAGCCTTGGACCACTGGCCGCCCAGCTGGCTCTCTGTTGTGCAGCGGGCTTAATTGCCCGCGTGACCCGTCGCGTGTTGTTCATCGAATGAGTCGTCAGGACGGACAACCAAGACGTTCAGGGCTGCTCCTGCGCCGCGGGACTGTGCTCGTGCTGAGTGCCCTGATGGTCATCCTCGACCAGCTCAGCAAACACTGGATCAAGATCATGCTCCGGCCTGGTGAATCGACACCATTCATCCCAGGTCTGCTTCAGCTGCATTTGGTGCGAAACACCGGTGCAGCATTCAGCTTGTTCACCGGTGCCACCCCGATGCTGGGAATGCTCAGTTTGGTGGTGGCCATTGGCGTTGCCATCTGGATCTGGCGAGAACCACGACACGATCTGTGGATGGGCTTGGCCCTGGGTTTCTTGCTGGGGGGAACGATCGGCAACGGAATCGATCGCCTGCGACTGGGTCACGTCATCGATTTTTTGGAGCTGGTGCCGATCCAGTTCCCGGTTTTCAACTGGGCCGACGTGGCCATCAACCTCGCGGTGCTCTGTTTCATCATCGATGCACTGACCCAAAGGAAGGGGCCCCGCGATGCCTGACCAGCGGCGGCCAGCCCAGCTCACGGTTCATCAGAACGATCAGGGAGACCACACCATTTCCCTCTTGGGCGAGGGCTACCGAATCGGGCGTGACCCCGCTCTGGAGATTTGGATTGACCACAGTGCCGTCAGCCGCCAGCACGCCTTGCTGGAACGACGCGGCCGCCATTGGCTGATCCGCGATCTTGACTCCACGAATGGCTTGTGGTGGCGAGGGCGACGCATCCAGGAACTCGAACTTCAGGACGGTGATTGCGTCAGCCTGGCGCCAGGCCTAGAGGGCGATTCACCATCGCTCCGCTTCCGATTCGAAAGCCAGCGGTTGAAGCTTCGGTTGAAGCGCGGCCTTGGCTTCGGCCTACTCGCCGGGCTCGCCGGAGCGGGTCTGGTGCTGGCGTTGGCGGCCTTGCACGTTCCCGTGCGCGGACGGCTGGCCAGCGTGCGTGGGCCGTTGGCCATCTACGACGGCAACAATCAACCCCTGAATTCGGTGGATTCCAGCCGTCACCGCGAACTGGGTCAACTCGACGCCTTTTCGCCGGTTCTGGTAGACGCACTGCTGAGCAGTGAAGACAACCGGTTCTGGTGGCATCCAGGCGTTGATCCCATCGGAACGCTGCGGGCCTTTTCTGCCAACCTCACAGGAGGGCGCGTGCTGGAAGGAGGCAGCAGCCTCACCCAGCAACTGGCTCGCAGCCTCTATCCCGAGCTGGTGGGCGAAGGCGACACGTTCGGCCGCAAATGGCGTGAGCTGCTTGTTGCCCTGCAGCTGGAGAGCCGCTTCAGCAAGGGAGAGCTGTTGCTGAGCTACCTCAACCGGGTGTATCTCGGTGTGGGATGGGGCTTTGAGGATGCAGCCCGCACGTATTTCGACCGTTCCGCTGGAGATCTGAACCTCGAAGAAGCAGCCCTGCTGGTCGGTCTGCTGCCCTCTCCCAATGGTCATGATCCGTGCGTCAACCCGCAACGTGCCCTCGAAGCCCGCAACCGGGTGATCAACAAAATGGCCGACGCGGGTCGATTGTCACTGGATCAGGCGAGAACCGCCCGTCGGCAGCCGATTCAACTTGCCTCAAGTGCCTGCAACGGCACGGCTGCTGGTCGTGCTGCTCCTTTTTACACCGATCAGGTGCGCCGAGATCTGACGCAACTGGTGGGTCCTGAGGTAGCCGCCGAAGGCAATTTTCTGATTGAAACCCATCTCGACCCCGTGCTGCAGGCAGTGCTGGAGCGGCAGTTGCGCAACCTGCTCAGCAGGTCCAAGGACCTTGGCATCAGCGAAGGAGCCGCCGTCGTGATCGATAGCCGCAGCGGCGGCGTCCTGGCCATCGCCGGAGGCCGTGACTACGAATTCAGTCAGTTCAACCGGGCGTCCATGGCGCTCCGCCAGCCAGGCAGCACCTTCAAGTTGATGACCTATCTGGCGGCGCTAGAAGCTGGAATCCAACCGACTGACACCATTGACTGCAGCCCACTTACCTGGCGCGGCCAGCGTTTTGATAGCAACTGCGAAGGTCGCCTCAGCCTCACCCGCGCCTTTGCCACCAGCAACAATCCAGCCGCGCTTCGCTTGGCCCAACGCGTAGGGCTTGATCAGGTGGTGCGCCAGGCGAAGGCCCTTGGCATCACCAGTCCGCTGGATCCGGTGCCAGGACTTGCCCTTGGTCAGAGCGAGGTGCGACTGCTGGAACTCACCGGCGCCTATGCCGCCGTGGTCAACGAAGGGGAATGGCGATCACCCACCACGATTCGTCGTTTGATGGATGCAGAAACCTGCCGCGAGGAAAGTCCGCGCGGTTGCGGAACTCTTGACAGTGGGACGACTCAAGGGCGAAGAGCCATCAGCCGGGACAGTGCTCAGCAAATGCAGAGCCTTCTCAGGGCTGTCGTGCAAAACGGCACAGGACGTCCGGCATCCCTGGGTGGCCAGGAAGGAGGAAAAACAGGAACCACCAATGACGGCCGGGATCTTCTCTTCGTGGGTTTCGAGCCCCAACGCCATTGGGTTCTGGGCATCTGGCTTGGAAATGATGACAACAGCCCCTCCGCAGGATCCAGTGCGCTTGCAGCTTCGCTCTGGGCTGACATCATCCGCGCGGCAGGGCGTGGAGGTCTGACAGGCACATGAAAGGATCAACCCGCTGGATCCTGATCGGTGCCGCGGCGCTGATCGCACTGATGGTCGTAGGACTGGTGCTTCAGGGAATCCGCAATCTGCTCTGGGATCTCAGCTACTGGCTCCCAGCCTGGCTCGTGGGTCCGGTCTTACTGATTGCTGCGATTTTGCTTGTTGCCGCAGTGATGCAGATCGGCTTGCCATGGTTTCGGCAATGGCGCCGACGCTCCACTCAAGGCGTGCAGACAACCGACGCCACCATGCCGGCTCCGACCAGCCGACGAGAAGCAGCAGAACGCAGTCTCGGGAGCGTCGACCGACTCCTGGAGCGGCTGCAAGACGACGTGGCCCGGCAATCACTGCAGAAGGAACGGGAACGCGTCGCGCGGGAACTCGAACGCGGTGATCTGGTGGTGGTGCTCTTTGGCACTGGATCAAGTGGCAAGACATCCCTGATCCGAGCCCTCTTGCGCGAGATCGTCGGCGATGTCGGTGC
Source organism: Synechococcus sp. A18-25c (assembly GCF_014280035.1). Taxonomy (NCBI): domain Bacteria; kingdom Bacillati; phylum Cyanobacteriota; class Cyanophyceae; order Synechococcales; family Synechococcaceae; genus Synechococcus; species Synechococcus sp. A18-25c. Next base: position 1,524,074 of record NZ_CP047957.1, read on the forward strand.
TGCGATGGGTTCCACCAGTGAAAGCCAGCGTTATCGCTTGCGATTGCGCGGTCTGGAACGGGGCGTGCAACTGGTCGACACGCCAGGAATCCTGGAATCCGGCATGGATGGACGCAGTCGGGAACAGGAGGCCCGACAGCACGCCAGTCGCGCGGATCTGATGATCGTGGTGGTGGATGGCGACCTACGACGCAGCGAACTGGACGTGGTGCACAGCCTCTCCGGACTCGGCAAGCGTTTGCTCTTGGTGTTGAACAAATGCGATCTCCGCGGCGAAGAGGAAGAGCGGCGCCTGCTGCTGCTGCTCAAACAGCGATGCGCTGGCTGGTTGCAAGCCGAAGATGTGATTCCCACCAGTGCCTGCCCGCAATCCCTGCCGCGACCGGGGCAGCGGCCGCTGCAACCACCTCCCGAGATCGGCCTGTTGGTGCGACGTCTGGCGGCAGTGCTCCATGCCGATGGCGACGAGCTTCTGGCCGACAACATCCTTTTGCAGTGCAAGGACCTTGGTGCTGCAGGCCGGGATCTTCTGGATCGTCAGCGGTCGCAGGAAGCTCGCCGCATTGTCGATCGGTACACCTGGATCAGTGCTGGGGTGGTGGCGGCAACACCGTTACCGGGAGTGGATCTGCTCGGCACGGCAGCAGTGAATGCCCAAATGGTGATGGAGCTTGGAGCTGTCTACGGCATCCAACTGACGCGCAACCGGGCCCAGGAATTGGCAGTCTCCGTCGGTCGGACGCTGGCCGGTCTTGGCGTGGTGAAGGGTGGCGTCGCCTTGATCGGAACCGCTCTGAGCGTGAATCTCCCCACTCTGTTGCTGGGACGAGCTGTGCAGGGTGTTGCGGCAGGGTGGCTCACCCGAATCGCTGGGTCGAGCTTCATTACCTATTTCCAGCAGGATCAAGACTGGGGAGATGGGGGAATCCAGGATGTGGTGCAGCACCACTACGAACTCAACCGCCGCGATCGCTCCCTGAAGGCATTTCTGGACGCAGCACTACGTCGGGTCGTCGAACCACTCCAGCAGGAGGCGAAGAAACGGCTTCCGCCCCAGCCAGGGCTTCGGGCGGAGGAGGACGCATCGGGCCGCGGCTATCGAGAACTGTGATGAGCACGAGGTAGATCACGCCGATTAACACCGAAAGTGCCCCGGTGACGATGGCGACCCAACGACCTCGGGGGGGTGGCTGTACCGCCATCAGAGAACCTCCTCACTGGTGTCGTTGAGCAGAGTTCCTAAACGGTCGATCAACGCCTCAGACGTGTGGGGATTGCCCAGAACAACCTTGATGTGATGACGACCGTGATGCAAGGGGCGCGACACCATGATTTGCTGATCCAGAAGTCGTTGTCGCATCGAGGTTGACCAGCGCGCGCTGCGCTCCGCATCGGCGCCCAGAGGTGTGCAGGCCAGCAAATGCAGAGGTCCGGATGTGATGTCGAGCCGGGACCTGTCGAGGTGACGTTCCAACCGATCGCGCCGGACCAAGGCCTGCTCGAGCAGGCTGGCGATTCCGTCTTCTCCAAGCTGGCGCAGTCCCAACCAGAGCTTGAGGATTTCTGCAGAGCGGCTGCCTTGAAGACCCAGTTCACCTCCGTGAACACCCGTCAAAGCCGGTTCCATATAGGGCAATCCTGTGTGAAAGGTCTCTTGCAGAGCCGTCTGATCACGAACCAGCAGAAGCGATGACGTCTTGGCAATTCCAAGCAGTTTCTGGGGGTTGACAGTGATGGAGTCGGCGGAAGCGATCCCATCGAGCAGAGATGCCGTGCTCTCGCACAACCCAAACACAGCACCAATGGCTCCATCCACATGCAGCCAGAGGCTGCGCTCACGGCAGACGTCGGCCAAAGCTTGGAGTGGATCGATGGCACCTCGTACGGTGGTGCCGGCGGTGGCCACAACCGCCAGACAAGGGCGTTTCTGATCTTGCAATCGGTCGAGCTCTGACTCCAGGGCAGTCACTTGCATGCGACCGGTGGCATCCACAGGAACCCGACGGATTGCATCGGGGCGAAGCCCCATGACTCGCGCCGCTTTCACCAGCGAAACGTGGGAATCGTCGCTGACCAGCACCACAGCATCGGCAGCCTGATCGAGGCCCATGCGATGACGCGCCGTCACCAGAGCGGTGAGATTGCTAAGGGATCCGCCGCTAGCCGCAACCCCACCAGCCCCTTCTGGCAAATCAAACCGGGAAGCGAACCAACCACAAAGCTGACGTTCCAGCTGACTCAGACTTGGGGAGAGTTCCTCAGCGAGCAGATTGTTGTTGAGACCGGCGCAGATCAGCTCTGCAGCGATCGAGGCCGTGTTCGGTGGTGGATCCAGATGCGCCAGCGCGCCGGGATGGGTGGGCTGATAGGCCCCATCCATGACCTGCTGCAAATCATCCAAGAGACGAGCTGCTCCCAGTCCGGTCGCTTCCGGGAATGCCTCGGGCAGAAGTCGCAGGGATGGCAAGGGTGCCCGTTGGGATGCAGACCCCATCCATTGACAGAGCCGGGCACAGGCTTCCTCCAGAAACCGCTGCAGTTGCGGGTCCAGAGCCTCAGGAGAGGCAAACGCAGACAGATCCGTCGACGCCGATGAGCTTCTGGTGGATCCGAACAAGGACTCAGCGGAAGGAATGGTCATTCTCGCCTGCGATGGCACATTGGACGGACGTGAGCGAATGGCATGGGTGTTCGGCTGACACCAGTGGCCTTGGAGGACCATCAGATCCATGCCTGGATGCAGCGCTTGCTGGTCCGAGCTGAGCAGCTAGGAGAAACGGGCGAAATCCCCGTCAGCGCAGTGGTGCTCGATGAGAGAGGGCGATGCATCGGCCGCGGAAGCAACCGACGCGAGTGGGCCTCAGACCCCCTAGGGCATGCAGAGCTGGTGGCATTGCGCCAAGCGGCCTGGATCACGGGAGATTGGCGCATGAATCAGTGCACGCTGATCGTGACCCTGGAACCTTGTCCGATGTGCGCCGGAGCCCTTGTGCAGGCCAGGATCGGCCGTGTGATTTATGGAGCCTTTGACCGCAAACGAGGGGGGCTCGGTGGAACTGTGGACCTGGCAGACCACCCCAGCGCCCACCATCACATGGACGTGATGGGAGGCGTTATGGAAGCCGAGGCCTCCGATTTACTGGCCCGTTGGTTCAGGCGGCGACGGCAACTCCCTGACGGAAGCGGGGCAGCTCGGTCTCAAAGAGATTGAGCAGCCGTGCAACGTTGTCGGGTGTGGAGTTGTAACCCATCAGTCCGATTCTCCAAATCTTGCCGGCAAGCACTCCGAGGCCACCGCCGACTTCAATGCCATGGGTGTTGAGCAGATGGGAGGAGAAGGCCTTGCCATCGACGTCGGATGGGATGCGCACGGTGGTCAGGGTCGGCAGACGGAGCTCTTCAGGAACATGAAGCTCAAGGCCGAGGGATTCCAAACCACTCCAAAGAGCCTCTGCATTCTTGCGGTGCCGTGCCCATGCATTGTCAAGGCCTTCATCAGACAGCAGACGCAGGGCTTCGCGCATGCCGAAGTTCATGTTCACCGGTGCGGTGTGGTGATACACGCGATCGCTTCCCCAATATTGGTTCAGCAAGGAGACATCGAGATACCAGTTGGGAACTTTGTCTTTGCGGGATGCGAGCTTGGCTTCGGCCCGCGGACCCATGGTGAATGGACCCAGGCCAGGAGGGCAGCTCAAACCTTTCTGGCTGCAGCTGTAGGCCATGTCGACCTTCCAGGCATCCAGATGAAGTGGCACGCCTCCCAGGGAGGTGACGGTGTCGAGCAGCAGAAGGCAGTCGTGCTGACGGCAAAGATCACCAATGCCATCCATGGGCTGACAGACCCCAGTGGAGGTTTCGGCATGCACCATCGCCAGAATCGCCGGCTTGTGCTGTTGAAGGGCGACATCCAGTTCGTCGAGGCTGAAGGCCTCACCCCATGGCTTTTCAATCACCTGAACATTGGCCCGGTAACGGCCGGCCATATCTTTCAAGCGGTTGCCGAAGTAACCCTTGACAGCCACCAACACGGTGTCGCCGGGCTCAACGGTGTTCGCCAGAGTGGCTTCCATCGCAGCACTACCCGTGCCGCTCATGGGCAAGGTCAGGCGATTGTCGGTCTGCCAGGCGTACCGCAGCAGCTCCTGAACTTCACCCATTAACTCCACGTAAAGCGGATCCAGATGACCAATTGGAGTCCGAGACAGGGCCTCCAAAACGGTGGGGTGGGCGTTGGAAGGGCCGGGTCCGAGCAACAGCCGGTCAGGCGTTGCAATGGGACCAATGGAGCGCCGATGGGACGAGTCAACCGGAAGGTGTGAGTGCGTCATCGGCGAAGCCGGGTTCGAGAATCAATAGCGAAAAGCCTACGCATCGATCGGGCAGTGAAGGGAATGGCGGTGCCAGTCCGATGCCGCTTGAAATGATTCGCAGGAGGGGAATTAGCGCTGACGGACGTCGCTGGCGGCAAGGCCCGAAGCCATGTGCTCAAAAGGCTGACGCACCAACGCGCAGCTGGCCTGGGACACACCCTCGTTTAAGAGGCGCTCACACAGCACATCGGCAAGCAGAACCATGCTGCGCACCGTGGGACCGGTGGGGACCCCGAGACTTTTGTACGTGTCATCAAGACCGTTGAGGACACGCTCATTGAGGATCGTGCTGTCGCCTGCGATTAACGAGTAGCTGGCGTAGCGGAGGAAGTAATCCATGTCGCGCAGGCACGCCGCCAGGCGTCGCGTCGTGTAGGCATTCCCCCCAGGGAGAAGCAGCTCAGGATCAGCCTGAAACAGACGCTGGCTGGCTTCCCGCACCAACTCGGCTGCCTCCCGGTTGATGATCTCGACGGCCAAAACACGCACGTCTGCTTCCTCGAGATAGCTCTCGATGCGATCGATAGCGGAGCGATCGAGATAACGACCGAGCTGGTCGTACTGGCCGATCAAACCGGTGATGGCATCGCGCATGCGGGGCCTTATCCACTTCAGGCGGAAGCTAACAGAGGCGACCGCCCGAAACCGTGCTAGCAGAGGGGATCACGTGAATCTGACAGAAACGGTTACCTACAAGTCCGACGGTCGACGCCCGGAACGCAGAAGCGGAAAAGGTGCCACTTGATACAAAACGGGCGCAGGTCGATATTTACGGTCATGTTGAGTTCCGGGATCTCGTCCCCGCTATGGCCAAAACAGCACAGGACGTCCTTCGTCTGATCAAGGAAGAAGGCATTGAGCTGATCGACCTGAAGTTCACGGACCTGCACGGCAAGTGGCAGCACCTCACCGTCTGCCAAGACCTGATCGACCCCGAGTCGTTTACCGAAGGCCTGGCGTTCGACGGCTCCTCGATTCGCGGCTGGAAGGCCATCAACGCCTCAGACATGGCGATGGTTCCCGATCCTTCCACCGCATGGATCGACCCCTTCTACCGCCACAAAACCCTCAGCCTGATCTGCTCGATCCAGGATCCCCGCACCGGCGAGCCCTACGAGCGCTGCCCCCGTGCACTGGCCCAGAAAGCTCTGGCCTATCTCTCCAGCACAGGGTTGGCCGACATGGCCTATTTCGGTCCCGAACCGGAATTTTTCCTGTTTGACGATGTCCGCTACCACTCGGCCGAAGGCGGCTGCTCCTACAGCGTTGACACCATCGAAGCTGGCTGGAACACCGGGCGCGTGGAAGAGGGCGGAAACCTCGCATACAAAATCCAGGTCAAAGAGGGCTACTTTCCAGTCGCTCCAAACGACACAGCTCAGGACATTCGTTCGGAAATGCTCCTGAAAATGGCCGAGCTGGGGATTCCCACCGAGAAGCACCACCACGAAGTGGCTGGCGCTGGCCAACACGAGCTCGGCATGAAGTTCGCCGAACTAATTCATGCCGCCGACAACGTCATGACGTACAAATACGTCGTGCGCAACGTAGCCAAGCAGTACGGCAAAACTGCCACGTTCATGCCCAAGCCGGTCTTCAACGACAACGGATCTGGCATGCACGTTCACCAGAGCCTCTGGAAGGATGGCCAGCCGCTGTTCTTCGGCGAAGGCACCTACGCCAATCTGTCCCAAACAGCGCGTTGGTACATCGGCGGCATTTTGAAGCACGCCCCGTCCTTCCTCGCCTTCACCAACCCCACCACCAACAGCTACAAGCGTCTGGTGCCCGGTTTCGAAGCGCCGGTGAATCTCGTGTATTCCGAAGGCAACCGTTCAGCGGCCGTGCGCATTCCACTAACGGGCCCAAGCCCCAAGGCTAAGCGCCTTGAATTCCGCTCAGGCGATGCCCTCGCCAACCCTTATCTGGCCTTCAGCGCCATGATGATGGCCGGCATTGACGGCATCAAGAATCAGATCGACCCCGGCGAAGGCGTGGACGTTGATCTGTTCGAACTTCCCGCGGAGCAGCTCAAGACGATTGCCACGGTGCCCGCATCCCTAAACGGTGCGTTGGAAGCCCTCAATGCTGACCATCACTACCTCCTCGAAGGCGGCGTGTTCACCAAGGACTTCATTGATAACTGGATTGACCTCAAGTACGAAGAAGTTCAGCAACTACGCCAGCGGCCGCACCCCCACGAATTCACCATGTACTACGACGCCTGATTTGTCAGACGACTTTGCAGACCAGTGAACCTCAATCAAGGGAGCTTCGGCTCCCTTTTTTTGTAGGCGAAACCAACGCAACCAAGAGACTGTCTTCAGCGATGTCGCAGCTGAGCGATTGCACTGTCATGCAGCTGACGTTGATGGCTGCGACGACGGGCGTACACCTGCTGCTGAGCTAAGGCACTGCGTTGATCGGAATCCAGAACAGGGCTCTCCATCTGAACCTGCAAAGCTTCCTGACGGAGAACATCGTGGGCGTGATGGTCAGCCCATGCCATGAATTCCGCGGCGGCGCGCTGGCGACGCTCCAGCACATTGCCTGAATATTGGAGGGGAATTGCGACGGGAGCGGCTTGCTGTGTCATGGCGGCCTCCTGTGGCTCAATGCATTCATTCTGTAGCAACCGCTACCATTTTGTCCAGGTCTTCACGAATCTCCTCGCAACGTTCTGAACGCAGTCCACGGCCGAGGCTTGAATCGACTGGAATGATCAAGCTTGGATCTAAGACCCTTCTTCATGGCGCCCAGCATCACCGAACTTGCTTACCGGACCATGCAACAGGGCCGGAGTCTCGCGGGATTGGTGCACAAGCAACTGAGTACCAAAGTGATGGAAGTGGTCGCTCCCGATGTGGTTCCGCAGACCCAGCCCGTTCCAGAAGCCATGATGAACGAGCTGCGTCAGTCACTCGATGCCCTGCACGAACTCGACTGGAACGATGCGCAAGCCGGTCTTTATCCGCAGTCTCTTCTTTTCGATATCCCCTGGCTGGAGTGGGCCGAGCGTTATCCACGTGTCTGGCTTGACCTTCCCTCCAATTGGGCCAGACGACGCGCCAGAGATGTTCAGGACCTTCCCGATCTGAGTAACAGAGATTTCTACCCCGATTACTACCTCCAGAACTTCCATCATCAAACCGATGGCTATCTGAGCGATCACTCCGCAGAGCTCTACGACTTACAGGTAGACATCCTGTTCAACGGAGCCGCTGATGCCATGCGTCGGCGGATCTTGCCCGGCCTTCATCAAGGACTGAAGCGCTTTTCAGACCGAAGCCAGAGCAGTCTGCGCGTACTTGATGTTGCCACTGGCACAGGTCGTACCTTGCATCAGATCCGGGCCGCCCTGCCACAGGCCACACTTGTGGGGGTTGATCTCTCCGAGGCCTATCTCAGACAGGCCAACAAATGGCTGAACAACGCCAAAGGTCCGTTGGTTCAGCTCGTGCAAGGCAACGCCGAGCGGATGCCCTTCGACGACGCCGGCTTCCAAGCGGTGACCTGTGTCTTCTTGTTCCATGAGCTTCCTGCTGACGCAAGGCAAGCGGTGCTTCAAGACTGTTATCGCTTGCTGGAGCCAGGCGGAGTATTGGTTCTGGCTGATTCCGTTCAACTGGCCGATTCACCGCAGTTCGACGTCGCCATGGACAACTTTCGACGCGTGTTCCATGAGCCTTACTACCGCGACTTCATCAGTGATGACATCGATCAGCGTCTGGTGGATGCCGGATTCAGCGATGTGAACGCTGAATCACACTTCATGACACGCGTTTGGACCGCCACCAAAGCCTGACCCATCTCAGCAGTGATTCCCTGACACATGCCCTTGCCTCCCTTGGGGAACCCCATAGGGTGCTGTTCATTGCGTCCCTTCGTCCATGACGAATCCATTTCGGATCCGCTGGTTGCGGGGCTGGACCTTCCAGCTGGTGCTCATGGAAGGCAAGGTTCAGGTGGAGGCCCATGGCTTCGGCATCTGCCTGCGAACCGCCATGGAACCAGGCGAAAGCCCTCAGGCAGCAGCTGACCGCCTTGTCTTGGCGGAAGATCGCCGACGCCGAGCGCTGCATCAAGCCTGGATCAATGGCCAGACCTTGCCAACACCGGGTCAAGGCACTCCCCCTCTGAATGGAGCTCTCACTGAAGCACCCGATTCCCTAGTGGTTGTGAACGAGCCCGTGGCAGCGGCTTGAACCTCATCCCGCGAGCCACCACCCAAGCAGCAGCCCTGGTCCTCCCCAGCGCAATCCCCTCCAGAAGCGCGCACCTCGTTCCTTTGACTGCAGCCAGCTCAATCCGTCGGGATCCAACGTTGTGAATTCTCGGAGCAGCCTTCGCTGTTGCGATCGTCGCCGAGATCGAAGATCACGGGCCTCCCAAGCCCTGGGTTGAAGTCGTAGTAGGTCTTGAAGGGCGTGCAAAGCGGCACGACGGCGAAGTTGTTTAGCCAAGCCGCCCTCCATCGTTATCGGTCACGATAGTGAGACAACGCGCTTGAGATCATCACGTGTCGCCGACGAACTGGCCCGACCAGGCCATTGAACAAGCCAGGGACCTTCACCAAAACCTGAGCATTGGCGATCGCGATTGGCACAAACTCAAAAGCAACGCCGACCGTCGGAGCGCCGAATTGCTTGCCGCCGCCTTATCGCAGCTGGTGCAAAACGGTCGACGTGAAGATGTGGAGGCTCTCACCCAGCAGGCGCTTGGCTGGATCAAGCGGGAATTGAAAGATCCGGGCTGTCCGCACCATTGAAGCCGAACTTGGCACCTGGCCGGCGACAGGCCAGCTGCACGCGATTGCCACGGGAGCTCCAACGAATGTCGTCGAAACACTGATGCATCAGGAACAATCCACGACCCTGATCAGCGTCCACCTGCTCCGGTAACGTCCCAACGCGAGCTTGCAACGGCAAGCCATCGCCCTCGTCTTGAATCTGCCAGATCAACCAGTTGGGGGTGAGGATGCGGCGAATCCTCAGACACTTGCGAGGGTCGCCAGCGTTGCCGTGGCGAACGGCATTCACGAGCGCCTCCTGAAGGCCCAGCTGCAGCCTGCAAGAGGTTTCCTGGCACTCCACCGGTTCAAGCAACAACTCCATCAGAGGACTGAGCTGGAACGTCGACGGAAGGATGAAATCAGCCCATCGAAATGAAGGCAGAAATCGGGTCAGCATCAAGACCGTTTCATCCTTCGTTGACCATAACGGGCCGAGCGACCTCTGCCACCGCCGCTATGACTTCAGTGTCTGTAAGCCAGTCCAGGGTGCTGCAGCAACGCATCCATCAAACGAACACCCCGCAGTTGATTGACCAAGGGCATGTGCCCCTCAGGGGCCTCCATCGACCACTGAAACGCCCCTGGGTAGCGGGTCCAATTTCCGTCGATTTTCCAACCGATTCGGGGCCAAAGTCGGTCGTAGCGACCATCGAGGGCATTCAGCAATCGTGATTGCACTGTGAATCCAAATCGCCCTTGGGAATAGGCAATCCACAACCGATCCAGTGTGGTGAGGTCCAAAGCCTGCATCCGAGGGACCTCACTGAAGTAGACGTAGCCGCGTTGCACGGCTTGATCACCGGCCAGCTCACGCAAGACGCAGCTGGTGAGCCGATCAGCTTCTTCAAAATCCTCCCTCAGCAAAGCCTGCTGCAAAGCGCCGAAGTTAAGGCCACAGGCCGAAGGCGTGTTGAACCATCCCGAGCTGACCTCAGGAATCGCAGCGAGGGTTTCAGGGTGATGACGCTGAAGAATCTGCAGGATCCAACCGGCCCCCCAGTCATCACCATCCCTGGAGTATTCCTTGAGGGCCTGGGGGGCTTTGCTTTTGAGTGCATCGGCTGCTTTTTCAAGCGCAGCGGCCGTCGAGCGCTTTTGACGGGCAGATCCCGTTGCCAAGCGGTCGAGCAGCTGGTCGACGTCGAGTTGGGTGGAGGGGGGTCGTCCGGAAAGCATGATGTCGAGCTGGCGCTCACGAGCTCAGCTTTGGCCCACTATGTCAGGCATCGGCAAGACCACCGTGATCGATCTTGAAAGCTTCCGCTCAGCGGCAGGCACCGTGATCGATGCCAGAACGCCCGCGGAATTCCAGCAGGGACACTGGCCAGGGGCCATCAATGTTCCGTTGTTCAGTAACGAGGAACGCCATCAGGTAGGGCTGACCTACAAGCAGCAGGGGCGCCTGGAGGCGATCGAACTGGGGCTGCAGCTTTGTGGTCCATCCCTTGCCAAGCTTTCCGCTGGACTCCGAACTGCAGCAGGGGGGCCAGGGGAGCCCCTTCGTTTGTATTGCTGGCGTGGCGGCATGCGTTCCAACAGCATGGCCTGGCTGGCGAGCCTGAGCGATCACCCGGTCACGGTGCTCGAGGGCGGGTACAAGCGATACCGCCGCTGGGTTCTGGATCAGTTCAATACCCCCTGGCCTTTGCGTGTGCTCGGGGGTCGCACAGGCACCGGCAAAACAGATCTTTTGCTGCAACTGGAGCGTCATGGGGTTGGTGTCGTGGACCTCGAAGGACTGGCCCATCACCGCGGCAGCAGTTTCGGAAACCTCGGACTTCCGCCACAACCCAGCAGCGAGCACTACGAAAACAAATTGGCGGAACGTCTGGATGCCTTGAACATCGGCCAGGCACCAGAGATCTGGCTGGAAGCCGAAAGCATCCAAGTGGGCCGTTGCCGCATTCCCAAGGGGCTGTTCAGCCAGATGCAAACAGCACCGGTGCTGGAGATCCAACGCAGCGACCAGGAACGCGTGGATCGACTTGTGGAGGTTTATGGCTGCCACCACCAGCAAGATTTAAAGGACGCAACGCAACGCATCAGCAAAAGACTGGGCCCCCAGCGCACGCAAAAAGCCCTGGAGGCCATCGATCAGCAGAACTGGGCTGAAGCCTGTCAGGCCATGCTCGATTACTACGACCGCTGCTACGACAAGGAACTGGAACGTTCACCAGCACGGGACACCGTGAACCTTGAAGGCCTCAGCACGGAAGATTCAGCAGGGCTTCTGCTGAGCAAAGGCTGCGTCACCCCCATGATCTGCCCCTAAGATCCACCCTCAAAGCGGTTGAACCATGGCAGAAGGCGACAAGGCGGCGATTCAGTTCTTCCGTGGAACCGACGAGCCCGTTGTTCCCGATATCCGGATGACCCGCAGTCGGGACGGTCGCACCGGACAGGCCACGTTCGTGTTTGAACAGCCCGAGGCTCTTGCTCCAGAGACCCTGGGAAATATTGCTGGAATGTGGATGGTGGATGAGGAAGGTGAGATGGTCACCCGCGAAGTGAATGGACGCTTCGTGAACGGCAAGCCCTTTGCCCTCGAAGCCACCTACACCTGGAAGAGCGAAGTGGATTTCGAGCGTTTCATGCGTTTCGCTCAAAGGTATGCAGATGCGAACGGAATGGGTTATTCCCAGAACAACGGCGAGAATGCGGCGAGCGAAGAAAGCTCTGACGGTTGAAATTTCAGCACTGGCTCGGACTGGCGGCGCTGCTGACATCCGGGCTTTTGCTCTGGAACCTGCGTGAGGTTCTGATTCATCTGTTCGCAGCGGTGGTGCTTTCAATGGCGCTCTGCACCCTCGTGGGTGCGCTGCGCCAGCGCTGGAGCATGAGTCGGCCGCTGGCCTTGGTCCTCTGCCTGGGTGGACTTCTGGTAGTTGTTGGCGTCGCTGTATCGGTGATCATTCCGCCTTTCTTCAGTCAGTTTCAGCAGCTGATCCAGCAGCTTCCGGCAGCTGCTCGGGAACTTCAGCAGATCGTGATGGGCTGGATCAGCAATGCGTCCGCCCTGGTCTCTGGCACGGGTTTCAACAACGGATCCAGCTCCTCGTCCATCTCCGGTGGCCTGACAGCGCTACCGAACAGCAGTGCCTTGGCATCGGGCGTCAGCGGCGGGCTTAAAGGACTGCTTGGCCTTGCTGGCAATCTCGGCAGCGGACTTGTTCAGATGCTGTTCGTGATCGCCGTGGCCCTGATGGTGGCGATCCAACCAGAGGCTTATCGCCATGTGGCCATCCTGATGGTGCCGTCGTTCTATCGACGGCGGGCCCGGTCAATTTTTGCGCAGTGTGGCGAAGCGCTGAGCAGTTGGATGATCGGGGTGTTGATCAGTTCCCTTTGCGTGGCCGTGCTGGCCGGCATCGGACTGTCCCTTCTCGGCGTGAAATTGGTGATGGCCAACGCACTACTGGCCGGACTGCTGAATGTCATTCCCAACGTGGGACCAACCCTGAGCACGGTCTTCCCCATGTCTGTGGCTTTACTCGATGCCCCTTGGAAAGCGCTCGCAGTGCTTGGGCTTTATGTGGTGATTCAGAACATCGAGAGCTACGTGATCACTCCATCGGTCATGCAGCACCAAGTGAATCTTCTCCCCGGCCTGACCCTCACCGCCCAGTTCATTTTCACGGTGCTGTTCGGTCCCTTGGGCCTCCTGATGGCTTTACCGCTGGCGGTGGTCATGCAGGTGCTGATCCGGGAAATCGTCATCCATGACGTTCTGGATCCCTGGAAGAAGCGTCGGGCGATGGCATGAATCCACGCAATCTGCTGATCACGCTCAGCCTGATCGTTTTGGCACTGCTGATCTGGCAGCTGCGCTGGGTCCTGTTGGTGCTCTTCGGCGCCGTGGTGCTGGCGGTGGCTCTCGATGTTCCAGTTCGGCATTTGATCGTGCGCTGGAGAATTCCCCGCCCGTTGGCCCTGCTGATCGTGCTGCTGGCGGTTCTGATGGCTGGACTGGTGATTGTGCAGGTGCTGTTGCCTCAACTGTTCACCCAGTTCGAGCAGCTCACGACGCTGCTGCCTTCTCTGTTCGCCAAATTCCGCACCTTGCTGGCCAGCCAGCCGCTCTTCGCCGATTTGGAAAGCAATCTGCCGGATCAATTCAGCTGGGAGCGAATCCAACCTGTTGGTTTCCAACTGCTTGGGGTGGCAGGCGGAGCCGCCAATGGCGTGGTCCAGGTGATGTTGATGAGCCTGCTGGCTGTGCTGCTGGCGCTTGACCCGTCATCGCACCGACGCATGGTGATTGCACTCACGCCTCGCCCAGCGAGAGCCTCGATGGCAGCATTACTCGATCAGTGCCGCAAAGCGCTGGGTGGATGGTTGGCCGGCATGACACTTTCAGCCTCCGCAGTGTTTCTGCTGACGTGGGCAGGCCTCGGTGCCCTTGGGGTGCCTCTAGCTCTGCTCAGTGCCCTGGTGTGCGGCTTGCTGACCTTCGTTCCCACGATCGGACCGACGGCCGCAACCCTGCTGCCGATGGGCGTCGCCCTGCTGATCTCACCGGGCTTGATGCTGCAGGTGCTGGTGCTGCGTCTGGTGCTTCAAAACCTCGAAGCGTTTGTGCTGACCCCGCTGCTGTTAAGACGAACGGTGAATCTGCTGCCGACCATTGCACTGACCTCCCAGCTGAGCCTTGGCGCTCTGCTGGGACTGCCCGGAGTGCTGCTGGCACTGCCATTGGTGGTTGTGCTTCAAGTGGGAATTGAGCAGGTGGTGGTCCGAGACGTCATGGACCACTGGACCTGACCCATTCAGCCGCCGTATTGCCAGCCGGTGGAGCTGAGTTCAAGGGCATCACCATCGCGGTGAAGAACAGCTGATTTGACCTCCCCGACAAACACGGTGTGGTCACCATGGGCCACCTCGCCCACCAGTTCACACTCCACACCGCCAAGTGCATCCTTAAGGATTGGCAGCCCCATCGATCCCAGTTCGAACGGTGCAGCTTCAAAACGGCCACCGACCGCCGCCTGCGGTTTAAAGAACGTCGCCGCCAGATTCTTCTGGTCAGCCGCCAAAACATTGAGGGAGAAACGACGCGTGCGCTGGATCATCCCGTTACTGGTGCTGTCAGCCCGCACTCCCATCACCACCAGTGGTGGCTCGAAGGATCCCTGCGTGACCCAGCTGGCCGTAAACCCGTTCACCGCGTCGCCCTCAGCGACGCCACAGATGAACAGACCATGGGGAATCTTGCGCAGAAGTGTTTTCTTGGCATCCAAATCCAGAGCCATGGGGGTCTATTTCGATGATGTGGCAAGCCTACGAACATCCCCAACACGGGGCTGCAGGCAGCGGGGGCGGACATCCGTAACTGACTGCTAACTTTCGCCTGTTCTGGATTGAACGCCTTGGAGCGGCCCTCATCCCTGGCTGTCTTTGCCACGGTTGCCGCCAGCGGCAGCGTCGGTCTGCTGATCTACGCGGGCTTTTTCTATACCAATCTGCGCCGCGTCAGCACCGGCAGCGAGGGCGAAGCGGTCTCACCTGTTTTCGACACGCAACAGCAGGCGCAACAGGAAGTCGATCGGTGGATCCAAGACGGTGGGACCTATACCGTGACCAACACCCAGAGGATTCAACGCTCCGTCCCTCTGACGCCCCAGGAGCGTCGCAGGCTTGAGTTGCTGGCAGATGAACAGCGAAGAGCCAAAATTGAAGCGTCCTATGAAGCCTGCTTAAACGAAGCTGCAAGCGATCTCGCGAAAGAGCTGTGCTCGTTCAAGCAGACACCTGACATTGCCGGTTCGGCGGTACCTGGTCTGAACGCCGCCAGTGAGATCCCCAATACCAAGGTGATCGAAACGCTCCGCGTGGAACGCAAAGACCACCCCAGACGAACCTGCACGCTGGTGCAGGACTACCGCCGCTTCAACTGCGTTGAGTTCGAGGTGCGTGCAGGAGCTGAAGTTGAAGCTGATCAGCAGAGCAATCTCGCCATCAAGGCTTACCGGCAGTTCCGCTTCTGACCATTCGAGAGCGGTTGGTGCCGTAATGGCTCCAGAGCGATGGCTGCAGCACCAGCACCACCACAGCCAGCAGGTGATGTCGCACAGCGAAGATCAGTGAGGTGATCGTGAGTTGATCAGCCAACAGACGCAGTTCTGTTCTGAGATCGACCAAAGCCAGAATCAACAACAGCAATGGAATCCACCGCTGAGGTGCTTTCCTTGCTGAAGCGACGGGCTCAGGCACTGGCGGCAGCGCTGGTGCGTGAAGGCCACAGGCTCAACAACGAAGGAGCCAGGGCAATGCTGGACCAGCTTCCAACCACGACACCGAGCGCTAGAGCAATCGCGAACCAGAACAAGGTGGACCCGCCAAAGAAGATCAAGGCCAACAAGGGCAGCAAAGTGGTGCCGCTGGTGTACAGCGTTCGAGTGAGTGTCGCGGAGACCGCTCGATCGACTTGGACCGTGAGCGGTCGGTCGGCATCGTCGCGTTGACGCTCTCGAATCCTGTCGAACACCACAACGGTGTCATTGACCGAATAGCCAGCGATAGTCAACAACGCCACGGCGAACAAACTGTCGACCTCCAATCCATTGGTAAGACCGAGCCAAGCGAACACCCCGCAAACGATCACAACGTCGTGCGCCAGGGCGACGAGAGCCAAGAACGCGAAACGACGGTCGTAGCGAACCGAGATGTAGAGAGCAATACCGGCAAAGGCCACCAGAAGGGAAATCAGACTGCTGCGCAGCAGCTGACCACCCAGGCTGGGACCAATGGTGTCCACGGACTGACCGCCCGAGAGGAATGGACCTGCGACAGGCTCCATCGCCGTGATCACAGCCTGACCCTGCTCCGCAGACAGGGCTGGCATGCGCAGCACCAGCGATTCGCCTCCATCGAGCAGCTGCACCCTGGCGGTATCCAGCTTGGGAACAGACGTTTGAGCACCTTCGGCCGGAAGCTTGATCTGCTGAAGCACCGATTCCACATCAGGCGTTTTGAGCTGGTCGCAGCGATCACCGCATTGCCGTTCCAACTGGATCTGGGTGCCGCCAGTGAAATCGAGCCCAGGCCTGAGGGGGAACCCAATCTGGGAATCGGTCCAGCTCAGGATGATTCCCAACAGGCTGAACAGGAGAACGACGGCGGACACGATCCAGACCTGTCGTCGACGGCTCGTGAGTGGAAAACGAAGGGGACGCTCGTCAGCGCCTGAAGACGTGATGGGCATGGGTCAGGACGCGGTCGTGGGCAGTTGCCGTGCAGGCAGGAAGTTGGTCGGGCGCCGCAGGCCCTGGTAACCCATCAGGAAGCGCAGAAGCGTGCGCGTGCAGGTGAGGGCTGTGAACAGACTCAGCAACACACCGATGCCAAGGGTTGCGGCGAAACCTTTCACAAGTCCGGTCCCGAGGAAGAACAAGGCGGCACAGCTGATCAGGGTGGTGAGATGGCCATCAACGATGGAGGAAAAGGCCGTGGCAAATCCGGTTTCGATGGACCGGATCAAGGTGTTGCCACGTCTGAGCTCGTCCTTGATGCGCTCGAAGATGAGCACATTGGCGTCAACGGCCATGCCGATGCTGAGAATGAAACCGGCGATTCCCGGCAGGGTGAGCGTCACAGGAATCAAGGCATAAACCGCCAGGTTGAACAGCGCGTAAAGGCTCAGTGCCAGCACAGCCACAAATCCGGCCAATCGATAGACGAGCAGCATGAACAGGCCCACCAGCACCAGGCCAGACAGTGCCGCAATCAGGCTTCGACGCACATTCTCAGCACCGAGCGAGGGTCCGATCGTGCGCACCTCGAGAATGTCGACCGGCAGTGGTAATGAGCCGCCACGAAGCTGAACTTCGAGATCACGCGCTTCCTCTGCGGTGAAGTTGCCCGTGATCGATGCGGTCCCTCCGGAAATGCCTGCGGCCTTGTACTGGGGTCCAACCGTGGCTTCACTGATTGGAACACCGTCGAGAACAATGCCCAGCAGGCGCCCCGTTCCGGCAATCGACTTGGTGAGGTCAGCGAATTTCTCGCCTCCTTCTGCGTTGAAGTTAAGCGTCACCTCCCAACCGGGGCTGTTCTGCTGCTGCTGACGTCCAGCACTGACCAGATCCTTGCCAGTCAGATCGGTCGTTTCGAAGCGATCGGCAATCTCTCGATTGGTTCGCTCCAGGAGCTGCTCCAGTTGGTCCTGTTCAGATGCAGCAGTGCCCTCGAGGCCCAATTCTTTCTGAACCCGATCCAGTGCCTCCTGGTCGAGGCCCTCATCGTCTGCACCCTCGGTGATTGAGCGTGCGGCGAGAACACTGCGCAGCTGGCCCCGCAGCTGCCTCAGGCTCTGCACTTCGTCTTCAGTACCAGGCGTCTGCGCGCGGAATTCCAACAGGGCTGTGGTTCCCAGCACCCGCGCAGCACGCGTGGGATCGGTCACCCCAGGCAACTGAAGAACCAGTTGGTTCTCGCCGACGGTCTGCAAGGTGGATTCCGCCACGCCCAGTCCATTGACCCGTCGGTCGAGCACCGCTTTAACCGCTTCCAGCTGTTCGGAGCGCACCTTGGTGATCTCACCTGAAGGCTGCACCTCAAGGGTGAGCTGACTCCCACCGCGGAGGTCCAAACCGAGCTGAAGCGGAAAACTCGACAGCACCGCCATTGAGGCGATTGCCAACGCCAGGATGAGGGCAAACCAGCCCTGTTGTCGGGCCATGACTCAGAGCCCCTGGCGCACGATGGTCTGAGCCGCGTCCACAATCTGGTGCGGCTGGATGATCGTCAGATTCTCCAAATTGCCGTTGTAAGGGGTTGGAATGTCTTGGCTGGACAAACGCACCGGACGGGCATCGAGATCATCAAAGCAATGCTCGGTGATCAAAGCGATCAGCTCCGCTCCGATTCCACCGGTTTTCATGCATTCCTCCACCACAATCACTTTGTGGGTCTTTCGAATGGAACGGGCGATCGTCTCCATATCGAAGGGTTTGAGGCTGATCAGATCAATCAACTCAGCTTGAATCCCATCCGCTTCCAGCTGCTCGACGGCCTTCAAGCAATGGTGACGCATGCGTGAGTAGGTCAGGATTGTGACGTCACTCCCCTCCTTCACCAAGTCGGCCTGATCTAGAGCGCAGGTGTAATCACCGTCTGGCAATTCTTCAGTGAGGTTGTAAAGCAGAACGTGCTCGAAGAAGAGCACGGGATTGTTGTCACGAATCGCGGCCTTCATGAGGCCCTTGGCATTGGTCGGCGTGCTGCAGGCAACAATCTTGATCCCGGGCACTGCGTGGAAGTAAGCCTCCAGCCGTTGGCTGTGCTCAGCACCCAATTGCCGACCCACACCACCCGGACCACGCACCACCGTAGGAATCGTGAAATTGCCGCCGCTTGTGTAACGCAGCATCCCCATGTTGTTGGAGATCTGATTGAAGGCGAGGAGCAAGAAGCCCATATTCATGCCTTCAACGATGGGCCGCAGGCCCGTCATGGCAGCGCCGACGGCCATCCCGGTGAAACTGTTCTCCGCAATCGGAGTGTCCAGCACTCGGAGTTCGCCGTACTTCTCGTAGAGATCCTTGGTGACTTTGTAGGAGCCGCCGTAATGGCCGACGTCCTCACCCATCACACAAACATGCGGATCACGGGCCATTTCCTCATCGATGGCCTCGCGAAGTGCGTTGAAGAGAAGCGTCCCTGCCACGGCGTTGATGCAATCCCGGCCATGCCGGCGTCAGCGGCCAAGCTATCTCAGTCCAGGCGGGTTCAGCCCCCAGCAGCGAAGGTGGAGAGAAGCAGCACCGAGAGAAGCAGTCCCGGAGAGAGCAAAAGCACCAGCTGACCGAGATCGTGAAGTGTCATGGTCTGGGTTGGAGACACCCCACGCTAAGTAGCGTCAGCCTCGTCTTTCGTAAAAAGACTGCGAAGAAACACCAGGAACAGGCCCAGGCCGATGAAGGCGAAACTGAAGGTGGCCAGAAAACCCATGCCGATGAACAGTGTTTTCAGGGCTGAGGCAATGCTCTGACCGATGGCATTGCTGAAGGTGGGTGGGTGCGCTGCGAAATACGCCACCAGACCTTTGCTCAATCCGAAGCTCAACCAGGCCAGGAGAAGGCTGGTGAGCGATCCGGAGAGAAAACTCAGCGGCCCCTTGCGGGG
Organism: Synechococcus sp. A18-25c; assembly: GCF_014280035.1. Taxonomy (NCBI): domain Bacteria; kingdom Bacillati; phylum Cyanobacteriota; class Cyanophyceae; order Synechococcales; family Synechococcaceae; genus Synechococcus; species Synechococcus sp. A18-25c. The sequence goes on from NZ_CP047957.1 coordinate 1,543,361, forward strand.
TTCATCAGTTGGCGGAGTGCTGTCGCTCATGACGCCAGCTTGACGCCGTGGGGGAGCAGAGAGCAACTCCAAGACTTGAGACCTTCAGCAGCCAAAGCAGCCTCCACCTGGTGCTTGGCCTGATCAGCCAAAGCTCGATCGGCAAACAGCGCAAAGCAACTGGGACCAGAACCGCTCATCGCGACGCGCAAACGACCCGGAAGTGGATCAAGGATGTCGAGCGCCTTGCGGACAGATGGCGTCTGCGGGGCCACCACCTCCTGCAGGTCGTTGCGTAGCGGCGGTGGAGTGCTGGCCTGCAGTGGATGCAGCCATTCGGCCGCTCGAAGGAGCTGACGCCGTTGCTCGAACGCCTCCTCCCCCTTCAGATAGCGATCGGAGCGACTCGTTCGGCACTCGCCATAGGCCCAGGGTGTCGACACACTCACCGCAGGGTTCTTCACCAACAACACGCCGAGGGGCTGGCGGGCGGGAGGCAACGGTTCCAGCTGTTCACCGCGTCCGAAACAGAGCTGAGTACCACCTGCCACGCAGAAGGGCATATCCGAACCCAGGTCAGCCGCCAGCGCCTCAAGTTGAGCCTGACTTTGACCCAGACCCCAGAGACGGTTCAGTGCCACCAGAGCCGCAGCACCATCACTGGACCCCCCGGCCAGACCTGCGCCAACGGGGATGCGTTTGCTCAAGTGCAGGCGGGCACCAAGCTCACCGAAACCTGAACGGGCCCTCAGAAGCTGCGCCGCACGAATGATCAGATTGTCGTCACCACAACTCAGACCAGGCTGATCACAGGTCAGGGTGATGGAACCGTCTGCCGTGTTCTCACAACGGAGCTCATCCGCCAAATCGATGCTCTGCATGACCATGGCCAACTCGTGGAAGCCATCGCTTCGCAACCCGAGCACCTCGAGGTGAAGGTTGATTTTGGCCGGAGCGCTAACGCAGACCGGAGCCGTCATGAACACGACGCAGCAGAATCGGCTTGATTCAAACCCCTGGCCAGAGCCACCCAGCACTGAGGGGCCACTTCCTGAGGTCGCTGCTGAAGATCGATGCCTGCTGCGGCCGCCAGCTCCTGCAGTCGGTCGTGCGGCAGCACCCCTCCCAGAGTGTTCCTAAGCATCTTGCGGCGCGCCAGAAAAGCCTGCTTCAGCAGAGTTTCCACCCGACGACACAACTCAGGAGCAGGACGCTGATCCGCAGGCAGAGGCTCCAAGCGGATTACTTCCGACTGCACTTGCGGCGGCGGTTGGAAACAACGGGGAGGAACTGGACAGATGCTTGCGCAGCGCGCCAACAGTTGCATGCGCACGCTGAGCGCACTGAAACTGGTGTGTCCGGGACGAGCACGAATCCGTTGGGCGACTTCCTGTTGCACCAGCAACACCAACGATCTGTACGGAGGATCAACTGGACGATCCAACCGACCGATCAACCGCTCCAAGAGTGGACCAGTGATGTTGTAAGGGATGTTGGCCACCACCTTGGAGGCCCGTCCACCGTCAGGGAACGTGAGGGGATCTTGGAGCACATCGCCTTCGCGCAACGAAAAGCGCGGATCTGCGCCAAAGCGCTCCTGAAGACCACTGACCAGATCACGATCCAGCTCAACAGCGTGAACAGCGGCCGCTTCGCTACGCAGCAGTCGCTCCGTCAGCGCACCACGTCCTGGACCCACCTCCAAGACACGGTCTTCCTTATGAAGGTCAGCAGCGGAAAGAATGCTGTCCAGCACACGTTCATCACGCAGCCAGTGCTGACCGAAGCGTTTGCGGGCGGTGTGTCCTCCGAAGCTCATGCGATCTGCGCCACAAAATCACTGTGCCCCAGCGAGGCTCTGAACACGTGATGATGAGCACATCAACGACGCAGTTCTGGGGTGAGCATCAAAATCCCACTGATCTGCATCACTGGAACCTCGGCAGCAGGCAAAACGCATTTCAGCCGATGCCTCGCCAATGCCCTGGATGAGTTGGGTCACCAACCTGTGGTGATCGCTTCCGACGACTACTACCGCAAAGATTGGGTCCCAGATCCCCTCTATGGCTACGACACGATTGCCGCCATTGACACGGAAGCGCTGATCAGCGAACTGAGGGAGCTCTCTCAAGGCAACCTGCAGCGACGCCGTCGTTACGACATGGGCACCAAGGCTGTGAGTTGGACTGACGTGTCTCCGGGCTGGGACTTGGTGATCCTGGAGGGTGCTTTTGGCCCACAAGTGCTGTTGGAACGCATGCCTCCAGATCTTCTGGTTTATGTCGAAACATCATTGACGCTTCGGATTCTGCGTCGATTGCTGCGAGACACACGCGAACGGAATCGATCAATTGTCTCAATTCTGAACCAAACGTTGAACAACATGATTCCAGGCGAGCGAGATTTTATTCAGCCTTTAAAGCAGCACGCTGATGTGATCATCCACAATCCGAAACGAGATCTACAAACGGTGATTCGCCGTTTAGCAAGTCAGAATTGATTAACGAACGGCACTCAGATTAGGCTTGATCCGAGGGATGCGGGTGCGCAGGAAGACTTACTTTATAGAGCGTATCCGTTACTGGTTTCCATGCCACCAAGTGACAGGAGTCAATGCAATGAGAGTCAAGACATTCCCAGATACCCTGTCCTGCAAGAACAGACCGAGACCAACAATCTCCTTCGCTGGCCATTTTTCTTGAGAGCTGATCTTTCCACTCAGACCACTCTATCTTTGGATAAGAAGAAACATTTTTAGAAAGAATGACAATGTCAAAATCCATTATTCAGCGGTGAGATAAACGATGAGCAGGGCAAACCCTTAACCCCTAGAGACGAGTTTAAAGGAATCCGTTTGTTGCCCCCATCCAGCCCTGCTCTCAATTGCTGCAGGCTCAACACGAGACGCAGTTGAATCACCGCCTGACTGACCAGCGAGCCTGGGGCAATGCCGATGATCAAGTGCGCTACGACCGCGATCATTTCAGCAGCCGTTGGGAGGTTGAAGGCTCAGGCTCAGATTCAGGCTGGATAATTTTGGCCAGTTCGAGATCCTTGCAGCTGACCAGGAGATTGTTCAGCCCTCCGCTTGTAATCACATTTAGAGATTGCAAGCAATCGGCTGGGCTGTGGTGATCGGCTCAGCCCACCATTGAGTCAATCAGGCTCCTTGCCAAGCTCGGGAACACGGATCCAGCGCACCGGCCGCGAAGCCGGTGGCAACGGCACCAACACCAGCACCACTTCAAAACCCACATGCCAGCTCCAAGGGTGCTGCGTTTGCCAACAAACCAAAGCGCGTTTCAACCGCTGCCGCTTGGTGTTGTTGAACGCCTTCAGACCCCAGCCATCCACCCCCTTCTGTTGACGGGCTTTCACTTCCACCGCGAGCAGCCGCAAGCCACTGGGTGCTGCCTTGACCATCAGTAGATCGATTTCTCCATAACGACATCGCCATCGTTCAGCACAACAGTGCCAACCATTGCGAACCAAGAGCTGCCGGGCGTGATGTTCTCCCCATCGGCCAGGGTCCTCATGCACATCCACGACGACCACTCCCGCTCAAGCGCTGACCTCAACATTCCCCGCCTGTGACAGCCCAGGCCTGAGTGATGTCTGATTGTTGCCAGAACCCAGTCACAGCCTGCGTTCTGGCAACTCCGTGTGAGTTTCAGCATCCTCTATGGATGCCTAAAGCGGCACGCCTTGGTTCCGCAAGCGACGTCGAGGTCGGAGCACCAGAGTCTCAGCTTGCTAGGCGGTGAAGAGCCCTAGGGTTGCCGAAACGTGTTCACCTGGTGATGAGACGACAGCTGTTGGCCCCTTTGCTCGCGCTGATGCTGGTGTTCGGATTGGCGATCGCTCCGACACAGGCAGCGATGGATTACGCCAAACAGGTGTTGATTGGTGCTGATTTCTCCAATCGCGAGATGCAGGGCGTCACCTTCAACCTCACCAATCTGCGTGAAGCCGATCTCTCAGGCAGCGATCTACAGGGCGCCAGCCTCTACGGCGCCAAGTTGCAGGATGCCGATCTCACCGGAACCAACCTCCGCGACGCCACCCTCGATTCGGCCGTGCTGGATGGCACCAACCTCACCAATGCCGTTCTGGAAGATGCCTTCGCGTTCAACACCCGATTCATCAATGTGACGATCACCGGAGCTGATTTCACCAACGTCCCTTTCCGTGGAGACGCGCTGAAAACGCTTTGCGCCGCGGCTGAAGGCACCAATCCAGTGACCGGTCGTCAGACCAGCGACACCCTCGGCTGCTAATGAGCTTCGATCCCCGCAGCCTCGAACGCCTCAGGGAACTGGGTCGCCAACTTCCCAAGGCCCTCCCCAATCCGGAGACGGAGAACAAGCCATCCACCAAGAGCAACCGCCCGAAACACAAAGTCGAGACTGAGCAGAATCCTGAGGCTTTGTTCCATGAGCTGATGAAGGTCAGCCAGGACGGAACCGTGCCGGAGCATCTGATGAGCCGACTGCGTTCCGCGGAACAGCGCCTCGAGGATGAACGTCGCCAGCTCCAGGTTTCACCACCCAGTCCGTCGACGCAGGGATCCGCAACGGGGTTGCCATCGCCACCGGCCCGATCCACAGGGAAAGGCAAGAACACGCAACCACAACGACCCAACGTCCCCGCCGGCAGCGAAGAAGACAGCCTCTATGTGGCCTTCAGCCAGTTGCTGCTGGAAGACGACGAGAGCGATTGAGGCGCTCTGATCCGTTGAAGCTCATTGCGATCGCAGCTCCATGAACCTCTCTCGATGCCGGATCATCGCCATCGGCAAGGTGCGTAAACGCTGGGTGCAAGACGGCATTGAGCTTTATCTCAAACGCCTTCCTGGACTGAGTGTGACCGAACTGCGAGACAGCACGCGCCACAAGGAAGCGGAAGCCATTCGACAGGCCCTACGTCCGGATGAGCAACTTGTGCTGCTGATGGAACAGGGAAAAACCCTCACATCCATCGACTTTGCCCAGCGCTTATACGACCTCGGCTCCGAACGGCTGGCGTTCGTCATCGGTGGCGCGGACGGACTGACCGATGAACTCAAAGCATCGGCGCGCTGGCAACTGAGTTTGTCGCCGATGACGTTTCCCCACGAACTGGCCCGGCTACTGTTGCTGGAGCAGCTGTATCGGGCCCAGGCGATCCTGCAGGGGAGCCCTTATCACCGGGCGTGAGGCGGATCAGCCAGCTCTGACAACGGGCGGGGGCCCGAGCACTGTTGAAACCGCACGCTTTGCACTGCCAAGACATCAATCAAACAATCAGGCCGCTCAGATCGATCGTTTCGGGCATCGTCGTCGGACCTTGTTTGATTGCAACAACAGCGGCTGCCCCTACCGTGCCTGTCTGGAGTGCCTTTGGTGCCGCGTTTGCGAAGGAGGCCTGCCTTCCTAGAGCAAGCACATGACAGCCGATCGTTGGCGAGCTCAAAAAACAAAAGCAGACTGGGAGCTTGGTTTTCCTAACTCAGCAAGAACGAATCGAGGAGCCAACCAACCAATCAAAAATTAAATAAAGACGAAGCCTGCAGCTAGTGGATTGCTTCCATTTAAAATAAATAATTATCAGTAAAATTATGTCCTTTATCTCGTGGATAACAAACCTCGGAAACAAAGTCGTTTCGGGTGGCAAAAAAATCATCTCATCTGGCAAAAAAGATGCTAATAAGGCTGAAGGCGTCTTTAAAAGTCTCGGTCAAACTATCGCCGATTCTGAACAAACCATTGAATCAGACATCACGGATGCTGTTCTCAATGACCTATTCCCAATCATCGAAGGCATCGCATCACTATCAACCGTAAGTAATGCTGAGGAAATTTTACGAGATCCGTTTGGTGATATCATAACCGATGTTCAAAACAACCTAAAAACTTTAACTGTACCAACCACACCATTCAACATTCCTGTATCTGGAGATTCAAACCTCGAAGCACCAGTTATTACATTAACTCCCAAAATAAGTTTGACAAATGATACTGGTCCTCTTGTTTCATATGGTGTAAATTACTTCGGCGATGCGCCTTCTGTTACAAGTAGTTCTGTTCAGGGTGGGCTTAACGTCGAGATAGAGCTTGAAAGCTTTCCGACCTTTGAAATTGGCTTCAATCTCAAGATTGATCTCAAAGATCAAGGAACGTTCCAGCTCCCCTCCTTTGGTTATACCCCTGGAGACCAGTCTGGTGGCAAGAGCAAACAATTTACATTTCAAGAATCTGACGGCATTACATCAGTTTCAGCCGGTATTGGATTTGGAGGCTCCATTACATATACATCCAACGAGCCTAAAACAATCGAGTTAGATGTTTCGTTATCAGCATCTACCGACATTGATTATTATGCTCAGATCTTTGCCAATTACGATCTTGGGGCCAATAGTATCCGCAACATCTTTGATTTACTATCCAACCCACTTGCTATTAATAATTTAGTCAAGGGTGACCTGAATACTGGTTTTCAGCCTGGTGGTAGCCCTATCTTTGGCGTAGCAATCACTCCGAAAATCAATACTTCGGTAAGCGGAAAAACCGTCGACTCGACCTCAGCTTCGGCCATTCGCGATGCGCTGACTGGCTTGGAGCTCGATTTAAACATCAACCCTGGGGTGACGCTTTCCGCAGGCCTCATCGCTAAGGAAGAGGGAACTGGGTTGTCATTGCTTAGTTTGAACTTGCCAATATCTCTCGAAAATGCGATTTCAATCGGATTAGACGACCAAGGAACCCCTCAAATCTCCGACACAATATCTGTAGATGCAGGGCTCAATCTTGGAGCTTTGGGCTTCAGCGTCGAAGACGCAATCTCACTACCAGGGCTTGTTTACGACATCGGAAGTTTAGACATCGACATCGGCAAATTTAACCTAATCCCCACGAGCATTGCCGACACATTTGTACTGTCTGGCGCTGAGCAATTTAATTTAGCCAATACACTTACGTTTGATGGATACAAATTATATGCCCCAAATTCGTAAAAGACAATAGAGTTGAGTTCACTGTCATGATCAATATGTATTGATTGTTTGAGACTTAAAGCCTCAGCGGCGGCGAGATCAATCTGTTGCAAGCAAAACTGTTGCAACCAAAACTTCCGTCCAATCGGTAATTATATCGCCACCCTTGGAAATCACCCAGCTATGCACAGGGGGCGTCAGCTGGCGCATGATCTCAGCAGCTGCGGAATGGCTTGGAACGGCTTGCTCACCAGCCAGCGAGTCGTTGGCACAGAACGCACAAAACTACAAACGCGTTGTCAAACCCGTTCAGCACGCAATGCTTAGGGCACTGCCAGATCGCCCGTCAAAGAATTGGTCTCGATCAAGCGGGCCAAGGCGTCAGGGTGACGGGCTCAAATTTGGCGACGCTGATCGTCCAGGCGCGACCACAGATTGCCCGAAGGCCGTGCTGAAAGGCCTCAACGTCACCGCTGTTCAACCAAGCGGCCTTGAGGGTGGGCAGCGCTTCAGACAGCGCGTCCATCGGCAACTCCACCAGCAACAGACTCTCCACACCACAAGCCCGCTGCAACGCCCCCTCATCACTGCGTTGCCAAAGGCGCAGCAACAGTTCCAGAGCCAGCGCATGGGCGATGGTCGTGGGCTCTGCTGCAACAGCCTCGTCAGGGAGAGAGCGGCCGGTCAGCGGAAGAGCGCGACGCCCCTCCTGCTCCATCAGCGCCAAAGCCACGAGGTACGGAGCGTCCGCCATCAAGACAACATCATTCGCCGCATCCTCCCCCGATCCCGGCCTGAATGGCAGCAGCCTTGATTCATCGCTGAACTGAGAGCGCGCCACCGCCATCCCTGCCATGACTCCAGCGCGTCAAGAGCCGAAGACGGTGCTCTGCTTCGGCGACTCGAACACTTGGGGATTCAACCCTGATGGCAGCGGTCGACTGCCCTATGCAACGCGCTGGCCGAATCAACTGGAGCGCCGCCTGAATCAAGCATCCACAGGGCCCCTCTGGCGCACGGTGGAAGACGGCTTGAATTCCCGCACCTGGCTAATGGATGACCCCATCGGTGCCGTCAGCTATGGCGCGGACTACAGCTGCAATGGACGATCCCACGTGAAGACCGCTCTGCACACCCACAAACCGATCGATGTCGTGGTGCTGGCGTTGGGCTGCAACGACTGCAAGCACTACCTCAACCTGGCGGCTGAACAGATCGCTGCCGGAGCCAGCATCCTCATTCACGACATCCGCCAGGCGGTGGATTGCGGACCGCGTGATCGCCCCGAACGCACACCCCACATCGTGCTGATGACACCGCCCTTGGTGAGGATCACGCCGCAGTCGCTGACCTGGGGGTTTGCTGGGGCTGACACGAAATCGAAGGCTGTTGCCGCGCGCTACCTGAGCCTCGCTGAGGAGCTGCAGGTGGCCAGCTTCGATGTGCAGCGCGTCGCGGCCCCCTCTCCTCTTGATGGCGTGCATTTCGACAGCGACGCCCAGTCCGCCATCGCTGACGCGCTGTCCACCTGCATTCTCCAAGGGCCGCACCAGACCCACCAATGAATTAGAACACCTGTACTATTACAGTGTTTGATTCGTGGGGTCTATTGCCATGGCGATCGATCGCCCCTGCCTGCATCCACCACAACCCCTGCGAGCACAACGGGCGCCCTTGCCGCTGCCCCTCGCCGCTGAACAGGTCGCCGCTGGCTTCCCCTCTCCAGCAGAGGACTACGTGGATGTGGGCATCGACCTCAACGATCAACTGATCCGCCATCCCACCAGCACGTTCTTTCTCCGGGTCAGCGGTGATTCCATGACCGGTGCCGGCATTCATGACGGCGATCTGCTGGTGGTAGACCGCAGCCTCAACCCTCGGCCAGGACGGGTGGTGGTGGCTGTTCTCGACGGCGGTTTCACCCTGAAGCGACTGGTGCGTCATCACGGCCGCCTGCGCCTAGAAGCGGCCAATCCCGACTACCCACCCCTGGAACTACAGACCTGTGGTGACGTGCAGATCTGGGGGGTGGCCGTGCACGTGATCCACCCGCTCTGAACACCATGGCCCGAGTGACGGCCCTGATCGACGCCAACAACTTCTATGCCTCCTGCGAGCAAAGCCTCGACCCGGCTCTGCTCGGCCGACCGGTGGTCGTGCTCTCCAACAACGACGGCTGCATCGTGGCCCGCAGTGCTGAAGCCCGGGCTCTCGGCATCAAGATGGGAACGCCTTATTTCAAGGTGAGAAGCGATTTGGAGCGGCAAGGCGTCGTGGTGCGCAGCTCCAACTACGCCCTCTACGCCGACATGAGCCAGCGGTTGATGAGTCTGCTGGAGAGCCAGGTGGAAGACCTTGAGGTGTATTCCATCGATGAAGCCTTTGCCCAGATCAGTCGACCATCGACGCTTGATCTGCTGCCCTGGGGACGCCAGGTGCGAGCCCTGGCCCGACGCAACCTGGGGCTGCCGATCGCCATCGGCCTAGGGGCGAGCAAAGGGCAAGCGAAACTGGCGAACCGTTTGGCCAAGGTGAATCCCGGCCATGCCGGTCTCTTTGACCTGGGGCATTGCAGCGACGCAGACCGCTGGCTGGAAACGATCGACATTGAAGACGTGTGGGGCATCGGTCGAAAACTCGCCCGCTGGTGCCGAGCGCGTGGCATTCGCAATGCCCGGGAACTGCGTGACATGGCCAGCGGTCCACTTCGCGCCAAAGCGGGTGTGGTGGGGCTGCGCCTGCAACGGGAACTGCAGGGCCATGCCTGCCTGCCCCTCGATCTGGCCCCCTCTCCAAAACAGGAAACCTGCGTCAGCCGCAGTTTCAGCCAACCGATCAACTCCCTCACGGAGCTGCGTGAAGCCGTGGCCACGTATGTGGTGCGTGCAGCCGAAAAACTGCGCAAACAACGGCAGCGCGCTGCTTCGCTGAGCATTTACACCCGCACCAGTCCGTTTGTGCCCGCCTTCTACAGCCGCAGCGCCAGCATCCAGCTGGATCTGCCCAGCAATGACACGCAGACGCTGCTGCATGCTGCACTGCCCCTGGTGGAACGAATTTTTCAGCCCCATCGCCAACTCACGAAAGCCGGTGTACTGATGCAGCACCTGCAGAGCACCGACCACCTGCAGCACCACCTGCTCGTGCCCTGCAGCGACCGGGAGCAACAGCGGCGGGCAACGCTGATGCACACAATCGATGGACTCAACCGCCGCTACGGCAGAGGCACCGTGCAATGGGCAGCCTGTGGCCTACATCCCGCTTGGGGCATGCGGCGAGAACGGTTGGGGCATGCGGCCACAACGCGCCTGAGTGATGTCCCTGTGGTCCAGGCGTAACAGGAAAATTTGGAACGTTATGAAAAAATCTGGCCGATGTTAATAACCGGACGCGTGCTGAAAACAAGTGCACTTCTCACCGCAGGCCTGATCTGCTTGGGAGCCGCGGCCCAGGCGGAGACCGTCACACTCGAGCTGCGCAACGGCGACAAGCTTCACGGAGAACTGGTCGAAGCCGACACCACCGACAGCACGATCGTCCTGGACCATCCGGTGCTGGGACGTCTCAGCATTCCAAAAACGGCGCTGGTCCCACCGCCGAAGCACAAACCCTGGAAACTGAGCTTGTCCGGTGGCCTGTCGGGCTCCAACACCGACGATGACTTTGACAGCGGCGCAACCGGTCAACTGAGCATCAGCTACACCCAAGGAGCCGATGAGGTGGTGCTTCAGGGTCGTGCTGAATACGAAGTGTCGCGCGACAAGGGTGAAAGCAAGGCGGGCACCGACACCAATGAAGGTGATGCCGAGCTGCGCTACACCCGAGCGCTCGGCAACAGGCTGAGTGCGTATGCCGGCACACGCTTCAATTACGACACGCTGAACAAAATCGGCACCGACACCTTTGTGGGCTCCATTGGCCTGGGCTACGACCTGTTCCAAAACGACAGCACACGCTTCAGGGTGTCGCTAGGTCCATCGGTGCAGAGCACCTGGGGAGGCACAGGCTGTGAAGCAGACCCAATCTGCGGCCAGGCTTATCCAGCAACCACAGCCCGCGCCGAACTGCAGTGGAACCCCAACTCCGTGATGAAACTGAGCGTCACCAATGACTACACAGGCGCCTTCAGCGACGGCATCAAAACCAACAACGTGTTCTCCGTTGCCCTCAAAATTTTCCCGATGGGCAACGAACGTCTGTTCACCTCGCTGAACGGTCAGTTGATCTACAACGAGTTGCAAACACCGCGCATCAACAACAGCCTGTCAATGCAGGTCGGCGTGCAACTGGACTGAGAGGCATCAACCCGGCGTTATTTCGGACGCTTGGTGAGATCACCGAAGTCATCGTCGTTGGGCTGCAGAAACTGCCAGACCACAGGGACCGTGAACACCACCATCAGCCCGATCGTGGCCCAGATGGCAACGGTGTAATCACTCATGGATCGGAGGCAGCAGAGCAAACCGTAACCAGATCGGCTCAGCACAGGCGACGACCCTTGTCGAAAACATTGGTTCAAGACAGCGGGCTCATGACGAGCTGATCACCAACAGCCGTTCTTGAACCGCCGTCAGCCCCTCAATTCAAAAGGCACTAAAACGGCTTCGGTCGTTGCACCAACGCCGCTGCAAACTCTTCCAGAGCTGCAGCTGCAACAGCAGGGTTGGCGAGGTGCTTCGACTCCCATGCCGCAACCAACGCATGCATGTCTTCCCACATGTCGACCATGGCGAGGGGATTGAACCCAGTGGGATCGGTTGGCTCACCGGTCATGAAATGGCAGCGAATCGAGATCAACCATCATGTCGGCAATTCAAGACGCTGTCTGTGTTGTCAAGAGCGATCTAAGTGGGACAAACCAGCTGCACCGTCGCTGATCGGGTTGAGAGAAGCAGCACAAAGCGATCTCCATGGCTGTTCAATCCGGTCTGCTCGCGCAGCAGATCGGTGCTGGCCAAGGCAAGACCACAGGTTTCGCAGAAGAGCACAGGCACAGTCGACGCGCTGCCGCTCATGGCTTGGAGGTCCAGCGCCTGACGCACAGCACGCTGCGATCGTTCGAGCCCCAGGGTCTCCACTAGTGACGGCCAAAGGTCATTGACCGGTTCACAGGACGCGAAATCAACGGAAGAATCAGACATCAGACCGGCAGTTGTTCGATCGCCACCACAATCATCTGCGGTGTCACGGGAATCACCTCGAGGGCATCGTCGTTGTCGAGATACGCGTCGAAGGAGGCAAACCGCTCGATCCGCGGTGGGACCTCCTGACTGGCACAGGCAGCAATCCAGTCATTGTCGTCAGGCTTAACGGCCACATAAGCCTGCAACGCCTCCTGCAGATCACCGCCATCGCCGATGCCCTCGTCATTCCAGATCGCTTCAAAGAATTCGGACATCAGCGTCGCTCGACGATCGCCTTGATCATGCCCCCCGGGCCGGTCCACTGCCCCAAGACCTGGACGACAGCGATGCACGATGGGTCGGTCCAACTGGATGGGCATCCACAACAGCGCCTGGCTAGACCCATTGCAGAGTGGATCAGCAGGCCATGCAGACCCTTGCGGAATACTGCCGACCCTTCAAGGACGCGAATGCCATCTGGCCGTCGCTGCCCGTCTGCGCCGATGCCAGAGAACGCTGGTGGAGGCAGTGGCTGAACCATTCCAGGGCAGAGCGACCTTGGGACGCACTTCGCCTGCTTCTGCCCCAGCTGCTGCTCAGCCCGGGCAACAACGTGCGCAGCGGGGAGGCCTACCAGCGGCTAGTGATGCGGGGAGAGCCAGCGCAAGCCGCTGATCTAGAGCAAGCGCCAAGGCTGCATGATCCTGCAGGGCCATCGATCAGCCTGGCAGCCCATCCCACCGGTGCCGTACCGGTGCTCAGCTTCAGTGATCACAGAGATTTCGTGCTGGCGGTGCGCTGTCTGGCCAACCGCTGTGAAGCGGTTCCGGTGCAACCAACCGTGCATGCGCAGGCCATCTCCGGCCTGATCCACTGGGGACTGATCAGGGAGGTGGACCGACGAACGCGCTGTCAGATTTTGCTGTTGCACAGAGCTCCCTATTCCTCACTCCCCGCAGACACAATTCCCGATCAGCCTTCCGCTGACCAATGGATTGAACGCTCCCAGACCTGGCGGCTGGAACATGAGTTGACCCATATCGCCTGCCGTCGGCTGGTCGGTGAGATGCGGATCAATCTCTACGACGAGCTGGTTGCGGATGCCCTCGGGATGACCGCAGCACTCGGTCGTTTTGACGCGGATCTGTTCAGGCGGGGATTGGGACTTACCCAAAACGCTCATCCCAACAAAGACGCGCGTGCCCATGTTTATGTCTCAACCCTGGAGGCAGCCCATCACCATCAGGCCTTTCAGATGGTGCTGCAACGTTCGTCCGAACTGGAAACTCTGATAGCCGAGCATCAGTGGCCGATGGAAGCGATGCCACTGCTGGCCAAACTCGTGCGCGGACAGCTCAATCAACCGTTGACCGATGGGGCCGGTTGTTCAGCCGCATCGGAACCAGACGGAGGCTGTGCTTCCAGGGCGTAGCCGGCACATCGCTGCTGATCGAGGTGCTGGATGTGGCGACGCTCGCTGTAATAAAGCTCCTGAAAACGCAGCGCTTCAGCATTGAGATCTTCAAACATGCCTTGGATGCGTTGTTCCATGTCGATCACTTCGGTGGACTTCTGATCTTTTTCTTGGTCAATCAGCACAGCAATGCAGCGCTCGAGCGTCTCCAACCGTTGACCAGTCCAAGCTTCAAGCAGATGCCGACAGCGTTTGTGGCTTTTCTGTCGCTCCAACATGGCAGCCGTCCCCCGCAGCTGCTCCATGGGTCGTGCCAAAGCGACACGCTGCAGCTCTCCTGGCTCCAAAAGAGGGGTTAAGCGTCCCACGAGATCACTGCTTTCCAGGAGCAGCTGATCCGTGAGCAGGCGAGGCAGATCAAGGTCTGCAAGCGCGTCGCCTCGATCCTCTCCGCGACTGATCGACTCCAGGCGCATGCTGCCGAGATTGCCCTCTTCCAAATCCGTTATCTCAGACCAGAGCAGCCGATGGTGCTGCAAGGCGAAATCCTCCAGCTCCCGTCGTCTCAGTTCCTGACGGATGGCGCCACGGTACGAGGGGCAGTGCAGATAAAGCCGCAGAATCTCCGCTTCACAGCGCTCACGCTGACTGGCTTCACCGGCTTTTTCATGGCGAGCGGAACGGCCGTGCCAACGCTGCCCCTGCACCTGTTGGCGCAGATCCTCTTCCAGCTGTAGGGCCAAGCGCCCCTGGCCACCACTGAGGCGTTCCGCCACCTGCTGGATGTAGTGGGTACGAATCGCTGACTGGGGCAACTTGCCGAGCAGCTCAACCAGGGCAGACACCGAACGCTGGAACTGGTCAGCCTTCGTGAGATCTCTGCCCTCGAGAACCTGTTCGATCTGCCAATCCAGCCAGAGCGGTGCCTGGTCCAGCAAGGCGCGGTAGTCAGCGGCGCCATGGTCCTTGAGAAATTCATCTGGATCCTTGCCGGATGGCAGGTGCAACACCCGCAGCTCCAGCTGCCCTTGAAGGGCCAACTGTTCAACTTCTCCGATGGCACGATTGGCAGCGCGGACACCCGCGCCGTCCGCATCGAAATTGAGCACGATGCGCTTGCCGTCACTGCAGCGACACAGCTGCGTGATCTGCTGACCACTGAGTGCTGTCCCAAGAGAAGCCACGGCATTGGTCACCCCAGCAGCGTGCAGGGCAATCACATCGAAATAACCCTCGACCACCACAGCCCGGTCGTCTTTGCGGATCGCTGATGACGCCCGGTCGAGACCAAACAGATGCTTGCCCTTCTCGAACACCTCTGTTTCAGGGGAGTTGAGATATTTCGGCTCGCTTCCATCCAAACTGCGACCGCCGAAGCCGATCACACGGCCCTGACGATCGCGGATGGGGACCATCACGCGATGACGGAAACGGTCGTAGAAGCCATTACCGCCTTTACGCGGCACAACCAGACCCGCAGCTTCCAGGAGCTCGGGAGCGAGTCCCTCCACCTGCTGGAGGTGCTTGAGCAATCCATCCCATTGATCGGGTGCATACCCGAGCTCGAACTGTTCGAGCGTGGCTTCGTTCAAACCGCGTGTCTCACGCAGATAGCGCAGGGCATCAGCCCCCTCGGATGTTCTGAGCTGCGAACGGAACCAACCCGCCGCAAGCGTCAAAGCGCGATGCAACTTGTCGCGGCGTGACAACTGTTGTTTGAGACGCTCCTGCTGCGGTCCATCAACGGTTTCCACCGGCAGCTGATATCGGCGAGCCAGATCCAGCACCACATCGCTGAAGCTCTGGCGCTGAAACTCCATCAGGAACTTGATGGAATTCCCCCCAGCTCCACAGGAAAAGCAGTAGTAGAACTGCTTCGCCGGTGACACGGTCATCGACGGCTTGCTGTCGTCGTGGAACGGACAGATGCCGACAAACTCCCGACCTTTTTTCTTGAGCACCACGTGCTCGCCCACCACATCAACGATGTCGGCGCGCTCTTTGACGGCCTCGATGGTGCGGGGATGAAGGCGGGGCATAGCCATCAGCCCATTGTGGGAGACACCGGCGGAACAGGCCAGATCCGATGGATGGCATCGTTAACCGGATTCCCATGGACCGAGCGATGCAGGGCCTGCTAGCGACCATCCGAGGGTCTCAGTCAACGAAGGACTGGAGAGCAGGACTATCCCTGATCGGGGCAGCGCTCGCCTTCAGCTTGATGACCGTATGCGTTAAGCACCTGGGCGGCCGCTTGCCAGTAGCGCAGATCGTGCTGATCCGCTCCGTGATCAGCATCGTGATCACCTGGACGATGCTGGCGCGTCTACGGGTGTCGCCCTGGGGACACCAGAAGGGACTGCTGATCGTGCGCGGGGTGCTGGGGACTGTTGCGCTGCTGCTGTTCTTCCAGGCTCTGGCGGCTCTACCCCTGGCGGCTGCGACGCTGTTGCAATACACCTACCCCACCCTCACGGCTCTCTGCGCTTGGGCGCTGCTGGGTGAGCCGATCCGCAAGCGAATCAGCCTGGCGATCCTGCTGGGACTGATCGGTGTGCTGCTCGTCGTGCAGCCGGAATGGATTGGGCAGGATGGGGCCAGTCTCCCGGCAATGGCGGCATCGATCGGCCTCGGTGGAGCGCTGATGACCGCTTTGGCCTACGTAAGCGTGCGGCAGCTCTCGGCGCGGGAGCATCCGCTGGTGATCGTGTTTTATTTCCCGTTGGTATCGGTGCCAGCAACCCTGCCCTTGTTGATCAACACGATGGTGCAGCCCACCAGAACCGACTGGATCTGGCTGCTGGGCGTTGGTTTGTTCACGCAGTTAGGACAGGTGTGGCTGACGCAAGGGCTCACGGCCCTACCGGCGGCGCGAGCCACCTCCATCAATTACGTGCAGGTGGTCTTTGCCACGCTCTGGGGTGTGCTGTTTTTCGCCGAATCGATCACCGGAACCGTGGTGGTGGGAGCACTCTGCGTGTTGGGTGCCACCTTGATCAGCCTCAGCGCCCGGCAGACGGTCAAGCCGGATCAATCGCCAGCGGATACGTAATCCAGGTTTGGGAATTGCCGTCATCGGAACCGCTGGGGAGCGCCAATCTCCAGCTTTCGCCGCGTTCCCCGCGTTCCAGGAACAGCTCGAAAGGACTGTCCACCTTCACGGCATCGCCTGGAAGTCGCCAATCGAACCGACCGGTGAGGTGCACGCCCTTCTGATCGCCGATGCGAAGACTCTCTTGTTGCTCGATCCGGACCCGACTGACCTCCGGCACGCCAGAGGCTTGAAGATCAAGCGATTGGGCAATGGCGTTTTGGGTGAGCTGAATCTGCTGACCCAGGGCACTGAGCAGAACCCCACGCGACGGTCGATCACTGACGGAGCATGCGGACAAACCCACCAAGATCAGTCCCACCAGCAGCAACGACAGAAGGGCTCTGCGCCAACGGCTGAACAGTGAAAGCATGGAGAGATCACGACACGAGATCACTGCAATGTTGCAGCACACTCGAAACTGTGACACCAGGCTGGCAGGCCCTCCCACCTCTCGTGAAGTGCTGGAACAGAACGCCCAAGCCGCCGCAGCCGATTCCAGACGGCAGATCACGCATCACCAGCGGGACGACAACAGAAGACCAGGTCACGATTCAGCCTTTTTGAGAATGAAGATCAAGAAAAACAAGCACTTCGATCGCTCCACCTAAGAGCAACAAATGCACTTGAAGATGATTCTCAAAAACAAATCTTTCTCATTCATTTCCTCGCCGTAAGTCAATCTTTCAGGCATAATTGACCCAGGAACACGAATCAAACCACGAGGAGAAACATGACCTATACAGCACCCATCCAAACTTCCAGCAATGTGGCAACAGGCCCCTCAGGCCGAGCCATGGCCGAGCCGATGTCGGCCGAATTGCTCGAGCACATGCAGGCTCATCTCAATATGGAGCGCCAGTCTGCAGCGGCTTATTTCGCCACAGCCATCTGGTTCGCCGAACGAGAACTCGTTGGATTCGCCAACCATCTACGCGACGAAGGCAATCAAGAACAGCAGCATGCTGCACAGTTCGCCGACTATTTGATCTCCCGGGGTCAAACCGTGGTGCTCGACACCATTGAACCCCCCTGTCAGCAATGGAGTCACTGCGAAGCTGTGGTCTCGGACGTGTTTCGAATGGAAGCCGACGTCACATCATCTGTTCTGCAGCTTTACAAAACTGCCGAACGTGACAATGACATGAGAACCACTGTTTTTCTCGACCCAATTGTGGAAGGCCAAAGGCTCTCCGAACACGAGGCGGCTTATCTTCTCGGCCGCGTGAAATTTGCTGACAATCAACCGGCTGCTCTGCTGGTGATCGATGCGGAACTGCGCGAGAAAGCAGCAGCTCCGGCCACGCTGGCAGGCTGATCTCGGCTCAGTGAAGTCTTAGGTTCACATCAGCAACACCATCACATCGTCACACTCAAAACGGCGTGATGTCAGTGCATCCCTGGTTGCCGGGGCTGAGTTTGCCTTTACGAAAACAGCAATCGGCAATCAACGATTGCGGCACCACCCCGATCATGAGAAGATCGTTATACGCAAGACATCCAATCGGGATCGAAGCGCGAGATCAAATACCTTTGAAATTGCATGACTCACAGAACGTTCACTCCCTTGAGGAGGACATTTCCTTCTTCAATGAACAGCAGGATCCAGTCCCTCTCCGGTCACGAATCACCACAGCACCGCCGGTATCTCCGCGAGCTTGCAGCCGAAGAGGAACTAGAACGCCAAGCCCAACAGCAGCAGGTTTGACGACCTCCTCAGTCTGGTCAAGCTCTGGAATCCACTGCCACTCGAAAGCGCGTCGTTGGGAGAGCAACAGCGGCATCATGGCGCTGATCAGTCCTCTCTGAATCGGAACCCCACGTGAATCCGCCCATCCTTCCCCGGAGACCGTCGTGATCGGCTGGCTTCAAGGCGAACGCATCCAGGCCTGGGAACAGGGCGGACGACACGGGCTGGTGATCGCTTGCGCAGGCGTGGGCTATGAGGTGCAACTCACCCGTCGGGATCAAACATCGCTTAGCGGAGACAGCTGCACACTCTGGATCCATCAGGTCCATCGCGAAGACGGCTCGCACTTGTACGGATTCCCTTTGCAGATGGATCGGGATCTGTTCAGGACTTTGATTGGCGTCAATGGTGTTGGTCCACAGGTGGCGCTTTCATTGCTTGACAGCTGCACAGCCGCCGATTTGGTGACCGCCATCATTGAAGGCGATCTGAAACGCCTGACGCAGGCACAAGGTGTTGGCAAGCGCACGGCAGAGAGGATCGCCGTGGAGCTACGGGATCGCTTGGGTTCATGGGCACCGAGCAGTGAAGAACCCGCTCTGTCACTCGTCGATCGCAGCGACATCCAAGCTCTGCCGATCCATCCGGAATCGCTGCAGGAACTTCAGCTCACCCTGGAAACGCTCGGCTACGAAGACCTGGAAATCCGTCGTGCGATGCGAGCCGTTGCCTCGGCCACGGAGTGTCCTGCCGCCAACGACCCTGAGGGTTGGTTGCGGGCCAGCTTGCGCTGGTTGAGCCAATCGGCTTGATAGGGACCTCGAGAAGGTAAATTGGTTGTTTGCACTGTCTGGGCAAGACACCGCGCATGTCGCTCGATACCACTGAAAAGCAGCAGCTGATCAACACCCACCAAACCCACGCCACCGACACGGGATCGGCAGAGGTTCAGGTGGCGATGTTGAGCGAGCGCATCTCGAAGCTCAGCAGCCACCTGCAGCAGAACATCCACGACTATTCCTCCCGTCAGGGTCTGCTGAAGATGATCGGCCGGCGCAAGCGCCTGCTCAGCTACGTGCGTGGCAAGAGCGAACAGCGTTACACGAGCCTGATCGCCAAACTGGGCATCCGCGGCTGAGCCGCACCCGGCAGGTTTTCTAATCCATGGCTGAACGACGCGATCCGCTCCCTTTTGAACCGCGACGTTCTCCTTCACCGTCCAGTGGGAGTCAAGGAATTCCCAGGGAAGTGGCCGATCGAATGGCCCGCCGCGTCGCCATCTCCACCGGAGTTCCCTCCGTGCTGGGGATGGCCGTTTTTGTGATCAGCTACCTGCTGGTCAGTCGAGGCATTCTCGATATCCCGCCTGGGATCACTCTGGTGGCATCCGGTTTCTTTTTCCTGCTCGGGCTGATTGGCCTCAGCTACGGCGTGCTTTCCGCCAGCTGGGAGCCCCAGCCTGGGAGCCTGCTGGGGCTGGAACACCTCAAACCAAACCTTCAACGACTTCGCAGCTCGATCAAAGCGCAAAAACAGAGTTGAACCGTCGTGGTTAATTCATCAAGGGATCACTGCAGCTCACGGTGAAAGAGCTGTCTTGCAGGTGTTGGCGCGCTGCCACCACATCCTTCACGCAGAATTGTGGGCCGAGGCGAACATATTTGACCTCAGGACCGCGACGCACAGCGGCAACAACAGGCACCCTCACACCCAGCTCATCCTGATCTGGTCGATGGGCATGGAGGCACTCCCTCAACTTGTGCTGCACCGCTACATCACAGGCCTGATCTGGATCGAGTTCCACCAGCAAAAGACGCAAATCGTCGATCGCTCTGCAGTCATCCACGATCAACTGCACGCGTTCATCACGGCGATCCACTGCCGCCCAAATCAGCAAACGTGCCTCAGCCATCAGATGATCGGCGAGACGCGCATAGCTCTTCGGGAACACCACCGCCTCACAGGAACCCGTGAGATCCTCGAGCTGAAGAATCGCCATCCGGTCACCCTTGCGGGTGGTGACCTGACGCATCTCACTCACCATGGCAATCGCACTCACCTTGGCCTTATCGGCTTGCTCTTCGAGGCTCCCCAAGCCGATCGGAGCCAACAACCGAGCCGGTGCTGTGAGCTGTTTGAGCGGGTGATCAGACAGGTAGAAGCCCACCAAGTCTTTTTCCAGCTTGAGCTTTTCACTGGGGTGATAGTCCTTCACCGGAGCGGCCTTAGGCGCCAAACTCAAATCAGTGGCACTGTCTGACGCATCGTCGGCAGGCACTGCCATCAGATCAAAAAGATTGCCCTGACCACTGGCGCGATCACGGGCACGGGATCCTGCCCAGTCGAGCAGCAGATCAAGATCGGCGATTAATTGAGCACGGTTGGCCTGAGGCTCGAGGGCATCGAGAGCGCCACAGTGGATCAGGGCTTCGAGACTGCGCCGATTGAGAACACTGGAGGGCACGCGATCACACAGATCCGCCAATGACTGGAAGGCCCCATCGGACTGGCGGGAGCGAATGAGTGCGCGGATGGACCCATCTCCCAAATTTCGGACGGCAGACAGGCCAAACAGAATGCGGTTATCCAACGGTGTGAAGTCGGTTCCCGAGGCATTCACGTCGGGGGGCATCACCTCGATGCCCATGGCATTGCAGTTCGAGATGTAGCGCTGCACTTTGTCGCTGGCACCTGCATTCACGGTGAGCAGTGCAGCCATGTAGGCGACGGGGTAATGCGCCTTCAGATACGCCGTCTGGTAGGTCACTGCTCCATAAGCCGTGGAGTGGCTCTTGTTGAAGCAGTACTCGGCGAAGAGCACCATCTGGTCGAACAATTCATCGGCGACCTTCTCATCCACGCCGCGTTCCGTTGCGCCTTTCACAAAGATGCCGCGATGCTTCTGCATCTCCGACACTTTTTTCTTACCCATCGCACGACGCAGCAGATCGGCTTCACCGAGGGAATAGCCGGCCAGATCCTGAGCAATGCGCATGATCTGCTCTTGGTACACCATGATTCCGTAGGTCTCGCTCAGGATCGGTTCCAAGGTGCTGTGGGCGAAGTCAATGGCTTCGCGACCGTGCTTGCGGTTGATGAACTTGGGAATCAACCCCGCATCCAGGGGACCCGGTCGGTAAAGGGCCAGGATCGAGGAGATATCTTCCAGCGACGAAGGTTTCAGATCACGGACGATCTGTCGCATCCCCGTGGATTCAAGCTGGAAAATGCCTTCCAAGTCGCCACGGGCCAGCAAGTCAAAGGTGCCTTCATCCTTCGGTGGTAGCTGATCAGGATCGATGCGTTCACCGCTGCTCTGCTCCACAAGCTCCAGGGTCTTGTCGATCATCGTGAGGTTTTTCAGCCCCAGAAAATCCATCTTCAACAGACCCATCGACTCCACGTCTTCCATGAAGTACTGCGTGATCACCTGGCCATCGTTGTTGCGCTGAAGCGGAACCAGTTCATCGAGAGGATCGGCCGCAATCACCACACCAGCAGCGTGAACGCCAAAGGTTTTGTTGGTGCCCTCGATGCGCATCGCCATGTCCACCCATCGCTTCACGATCGGATCTTTGTCGTACCGCTCCTTAAAGTCGGGGTTCGGTGATGTATCCCCGATCATTGCCTTGAGCTTGGCCGGCTTGCCCCGCACCACTGGAATCAATTTGGCCAGGCGATCAGCATCTCCGTAGGGAATATCGAGCACCCTGGCCACGTCTTTCAGCACAGCCTTCGACGTCATCCGGTTGAAGGTGATGATCTGCGCCACCTTTTCTTCGCCATAGCGACGTGTGACGTAGTCGATCACCTCGCCACGACGCTCGATGCAGAAGTCGGTGTCGATATCAGGCATCGACTTGCGTTCAGGATTGAGAAAACGCTCAAACAGCAAACCATTACTCACCGGATCAATATTGGTGATGCCCAACGCATAAGCCACTAACGATCCAGCCGCAGACCCACGACCGGGGCCGACCGGAATGCTCTGTTCGCGTGCAAAGCGGATGTAGTCCCACACCACCAGGAAGTAGGTGGGGAACCCCATCTGCTCCATGATCTTCAGTTCGTAGGCCATGCGCTCGGCATACCCCTCGTCGATGCCGTCGGCCGGAGACAAACCAAGGCGATCACGGAGGCCCTGCTCTGTGACTTCGCGCAGGTAGGTGATTGGTGTGTGGCCGTCAGGGATGGGGAAGCGCGGCATCTGATAGCGCCCAAGGATGTCGTAGTCCTCAACTTTTTCGGCCACAGCCACCGTGTTGGCAATCGCCTCTTGAACCACCTCCGGCTCGAGGTGATCAGCAAACAAGCGCCCCATCTCCTCTTCAGTTTTGAGATATTCCGTCCCCGTGTAGCGAAGACGCTTCTCATCGCTGATCAGCTTTCCGGTGAGCACACAAAGCAGCGCATCGTGGGCCTCAACGTCGTTGCGCGTGAGGTAGTGGGCATCGTTGGTGGCCACCACCTTGATGCCGAGTTCACGTGCGATCTTGACGATCTCAACGTTGACAATGCGATCTTCAGGAGAGCCATGATCCTGAATCTCCAGATAAAAATCGTCGCCGAAAACCTCCTGATACCAACGGGCGACATCCCTGGCCACATCGGGGCGTTCCCGCATGATCGCCTGAGGGATTTCACCGCCAAGACAAGCGGTGGCAACGATCAGTCCCTCGCTGTATTGCTGCAGCAGGTGTTTATCGATGCAGGCGCGCGAAAAAATGCCTCGGCCGCGCATTCCCCGAAGGTGACTGATGCTGGTGAGCTTGACCAAATTGCGGTAGCCGACAGCATTTTTGGCCAGCACCACGAGGTGATAACGACGCTCTTTCTTGGGTTGTGGGTCATCAATCGAACCATTGATGACATACATCTCATTGCCGATGATCGGCTTAACCCCTGTGCCTCGACACAGCTTCAGCAGCTCAACAGCGCCGTACATCACCCCATGGTCAGTGAGTGCCAGAGCCGGCATTCCAAGCTCTTTGGCCCTCTCCACCATTTGGGGCAGCTGAGAAGCGCCATCCAGCAGGCTGTAGTCGCTGTGGTTGTGAAGGGGAACAAATGCCATAGCCCCAGCCTAGGCCGCCGCGCAAGATGCAGGGGTCACGACAAACACCTCACACCAGATGCAGTGTTTGCGAGGCAGAGCAAGACCCTAGACAGGCACGAAAGCCGCCTCTGGGCGTGACTTCATGACAGACGCCGCCAGTTCGTACTGATGCGCCACCTGAAGAAGGCGAGGCTCTTCCAACACATTGCCGATCAGCTGAACACCAATGGGCAGACCGCCATTGTCGAAGCCGCAGGGAACGCTGATGGCAGGCAATCCAGCCAGATTGGCAGGAATGGTCAGCAGATCAGCCAGGTACATCGCCAGTGGGTCATCGGCGTGGGAGCCGTTGCGGAATGCCGTGCCCGGTGCCGTGGGCGTCAGCAGCACATCCACCCCTTGGAAGGCCGCGTCGAAATCGCGGCGGATCAATGTGCGCACCTGCTGCGCCTTCTTGTAGTAGGCATCCACATAGCCAGCCGACAGGGCATAGGTGCCGATCAAAATTCGGCGCTGCACTTCGCTGCCAAACCCCTCAGCACGACTCTTAGCCGTCATCGCTGCCAACGAAGCCGCATCCTCAGCCCGGTACCCGTATTTCACGCCGTCGTAGCGCGCAAGGTTGGCGGAAGCCTCCGAAGGGGCAATCACGTAGTAGGTGGCGATGCCGTCGTTGAAGCGCGGGCATGAAACGTCGACCAGTTCAGCACCCAGGGCCTGCAGCTGATCGGCAGCCGCCAGCACCGATGCCTTGACCTGGGGGTCCAAGCCCTCCTGATCGAAACATTCCCGAACCAATCCGACACGCAATCCATTAATTGGTGCGTCCAGAGCAGCTGTGTAATCCGGAACAGGAGCCTTGAGACAGGTGGAATCGCGCGGATCCTCGCCGGCCATCACCTGCAACAACTCCGCCGCGTCAGCAACCGTCGAGGTGAACGGGCCCACTTGATCCAGGGAACTGGCAAAGGCCACCAACCCGTAACGGCTCACGCGTCCGTAGGTGGGTTTCAGACCCACAACTCCGCAGAAGGAGGCAGGCTGACGGATCGAACCACCGGTGTCGGAACCAACTGCGGCCAAGCATTCACCGGCCGCCACGGCGGCTGCGCTGCCGCCGGAGCTGCCTCCAGGCACATGATCGGTGTTCCATGGGTTGGCAGTTGGTCCAAAGGCCGAAGTCTCCGTGGATCCGCCCATGGCGAATTCATCGAGATTGGTCTTGCCAAGGAGAACAGCACCAGACGCCCAGAGCCGGTTGGTCACCGTTGACTCATAAGGAGGGACGAACTGCTCGAGCATGCGGCTGGAGCACGTGGTGCGGACTCCTTTGGTGCAGAGATTGTCTTTGATGGCAAGAGGAATGCCCGCCAAGGGCGGCAGCTCTTCGCCGGCACTTCGCGCTGCATCGACACGATCCGCATCCGCACGGGCACGATCAGCGGTGACCTCCAGAAAGGCATGAAGACTGGGATCGACCGCCTCGATCCTGGCCAGGTGATGGTCGGTGAGTTCCCGGGCGGACACCTCACCCTTTGCCAATTGCTGACGCCATTCGGCGATCGCCATGGTCAGGATTTTCGTGCAGATGCGACGCTATCAGCCAGGTGCAAAGAACCAGCAACCCTCAGGATGCTGATTCAATGGTGAAGGGCTCGGTGCGTCGGCAGCGCAGCAGGGAATGATCCAGAGATGCAGGAGCTTCCGACTTCAAATCATCCAGAAAGGGGGATAGCTCCCGCTCCAGGGTGGAGCGACGCACGAAGGGACCAAACCAGTACGTGACATCGGGGCTTTGGGTCTGAACCCGTGCCCACCAGGCGAGTCCGAGACCGTTGGCAAGCGATCGCATCGGTCGAGTCAGCGGGCTCATGTCGGAGCAGTGAAGACCTCGACATTGTGCCCTGATTCAGCGTTGGCCGTAACAGGCCAACCAACGCACTTTCAAAACCGCGGTCGTGCGTGGCAGTGGTCGTTACAGATCGACGCTGCCATCAAAGGTCGTGGACACAGCTTCGGTGGGGCGCTCCATCTGCAGATCCACACCGGGATTCGGATCTGCTAAGACCGGCTGTACTGGCGCATCATCCAGGTTGGCCCCTGAGGAATCAGCGGACTGGCGATGAGCCACAGACAACTGCGGGCGAACAATCGGAGGTGAGGGGGTCTGACCCGACAGACCTTTCATCCAACCCCGACGCGCCACTTCATAGAGACAGAGTGCAGTTGCAACCGAGGCATTCAGGCTCGGTGTCACCCCACGCAAAGGGATCCGGATGAGCTGATCACAATGGCGTCGGGTCAGCATCGACAGTCCCTGGCCCTCGGAGCCTGTGACGACGACCAACGGACCTTCAAGATCCACTTCCTCCAGGGTCTGATCTCCTTCTTCAGCCAGACCAATCACCCGGTAGCCGGCATCCTTCAAGGTCTCCAACGACCGGTTGAGATTGACAACGCGAGCCACGGGAAGATGTTCAAGTGCTCCGGCCGCCACCTTGGCCACAGAGCCCGTGAGGCCAGCGCTACGCCGCTGCGGCAACACCACGCCATGAGCGCCGAGTGCTTCGGCGGATCGCACGATCGCCCCCAGATTGTGGGGATCGGTGAGACCGTCAAGGGCCAAAAGGAGAGGCGCCTCCTGCAATGCGGCGCAACCTTCCACCAGATCCTCCAGATTCAGAGTGTCGGCCGCAGCCGTTTGCAGAGCAATGCCCTGGTGCACAGCGCCACCAGTCATCTGAGCCAAACGTGCCCAGGTGACTTCCTCCACCAGCACTCCAGACGCTTTCGCATCGCGCAACAACGCCATGAATTTGGGAGCGCTCCGCATCTCACTGGTGCACCAGATGCGATGGATGGGCCGACCGGCTTCCAATGCCGCCTGGGTGGCATGACGCCCCCAGAGCAGATCATCCGCGACACCCTCTGAGCCGTGAGCACTGGCCTCAGCGCGGGGTTGTTCGTCAAAACGCTGGTCCGGACGGTCTGAACGTCCTGGGCGCATGCCGCGAGCTTCACCATCTGAGACGCGACGGCCACCGGGGCGCCGGTCACCAAACCGGCGATCCTCTGAGCGGCGTTCATCAGAACGACGGTCGTTAAAACGGCGGTCGTCAAACCGGCGATCTCCAGAACGACGATCGTCAAAACGCCTTTGGTCAAAACGCCGTTGTTCAAAACGACGATCTCCACCTGAGCGCTCATCGAAACGACGCTCACGGCGATCAGCACGGCCCATGGGTCTGCCGCTGTCACGGGAGGAGCCTCGGAAGGAGCCACCACGGGAGGCAGGGCGTCCACCGAAGTCACCATCGCGGGAGCTGCGCCAAGACGACTCCGAGGCCCCCTCTTCACCATCACGGCGACGACCGCCGGACGGAGCTCCATCCAGACGCGGACGACGTCCGCGCGGCCCGCCACGTGACGGACGTCCACCTCCTGAGTCACCACCACGGGATGGACGTGGTGGGCGGCGGTCGAAGCGGGAGCTCATGGAATCGATGGTTATGACAGGGCGGATTCGCTCTCCTCGAGGCGATCCAGTAGCTGGGCAAGCCGCGCTGGATTCTGCAAAAAGAGCCAGCCCACCATTGTCTCAAATCCTGTGGCCTGGCCATAGGCCGCGGGGTCACCGCCGCGAGGACCACGACCGGCACGATTGCGGCCCCGACGAACCAGATCCCTTTCCTCGTCCGTCAGCCAGGGGTCCAAGCGCTGCAGCGCAACCGCTTGTGCATCAGCACGAACTTCGGAGACAACCGCAAGGTGGAGATCTTTAGCGCGTCCGGCCTGACGGCAGTGACGAAGCCGTTGATGCAGCTCCCAGACGGCATCACCTAGCCAGGCAAGCTGAAGGGGACCGAGATCGGACGCCCCTGCAGGAAGGGAATGCTGCAGCCGGATCCAGTCGGTCAAGCAGCCAGTTGGGTGAAAGCGGATTCCAGATCATTCACCAGATGCAGGAAGCCCTCGAGGCGCACCAACTTCACGGTTTGGGTAACACGGGCGTTGCCCACAACCACGAAACTGCGATTGGCGTCTTTGCACTGTTTCGCGAGCTGAACCAGTGCACCAAGCCCGGAAGAATCAAGGAAGTCAATCTTGCTCAGATCAAACACTGCGGGTGAGGCGTTCGTCTTAAGAACGTCTCCCACGTAACTGATGAACTGCTTTTCGGAGTAAGCATCCAACTGTCCGGTGAAATGAAACACCAGACAGGAATCTTGCTGTTCAAAGCCGCCCCGGAGCGAAACCGTCAGTCGCTGCAGTTCAGTGATGGGACCAGACCTCCCGCTTGGCGTCGTGCGAAGTGTAGTGATGCTGCACCACTCGCACCACGGTTCAGCGGCGATCTGACATCAGTGCAACGAACCTGGCGAAATGATGGTCTGCGTCGTGGGGGCCAGGACTGGCTTCAGGGTGGTACTGAACGCCGAAAATCGGCTGGTTGCGATGGGCCATCGCAGCCACGGTTCGGTCGTTGAGATTGAGATGGGTGATCTCAATGGTGTCCGCCGGCAGGCTCTCTGCATCCAACGCGAAACCATGGTTTTGGCTGGTGATTTCCACCTGACCGGTGGTTCCGCATGGATGGTTTAAACCTCGATGCCCATAACCGAGCTTGAAGGTGGCTCCCCCCATAGCCAGACCAAGGATCTGATGGCCAAGGCAGATTCCGAATAGAGGAAGATTCTGTTGCTGCAACAGGCCTTTGGCCAGCTCGATGCCATGGGTCACTGCTGCGGGATCTCCCGGTCCATTGGAGAGGAACACACCCTCGGGCTGATGGGACAACACCGTGTCCAAATCGGTTGATGCCGGTAGAACAGTCACCGAGCAACCGTGGCCGACCAAGCGATCGAGAATCGCCCGCTTGATGCCGAAATCGATGGCCACCACACGATAAGGATCCTGGGGTCTCCCGATCTGCAAACGCCGATCAAAATCGACCGTGCAAGGCTCATTGCAGGTGTAGGGCTCAGGGGTTGAGACCTTGTCAGCCAGGTTCAGACCCTCCATCGACGGAGCCGACCGCACCTGCTCCAACAGCTCCACCGGAGAGCGACCATCTGAACTGATCACTCCGTTCATGGCCCCGGTCTCACGCAGATGGCGGACGAGAGCACGTGTATCGATGCCATGGATGCCAATCACGCCATGGCTCGCCAACCAATCCTGGAGGCTTTGTTGAGAGCGCCAATTGCTGGCAAGAGGAGACATCTGACGCGCGATCAGCCCTTTTGCATGGGGCTTCTCAGCTTCTTGATCGTCAGGATTGACTCCGGTGTTGCCCAGCTCTGGATAGGTGAAGGTCACCAGTTGCCCCGAATAACTGGGATCGGTCATCACCTCCTGATATCCCGTCATTCCCGTGTTGAAGACGACCTCTCCCACAACGCTGCCCGCGGCTCCACAAGCCAACCCTGTGAACACCGTTCCATCGGCCAGCACCAGCAACGCCGGCTCCCTGGATGCAGCAACAATCATGAGCAGACCGGTCCCTTCAGCAACGCTCGTGGTCTCATCCTCCCTCGGCGGGGGTCAGGGCTTTGCTCAAACGCTGGAGTCGATCCCAACCCAAGCCATCTCGCAGCACCAACAGGGCCTGCTGAGCTCCGGCTTTCAGATCCATCTCGACGCCGGCAACCCAGAGCACGAGCGCGGTGTTGAAGGCCACCACATCTGACTGTGCCTTGGTGCCATGGCCCTGAAGCAGATCGCTGAGGATGGCTTGATTGCAGGCAAGATCTCCTCCTCGCAGGGCCTCCAGAGGAGCCTCCTCCAGTCCGAGATCAGCTGGCGAAATGAACTCGCTGCGAATGAGCCCATCCTCAAGAATGCGCACCGGATTGGGCCCAGCAAGAGAGGCTTCATCCAATCCGCCGGCTCCATGCACCACCACGGCGCGCTTCTGCCCGAGCGCGTTGAGGGCTTCAGCCATTGGATCGAGCAGATCATCCGTCGCCACACCCAGCACCTGGCCATTGGGCCTAAGGGGATTAACAAGCGGACCCAGCAGGTTGAACACTGTGCGCACGCCGAGGCTGCGACGCAACGGTGCCAAGCTCACCAAGGCAGGGTGCCAGGCAGGAGCGAAGAGAAACGTCACGCCCGCCTCAGGCAGGGCCTCCACCACCTGCTGCGCTGGGGCTTTGAGATGGAGGCCAAGACCTTCCAACACATCTGCTGAACCCACTTTGCCGCTGGCGCTGCGATTGCCATGCTTGGCCACATAGGCGCCGCATGCCGCGGCAGTGAACGCCACTGCCGTCGAGATATTGAACGTGTCGGCACCATCACCACCGGTTCCACAGGTGTCGACCATCAGCAGATCAGGGCGAGCACCAGGCAAGGGACATGCTGCACGCAACACCGAGGCCATCGCCCCGAGTTCGCCTCCGTTCACTCCTCGTGCTCTTAAAGCCGCCAGAAATGCGCCGGTCTGCACGGGCGAGAGATCTTCCGACAACCACGCCTCCATCAACGCCGAAGCGTCATCAGGGCTGAGCACGCCTCCACGGAGTAGATGCTCCAAAGCCTGAGGCCAGGAAAGAGTCGGAGAGACCATGGGTGAGCAGAGCAGAGGCCTGGGCCTGAGCAGACAACAGGCAGAAAAAAGCCCGGGTGCAGATGCACTCCGGGCCGGGTGATGGGGACTTCAACACTATCCCTCAAAAAGGAAAGGATGGCCAGTTCGCTGACCTTCGAACACGCAGCCTTTCGGCATCGCCATCGCGGACACCCCATCGAGAAGATTCGCCTGGTGCCTAGGTTGATGGCTGTACAAGGATCGCGATGGCCGCCTTCCGCCTCGATCTGATCGGCCGCTATTTGAAGCCCCACCGACGCAGGGTCATGCTCGGTGCGATCGCGCTGGTGGTGGTCAACATCCTCAGTGTGACCATTCCTCTGGAAGTGAAAGGGGTCATTGATGACCTCCAGGAAGGTTTCGCCTATCGGGATGTGTTGATCCAGGCCGGCTGGATTGTGTTGCTGGCGACGACCATGGGTGTGGTGCGCTTGATCTCCCGGCAGTTGGTCTTCGGCGTCGGTCGACAGGTGGAGGTCGAGCTGCGCCAGAAGCTGTTCGATCACATGCTGCAGCAAGAGCCTGGCTGGGTTCAGCAGACCGGCAGTGGCGAAGTGATCAGCCGTGCCACGAGCGACGTAGAAAACGTGCGCAGGCTGCTGGGCTTCGCCGTTCTCAGCCTCACCAACACAGTGCTGGCCTATTCCTTCACGCTGCCAGCGATGCTGAGGATCGACCTTGGCCTCACCCTTGCTGCAATCGCCCCCTACCCAGTGATGCTGGTATCCGTGCGCCTATTTGGCGGGCGGATGATGCGCCAACAGCGTCGGCAACAGGAGGCTTTGGCCGGGCTCAGCGAACTGATCCAGGAAGATCTCTCCGGCATCGCAGCCATCAAGATCTACAACCAGGAACAACAGGAACTGGACGCGTTCAACCGCCGCAACCGTAGTTACCGGGATGCCGCGATTCAGCTGGCACGCACTCGGAGCACATTATTCCCTCTGCTGGAAGGGATTTCATCGATTTCCGTTCTGCTGGTGCTGGCCCTGGGGAGTTTTCAGCTTCAACAAAACACGCTGTCGATTGGCGGCCTTGTGGCCCTGATTCTTTACGTGCAGCTTCTGGTCTTCCCGACGGCTTTGCTCGGATTCACCCTGAACACCTTGCAGACCGGCCAGGTGAGCCTTGAGCGGGTTGAAGAACTGCTCTCCCGTCGCCCGATGATCCGCAACCCGCGCGAACCGGAACTGCTGGAACTGCCGGTGCGGGGTGACTTGGAAGCGCGCGGTCTGCACATCCGCTACGACGGCAGTGAAGCTGACACCCTGAATGGTCTTAGCTTCAAGATCCGGTCGGGAGAACTGGTTGCCGTCGTGGGACCTGTGGGCTGTGGCAAAACCACCCTGGCACGTGCCCTTGGCCGCATGGTCGACGTCCCAGAAGGTCAGTTGTTCCTCGATCGCCACGACCTCACCCGATTGCGGCTGACCGATCTGCGTGATCAGATCGCCCTGGTTCCACAGGAGGGGTATCTCTTCACCAGCAGCCTTGCGGACAACCTTCGCTACGGCGAACCCGAGGCATCCATGGAACGCGTTGAAGCGGCAGCGGAACAGGCGCGCCTGCTCGGTGACGTTCGCGGTTTCCCTGATGGCATGAACACTCTCGTGGGTGAACGAGGCATCACCTTGAGCGGTGGTCAGCGCCAGCGCACCGCTTTAGGAAGAGCGCTTCTGGTCAAATCAGCGGTGTTGGTGCTTGATGACGCCCTCGCCAGCGTGGACAACAACACCGCGGCGGAAATCCTGGCATCGGTGCGCCGTCAGACCAATCGAACGATTGTGATGATCAGTCATCAGCTTTCAGCAGCCGCTGCCTGTGACCGAATCCTCGTGCTGGATCAAGGACGTTTGGTCCAACAGGGTCATCACTCTGATCTGATCCAGGTGCCGGGTCTTTATCGCAGTCTCTGGGAACGGGAGCAGGCCGCGGAACGGCTGGAATCGGTGGCATGACGAAAGCTTGCGCAACGAACGGGCGACAAATTGCGTCGCTTTGGCTTAGCTAGAGGATCTGCCTCCGAGCCATGACGTCAGGCAACCCCTTCACAGTCCGCTGCACCCTCACCTTTGGTGACATCTACGGTCAGATCTTGGCCTGGATGGCGGTGATCTTCGTCAGCCTGGCCGCGGGACTGGCTCTGATGGGCTCATCTCGTCCTCTGTTCGCCCTTGTCGGCGTGGGGCTGATCCTGGTGCTCAGCCTGCCGTTTCTTCTGTTTGCATTCGTGACCACGCTGCTCAATCACATTCGCCTGGATCCCCAGACATCTGCCTAGGGTTGCGGTCGCGACACCATTTCCATGCTGCCCAACTGGCTCACGGGTTCACAGCAAGGACGACAAAACAACAACGCCGACGACCGTCACGTTGTTCTGGGTACCCCTCTCCACGCCCCCTTGATGGACGACCAGGAGGAAATCATCTTTGGTTGTGGATGCTTCTGGGGTGCTGAAAAAGGCTTCTGGCGACTTCCTGGTGTCGTGTCGACAGCTGTGGGCTATGCCGGCGGGCAAGTCGATTCTCCCTTCTACGAGCAGGTCTGCAGTGGCAGAACAGGTCATACAGAGGTCGTCCGTGTGGTCTGGAGCGCACCAGCCATCGATGTGAGTGATCTGCTCAAGCTCTTCTGGGAATGCCATGACCCCACCCAAGGAGACCGCCAAGGCAACGACCAGGGCAGTCAATACCGATCGGCGATCTACACCACCAACGCCCGTCAGATGGAGTTGGCCCTGGCCAGTCGTGAGTCCTATCAGCGCCAACTGACCGAAGCCGGTAAAGGGATCATCACCACCGAGATTGCCGCCGACCGCACCTTCTATTTCGCCGAGGCCTACCACCAGCAATACCTTGCCCGTCCCGGCAGCAGGCCCTACTGCTCTGCCATGCCCACGGGACTGGCTCTGGAGGGATTCCCAGGAGCGCAGTACCGGCTGCCCAGCCAAGTCTGGTCGCACTACGACTGGAGCATCAGCCACTGCATCCTGCGCGGTGACAATCGTCCGATTGAGTTGCAAGCATGAATGAACCACTGCCGGACAGAGTTGTGCTTGCGGTGATCGCCTTCACCATCGTGCTGGTGATCGGCATGGCGTTTCTTTTTCGTCCTGGCTCCGATCAAGACCGCCCCTTCCTCTGGAAAGACACAACACCGCCTTCGACGATCGAGTCAGCCGTTGAGGGAACCCTGTCGATCTGACCACTCCTGCGCCTCCCGGCAGAGAGACCTGCCAAAGTCAAAAGGGTGTGGTTCCCTCGAGCTCCTTGCCGTCCCCTGCCGAACCGCCAGGCCCGCGTCGCCTTCACCCGTTGCCAAGGGGGCTCGTCGAGCTTTATGGGTTGATTGCCGTGCTCGTGGTGCTGATTCCCGAGTGGATCGCAGACGGCACACTCAATCTCAGAGAG
Organism: Synechococcus sp. A18-25c; assembly: GCF_014280035.1. Lineage (NCBI taxonomy): Bacteria > Bacillati > Cyanobacteriota > Cyanophyceae > Synechococcales > Synechococcaceae > Synechococcus > Synechococcus sp. A18-25c. Next base: position 1,576,686 of record NZ_CP047957.1, read on the forward strand.
AGCAGCTCTCGCTCCAACCTGCCGATGGCTTCGAAGGCATGGAGAACGCTGCCGGAGCTCCAACTGGCCTCGATGAACCTTTCATCGCTGCGTGCACTGGCTCGAGAACTGCGTCTTTGGGGCTACGCCGCTGAAAACCGCGAACAGCTCACGGCCCGACTTCTGACCAGGATCAAGCGACGCACCAGATGGGGCAATGCCCTGTGATAGCTTGCTTTTGCCGTCGGGGCGTGGCGCAGCTTGGTAGCGCACCACTTTGGGGTAGTGGGGGTCGTGGGTTCAAATCCCGCCGCTCCGATTTGACGATCCATCTGCCGATCAAGACCTCTTTTTCGAGAGGTCTTTTTTTGTGCGCATCACGATCGGGGCTGCAGGCTGATCGCCTGTGATCAATGCTTCCGGTGTACAGACTGCTTGGGGTGGGTCATCACCAGATGCCGTTGCTGATCCAACAGCAGCCAGCCCTCATCCTTCAACTGACCGATGATCCTGGTCACCGTGACCCTTGTGGTGCTGAGGGCATTGGCCATGTCTTGATGGGTGAGTCGCACGGGCAATCGCAATCCCAGTTCACAAGGCTGCCCGTAATCCACAGCCAACAACTCCAGAAAACCCCGCACACGTTCCTCAATACGGCGGAGACCCACCAAGGCAAGCAAATTGGTTGCCTGCCGCTGCCTCAACATCACCGTGCTGAGCAGATCCTTGGCCAAACCGGGAGAGTCATGAATCTCCTGGAACGGAATGCAGAGCAAATCACAGTCACTCAGGGTGGTGGCTTCAAAAGCAGGAACATTGCTCAGGGGCTCGCCAAATGATTCATTTGGCCCAGCCAGCCCCAGCATCAACTCATCACCCTGCTCCGTCAGTGCTCCCAGCCTGACCATGCCTCGCACAACGATCCACAAACAGGCGTTGTGCAAAGGAACCGTGCGACCAGAGGAAAGATGAACCAAATGGCGTTTTTGGAAATTGGTTTCCAACATTTGCCGAAAAGAATCTGACGAATGAAACGTCTTTTTCGGAGCACTGAACATGGCATCAAGCGTGTCCTCGAAAACACTATTAAAATGCCGCTCAGTCAGTCACCAAGAGCCAGCAAAGAGCTGCTTATGAAGCGCTTAAGGCCAGTCGATGCTTTGATTAATTACTCAACTATGCACAATTCATTGAAGCAACAATCAAGCACTCAAAGAGAATCTTTGAAATGACAGATTCTGCCTTTTCACGAATTAAGCGCTGCCATGGAATGAATCCAAAGGCTTTGATCTGCGTGAACGCCAAGTTGGCGATGGACGCATGACGCATCAGCCGAATGCACCCCAGCGATCAGGCTGATGCACAACGATCAACGTCTGTCTTTCATAGACCGCAGAACACCTTCAGTGCCAAGAGTTACCCCCGGTTGTCGACTGACTCTCGGCAGGGCAACCGCGTGGAGACGGCATAACGCGTGAGCCAGCGATTCACGCGTGAGCGCTGCCTGACCGGCACCTCTCTCAGCAGCTCCGCAAGTTCCAGCGCTCCCAGGCGCTTGAGCTCACGCACATCCACATGCCAGAGACTTTCAGCCTCTCGAATTAACCTCGCCCAAGTCCGCACCTGCTGCCATCGCTGCAAGCGAGAACGAACCGTGAGTGAAGGCTTTGCGAAGGCCATGACCCAGCCTGGCCCGCAAACGCGATGGCGTGGCAAACCTCCCATGAGGCTTCGGACTGCTGAAGCAAATCAGGATGCCATCGGCATCGCGTTCTCCACAGCAACGACAGGGAAAGCGAGCGCTTCAGCCTCCCTCTGGGACAGACGCCGGACCCAAGCCCCTTTCACCGGATCATTCCAGCGGAATCCAGCCTCTCGGGCAAGATGCCTGTCGTCATAGGAGACCTGAGCGCGCATCAGGCATCGAGGCTCGAGCCCGCGTGCGATCAACAGCTCCAGATCGTCACACCGGCGAAACACTTCCGCCAGGTAAAGACAATCCGTCAGGGCACGATGAGCCGCCCACACCGGAACGCCGTAAGCCAAGGCCAGGTCAATCACCGATGGCCGTGCCCTGAGCTGTCGTTCCGCAGGCCATCGCACGTCTTCAAGCGTGCACAGCCAGGGGCGTGATGCCGAGGGCAACACCCCCCGTCCGAACCATTGACGGTCGAAGGAAGCGTTGTGTGCCACCAGCACATCAGCACTACTCATCAACTCTTGGAAGTAGGCCAGACCCTGTTGCCAGGGTTGTGGCATCCGGGTGACCGGTGCAGGGATGCGATTGATCGCTTCCGCCGGATTGCTGTCAACAGGAAGCAGGAAGGACACTTGTGCCAACACCTGACGTGACGACACGGAAAAGAGGACCGCCCCCACCTCAAGACATTGATCGGTCTGCGCATCAAGGCCCGTGGTTTCCGTATCAACGATCAGCAGCTGTTCAGGGGCCTCGCCTCGCTCGTTTCGGGCATCAGTGAGTGGACCCACTGCAGGTTGGCTTTGCTGACGATCCGGGAAATCGTTGGGTTCGGATTGAGGAGCAGGCTGACGCAGATCAATGGCAGGGTTTGATGCCTCGGTGGGCGTTCCCAGCTCCTGCAACAGATCCAACTGACCTGGCACTGGCGGGAACTCGGTCATGGTGAAGAAGACAGAACGAGGGACCTGCCGCCATTCTCCCGCCACTGTCGACCACTTCCTAGGGTTCGACGGAACGACGTCCTCCCATGGCTCTGAAGATCGGCGACCCGGCTCCGTCCTTTTCTCTTGAGGATCAGTCGGGTGAGACCAGACGCCTCGATGACGTCAAAGGTCGGATTCTGGTGCTGTTCTTTTACCCCAAAGATGAAACCCCTGGATGCACGGCTGAAGCCTGCACGTTCCGGGATCGTCACAGTGAGCTCACCCGACTGGGAGCGGAAGTGTGGGGCGTGAGCGGCGATGACGCAGTCAGCCATCGCCGTTTTGCGGAGCGCTACAAGCTCCCATTCCCTTTGTTGAGCGATCGCACGCAATCGCTGCGTCGGGCCTTTGGCGTCCCCAAAACCTTGGGCTTGCTGCCCTCACGTGTCACCTACGTGATTGATCAGCAAGGCGTGATCCGTCACGTGTTCAACAATCTTCTCGACGGTCCTGCTCATGTGAAAGAAGCCGAAACCATCGTTCAACAGCTGGCGAACGGGTGAACCGCTGGCAACGTCGCGATCAATGCTGGTGCCTTTGGCCCTCCACCGCCATTCGGGGGGTCGTGGAATTCGTTGGTGGCAGCTATCTCGCTGCCAGTCCCCAGATCAGCTACAGGCGGCTGCTGGAGTCACTGGCTGCTGAGCAGCTGGCCATTCATGCCTGGAGCTATGTTCCCGGTTTCGACCATCAGTTGCAAGCGCGTGACGCGTGGCAACAGTTACGTCGTTGCCGTCAGAGCCTTGAACAACGCCTGGGGTATCCACTCACAACCCTTCGGCTGGGTCACAGCCTTGGCTGCAAACTGCATCTTTTGGCACCAGATGGCGGGCGGGGATGCCGGGGCCTAGCAGCCCTGAGCTTCAACAATTTCACAGCTGATCGTTCAATCCCCTTGCTGGGCACCGTTGCCCCGGCCCTAGGAGTGGTGACGGAATTCAGTCCAGGGCCAGAGGAAACTTTGAAACTGATCGGCCGCTATTACCTCCAGCCCAACAATCTGGTGGTGAGGTTCGGGAATGACGCACTGGATCAAAGCCCAGATCTTCTTCAAACCCTGCAAAGCCGGGATCAGGATGCCAGCGAATTCCTGCAGATGTCAGGAGATCACCTCACTCCAGCCAGCGCAGGCCTGCGCCAGGGCTTGCTCGGTGACTGGGCGGATGACCCAGCCAAGAAAAAGCGCATCCGTCGACTGACGGACGCGCTGGTGGCAATGATCTAACTGAGCTGATCAATCAGCTGATCAAACGGAGGAGCAGCGCAAAACAACAAATCGCTTCCGAAAAGTCAGACGAAAGATGATCTTGTCTCTTACTGACCAACCATTGCAACAGCAGCTCTAGCCTTGGCCAGAATGTCACCTTTCAAGGGAACAAAACCAAGGGACGGGGCGGCATTCTGAGCTTGACTGCTCAGCATGTAATTAAAGACATCCCGGAGAGCTTGTGTGTTTGATCCATTCCCACTTTTGTAAGCGAGAACCCATGTCAGTGTTGCAATGGGGTAAGCCCCTTCGGCTGAGGGATTTGGATTCACCCCGGCCAAATTTGCATCAAGCTTGATTCCATTCAAAGCCGTGGCTCCGGAATTAACCGAAGGCAGAAGAAATTGCCCCGACTTGTTCTGCAAAGCTGCAGCTTTGACAGCTCCACGGATGTAGGACTGGTTGACGTAACCAATCGCGCCAACGCGGTTCTGAATCAAAGCCGCCACGCCCGAGTTGCCCTTGGCGCCGAGTCCAGAAGGCCAGCTCACGGATTTGCCCGTACCGAGAGTCCACTCTGAAGAAAAGGCTTGCATCGAGTTCGTAAAGGCCTTGGTCGTTCCAGACCCGTCAGAACGGTGAACCCAAACAAGCGGGCCTGCAGCGCAGCCCAGCTCGCTCCAATTGTTGATCTTGCCCATCGCAACCTGGACGGCCTGCTTTTGCGTGAGCTTGAGGTCACAGCCTGGCTTGTTGTATCCGAAGGCGATCGTTCCACCAACCATCGGGATTTGAACAACACCTCGTTTCACCTTGGCCATATCCGATTTCTTCATCGGATCATCAGACGCACCAAAACTCACGGTCTGGTCAATAAACGCTTTACGACCAGAACCAGATCCCACGGCCTGATAATTGACCTGAGGACCGCCAGACTTCGCAAGATCAGCGAACCAGCGCTGATAAATCTTGGCCGGGAATGTGGCACCAGCACCATTAAGAGATGGAGCAGCTGACGCTGTCGTACTGGCCCCAACAGCCAGAACAGATGTCAACAGCAGAGCTTTCTGAGAAAATTGCATCGCAGCGACCAAAAACAAAAAGTGGCTGTAGCAATTCAGTGTTAACCAAGCCAATCAGCCGCTGTCGTTATGCATGAATTAACCAAATTTAAGGTTAAAACAAGAAACTGTTAAATCCTTGAATTGCCGAGTTTTTCACAGTCTTAATTTCAGCCTTCCTCGTCAGCAGCAAGGTCAAAGAGCTCTCAGGCATCGCAGAACCAACCGCTGAGTCACCACACCGTGCCATCCAGCGGCTGGTTCACTGATGCACTGTCGTTAAGCCCGAAGCCTGTCCAGCACGGAGCGATCCTCGAGGGTGCTGGTGTCGCCACTGACTTCCTCACCGGCCGCCAACGCGCGCAAGATTCGGCGCATGATTTTGCCGCTGCGTGTCTTGGGAAGAGCGTCACTGCAACGGATTTCGTCCGGCTTAGCAATCGGGCCAATCTCCGCACCCACATGGCCGCGCAGCTCAGCGATGAGGGCATCATCGGAATTACGACCCGACTCCAGCGTGACGAAAGCAACGATGCCCTCACCTTTGAGATCATCGGGACGACCCACGACAGCCGCCTCGGCAACGGCTGGGTGGCTCACCAAAGCCGATTCAATTTCCATCGTGCCGAGACGATGGCCAGACACGTTGATCACGTCGTCAACGCGACCCATCACCCAGAAGTAACCGTCTTGATCGCGACGAGCTCCATCACCGGCGAAGTAGAGGTGATTGCCATCCGCGGGGCGAATGTGCTCCCAGTAGCTCTCGCGGAAGCGTTGGGGATTGCCATGCACAGTGCGCATCATGCCCGGCCAGGGACGACGCACCACCAGGTATCCACCTTCATCGGCAGCGCAGCTGTTGCCCTCGGCATCCACCACGTCCGCTTCGATGCCTGGCAACGGCAACGTTGCAGATCCCGGCTTGGTTGGGGTTGCACCCGGGAGCGGACTGATCATCACGCCACCGGTTTCGGTCTGCCACCAGGTGTCAATGATGGGGCAGCGACCACCCCCGATCACATCGCGATACCACATCCATGCTTCCGGGTTGATCGGCTCGCCCACCGTGCCCAGCAGCCGCAGAGTGCTCATATCGTGCTGATCCGGCACCTCACGACCGTTCTTCATGAAAGCCCGGATCGCCGTCGGAGCCGTGTAGAAAATTGTGATGCCGTGCTTCTGAATCAGCTCCCAGAACGCACCGGGCTTTGAAGGTCTTGGTGCACCCTCGTACATCACGGTGGTGGAACCATTCGACAAGGGTCCGTAAACGATGTAGCTGTGACCGGTGATCCAGCCCACATCAGCGGTGCACCAGTAGACGTCATCCTCACGGATGTCGAAGATCCACTGGAAGGTGAGATGGGCCCAGAGGTTGTAACCGGCCGTGCTGTGCACCACACCCTTGGGTTTACCGGTGGATCCCGATGTGTAGAGCACGAAGAGACGATCTTCACTGGACATCGGCTCGGCGGGGCAATTGCTGCTCTGCCCATCCACCAAGTCATGCCACCAAACGTCACGACCATCGACCATCTCAACAGGCTGTTTGGTGCGTTGCACCACCAGCACCGATTGAACAGAAGGACAAGCGCCATCTGCCAACGCCGCATCCACAGCTGGTTTCAGTGAAACCGGCTTGTCCTTGCGGAAGCCCCCATCAGCAGTGATCACCGCCTTGGCTTCGCCATCAATCAAACGGTCTCTCAGGGCTTCGGCGGAGAAGCCTCCGAACACCACCGAGTGGGGAGCACCGATGCGGGCGCAGGCGAGCATGGCAATGGCCGCTTCGGGCACCATCGGCATGTAAAGCGCCACCAGATCGCCCTTCCCGATGCCCTTGGCCTTCAGGGCATTGGCGGCCTTGCAGACCTCGGCGTGCAGTTCGCGGTAAGTGAATTTGCGAACGTCACCGGGCTCCCCTTCCCAGATCAGCGCTGTCTTGTCAGCGCGTTCCGTCTTGAGGTGCCGATCGAGACAATTGTGAGAAAGATTGGTGGTTCCGCCTTCGAACCAACGGGCAAAAGGCGCATCGGACCAGTCGAGAACGGTGTCAAAAGGCTGAAACCACTCCAACTCCCGCCGCGCTGCATCTCCCCAGAACGCATCTGGATCCTGTCGAGCAGCTTCCGCCAATGCCTTGTAAGCATCCATGCCACCGATGCGGGCGGAACGGGTGACGTCGATCGGAGGCGCGAAAACGCGTTGCTCATGAAGCACGCTTTCGATGGTGGATCCTTCGCTGCTCATCGGGGGTTGTCTAGTCGGGTTGAAGGCTGTGACTGATTGCCGCTGACATCAGATGTCAACAAGCATCGGCCGATGCTTGACCGCTTTCGCTGGCCTTCCAAACAGCCGGTTACGGCGCGTCACTTCGGGAGTGCCCGTTTTCGCCTCAAACAAAAGATAGATGCCACGTCTCTTCAGCACAGAACCTTGATTGAAACCTTTTCGAAGAAGAATCTCGTCACCTGAGGTGAAAGCGAATCGAGGCGGCCATCACACCAATGCGACCGTTGATTCCACTAGGGTCTCGGCTCTGTCTCACAGGACTCATGCTGCAAGCCTTGTTTTCCTTGCTCTTTGCAGCGGTCATGTGGGTTCAAGTGCCGCAATGGCAAAACGACTGGTCTCAGTGCTCAGTGGAAGCGCCTGATGTGGATTGCCACTGGTACGTCGTTGCTCCTGACAACACCTTTGGCGAAGGGTTCAGCTGGGACCACGCACCCTGGTTCAGCGCGGAAGGACTTCAAGATGTCGCCAACTTGAAGAACACCATGAATGTCATTCACAGCAAGGCAACGTCTGAAACGTGAGGCGAAAGGCAGCATCACCATCAATTGATGGGAGCGTCCTCACTTCTCAGCGTCATCAATCAATTGGCGTTTTTGATGGAGCAGTTTGCGTAGCTTGTACAGATTCATTTCGTGCTCCCCACTACTCCAATGCTGGGGAAAGGCGACTCGAGCTTGAAGCTCCGAGATTTGATTGTTGAGTTCTCTCGTTGGGTCCTCAGACCGTGGATCTCTTACAGAGTGGACCATCGCAGGCCCTAATGCCAGCAAAGCATCCGTGACATCGCTTTGAAGATCTCGGCACCACGAAGATCTCGCGAAAGCCCCTGACCAGACCTTGCAGAGCTTCTCGAACCGTTGTTGAACACCGGTGAGAGATCCAGAATGAACCTTGTGCCCGGTGGGAAGGAGGTCGCTTGCCTAATCAGAAATCGTTTGAAGAAAATTTCGGCCAGCCGACCAGCTTCACCAGATCCGTGAAGGCCATTCACGTTTCGATCGGGTGCTGCAAGCAGAAATGCCCAATTTGAACCAACCCAGTGCAGTACCCCAAGCCTGTCTGTTCGATCTGGATGGGTTGCTGCTCGATACGGAGCCATTGCATGCGCGTGCCTGGTCTGAAGCAGCTGATCATTTCGGCACCCAACTGACTGCAGCACAACTGTTGAGCTTGCAAGGGCGCCGCAGACTCGACAATGCAAACCGGGTGTGTTCCTGGCTGAACGCCGATGTGACTCCGGATCAGCTGCTGATGGTGCGCCAACCCATTGCCGTGAAGTTGTTGCCCTTCGCGCCAGCCATCGACGGGGCAGAAGCCTTACTCAGCAGTGCGCAACGCTCCAACATCCCAATCGCCCTCGTCACAAGCAGCGACAAGCCATCGGTCATGAACAAGATCACCCACCACCCCTGGCTAGGGCCGTGGATCACCATGGTTTGCGGTGACGATCCCGAGCTCAAAGCAGGGAAACCGGAGGCCGATCCTTATCTCTTGGCTGCCAAACGGCTCAACGTTCAACCCGAGCACTGCTGGGCCTTTGAAGATTCTGAAGCAGGAACCCTGTCGGCACTTACAGCCGGCTGCATCGTTTGGAGACTGATCAACTCTGGAGGTCTCCAAGTCACCAACCAAGACTGGCCTCGAATTGTGAAAAATGATCGATTGACCCTGATTGGCAATCTCGATGAGGCTCGCCAGTGCCTCGAGAGGTTGATCAGCAGAAGCTAATTAGTACAAACGGCTGAGAACAAAATCAGGCAGTTCGATCAAAGCCGTTTTTGAAGCGGAATCTGGCAGCCAGGTCAACGCGTCCCGAGAGTCCTGTGCGAAGGTTTCAGCTAGCTGACGAGTGCGAGCAATCGCGTCAGATTGACGAACGAAGGCTAAGGCTTCTTCGAGATCGCCATCGTTGCTGAATTCTCGCTCGATTAACACGGCCATGGACGGATTTTGTTCCAGGGCATAGAGCGCAGGGGCCGTGAGGTAACCGCTTGAAAGATCACTCGCGGCAGGCTTACCGAGCTGCTGATCGTTGCCGGTGAAATCGAGAATGTCATCGACGACTTGAAAGGCAAGACCAAGTTGGCGTCCGTAGCGATACAACGATTCGAGCTGTAACTCAGTACAACCGCTCAAAACACCTGCTGCTCGGGCGCTGTTGGCCACGAGAGAGGCGGTTTTGCAGTAGCTCTTCTCGAGGTAAGTTTCAAACGTTTGCCCGGTGTCGTAGCGGAACAACCCTTGCTTCACCTCACCATCAGCCAGATCCATGATCACTCGGCTGAGCAGTTTGACGACATCCAGGTTGTCGAGATTGGCCAGATGCCAGCTGGCCTGAGCGAACAGAAAATCTCCAGCCAGAACAGCGACGCGATGGTTGAAGCGGCTATGGACGGTTTCAACACCCCGGCGTGTCGCGGCTTCGTCAACCACGTCATCGTGGACCAGCGAAGCCGTATGAATCATCTCCGTGATCTCGGCCAGCCTGCGGTGACGCGGCGTGAGTTGCTCGTCGGCCGCCAGTGCCCTTGAAATCAACAAAACGATGCCTGGACGGAGCTTTTTCCCTCCAGCACTGAAAAGGTGCTCCGCAGCAGCTTGAAGAATGGGGTGACCGGCGCCGATCAGGCTCCGAAGATCGCTGAGCAGGATCTCAAGATCCGCCTCAACCGGCTGCAACAACTCGGTGACGGTGGTCATGAATCCCCTCGGTGCGGAGATCTTAGAAGGCATTGACCTGTCACTGCAGATCCACCAGCTCGACCCTTGGCCGTTGCCCCAACCAGGGGGTGGCACGGTCTGCGAAGCCATCGGAATCAGCGGTCACGCAAATGCGTGTCTCTGTCAACGCCAGAGGCTGATCCAGTCCGCCGGGTATGGGCGTGCCCAACAACGCGTCCAACTGGCTAGCCACGCCGTGCGCCGGATCAATCAGACGAATGGACTCCGGCAGCAAATTCTTGAGTAACGGCACCAGCAACGGGTAATGGGTGCAGCCAAGAACAATGGATTGCACAGACGCCTCCAGCAGCGGCTGCAGGTAATGAACAGCCGCTTCGCGCAACGCATTGGAGCGCAGATCGCCTGACTCGATCAGCGGTACGAAATCCGGACAGGCCTGCTGCACCACCAGGGTTCCGGGATGGAGAGCCTCAATGCTTTCGCGGTACGCACCAGAAGCAACGGTGGCGGGCGTGGCCAGAACACCAACACGCGATTCACGCACCATCGCGGCAGCCGCACCGATCAGTCCCACCACCGGAACGCCAGCCTGTCCTTCTGTCACTTCCCTGGCCAGTGCATTGGTGGTGTTGCAAGCCATCACCACCGTGGACACGTTCTGCTGACGCAGCCAACCCACCACTTCGCTGGCGATGGCCCGGATCTCCGATGGCGAGCGACTGCCGTAGGGAACCCGCGCTGTATCACCGAGATAAATCACGGGCAAAGAACCATGTCGCTCCAGCACGCGGCGGAGCACAGTGAGCCCTCCCAGGCCGCTGTCGAACAGGCCAAGACGAATGCTCATCGCAGCCCCTGCAGGTACTCGAGAATGCCGGTGGCGATCGCTAAGGACAAACGGCGCCGGTGCGCTGGATCAGCCAAACGCGGAGAATCGATATTTCCGGTCACGAATCCGGTCTCCACCAGCGCGGAGGGCATGGTGGTGCGGCGGATCACAAAAAAGCGGCCCCTGCGAACACCTCGGTTCGGACTGCCAGGAGACACATTCAGCACCTGCTGCTGAATGTGTGCCGCCAAACGCGCAGAGCGCGGATCAGAGAAGTAGAAGGTCTCAATGCCGTTCACCTCTGGCCGCGACATGCTGATCGCATTGGCATGGATGCTCACAAAAGCAGTGGCACCAAGCCGATTAGCCAGGGCCACGCGCGGTGGTAAATCCACATCCACTTCAGCGGTTCGGGTCAAGGTGACCTGAACACCCTTGGCTTCCAGCAAGCGCGCCACTTGCAGGGAGATATCCAGAACGATCTCCGATTCGCGGATGCCTCGGATGCCCACAGCCCCCGGGTCGGGTCCACCATGACCCGGGTCGATCACCACCCGATAACGGCCACGAGGCACATCAGGAAGCCCTTCCGCATTCACAGGCGTCTGGGTGGGCTGGATGCGCACGCCTCCCCACTGACCGGAACTGACACCGTTCAGATCACCTTCGCCGATGGTGCGCAGCCCGCGGGTCGGCAGGCCTTCAAACATCAACTTCCAACGATCAGGCGACGTGCCGATCAGCCGAAGCTGACCCGGATCGAGCTGCACCCCAGGCTGGAACTCCACCACCAGCCGCGTCGCTCCCGGGTTGGGTTTGCCCAGACGGACCTCACGGACAGGCCCGGAACCGCGCAGGCTGCGAGGTCGGCTGAGCTCCCCTGGAAAATCGATCCAGACCCTGGGACCCCGGCCCGCTTCACCCGCTTCAAAAAAGGCATCCAAGCGTGCACCAGTGGCTGTTCTCAGCTGCAACACTCCATCGCTACCCAAAGACCAGGCTGCGAGGGCGCTAGCAGCACGAGCTGGCAGTGACCACAAAAGGCTTGTGGACTGCACGGCAGCAGCGATCAGCAGAGCACTGAAACGACGGGGAAGCCGAGGCATCAGGGTCAGAACAAGGCGGTTCTGCGGTGCTGCAGACAGGGCATTTGCGTGCGAATGCGCTGAAGATGATCAAGATCCACCGGGGCAATGGCCGCACCGGCACTGACTCCGGCATCGGCCAGAACCGTGCCCCACGGGTCAATCACCATGGCGTGACCATGGCTCTGACGGCGGCCGGCATGGGTACCGGTCTGAGCGGGAGCCAGCACGTAGGCCGTGTTCTCAATCGCGCGGGCCTGCAACAGCACCTGCCAGTGATCCTTGCCCGTGAAGGCCGTGAAGGCGGCGGGAATCATCAGCAACTCAGCTCCTGCTCCGATCAGGTGTCGGTAGAGCTCAGGGAAGCGCACGTCGTAGCAAATGGACACCCCCACCCTGCATAGTCCTGGCACATCCACCACGGGTGGCAGTTCAGCACCGGAACTGAAGCCAGCCGACTCCCGGTAGGAACTGCCGTCGGGCAGATCGACGTCGAACAAGTGGATTTTGTCGTAACTGGACAGGATCTGACCATCACGACCCACCAGTTGTGCGCGCTGAAAGGTGTGCGCATCGTCTCCGACGGGAACAGGGAAACCTCCGCCAAGGATCACCACCTGGTACCGGCGCGCCATGGTCACGAGAAAGCGCGATGCCTGTTCAGCAAGAGCCGGAGCAATCTCCAACCGCCGCGCGTCGTCACCAATGAACGCAAAGTTTTCGGGCAAGCCGATCAGCTCAGCGCCGCGTCGTGCCGCCAGATCGATCTGTTCCTCGGCAGCGGCGAAGTTGCGCTCGGGATCGGAGCTGCTGGTGAGTTGCACGGCCGCGGCCAGGAAATCACGCACAGAGGTCAGAGATCAGTCGATGAAACTGTATTGCTGATCAACCAACCCGTCGTCAGGCGCGAATAGCTCGTAAGACACCTGGCTCCACCTGAGTTGGCACCACTGACAACTGATCCAAGCCTGCACAACAGCGGAAATCAGCATCGTGATTGCCCAGACCGATCAAGCGCTGACCATGGGATGCCGTGCGCAAACATCCTTCAGGGTCATGCTCCCACTGCCTCCACAGCGCCAGTGCAGCCTGGAGTTCATCGTTCGCGACAACGGCACCGGCCTCCTCCAGCAATGCGGCCAGGGCACCTGCGGCCAGAGAATCTTCTAAGGAATACGTGCCTTCCCAACCACTGCCCAAAATGAGGATTTGCTCAGGTCGCTCCTGGAGCAGTCGCTCCGCGACGGCACGTCGATTGGGGAGCGCCACGGTGAGCAGGCATGACACCCCCCGGACACGTTGCAGAGCCCGCGTCCCATTGGTGGTGCTCATGAACAGTCGCTTGCCCGACACCACCTCGGGAGTCACCGCCACCGGTGAGTTACCCAGGTCGAAGCCGGCAATTTTGCTGCCACCACGTTCACCCAGCAAAAGACGACGCTCGGCGGGCCAGGCGTCGGCCTCGGCGCGCAATTGGTCGAGATCGGCAAACGCCTGCACGGCCTCAGCACCGTTGTGAAGGGCCCAAGCAATGGTGGTCGTGGCCCGCAGCACATCAATTACCACTGCGGCATCAGGCCCATCAGCGGTCCCGACGGTCTCAGGCACATCCGAAGCCACATGGAAATAGGAAACCTGCACGGCCACGGTCATGATCAGCGTGCGTCACAGTACCGAGATCACGGCCCCCTGAGGTGTCTTCTTGATGGCTCTGTTCAGCCCCGGCCCGGGCACTCGGGATCTGCGCGCCTTCATCCAGTTGCTGGAGGAGCGGGGACAGCTCAGACGAATCACCGCCCCCGTTGACCCCGATCTCGAACTAGCCGCCATTGCGGATCGAGTGCTGGCCAGCGGTGGTCCGGGTCTGGTGTTCGAAAACGTGATCGGTTCCTCCATGCCGGTGGCCGTGAACCTGCTGGGCACCGTGGAACGCGTGGTGTGGAGCATGGGCCTAGAGCGCCCAGAGCAACTCGAGGAACTGGGAGAAAGGCTGGCCTTGCTTCAGCAACCCAGGCCACCGAAAGGTTTGGGTGAGACCAAGCAGTTCGCCCGGGTTTTCTGGGATTTAGTGAAAGCCAGACCTGACCTCGATCTGCTTCCTCCCTGCAGACAGCAGGTCTTTGAAGGGGATGCGGTGGACTTGAACAACATCCCCCTCATCAGGCCTTGGCCCGGCGATGCCGGGGGTGTCATCACCCTGGGACTTGTCATTACCAAAGATCCCGAAACTGGTGTTCCGAACGTCGGTGTGTATCGACTGCAGAAGCAATCTGTGAACACGATGACCGTGCACTGGCTGAGCGTGCGTGGCGGTGCTCGCCACTTACGCAAAGCGGCGGCCATGGGCAAAAAACTGGAGGTGGCTGTTGCTATCGGCGTTCACCCCTTGCTGGTGATGGCCGCCGCCACCCCCATCCCAGTGCAACTGAGTGAATGGCTGTTCGCAGGGATTTATGCCGGCGAGGGCGTGCGGCTGAGTCGCTGCAAAACGCTCGACCTCAAAGTGCCCAGCCACAGCGAAGTGGTGCTGGAAGGAACCATCACTCCTGGAGAAGTGCTCCCCGATGGCCCCTTCGGCGATCACATGGGGTTCTACGGCGGCGTCGAGGATTCGCCTTTGGTGCGCTTTCACTGCATGACGCAGCGGCGCGATCCGATGTTTCTGACCACGTTCAGCGGTCGTCCACCCAAAGAAGAGGCGATGCTGGCGATCGCCCTGAACAGGATCTACACACCGATTCTTCGGCAGCAGATTCCGGAGATCAAAGACTTCTTCCTCCCGATGGAGGCGCTGAGCTACAAGCTCGCCGTGATCTCCATCGACAAGGCCTATCCAGGTCAGGCCAAACGCGCCGCGATGGCGTTTTGGAGTGCCTTGCCACAGTTCACGTACACCAAATTCGTGGTGGTGGTCGACAGCCACATCAACGTTCGAGACCCACGCCAGGTGGTGTGGGCCATTGCTGCCCAGGTGGACCCCCAACGCGATCTCTTCACCCTCGAGAACACGCCCTTCGACACCCTGGATTTCGCCAGCGAACAGCTCGGGCTTGGCGGCCGACTAGCGATCGATGCCACCACCAAGATCGGGCCGGAGAAGAATCATGAGTGGGGCGAACCGCTGAGCCGGCCTGATCAGCTCGAACAAAAGGTGACGGATCGCCTGGAAGAACTCGGGTTGAGTGACATCAGCAACCAGGAGCCGAATCCAGAGTTATTCGGCTACCTCCTGGATCAGCTCATTTCCAACCGGCCTGTGCCATGAGCCGAATCGCCAATGGATTGAACGCACTCAGCTCAGAGACGGTGACCTGATCCGGCGTGAACTTGGTCATGCCCCTCAGATAAGCCGACGATCCAACGCCACGAAGAGGAAATTCATAGGTCGGCCCAGCAAGACCAGCACTGCCGTTGGGCGATGCCAGAAATTCAATCAGCTCAATCGCTTCCGGTTTGTTCTTCGCGTAACGCGAAACGGCAGCCGCACTGATGTTCACATGGGCAGGATTGGGCATCACGATCGACACCTGGCGAGCCAGCTGCTGATCTTTTCCACCATTCACTCCCGACAACATGCGGGCCAAGTAGTAGTGATTCACAACGCCCACACCACATTTGCCTTGCGCAACAGCACGAATCAGGCCGATATCACCGGTGAAATAGGGCTGCGTGACATTCGCCGTCACACCGTTCAACCAAGCTTTGGTTGATGCCTCACCCTTCAGTGCCAGCTGGTCAGCCACCAAGGACTGGTTGTAGACGTTTTTGCGGTTTCTGAGGCACAATTTGCCCTTCAAATCCGGAGATGCCAGCTGCGCATAGGTCTGCACCTCGGCGGGATTCACCACCTGAGGATTGACAACAATCGCCCGAACCCTGCGAGTGAGGCCGAACCAGCGATTGCCAGGATCTCGATAGCGGGACGGAACCTCGGATTCGAGTGTGCTTGAGACAATCGGCTGAAACAAGCCAGCTTTCGCTGCGTTATTGATGCGTGCGGCATCCACAAGGATGATCACATCGGCCTTCGTATTGGAACCTTCGCGCTTGAGACGCTCAACAAGTGAGATCCCCGATGCTTCAATCAAGCGCACCTTGATGCCTGTTAATTCCGTGAAAGCCTTATAAGACTGCCGGTCCGTATTGTAGTGGCGCCCTGAATAAACACGAACTTCCCGCGCATGAACCGAAAGCGGCATGAAGGCGAACGACGCAAGCAGGGAGGCAGCGAGAAACTTCATAAATCACAAAAGCCCACCTGATGCTGTTCGCACGACGACCATGCGTCGCGTGCAACCGATACGAGCCAATTGATCATTTGATACCGATGCTTGCTCTTTCATGAACCACCTCAAACTTCCACTGCTTTCAAAAGAGCAATGCGAATCCATGATCAGCCTGCTCAAACAAGCCCAATGGATCGATGGCCGAAGCACTGCTGGTGCACAAGCAAGCATGGGCAAGATCAACGAACAAGTCGAACAGACATCCCCTGAACGCATCGACATTCAAACCATCGTTCAAACAGCGATGTGGAATCAACCAGCGATTAAAAGCTTCTGCTTGCCAAGAAAACTGCATCGTTTTCAGATCAGCAAAACAAGCAAAGGCGGTGGCTATGACAGCCATGTAGACAATGCCTACATGAGCAGTGGGAGGAGTGATCTGTCCTTCACGGTCTGCCTTTCCGATACCAACAGCTACGCAGGGGGGAGCCTAGAAGTCGACAGCATTAGCGACTCCATCGAGCTGACATTGCAGCAGGGTGAGATCGTGATTTACCCCAGCACCACATTGCATCGTGTGAAGACAGTGACTAGTGGTGAAAGAATTGTCTGCGTTGGCTGGATCGAGAGTTACGTCAAAAGCGAGATCGACCGCATCACTTTGTTTCAACTCGATAGTGGTGCACGAGGACTACTCGCGAAGCACGGGCGTAGCGACGAACTGGATCAGGTTTTCCTCGCGTATACAAATTTACTGAGATCGCTAGGAACCTAAAACGCGGGTGCCTTTTACCCTAAAATCAGAAGAATATCATCGAACCAATTGTCTACTATGAAGCGCTCCACAACCCTTTCGATTTTTCTAGCGGGTGCCGCAGCACTCAGCAGTGTCGTCACGATGCCTGCAAGTCTCGCTGACACCGAGAGCCCGAGTGGTGGCCTCACTGAATGGAGCACTGATCAGGATCTCGATGCAGAAGCAGTGAAGGATGCTGATGCGCAACGGGCAGCCGATAAGGCTGCGGAAGAGGACATTTGTATCCCGATCGGCGAAGGAGAGAACTGCTGGTGATTCAATGAATCCGATTAATCATCAAAAGGGGGGTGCAGTCACCTCCTTTTTTTTGTCCAAAAAAAAGCCCCCTCGTTGAGGGGGCCACACCACATCGGAAATGACGTTCCGATCAGAATTTGAAAGAGGTCTTGACCAAATAACCAAAGGTGCCAAAAGATTCAGCACCCGTACCACCGTAGGTATCATTGGTTCCGGTCAATTCACCGAATGGACGAGAAACATAGAAGGCGGCCGGAGTGACTGAAATGTTGTCTGTCACCTGGAACTGATAGAAGAGCTCCAAGGCGTAGTTGCCGTCATCAGGAGTGCCGCTATCGCGAGCCGTTTCAAACTGAGGCTGGCCAATGGCAAAGCCCAACAGGTTGCCCTTAATGAAGGCATCCTTCCAACCAAGACCCACCATCCAATCTTGCGATGTTTGCTTCGGGGAGATCTCAAATTCGGTCAGATCGTAGTCGTTGCTGTTGAACGACGTCAGGCCCCAACCGGCACTGATGCTGGGAATCCAGCCGGACTCCTGAGGCTGCCACCAGGCACGCAGGGCAAGAGCGTTGGCATCTTTGAAACCGCGAGAGAAGGAGGAGTCACCGCCTCCAACAACGGTGGTCGAAGCACCGAGAGGGGTTCCGTAGCCAACCGTTGCACCGTTTTGTATGTAGGCATAGGCCGCAGAGATCGACCATTGCGGTCCGCCATAAGCCACCTGCGCCAAGAACTTACTCCTGGAGTTGTCGGTGCCAATGCCACCCTTTTGTGGGTCGGAGTCTTTGCCAGCTTTGGCGGTGTAGTTCAGAGAAATACTGAACTTGGGATCGAAAGGATTGACCCTGCTGTTGGGCCTCCAGACGACACCAGCACCTGGAGCTGTGGAAGCGCCATAAACGCCGTAATAACCACCAAGCTTGAACTGCTTAAGAATCTGGCGATACACACTCGGAGCAGCACCAAGCATGTAGTAGTTCTCGATCAGAGGACCGACAAAAACTTGCAGGTCATCTCCCACTGGAAATTGATACCAAAGCTTGTCGACTTTGACGGTGTTGCCAGTTTCCTTGGCCACATCCAACTGAGTCTGGTTGCCGGTGTATCCCTTACCGGAGAAGGCACCCTTACCGAAATTACCGGCGCGCAAACGGGTGTAGAGGAGGTCCTTTCCGGTGAAGCTGGTGTTGAGATTCAGCGTGGTGCGGTAATTAAACGTGAACGCATCCTGACCCTGATAAGCAGGACCTTCGCCCAGGTCGTAATCCTCGCCGGTGTAGCTGACACCACCCATCACGAAGTCCACCTTGCCCTTCAGCTTCGTGGTGGTGGAGAACTGGGTGGCTTCCAGTTCGCCCACGCGGGCTTCCAGACCGTCAACACGACCCTTGAGGATGACGAGCTCCTTCTCGAACTCCTTCATGAGGCGCTTCACCTCGTCGGTCACTTCAGTGACGCGGTCGAGACATGCATTCAGCAGGGCGGCCGCTTCGAAGCGGGTCATCGCACGGTTGCCGCGGTAAGAACCGTCGGGGTAGCCAGCGACGCAGCCGTAGCGCTCGATCAGGTTGCTCAGGGCCTGATAAGCCCAGTCTGTCGGATAGACGTCAGAAAACTGGTTGATGCTGGTGACCTGCTCGCCAGTAGAGGCGTAGTCGGCGACACCAGCAACGTTGACCTCGGTCGCACCGGCAGCCATGGGAGCCAGGAGGCCCAGGGCGGCGGGAGCAACCAGGAGTTGCTTGAAAAATTTCAATGGAACCCTCACACCAAAACAAGAGGAGAAAGGCTTTTGCCTTGAAGGAATTAAAGGAAGCCCGGCTGTCCCGCAATGAACAAGACGATGCCAAGCCTTGTATCAAATGAACCCCAGCCACCAACATCAGGCACTGCAACTCCGCATTCACCTGCAACCTGGGCGCCGCGGGCAGCAGCACTGACTTCACACACCAAGCATCAGCATTGATCGGAAGGCAAAAAAAAGCCCCCACACTGTGGGGGCATCTGAACAACGTTTGAAGCAGGATCAGAACTTAAAGGTGGTCTGAACTAGAGCACCGAAAACATTGAACTGACCGTCGTAGTTGCCACCATCCTTCACCAGATTGCTGGTGTACTGACCCATAGGACGGGACAGATAAAACACAGCTGGCGTGACAGCAATATTGTCTGTCACCTGGAAGTTGTAGTACCACTCAAAGACGTAATTACCGTCAAAGGGAGTACCGCCATCCTCAAGGCTGGTTGCGAAGGTGGGCTGACCCACAGCAAAGCCCATGTCATTGCCCTTCAGGAACACATCGTCCCACTTGAGGCCAACCATCCAGCTCTGAGTATCAACAGGTGAGCCATCAATCAGGTTGTCGGCATTCACAGTGTTGTAGGCCCAGCCCAGCGAAATGGAAGGAATCAAGCCAGCCTCCTCAGGCTGCCAATAAGCATTCAGAGCGAAGCTATTGGTGCTGCTGGCTTGGCGATCGAAGATGGCATCACCGTCAGCATCGAAGTTGCCAGTGTTGTAGGTGCAGTCGTTGTTCCACTTGTTGTTTTTGGAGAACTCCGTGCCCCGACGCAAGCCGTTGCCGCTATCGCACTGACCGTAGCGGTAGCCAAGAGCAAGACCCCACTGAGGGCCGCCGTACGCCAGCTGAGCCAGCAAGCTGGCTTCCGAGTTATCGGTCATAAATCCACCCTTGTTGGGATTGGAGATATTTCCGTTCTTATCGTCGGCGACGTAGTTGATACTGACACTGAAGCCGGCATCACCCTTCTCAACATCCTGCTTCCAGTAGGCACCGATCAGCTGACCCGTCTCTTTGTTGTAAACACCGCTGGTGCCCATCAGAGCGGTCCAATCCAGAATCTTGGCACCACCCTTGTTGTAAACCGAAGGCCACATGGCCAGTGACTCGGTGTTACGAGCAACGGCACCGGCGATCACAGTGAACTCGTCACCAATTGGAAACTTGTAGAACAAGCGGTCGACGATCACATTGTTGCTGGCGTTGTCGTCAACAACACTCGAATCAGTCGCAACGTCGAGAGCAGCCAGGTTCACGCCAGAACCAGAGAAAGCGTTCCGGCCTTTTCTGAAGTTGCCAGCTCGCAGTCGCGCGCGCAGCCTGTCACTGCCAGAGAAGCTGGTGTCTAACACCAGACGCTGGTCGTAGTTGAAGGTGATTGCGCCGAATTCGGCGTTGTAAGCGTCAGCACCGCCACTGCCTCTCCTGTTGAAGTTGGCGTCCGTGCTGTCGCCGCCCGCTGTGGTTCCACCGATCACGAAGGTGGTCTTGCCCTTCAGCTTCGTGGTGGTGGAGAACTGGGTGGCTTCCAATTCGCCCACGCGGGCTTCCAGACCGTCAACACGACCCTTGAGGATGACGAGCTCCCTCTCGAACTCTTTCATCAAACGCTTCACCTCGTCGGTCACTTCAGTGACGCGGTCGAGACATGCATTCAGCAGGGCGGCCGCTTCAAAGCGGGTCATGGCACGGGCGCCGCGGTAGGTGCCGTTGGGGTAGCCAGCGACGCAGCCGTAACGCTCAATCAGGTTGCTGAGGGCCTGATAAGCCCAGTCCGTCGGAAAGACGTCAGAAAACTGGTTGATACTGGTGACCTGCTCGAGGCTGCTGTCAGAGGCGCTGGTGGCGTAGTCAGCCATACCAGCGACGTTGACTTCGGTCGCACCGGCAGCCATGGGAGCCAAAAGGCCCAGGGCGGCGGGAGCAACCAGAAGTTGCTTGAAAAGTTTCATGGAAGCCCTCACACCGAGAGAAGAGGAAGAGGTTTTTGACCTCCGGCATATTCAAGCGGCTAGGCCTGCTCAAATGCCACCAAAAACAGAGACGCGCCGGGAGTAAACCAGCCAAAATTACATCCGATCACACCATTTTTTGCCCAAGAAGCCGCGTCAACACTTGATCGAATCACCACCTTAAAGATCAAAAGTGTCAGATTAAAAAGTGGACCCAAATTCAACCAAATGGAGACAAAAAAGGGGGCTTGAGATGCAATTTACTGTTCCTTAAAGTCTTCATTACCTCACTTCATCCATCCTTAACCCTCAAAGCATGGAACACGCTCGAGATCCACACAGGGTCGGCAGAGTGGTTGCCAGGACTAGCGGCACGACAACTTGCAGCCGCAACGACACCAGGTGAGATTCCCACAAGGTTTCTGTCCGTTCCACATCAACATCCGATCTGTCAAGTTGCCAAGGCCAGGCCATCACGCGATACGACTGGCGGCTGTTGAGCAACGAATCGATTTGAACGTTGCATTGATGCAGGCTGATTCAATCAGAGCCAAGCTAGGCAATGCCTTCCAAAGACAAACGAGAGAATGGCGAGACCAGGACCATGAACAATCGGATCATGGTTCACCAGCAGAAATCACGACAACATCAAAGGTCTTCAGATGAAAGATCGGCTGGAGTTCAATGCACTCAATGGAATGCAATCTGCTTGGAGGTTGACCATCCCTCGAGAAGGAGGTCGCAGGTGAATGAATAGACTCGTCCCACATCTATCGAGACACTGTGCCGGGAACCACTGAAGAGGCCCGTCCACTCCAATCTGGTGGCTCCCTCAGCGGTCACGTCAGAGTTCCTGGGGATAAATCCATTTCACACCGTGCGCTGTTGTTCGGTGCCATCGCTGAAGGACAAACCACGATCGAGGGTTTGTTGCCCGCGGAAGACCCGATCAGCACAGCGGCTTGCCTAAGAGCGATGGGGGTGACCATCAGCCCGATCAACGATCGAGAAACCATCACCGTGCAGGGGGTTGGACTGGATGGGCTCCAGGAGCCATCTGAGGTGCTCGACTGCGGAAATTCCGGCACCACTATGCGCCTGATGCTGGGTTTGCTGGCGGGCCGGGATGGCCGCCATTTCGTCCTGAGTGGCGATGCCTCCCTGCGACGGCGTCCAATGCAACGGGTCGGCCAACCACTTTCGATGCTCGGAGCCGAAGTGCGAGGTCGCGGAGGCGGAAACTTCGCCCCACTAGCGGTGGCTGGTCGCAAGCTGAGAGGGGCCATCGTCGGCACCCCTGTGGCCAGTGCGCAGGTGAAGTCAGCCCTCTTGCTAGCGGCACTGACCGCAGACGGTTCCACCACTGTGATCGAACCGGCCCATTCCAGGGACCACAGCGAAAGGATGCTGAAAGCCTTCGGAGCTGACCTCCAAGTGGGGGGTGAAATGGGGCGTCACATCACCGTTCGACCTGGCGCAACTCTGACGGGTCAGCACGTTGTGGTGCCGGGTGACATCAGCTCAGCCGCCTTCTGGCTGGTGGCAGGTGCTTTGGTGCCAGGGGCCGATCTGACGGTGGAAAACGTGGGCTTGAATCCCACCCGCACCGGTGTTCTCGAGGTGCTTCAGCAGATGGGAGCCCGGATTGAAGTGCTTAATCAGCGTGACGTCGCGGGAGAACCTGTGGGCGATCTCAGGGTCACCCATGGCCCCCTCAAGCCCTTCGCATTTGGCGAGGAGATCATGCCCCGCCTGGTGGATGAAGTGCCGATCCTGAGCGTTGCAGCGTGCTTCTGTGACGGCGAAAGTCGCATCACAGGCGCCTCCGAACTGCGGGTCAAGGAAACAGACCGACTGGCTGTGATGGCGCGACAGCTGAAAGCGATGGGTGCCGACATTGATGAACATGACGACGGCCTCACCATCCGAGGTGGCCGGCCGCTGCGTGGGGCATCTCTTGACAGCGAAACCGATCACCGCGTGGCCATGAGTCTGGCGGTGGCCGCATTGATGGCAGAAGGTAATTCAACCCTGATGCGTAGTGATGCCGCAGCCGTGAGTTACCCCACGTTTTGGGATGACCTCAACAGGCTGCACCATTGAGCCATCCGCTTGGTGAGCTCAGCGCACTGCAGACAGCCGACGGCAGCCTGAGTCTTCATAGCGAGCGGTTTGACGAAGCCTTTCACAGCTCCATTGGTGCACTCGCTGAAGCCAAAGCGAAATTTGTCCGACCTGCCCAACTGGAACGGTTTTGCAGAAAGAGCGTCTTGCGGGTTCTCGATGTGTGTGTCGGGCTCGGCTACAACAGCGCCGCGCTGATGAACGCACTGCCGAAGCAGAGTGCACCAACGCTCCAATGGTGGGGGCTCGAACTGGATCCTCGCCCACTCTCTTTGGCCTTGATGCACGATACGTATCGCGCGCTCTGGTCACCAGACGTGCTGATGCGACTCGAGCAGCTCAACCAAACCAACAGTTGGAGCGAAGAACAATCAGAAGGAACCCTGCTCTGGGGCGATGCCCGCAGCACCCTGCAGAAACTCCCTGAGCACTGGCAGGCGGACTTAATCCTGATGGACGCGTTTTCACCCGGGCGCTGTCCGGAACTTTGGAGTGAAGAGTTTCTCGGCGCACTTGCTAAGCGACTGGCCGTCGGTGGACGACTGTTGACGTATTCCCGATCAGCAGCCATTCGGGGGAGCTTGCGTCGCGCTGGACTGAACTTGCGCTCCCTCCAACCAGCCCCTGGTCAACGGTTGGAATGGAGTTCCGGAACTTTGGCCGCAAAACCGGGAGGATCAGAGCCTCTTGCCGACGCAGGTCCCGGTTGGAAGCCGCTGTGCACGATGGAGGAAGAACATCTGAATACCCGAGCAGCGGTGCCTTATCGAGACCCCAACGGTCACGATGATGCGCAGCAGATTCGAATCAGGCGCGAACAAGAGCAACAAGCCTGCAAGAAAGAAAGCACCAGCCGCTGGCAGAGACGATGGCGACACCGAACTGCAGGAATCGAAAGCAGCTGAATAGACCAAAGCAAGGAAAAGGATGAGCCAGAACATCAGAAGCTCAGACAATCAAAAAGGCCACAAGACCTGCGGTGATCCTTGAGACAACCAATTCACCCGCAGTCCGTAGCAACAGCTATCAGTGAGTAATGATCAAATCCAGTCGTTTCAAACATGATTACCATCATCCATCAAATGGTCGAATCACTCATCGATAAAAACAGTGCCCAGCGGGAATGACAGGCACACTCACCCCGCAAGCGAAGAATCAGAGCGATCATCGAGGGTTAGATGTGCAGGGGACAACTAGTGGCACAATGTTGATCATTGAGCCTACATTCACCAACAATGAAATCATAATCTGCAAGCACCCCATCGTTCGATCCTTGAAGTCTACAATTGTTCAATCTGAATCTCAGGCACAGCGGCTCTGCGAGTGAGAGCGGTTTAGAAAAAACGCCGCCAAAAGTGATTGCTACAGATCGGAATTCAACCACCGAAGCAATACTGACGATCAGCAAGCCGGTCTAGACCTCATCAACCTAAAACAACGAGGGCGCTACTCACAACGTGAAACCTCAGACAGCAACTGTTGCATCAACAGCCGGCCGACAGAATAGAAAGAGAATGTAAAGAGCCTGTCCTTCGTCCACGAACACCCAAAGCGGTCGGTAGGGTCATGGAAAAGCGTTTGGGTTGATACATCTCCCTGCGCGTGTCAATTCAATCAGTCAAATGAGTAGAAGAGGTATCCACCCGTTGCTGATGGGTCTTGAGTCCTCAAAGCCCCAGGCAGGTTCAGGCAAAACAGACCAACCACAACGCAACGAAGCCAAAGATTCCGGTCTTGAGTCTGCACAGCGGAGGAGATTTCTCCGCTCTGAATCCGAAAAGATCATCGATCAAGACAGACAAGCAGGCTGAGGCCGGGTGAACTCCCCAAGGGAAGCATCCTTCGCTCAGACGGTGTGGCGGGATCACTTTCTTAAAAGAATGCCGCTCTAATGCTGGGCTTACCCCCTCAGAGCGATACGCGTACAGCCATCGCGTCGGGGGCGCTCAGGCAAAACGACGGTCCAACACAGCCGATCCAAGACCACTGACTGTCTGGTTCAAGCTCGAACAGTCTCAACGTCAATCTGAGTTGATTCCTGGATGTCCACGCAGAGGTCAGTCACACCAATCGACTCTTGACTCGCACCCCCCTCGGTGCCCTCGCAGGACATGACCCAGTCCCTAGAGCGAATGGCCCCAGGGCGCCTCGAACCGAAAGCTTCGAGCCTTGCAACGGATCCCAATGTGGTGGGTTGAACGATGCACTAACTCGCAAAATCCTTGGGATGGTGAAACTCAGAACCAAGACGTTTGTACTGGGCTAGGTGGAGGTGAGGGGTGGAAGGCTGATCGAGAGGTTCTGTGGAGCCCCAATTGCCAACCAAGAGGCCTGACAATTGCTGCGCAATGAATACAGTGAATAGACAAGGTCTTTCCAATGGCAGACAGTGCTGAATACGTCTCGACGCAAGGACAGAGCAGTGAGAATTAAAGCCATAGCCATCGCTAGCAGCTTGTCAGCCATGTCGATCGCTATGCCGCTCAAGAGCCATGCAGCAACCTACGATTTTTGGTATGCCTATCTCAGTGGTGGATTAGCGGCTATTTGCGACCTACACATGAATGGTGTGATCTCTTCCAGTATGGTGAGGGAATTCAATAAAAACTTTCTAGCTGGGAGTGGCGAGAATTACCCTGCAGCAGCCTCAAGAGATGCAGTCAATGTCATTAGGGAACAAGAGGACTTCAAAGACTGCCCGATACGTGTCTATTGAACGCCCCAACTGCAAAAACGATTGACTGGTTTCATCTGGCGACGGGCGGCAAGCAAGCAGTTTGTATCCACAACATGTGACGCAAGGAGAAAAGTCAACGCATCTCCGGCGAGCAGCAACACAACAGTTCTCAAAGCCATGGATCCTGAACGATCTATTGCGTTGGAAGGCACTCTCTCTAAAAACAGTCTGGGGTAGCTCTTGATGTTGCGGCAGTCAGCATTCATGCTTCGTCGTTGAAAGTCTCAGAGCCAAGGGATTCCGTAAAACCTGCGGAGATGATTCCAATTGGAATCGCGATCACGGCAATTCCGCAAATCGCTGTCAACGATGCGATGATTTTTCCAAACGCAGTCACTGGATACGTATCTCCATATCCAACGGTGGTCACAGTGATTACCGACCACCAGAGACAGCGTGGAATAGAGCCAAACTGCTCAGGCTGGATGCTTCCTTCTGCGAAGAACATCAAAATACTGCTGATGGTCATGACAATGCCTGAATAAATAGCGGAGATGAGCAATGCTTCTTTCTTTGCAGCAATCGCTTGATTGAAATACTGAATACTCTGACGAAAACGTTTTGAACGACCCACACGGCCAATTCTGACCAACCGAACGATCCTTAGCAAATAAAGTTCAGGAGTAATAAAACCGAGTATCGTTGGAGCGATGGCGATCAGATCAAGGATCGCCAGAGGCGTCATCGCGAAGTCGCAAGCACCACGAATCCCTCTCCTCGCGCCCTTCTTCAAGGGTGCAACCCACATTCTGGCGAGATATTCAATCAGAAAAATAACGGCAACTGCAATATCAAGGTTGACGAGTAGACCCCCCTGTGAGGATCGAACCACTGGCTCAGTCGCAATGATCGCCAAAACGATCGAGAATGCGATCAGCAGACCAAGCACCTTGACAGTTCCTGTTGCACTGCGCTTGTCATCCTCGGCATACAACGCTCGGAAAAGTTGCTCTCGAAAGGCGTTCACGACCAACCGACATTGTCTGCAGTCATCTTGTCGACGCGGATCGCCGGATGCCAGCACCCATCCAGGCTTCGCCTCCAGCAAGATGGATCTTTCCTGACACAAACGATCGCATCACCTCCAGTGAAACTGAACAACGATGTGATCGGCACATCGGGATTAAGCAAACACATAGTCACGGGCATCGATGAGCCGCCAACCTCCCTCGCGGTCGAGCTCCAACACAGAGTCGTGGTACTCCAACAACGACGAGCGGTGTCCGACACTGACAAATCCAGTGCCTGCCTCCCTCAACAGGCGATAAGCCGCTCGTTCTGTGGCCAGATCCAGAGCACTCGTGGATTCATCCAGTAGAACAAAGCGCGCTTCAGCCAAGAGGACGCGAGCGAAAGCAATGCGCTGCTGCTCACCCACCGAAAGCACACGCGGCCAGTCCACCTG
This sequence comes from Synechococcus sp. A18-25c, assembly GCF_014280035.1. Taxonomy (NCBI): domain Bacteria; kingdom Bacillati; phylum Cyanobacteriota; class Cyanophyceae; order Synechococcales; family Synechococcaceae; genus Synechococcus; species Synechococcus sp. A18-25c. The sequence continues at coordinate 1,603,815 of NZ_CP047957.1, forward strand.
CTCATCTGCAGATTCCGCGTGATCAAAGACTGACGTGAGCGACACTGACTCCATCAAGTTCTGAATCTTGTCTAGACCCAACATCTGGTTCGCGTCGGGATAGAGCAGTTGATCACGCAGAGAGCCAGGGAACACATAGGGCTTTTGAGGAACAAACATCAGACCGTCCTGCAAGCCCCTTGAGGCAACCGTGCCCGTCGCGGCAGGCCAGAGACCACAGAACAAACGCAAGAGTGAGGTTTTTCCACATCCCGATGGACCCACGATCAACAAACGGCTGGTCTGATCGAGGTTCAAACTGAGATTGCGCACCAAGGTGCGCTCGGCCGCGGGGATCCTCAGGGTGACCTCCTCCACCTGAACCATTCGTTCGGGCAAAAGCAGTGTTGATGAAGCTGTAGAAGTCGTGTTGTCCAGCGGTGGTCCAGACTCAAAATCAACCGACTGCTGGTCAAAGCCATGACCCAGCTCTTGAAGTCTGCGGGTGTTGGAGAGGAGACCAGCCAATTCATTGAAATTTTCCACGATGAAACTGAATGCACCCATCACCACCGCTAAAGCCTGTGAAACCTGAGTGAACACACCAAACTGAATCTCCCCCTTAAAATAAACCGACCAAAGCAACACATAGGGAACAATAAAGCCCATATTTTGATAAACTTGCGACAGAGAATTGACAACAGCGCCTAGCCTGATCACGCGATACTGGTTTTTAATAGCCGCCAACAACGAACGCACAGAACGCGTCCATTCACCCTTTTCGCCAGAATAAAATGCGATGGATTCGGCATTATCCCGGACACGCACCAGTGCATAACGAAAATCAGCGTCTAACTTGAGCTGAACGTAATTCAAGCGAACAAGCTTTCGACCAATAAAAGCGATCAAACCACTTGAAACTGACGCGTAAATAACAACAAATAATAGAATCCATGCATTGATGCTGATCAAAACAAAGGCAAAGCTGAAAGCCGATGTCACCGACATCACCAACCGAAAAAATAACTCAGATGTTTGCGTGGTGAATTTTTCAATATCCTGAGAAATCCGCTGATCAGGGTTATCAACAACTACCCCTAAGCCGCCGCCACTGGAACTGATTTCATAGAAATAACGATCTCCAAGGTAGCCGCCCAGAAACCTCAGAGACATCGCCTCCCGCCAATAGTTTGCGAGAGATTTGCTCACATAGCTGTAGGCAAAAATCACAGGCGCCAAGGCCAACAAAAACACCAACACCTGGATCAGACTGCGACGAGCCTCTGCCAACTTCTTGTCGACGAAGGCATCCGTGAGGTCTTTCAAGAAAAACGAAAACAACACCAACATCGCGTTGGCAATCAACAAAAGCCAGAAAGCGCCGACCACATACAACCAAGCCCCCTGTCGACGGCGCGTCATGCCGCGACAGAACCACACCAGCACAGCTGAGGCCAACACAGCCAATCCGCTGATCCAAGTCAATGCAGCACTGGACAGCCCCCAGTCCACAAATGAGCGCATCACACTGAGACCCGTGAGCCAATCAGCAGGTAGTGCACTGCTCAGCACCCCATTCACCAGCACAATTGTCCAGGCAGAAAGCCCAAGGGCGACAAAAACAGACGACACCAGCAGCCCAACGAACAAGCGAAAGGAGCGCCGATCGGTGCCATTCACAAAAAAGGGCAACAGAAGTTGCCGCAGATCTTTCACCCCGGCTGCAGTCATGAACGCATTGTCGTGTTCCATCAAAGTGACAAGTCGGCTGCTCGGCGGCAACACCATTTCCCTTGCCGCACGCCCCCTAGCAGCGGCAACCTTTCACAGATCGGAGACACCTCCTGACTGGCATCCCCCCTTCAGCAAGGAAGCAGCCTGAACAGGTCAAACGGGCACACCACGCGGAAGCCTTCACATTCACGAAGCGCTGCGGCGCGACGCAGAACGCCTCCACACCGTGTTGCACCCCATGGACTGCACCCGACAGCGGGCCCATGCTCTGATCCGGCAACCCAGTTGCACGGTGCTCGGTCGCTGAATCCGAAACCCTACGCAGAGCTGGGCTGCGTCAACAAGTCCCGGTAGATTCCGGCCGTCCCGCTTGTGTGTTGATGCTCGCCGTCGCCGTTCTGGCCGCAGGAAAAGGCACCCGCATGAAAAGCGCCCTACCCAAGGTGCTGCAGCCTTTGGCAGGTGCCACTCTGGTGGAACGGGTCCTGGCAAGCGCCCGCAACCTTGAGCCTGAGCGTCGGGTGTTGATCGTGGGCCACCAAGCTGAGCGGGTCGAACACCAGCTGAGCCACGTGGACGGGCTTGAGTTCGTGTTGCAACAACCGCAAAACGGCACTGGACATGCTGTTCAGCAGTTAATGGGTCCCCTGAAGGATTTTTCTGGCGAATTGCTGGTGCTGAATGGGGATGTTCCACTGTTAAGAGCTGAGACCATCGATCAACTCGTCAACACCCATCGCAGCAGTGGTGCTGATGTCACGCTGTTGACCGCTCGTCTGGACGACCCAACGGGATATGGGCGGGTCTTTGTGGATGAAGAAGGCAGCGTCAGCGCCATCGTTGAACATCGCGACTGCAGCGAGGAGCAACGCAACAACAACCTCACCAACGCGGGCATCTACTGCTTCAACTGGGAGCGCCTTGCCGCCGTCTTACCGACACTGAGCACCGACAACGACCAGGGAGAGCTCTATCTGACCGACACCGTGGCCATGCTCGAACGAGCCATGCACGTGGAAGTGGCCGATGCTGATGAAGTGAACGGCATCAACAATCGACGCCAGCTGGCCCAATGCGAGGCACTCCTTCAGCAACGGCTTCGTGACCACTGGATGGATGAAGGCGTCACTTTCGTGGATCCTGGCAGCTGCACGCTGAGCGAAGGCTGCCGCTTCGGTCGCGATGTGGTGATCGAGCCCCAAACGCATCTGCGGGGTGTCTGCCGTGTCGGCGACAACTGCAGGCTTGGGCCGGGCAGCTTGATTCAAGATGCTGAGATCGGTGATGGAGTCACCGTGCTGCACTCGGTGATTCAGCAAGCGTGCGTCGGTAACCAGGTGGCGATCGGCCCCTATGCCCATCTCCGCCCTGACGCCAACATCGGCAACGATTGCAAAATCGGCAATTTCGTGGAAGTGAAAAAGAGCACGATCGCCGCGGGCAGCAAAGTGAATCACCTCAGCTACATCGGCGATGCCGACCTGGGTGAACACGTGAATGTGGGTGCCGGCACCATCACGGCCAATTACGACGGTGTGAACAAGCACCGCACGGTGATCGGTGATCACAGCAAGACAGGGGCGAATTCCGTGCTTGTCGCCCCCGTCAGCATCGGACGGGAGGTGACAATCGCCGCAGGCTCCACGATCACCAAAGATGTTGGCGATGGATCTCTCGCCATCGGTCGCGCTCGCCAAAACGTGAGAGAAGGCTGGAGCGCGCGCAGCGCAGCATCCAATTCCTAACGACTGTTTTCAGCGTCAAGCGTCGATGACACCCCAATGATTCTTATGGTCGGCCTTGGCTTCAAAGCAGAGATGGTGGCCTAGGTCAGTTGTGACCTCAAGAATGACTGGGGTCCGATGCCAAACATCGTTTAAGTGCCGCTGTCGAGCCGCCCTGCGCCGTTCAATCCACGGATTCTCTTCAGACACCGTTGATGGCTAGACCCTGAAACTGCGGGAGCTTGGGTGCATGCAGACTGCAGAGCCATGCCGAACATGAAGCGCTACACCGTGCGCTACCGCGATGCCGGCAGCCAGCGGATGGAGGGTTGCTTTTATGCAGGCGATGCGTTTGAAGCCAGAGTGCTGGCCATGGAAGACATTCCCTTCATCAGGAATCATCCAAACGCCATTGATTTGATCCGCTGCGAGGAACACCAAACCGCGCGCATGGCAGCTTGATGACATGTCCTAGAGCGATGGCAACAAGGAAATCAGACGCTCCAACGCCACACCACGGCTGGCCTTGAGCAGCAGGGTGTCGTGGGGGCGCAACCAGCGGCTCAGTGGTAGAGCCGCCTGTTCAGGAGCATCCACACGCTCAAAGCAGCCCAGCGATGCAGCGGCCTCTTCCATGGCAGCGCCCTCAGCCCCCGAAGCCACAGCAACCAGTCCATCCAGGTTGAGCGCGACGGCTCTCTCCACCACAGTCCGATGAAGCGCAACACTGCTTTCACCAAGCTCGAGCATCGTGCCGAGCACGGCGAAACGACGACCGGGCTGCTGCGCCAGCAGCTCCAGCGCCGCCAACACCGCCTCAGGGGAGGCGTTGTAGGTTTCATCCAACACCTTGAGGTTGCCGATGGTGAGACGACGATTGCGTCCACCCGGCACCTCCACAGCGATGGATTGGAGCTCCATCAATGGAACATCCAATTCTGCCGCGACGGCGAGCGCCAGCATCAGATTACGGGCGTTGTGACGACCGTCCAAGGGACAGGTCACGCGCACACCATCCACAGCGAGCACACCCGCCGTTGAATCGTGGACGCCGATCCAATCGGCGGCGGGTAAGGCATTGGACACGAGTCCCACCACATCGGGGCCATCCTGTGGTTGGTCACCTTCCAAGGCCACCCGCACCACGCGGCCTCTCCAACAGCGCGCAAGGGCATCCTCCAAGAGCGCATCGCCCGCTGGAATCACCACAACACCATGGGGTGCCAGAGCAGCCGTGATTTCGCACTTGGCTGTGGCAATGGCAGCCCTGCTGCCAAGACGACCGATGTGTGCCGTGCCGATATTGGTGATCACAGCAATGTCGGGTTCGGCGCAACGCGACAAGCGCTCAATTTCACCGAGGCCGCGCATCCCCATCTCCACCACGACCGCTTGATGGCATGGCTCAGCACCCATCAAGGTGAGGGGTACACCGACATCGTTGTTGTTGTTGCTGTTGCTGGCCTGCACGGCACCAAGAGGGCGCAATGCTGCACGAATCAGCTCTCGCGTGGTGGTCTTGCCCGCTGAACCCGTTACAGCCACAACACCGGCAGCGAGCTGACGTCGATGCAAGGTGGCCAGTTGTTGATAAGCCCAAAGAGTGTTCTCAACACGCCAGTGCAGCAATCCGTCCGGCAACGGTTGATCCCAGTCACTGGCCACCAGGGCAGCCTGGGCACCCAGCTCTGATGCGCGCTCCAGAAAGGTATGACCATCGAAACGTTCACCCCGAAGCGGAATAAATAGAGCACCGGCCTGTAACTCACGACTGTCCGTGCAGACGGGGCCCATCGCCACTGTGAGGTCTAGATGCTGACCGTTCTTGAGCACCGGCGGCCCCCAAAGCTCCGCGAGCTGGGCAAGCTGCAGCGTCATCACAATTGCGGCGGATCGAACATGATCATGCCCCCACCAACGCGAGCTGGCCGCGCCAGCAGACGGTATCCAGCATCTTCCAGGGTGATGTCGTCGTAGCCCTGATCCTCGAGCATGCGCCACCACATCTCCGCAAGGGTTCGACGGGAGGTTGCGGACAGCTCTTCCCACAACGATGCATCGAGCACCAGCACGGCAGCATTGCTCTCTGGTAAGGGGCGTGCCGCCAGTAAAAGCCCTTCAGGCACTGAGAGATCCGCATCAGCTTCGGCTAACAAGCGAAGCAACGGGTCCACCTGAAGTGTGGGTTGAGGCAAGGACTCCGGTTCGGGAGATTCGGGCACTGCAGCGGTCGGTGCAGACCTTGGCAACGGCGGGTCCAGCTCCTGCGCCATGGGTTGCAGGGCTGGCGGCGGTGCCTCCAAGGCTGGATCAAGATCTGCCTTGAGAGGGCGAGCCTCAGGCAGCGGTGTGGTGCGAATCGTCTCGATGCCCGGTGCCGGTGCGTCGTCAGTGGCCTGCAAGGCTGTGGTCAGCTGGATCCAGCCCAGCGCCACAACGATCACAGTCAGCGCGAGCACCACCGGCCAGAACAGTGGAGCGAGATCCGTGGGCCAAAACCCAGGAGTGGACAGATCACCTTCTCGGTTGCGGCGCCAGAGCTCTTGAAGTCGCAAGCGCAGATCAGCAACAGCGGCCGGGATGTCTTCACGCAGAGCCACCCAGGGGCTTTGATAAGGCGCAGGTAGAGAGCGCTCGTCGGGCGAGGACGGATCCGGCATCACTGTGAAAGCTCTGCTCGCTCCACGTTGCCCGAAGACAGCGTGGGGCGACAGGGGTCAAGTCTCATTTTCGCGATTGACGCAGGAGGCGTGCCAGCGGGTTACGGCTGTTGCGTTCAAGGATCTCTTCGGGAGGACTCTGGCTGACTTCAATCGGCGACGCGCCGTTGCGCGAAGGGTCCGCATCTTGCCCCTGAGAGAACTGTTCCACCTCGGCGGCATCCGGTCCAGGTTCCTTGATTCCGCAGACATCCCGATACATGCAGTCGTACTCAAGCGCGGATCGATCCCAGCTGTAGTTCTGCAGCATGCCCCGCCGCTGCAGCTGCATCCAGCTCTCTTGATGGCGGTAGGCCTCCCAGGCACGCACAAGAGCGGTGTAGAAATCAACTGGCTCGAAACGGTCGAAGCAGAAGCCTGTGCCGACCTGATTGCGAGGGTCATGGGGAGGCACGGTGTCGACCAGACCACCGACTTTGCGAACGACCGGAACACAGCCGTAGCGCATCGCGTTGAGCTGACTGATCCCGCAGGGCTCAAAACGACTGGGCATCAAGAACGCATCACTGCCGGCATAGATCAAGCGCGACAGAGCATCGTCGTAGGTGAGGAACACCGACACTCGACCGGGATGGCGGGAGGCGAGCTGCCAGAGCCCCGACTCGAGCCCGCGATCACCGGTACCAAGCACAACGATCTGAGTATCGGTGTAGGCAAGCAGGCGATCGGCAACCTGCAAAAGCAGATCGACACCCTTCTGATCGACGAGTCGACTCACCATGCCGAGCACGAAGGCGTCATCACGCACCTCCAGACCCATGCGCTCCTGCAAAACCTTTTTGCACTCAGCCTTGCCGGACAGATTCTCGGCGTCGTAATTGGCGGGCAGCGTCCTGTCGGTGGCGGGATCCCAGGCTTCCAGATCGATGCCGTTGAGGATGCCGCGCAACTTGCCGGAGATGTAGTTCAGTAACCCCTCCAGCTTTTCGCCGTACTCGGACGTGCGGATCTCCTGGGCATAGGTGGGAGACACCGCATTGACGCGATCGGCATAGAGCAGAGCCGCGGCCATGGTGTGATCACCCTGCATGTACCAGGGGCACCAGGTCATGCGGTCCAACTTCCAGCGCCAGGGGCCCTGATATTTGAGATTGTGGATCGTGAAAACCGTGCTGATCTCCGGGTCTTGATGCATCCACACCGGAATCATGCCGGTGTGCCAGTCATGGCAATGCAAAACCTGCGGCTTCCACATGTTCCAGGAGAATTCCGCAACAGCACTGGCAAAGAAGGTGAAGCGCCAGTCTTCGTCCTCTCCGCCGTAGATCCGCTCTGGATCAAAGACGGGATGGCCCACCAGATAAACAGGGAGACCATTGGTGGGGTGCTGGGTTTCGAAGACCGCAAATTCAGTGCCCATGGTCTGAGCACGCCAGATGGGCTCAGGTGGGATATCAAGCTGGCTCCAGAGCCTGCTGTAGCCGGGCATGATCAGACGCACGTCGTGGCCGAGAGCGGCCAACGCCGGCGGCAGGGATCCGACCACATCGCCCATACCGCCAACTTTCACCATCGGTGCGCATTCGGCGGCGGCAAACAGCACACGCATGAACGATCAAACCCGTTAAGCGGCGCGACTTTAAGCGCAATCGCCTGGGATCAGAAGCATCAAGGCAAGACAGTCACCGGAGTGCCAACGCGCACCATGTCAAAAATCTCCTGGACGTTTTCCTCGTAAAGACGCACGCAACCGTGGGAGACCGCTCGTCCCACCGTCCAGCGGTATGGCGTTCCGTGGAACCCCGCCACTGTGCAGCCTTCAATGTCGAGGTACTGCTCACCGTCCCAACCCTCACGTCCCTTGCAATCGCGATAGAAGCCAATCCAACGGGTGCCGAGCGGATTGGTCGCATCCTCAGGACCGCGTCTCTGGCCAGTCACTGGATGGGTCCAGACCGGCTCCTTGACCTTCTGCATCACCCGGAAACGCCCCGCCGGCGTTTCCCAACCCACCGTGCCGACAGCGGCGGGAAACCGCCGTGTCAACTGCCCATCATCGAGCACCAGCAGTTGGCGGTGGTGGCGATCCAGCACCAGCTGCAATCCCACGCTCAGCCGAAGATCATCAGGAACCCTGGCCATGGATTCCGCATCGGTGACGGGTTCTGCCAGAGGCGGAATGGGGTCTGGTTCGCGCTCGAGCGGAGCAGCCAGCACGCCATTGGGCATCAGCAACGCCAAAGCGGCAAGCGCAGACAGCCCAACAGTTGAACGATGGCGGACAGACATCCTGATGCGATTGAACATCCCAATCGTTGTCTAGCTACGGCAACCAGGGTGAGGACGAGAAGTCAGGATCCCGTTTTTCCAAGAAGGCATTGCGTCCCTCCTGCCCCTCCTCCGTTCGGTAGAAGAGGTGCGTGGCTTGTCCTGCCAACTCTTGAAGGCCAGCCAGACCATCGGTCTCCGCATTGAAGGCGGCTTTCAGGCAACGGATAGCCGTTGGACTGTGTTGCAGCACCTCTTTGGCCCAACGCACGCCTTCGGCTTCCAGCTCATCGAGTGGCACCACCGCATTCACAAGACCCATCTCCAGCGCTTGCTCGGCGCCATAGCGGCGGCAGAGAAACCAGATCTCCCGTGCTTTGCGTTGTCCGACGACCCGCGCCAGATACCCAGCTCCGAATCCACCATCGAAGCTGCCGACGCGCGGACCGGTCTGCCCAAACACGGCGTTGTCCGCCGCCAGGCTGAGATCACAGAGCAGGTGCAGCACCTGTCCACCGCCAATGGCATAGCCCGCCACCAATGCGATCACCACCTTGGGGAGGCTGCGGATCAATCGCTGCAGATCCAACACATTGAGGCGCGGCAGTCCCTGCTCATCGAGGTAACCACCATCGCCGCGAACGCTTTGATCACCACCAGCGCAGAAGGCATAGCCGCCGTCTTCCGCGGGACCGACACCGGTCAGCAGCACCACCCCAATGCTGCTGTCATCGCGAATTCGCGTGAAGGCATCGCAAAGCTCGGCCACGGTGCGTGGTCGAAAGGCATTGCGTTTCTGGGGACGATTGATGGCCACACGGGCCATGCCTGGCGTGGCGCGGTCCAGCCGGATGTCTTCGTACTGAGTCCAGGGATGCCAGGTCACGCCCGGATCACCAGGAAGCACAGGGGATGAGACCGGATCAGCCATGACAAGGACGTCGATCAGCCCTCTGTTGTACCCCCCCGCGCTGATGCGTTGATGAGCGCATCACGCCACTGGCGGCGAAGCTCGGCATCGTCAACGCGGTTGGTGCAGACCCGAAGCAACACGGTGCATTGCTGCGCCAGGCCCCACTCGAGGGCTGCAGGAAGATCCTCCAGACAGCTGATCTGTCTGCCTGTCACACCATGCGCTGCCGCCAGAGCCAGCGGATCGCAACGTTGGGGCATGGCAAACAGTCGATCGAATGCAGCCGGCGATGCTGCAGGAATGGGCAGCTGCCCAAAGATGCCGCCGCCACCGTTATCGATCAGCAACACCACCAGCGGCACCACCGATGCACTGGCCAGCAACCAACCGTTGCTGTCGTGCTGGAGGGCCAGATCTCCAGTGATCAAAAGGGTTGGGCCGAGAACGCTTGCCAGCCCAAGCGCCAGCGACAAAGTGCCATCAATGCCCGAGGCACCACGAAAGCTGTAACAGCGACGGGTGCCGATGTCGGCTGCGGCAAAAGCCTGCCAATCCCGCACCGGGCTACTCGCCGCAAGCATCACCGGCAGCCCCTCCGGCAGACAACCCGGCAGGGCCATCATCAAGGCAGGCTCGTTGATAGCGCCCGCTTCAGCCAGCAGCGATTGCAGTGTGGTGTGAACGCGATGATCGGCCTGCTGCCACCCGCGAAGCAGGTCAGCAGAGTGCTGGGGTGCAAAGCGGGCATCAGCGCGATTGGCCTTCCACCAGCGCCACAGCCCATGGCTGTCTTGATGGCTGAGTCCGAGTGGATCGAGGCAACGGGAGTCGCCCTCGGTAATCAGCCATTGCCCCGAACCCTGTTGGCGCAGCCAGGCCTCAAGCCGGCGGCTAGCTGGGAGAGGTCCAAGGCGCAGCACCTGCAGGGAATCGCATTCATGACTTAGGCCTGCGGGGAGCAGCAGGTCCCAGTGGCGAATCAGTCCGGAGAGCTGGTCAGGCACTGCGGCCAGCGGATCCGCCAGAAGCGGCCAGCCACTGCAGTCCACCAGCTCTTGCAATGCCTGCTGATACGCGGGCAGATCCGCAGCAAGTCCCCGCCATGGACCCGCCACCACAACCCCTGGACGGGACCAGTCAGGAGCGCCCAAAACCGTAGGCCGCGAGTGGGTGTCGGCCGGGCGAGCCAAAGGCCCCTGGGGATCGCTTGGCATGGCGATCCCCAACCAGAGCTGTTGTTGCTGTTCTGCAGTTGGATGCAACGGCTCTTCGAACGGGAGATTGAGATGCACAGGACCTGGGGGCTGCAGCATTCGCTCCCAGGCCTGGGTTGTTAGGGAGCTCAGCTCCTCATCCGGCAGACCATGCAGACCATCGACGGGTCCGCTGGCCATCCAACGGCAGGCACTGATGAGAAAGTCCTCCTGATTGACCGTCTGATTGGCGCCGCAGTTCTTGAGACGTCGCGGACGATCACCGGTCAAGAACAAAAGAGGAATGCTGGAACGGTCGGCCTCAACGGCTGCTGGCAGCAGGTTGGCCACTGCTGTGCCGGAGGTGGTGATCACCGCGACAGGTCGGCCAGCGGCCGCTGCCAAACCCAAGGCATGAAACCCCGCCGAACGTTCATCAATGGCCGTCACCAGTTCCAGCAAGCCCCGCTCAGCCAATCCACCGGCCGCCAGGGCCAGCGATGCCGATCGGCTCCCAGGGCACAGCACCACCCGTTGCAGACCCAGCTGCTGGAGTTGCAACAGCAGCCGGATGGCTGCTCTCAGATTGTCGGTGGCGAGGCTCAGGCCAGACATCGGTGCTGATGCGATCCTCGATCAGGGACCACCACCTTGCCCAACCAGGTCAGTTGATGAGCGATCAGTCCAAGCAAGCCAATCAACGCCGCGGTGGCTGGCGATCACTGCTGGTGTGGGTTCTGCTGGCCCTACTGCTCCGCTGGCAGGTCCTTGAACCACGCTGGATTCCCTCAGGCTCGATGCTGCCGACCCTGCAACTGCAGGACCGAATCCTGGTGGAAAAACTGCGTCCACGGCTTGAGCGCCAGCGCCATCAGTCGTTACCGCTCAACAGCGTCGTGGTGTTCCGCGTCCCGGAACAGCTGGTGCAGGCGGGCTATGACCCGAACGCTGCCTTGATCAAACGCGTGGTGGGACGGCCGGGTGATCAGCTGGAGGTTAAGGAGGGGCAGCTCATCAGGAACGGAAGCACCATTCAGGAACCATGGATCGCTGATCGGATGGATTACGCCATGGCTCCAGTTGAGGTGCCCCAAGGTGAGCTGTGGGTGATGGGTGACAACCGCAACGCCAGCCTGGATTCACATCTGTGGGGTCCACTGCCTGAAGACGATGTGATCGGCACAGCGATTTGGCGTTATTGGCCTCTCAGCCGGTTCGGTCCAATACGGTTCTCCCGACCGTGATCAACTGTGATGTTGAGCTCAGCTGCGATAAGGTCACTCACATGACGGAGAGCGGTGGGATGTTTAACCCTGAATTTTTGACCACCGACAACCAAGACGGCCAGCCAGTGAATGGCTTGGTTCAGTACCTCCAGGATCAGTCTCCTGATGTGCTGCAGCGGGTTGCCAAATCTGCCAGCAACGACATCCAAGACATCATTCGCCACAACGTTCAGGGTTTGCTTGGCATGCTCCCCGGCGAACAGTTTGAAGTGAAGGTCACCGCCAATCGCGACAATCTGGCCAATATGCTGGCCTCAGCGATGATGACTGGTTACTTCCTTCGCCAGATGGAGCAGCGCAAAGAGCTGGAGGAAACCCTCTTCGGTGACGACGACATGGTCATCGACGACGACATCAAGCTCTGAACCATCCCTGATGTCGGCTAGCGGGGATCTTGAGGAACCACACCGAGATCTAACAGGGTTTGATCGATTCCCCCGAGGAATTCCCAGTTGCCATCGCTGGGTGCCCAGGTTCTGGACTCAATTTGTCGGCGAAGCTCAAACACTTCTTGAGGCCTGAACGCAAGCGGGGCTGAGTAGTGGGCTGGAACGAGCCAACGCAGATCAAGCTGTTGCTCGAGCTCCATCAGCCACTCCAACAGGGCCTCACGAGCGCGCGGCAACACAAGCCGTTCCAGCACTGGTGCCACCTGGAGTTTGGGGGTCTGATCACCGATCAGAGCGGCTGCAGCGTCCTGCCAGCCCTGTGTCCAGGCAAAGGGATACAGACCGAAGTGGGCTCGTGCTGAGCGCAATCCAGGCTTGAACGCCTGGCGAATCACCTCAACAAGACCTGGCACCTCGAGGGGTTCCGGCCGCAGATAAGAGGCAAACAACACCAAGCGTGCCCAGCCCCTTCGCCTGTTGGCCGGTGTGTCGTCAAACGGTTGATCACCGCGCTCACGGGCGTGAAACAGTAAGGGAGCTGGATCGGCATTAAACACAGCGGGAGGTTCGGCAGCGATGCCCACCAGGGCATCGGTCACCAGCAGGGCACCCGAAGGACGATGCAGACAGCTGATCTCCTGAAAGCGACCGACCCCAAGATCAAGTGGCCCAAGGGAGATCCAATGGCAGACGTCACTGTGGGGGACGCCATCGTCGAGCAATACCTTGGTGCGACGGGCGGGGACACCCAGCCATGACAGAGGCAGCTGCACCGGGAAACTCCACTGGCCTGGGCACACCCACACCTCCGCTTCCGGGAAGGCTCGGGCCAGGGGGCCAAGAGGAAGTTTGTGCTCCAACCCTGAAGCGGTGGGGAGCACGATCGTGCGCACCGGTCCGTGTTCAGCTTCCAGCGCAGCAATGCCGTCGCGAAGCTCCCCAGTCGGCGGCAATGGATTCACCAGCATCAAGCCACCAGGCACTTTCACGACCGTGAGACGAATCGGCACGGCGACGTAATACACCCCCTGAAGCTGCTCAAAACCCCAAACCTGGCCAGGGATCAGCTCTTGTACGTGCGTAGCACGCCGGCCGTAGGGATAGAGAGGCAGCAGCGGCCAGAAACCCCAGCGCTGATCCGCAGGATTCACACCAGCTCCAGCCACCACGCTCCCCATCAATGCAGTGATTCTGCAGAGGAATGGATCAGGCCAGAGGCAAACCACTTCTTCAGCGCAAAACAGAGCCATGGGCGCTCCTTGTTCGAAGCCTTGTTTTCAATCCCCCATCCGTCGGAGGCACCAGTGCCCTCTCCATCGTCACCGGCGCCATCTGGCTCAATAAGTCAGAAGACGAATGTGGTTTTGATCAAGCCGCCCAACTGTTGAAAGCTGGAATCCCTGAGTGTGAGCTCACCCATGGGACGCGACAGATAGAACAGCGCTGGGGTGACGCTGATGTTGTCGCTCACCTGGAACTGGTACCACCACTCCCAGATGAACTGACCATCCGCAGGGGTGTCGCCACCACGAAGGTCAGTCGCAAAAACGGGCTGGCCCACGGCCATGCCGGCATTGCTCCCCGCCATAAACACATCGTTCCACTCCAGCCCCACCGTCCAAGACTGACTGCTGCTCACCTCACCGCTGCTGTCGGTGTCACTGCTGTTGAATCCCAAACCAACGCTCACCGCAGGAACCCAACCGCTCTCTTCCGGTGCCCAGGATCCACCCAGACCAAAGGCGTGGGTGACGCCACGGGGACTCAGCGACTCCTGCGTCAACAGAGTGGCATAGGCGATCAAGTCATGCCCGTTCTGGATCTGTGAGTAGATCGCGGCGATCGTCCAACCTTCGGCCTCCCAACCCAACTGAACCGTGCCGGTACCCGCCGCATTGTCAGTCGCGAAACCGCCATCGGGCGTGTCGCTGGCCGCCCCATTGGCCGCGACGTAGTTAGCAGAAGCACTGAAGCCACTGGAATCAGACCACGAGATGCCTGCCCCTGCCCCCAGGTTCTTGTTGTAAGCGCCAGGTGCTCCATTGAGCGTCAGCACCTCGAGAATCGGATCACTGGGATACACGCTCGGCCAGATCGCGAGCATGTCTTCCTGCCCGACGTAGGGACCCGCAGTGATAGTGATGAACTCACCAATGGGGAAGGAATAGAAGAGCTTGTCGATCGCAAGTTGATTCGGTTGATCACCCTCCTGGAACGCGGTATCCAGGGTGGCCAAACCCGACGGCCCCCCACTGCCGAAGACGTTGTCGTCACCGTCGAAGTTGCCAGAACGCAGCACGGTGGTCAGCTGATCCTTGCCGGTGAAGGATGTCTCCAGCGCCAACTGCAGGTCGTAATTGAAAACTGTTCCGCCGAACTCGGCATTGCTGTCTGCGCGAAGCGGAGTCGCGGAACCCATGAAACGATTCGCTCCAACAACAAAAGTCGCCAAGCCAGAGAGCTTGGTGGTGGTGGAGAACTGGGTGGCTTCCAGTTCGCCCACGCGGGCTTCCAAACCATCAACACGGCCCTTGATGATGGCGAGTTCCTTTTCGAACTCCTTCATCAGGCGCTTCAGCTCGTCGGTCACTTCGGTGACGCGGTCGAGACATGCGTTCAGCAGTGCGGCCGCTTCAAAGCGGGTCATCGCACGGTTGCCGCGGTAGGTGCCGTTGGGGTAGCCAGCGACGCAGCCGTAGCGCTCGATCAGGTTGCTCAGAGCCTGATGAGCCCAGTCCGTCGGATCAACGTCAGAGAACTGGGTGATGCTGGTGACCTGCTCGAGGCTGCCTGCTGAAGAGCTGGTGGCGTAGTCGGAAAGGCCGTCGATGTGCATCTCGGCGGCACTAGCGCCACTGGCGATCAGGCCAAGGGCGGCGGGAGCAACCAGTAGTTGCTTGAAAAGTTTCATTTGTACGAATTAAAGAAACCCCAGAGGTGATCTCTGAGGTCAGAAGCTGTGAAACGACCTGCTCGTGATCAGTCGATCAGGGCAACCCAGGCAAAGGCCATGCCGATGCCCATCCAGATGCCGGCACCAAGGCGTTGCCCCTGGGCACCAATGCGCTCAAGCAGGGACTGAGACCCGCTGGTCACGACCAGCAGCAATGCGCCTTGCCCGATCAGCAAACCCAGGAAATAGGTCGCCAGAGGGGTGGGTTCGGCACCCACAATCGTGCTGCCCAGCAGAAAACCGTGCAGGGTCACGAGCGGCAGCAACCAACTGGTGGGCGTCACGGTGAGAGCCATCAAACCCTCAACAACCAGGCTGAGAGACACCAGAGCTTCCGCCCAGGGAGCCACGGCATCCGGCAGGGGAATGAACTGCGACAAAACACTCCCGCCCAAGCCGGCGGCCAACAGAGGAATCACCCAAGTTCGGGGACGTTGCAGGCCGACGAAGGCGATGGCCAGTAGAAACAGCAGATGGTCAGGTCCCAACAGGGGGTGACCAATGCCACTCAACAATCCCTGCAGGGCAGAAAGGTCTGTGCTGTCTCCCATGCCGAAGGGGTGATGGGCATGGGCCGGGCTGAACAGGGAAAGGGTGAGCAATCCCGCAGTGGAGGTCACACCAGCCCTGAGCATGGGGCTGGCTTTGGTCAAAGCGTTCATACGATCCGCGTCGTTTGGAATCCTGGCGGGCGTTCTGACTGACATCGGTGGAGAGCCGACGCTTCACAGCTGCGGGACAGCGACGGATTCGCACCGTTCTTTCCCCGTTTCCTTCAGCAGCTGATCCCCGCTGAAACCAGTCGTCTCACACTACAGATCACTGCAGCGAGTGCTACCAACCAAAAGAAAAGCCCCTGAATGCTGAGCAATCATGGGCTTTTGTCGAGGACCTTATGCCCTGAAATTCTGAAGATCTAGCAATCAGCTCCAGCCATTAATTGATTGGGATTCCATGTAAGCGGCAACATCAGCAATATCATCTGAGCCGAGCTTGCCCCCGAAAGCAGGCATGGCGTTTTTTGCCATTGGTCACCTGGCAAGCGATGGCCTCTTCGCGGTCTTGATGGCTTTGGTCTTGAGGCTAAGTTACTGCTGCGAGTGGTTCGGAATTCAACGGAATCTGCACCCTTCTACGATTCACAAATTCGATTCCGCGGCATCACCAATGCAAGCTGAAGATTGCGGTTGATCGTTGCTGCCCATTGTCTCAACCACTGCCAGAGAAGGTTCGCAAAAGCTCAGGATGAGAAGTTGTTCGTGACGGCAGAGACCTTAGTTAAAGCATCCGTCGCCTGGCCATGTGCAATCCCAAAAAAGGTCTCAGTTGCACACCATCCAGCCTAGTTGCACAACACTCCAGGGACAAATCGGGGACAAACCCCTTAAACCTGTTGCAATACCTAAGAGCTAAGTGGCAGCAGCGGCCAGAAACCCCAGCGCTGATCAGCAGGATTCACACCAGCTCCAGCCACCACGCTCCCCATCAATGCAGTGATTCTGCAGAGGAATGGAACAGGCTAGGGTTAGGTCACAAACCACAGCGCTGCAAAGCACCACACAGCACAGCCTGAACGCAGCACGATCTCGGATCAAGCAATCCAGACGGATTAAGTCAAAACAATCTGTCGAGATGCAAAGCCATGGGATGTCAAGCCTCAACAGAGTTCTCCATGCTTCGTGCAAGGTCAACAAAGCCCGCGATGTAGTCGACAGATGCATCCACCTTGCGCATGCCCAAATGAATCTGCTTGCCAATGCCGCTCTGCCCTAGCCGGAGCACCGTAAGGCTCATCGAAGCGGCATAGCGTTCAGCGAGCCAACGGGGCAGTGCCGCAACGCCACGTGCGCAAGACACCATTTGCAAAATCATGTCAGTGGTTTCAATCCGCTTATGAAGAGCTGGCAAGAACCCGGCTGGCGTAAAAAAGCTTCGGTAAATGTCCAGGCGCTCTAAGGGTACGGGGTAAGAAATCAAGATCTCAGATTGCAAATCCTCGGGTGTCACCCAATCATTGGCAGACAAACGATGTTGATCTGACACTACCAAGACCTGCTCGTAATCAAACACTGGCTCAAACTGAAGCCCTGGCTTAAATACAGGATCAGGAGTAACGAGCATATCTATTTCATGATTTAGCAAAGCATCGAGACCACCAAATTGAAATTTTTGAATCACATCAATATCAACATCTGGATAAGCCCTTAAGTACGGATCTGTCACATTGAGCATCCACTGATAACAGGGATGACACTCCATTCCAACCCGCAATGTACCTCGAACACCAGCAGAAAATTGGCCAAGATGATCCTCTGCAAGCGATAACTGAGGCAAAACCCTCCCAGCCAAGGAGTGAAGATAACGACCTGTCTGAGTCAGACAGAGTTGCCGACCATCACGCACCCAAATCAACGCTCCAAGCTGCTTTTCCAGTTTCTTGATGGAATGACTCAGGGCTGACTGTGTTAATGAAAGGGCATCAGCAGCAGCAGTCAAAGAACCACGCCTTTCTACTTCAACAATGATCTGCAGATGCAACCTCTGGAGAACATGCTCATGAGCAGCATTCATGAATCAATGAAGAATAAACATTTTACTTTCAACGAATCGCAATAGACAATATTTATGCCTAGCGCAAACGCATTGCCTGTTGCATGCCTTTGAACAGAAAAACCACCTGGCCAAAACTTCCGAGCCTTCAGCTGCCAACAAAAGGGAGCATGGCAAGCTGGCTTAAGGAAAACAGCCTCTTGGTGGGGGCGTGGGCCTTGCAAGGGTTCCAGGAACATGGCCGAGGAATGGTCCGGATCCGTACTCTCACAATGGCAGAAGAAGCGGGTCCGTGGCCATGGAGCACTGAGGCATGCCTCGTTGAGCCGTCTTACGTCACAAGCGCAGAGGCTGAAAACTCCATCAGCAACTTGCCTTGCAAGCAAAGCAGGCTTCAAATCAAAAGAGCGCTTCAGACCTATAACCCTTCAGCAGATGCCATGGCCTGGTTGGACGTTGCAAATGAACCGTTGGTGCTGCATCTCAAGGCCTTGAAAGTTGCCCCAGAGGAAGCCCTGCGACAACTGGCCCGCCGCCGCGATGAATTCGAACTCTCCTGAACGACTCCCAATGGAATCACCGTCTTATCAAGACTTCTGCCTGAAGCCCTTTACGACACGCAGCAATCGAAAAGCTCTCATTCAGATCAGTAATACTCTGATTCCCTATGGACTGTTGTGGTGGCTGATGCTTCAAGCCACAGAAATCTCCCTCTGGTTCACTCCACCTTTCCTAATCATTCTCAGCCTTTTTTCACTGAGAAGTTTTTCATTAATGCATGATTGCGGCCATGGATCATTATTTGAGACCCCAAGACTGAATCGGATCTTTGGATTCCTTTTTGGCGTCATCAATGCAGTTCCGCAGCTGTCCTGGTCGATTGACCACGCTTATCATCACAAAACAAACGGAGACTGGGAACGCTATCGAGGGGTTGCTGATTTTTTGAGCCTGGACGAATTCCTAAATCTCAGCCGCAATGAGCAAAGGATCTACACGACAATCCACCACCCACTCATGGCACTACCGGGTGGCTTCTACTACTTAGCAATCAAACCTAGATTGGATCTATTGGTTGGCCTTGTCACCCCAAAGAATCGCATGTGGGGATCCAGGGAAGAATTCAACGATCTTTGCCTGAGCAACTTTTTTAGCTTGATTGGGGTGGTCTGCCTCGGATCGTGGATTGGCTTTGGATTATTTCTGAGCCTTTACAGCATTATCCTTTGCCTCACAGCTAGTAGCTTAATTTACGTTTTCTATGTACAACACATATTTGAAAATAGTTACGCTAATCCAAGCAAAGGCTGGAGCCCGATACGAGGGGCCTTAGAAGGCTCGAGTCTACTCATCCTCCCACCATTGCTGCAATGGTTCACAGCCAATATCGGCTTTCACAATATTCATCACCTTTGCGAAAGAATACCCAATTACAACCTTAAAGCTTGCCATCAGCGCAATCAACACCTATTGATAAACGTACCAACATTGCGCCTAGAAAGCATGCTTGAATGTTCAAAATTTGTTTTATGGGATCCAAGCAATGCAAGCTTGACCACAATCCCATGACAAATCAGTCGGACAATGGGTCCATCCAAACTACTAAATGTCATTAACAAAAATCTGACTATCTGATGCTTGATTGTGAGTATTGATTCAAGGCCAGTCGCAAATAAGAGAAACACCAGATTGATGAACTTTTTGAAACCTGCGCTTGTTTCATAGAATATCAATGTAATCCGCTACGTCGTTGAAGTTTCATATTTGAGCCAAATGTCTGCTGTGTTCGCTGGATGAGACGTATTACGCGGGGCTATTTGATGCATCAAAACGCAGTTTCGCTGTGCAGGGTGGAGAACTGAGCCGTTCAGAAGCGATGCGTCTCTTGGAATTGGGGGATGAACAATGCCATGGCACTGCGGCGCTGGGACGACCGGGCCAAGGTTTATGGGGTTGAAGTGCCCGACTTGGATGCCTACAGGCAGGTGGTCTTGGACCATCTCCTGTAGAGCAGGGTTCAAGCGAGGTCAGCTCCCTGGGAGTTGCACACCATCAAGTCCAGTTGCACAAAATTCCAGAGCAACTCAGGGACAAGCCCCTAAGACCTATTCCCGTAACTAGACGCTAAGCGGCAGCAGCGGCCACCAAGGCCAGCTTTGGTCCTCAGATTGGATGCCGCTCGCAGCCACGCAATTCAGGTTCCGTATCCACGATTCTGCCTAGAGGCGGTGCGTGCGACTGCCGGTTTGAACCCGCCCAGCAGCCAGTGGCATCGAACAGACCTCGAAAGCCAGAACCAAGTCTCAGCAGCCTCTTGACGCCTCTGAAGGAAACCGAGTGATGGCCTGATCAAATCGCGTTCGAATCGGACCACATGCCAGTCGCAGAAGTGCGGTGCCGCCTCGATAATCGTTAACGATTAAGACTGAACTTGCTTCTTACCTCACGAGCATCAGCAAGGCTGCTCCCTTGGTACAGGGGGTCGAATGCTGGCATCGAGGCATCTCCCTTTGAACCTGATCGCAGGCTTGATCTGGGGGATCAGGGCGCTCATCCGGCTGAGGCGTAGCGATGTCATTCACCCAACTCGGCCCCGACATCGATGGAGAGGCTGGCGGCGATGAAAGCGGCCACAGGGTTTCTCTCTCTAGCGATGGCAGCGTCGTTGCCATCGCTGCCCCCTTCAACGATGGCAATGGCACAGATTCGGGCCATACGCGCATCTACCAGTGGGATTCAGCCTCCTCTTCCTGGAATCAACTCGGTAGCGATATCGATGGAGAAGCCGCTGGTGATCGAAGCGGCCATAGGAGGGGGGTTGCTCTCTCAAGCGACGGCAGCGTCGTTGCCATCGGTGCCCAGTTAAACGATGGCAATGGATCAGATTCGGGCCATACGCGCATCTACCAGTGGGATTCAGCCTCCTCTTCCTGGAATCAACTCGGTAGCGATATCGATGGAGAAGCCGCTGGTGATTACAGCGGCGGCAGCGTTTCCCTCTCCAGCGATGGCAGCGTCGTTGCCATCGGTGCCGCCAACAACGATGGCAATGGCACACGTTCGGGCCACACGCGCATCTACCAGTGGGATTCAGCCTCCTCCTCCTGGAATCAACTCGGTAGCGATATCGATGGAGAAGCCGCCTTCGATGGAAGCGGCGCCTGCGTTTCTCTCTCCAGCGATGGCAGCGTCGTTGCCATCGGTGCCCCCGACAACGATGGCAACAGGCATACAGGCTCAAATAAGGGCCATACGCGCATCTACCAGTGGGATTCAGCCTCTTCCTCCTGGAATCAACTCGGTAGCGATATCGATGGAGAAGCCGATGGTGATCGAAGCGGCCTAAGAGTTTCTCTCTCTAGCGATGGCAGCATCGTTGCCATTGGTGCCACACAAAACAATGCGAATGGCAGCCAATCAGGCCATACACGCATCTACAAGTGGGATTCAGCCTCCTCTTCCTGGAATCAACTCGGTAGCGATATCGATGCAGAAGCCGCTGGTGATTACAGCGGCACCGTTTCTCTCTCCAGCGATGGCAGCGTCGTTGCCATCGGTGCCCACCACAACGATGGCAATGGAACTAGTGCTGGCCATACACGCATCTACCAATGGGATTCAGCCTCCTCTTCCTGGAATCAACTCGGTAGCGATATCGATGGAGAAGCCGCTGGTGACAACAGCGGCGTCAGCGTTTCCCTCTCCAGCGATGGCAGCGCCGTTGCTATCGGTGCCCCCCACAACCATGGGCTTGGACCTGGAACTGGTGTTCGTGCTGGCCACGTAAGAGTCTTCAGTCTCGACACCACTGCGCCCACCTTCTCCTCAGCTGCCACCAACAACAACGGCACCAAGATCATCCTCACTTACGACGAAACGCTCTCCTCAACAACAGCTTCCACCTCTGCCTTCACAGTCAGCTCCGGCGGGGTAGCCAATGCCGTCACTGCGGTTGCGATCTCCGGCTCCACCGTTGAGCTCACTCTCACCAACACCATCAAAAAATCGGAGACCATCACTGTTGCCTATAGCGATCCCACAAGCTCCAACGATGCCAATGCGGTTCAAGACTCCAGCGGCAATGACGCCGCGACCCTGAGCGCTCAATCCGTCACCAACAACTCGACCGTTGCAGCGATCTCGTCCTCTGGCGGCTCAACATCTAACAACGCCTCAACCTCCAATAACGACTCAAATCGCGAGACAGAATCCGGCAACACTCTTCTCCTCAACGACAACAACTCTTTCTCCGTCACAACTGGTGCCAGCAACGGCCTCTGGCTCACTCTCAAGGTCCTCTCTGCCAGCACAAGCCTGCAGAACACCCTCATCCTCATCGATCAGAACAACAACGTCCTCGGGTCAATCGGCGCCACTCAGTTCTCCAAAAACTGCGGGTCTCACGCCATCTTCATTCCAGAAGGATCGACCATTTCCTTCCAGCAATCCAGCAACAACCAGCCCATCAACAACTCACCACAACACACCATCACCCAGCAAAGTGATGGCTCCTACAAGCTGCACCTCAACGACAACACACGCGATAGCGATCACGATGATCTGATCCTCGACATCAGCTATTCCTCCGCCTCTCCCGATCCCAGCGCCACTTCCATGGCCAGCAAGCAACAAAATATCCACGACGCCATCCTTGATCTCTCCTCCATCCCCGCAGACGGTCAGACACTCCAGATCACTCTCAACAGCGACTGCGCTTTCATCAATCGCTTTGCACTCGTCAAGCTCAACCAGCAATCCTCTGGCGAGTTCACCGTTGGCGGGTACAACAACACAGCTGGTAAGGCCTTTGACCAGAACGTCTACGACAGCATCATCAATCCTGGCGGCAGCATCATCACCGCAACAGGCCTTCAGCAGCAGACCTTTGAATGGTCTCTCTCTGCAACAGACGCTGGCTTCTATGCACCTGTTCTGATCAATCCAGCAGGTGACATCCACACCTACGGCTCCTCTCACGTCAAAAATCTCGGTAGCAACCTCTTTGCCTTTGAGGACGACAGCCAGATCTCAAACCCCGACTACGACTTCAACGACCTCACCGCCAAGTTTCAAATCATCACCTGAATTCCATCCGCTCAGAACCTCACAACAACTCCGCTCAAGGTTGAAAAACGGCACTGGCACTCAATCACGCCCAGATGCACACACTTCCAGGGTCAACTCGGGGACAAGTCCCTCGGAACTGTTCCTGCAACAGGTAGCTAAGTGACAGCAGCGGCCAGAACCCCCAACGCTGGTCAGCAGGATTCACACCAACAGCACAAACAGGGTCATTCCCGACCGAACAACCTCGCGTAGTGGCGATACCAGTCGCTTTGAAAGCGGCATTCGGGGTCGTGCAACTGCTTCGCGTCGAGGAACTCTGAAAATCGCGGGTAGCACGTCTCGACCTGTTCTCTCGTCGCCCACGCGTGATAAGTGAGATAAAAGCGCCCTCCGTGCTCAATCACCCGATCAATGATCCGGCGAAAATCGGCCTGGGCCTTCTTGATGCCCTCCGGCGTATGCATGACATGCAAATTGCAAACGATGCAAACGCTTCTCCGCGTCGCCCACGGAAGAAAGCTCTCCTCGTCGGGCTCAATGAATCGGATGGTTCCATAGGTCATGTCAACGCCATGGCAAATGAAGTCTTGACGCACCTCGCTCAAAAACGGAAGCAGTGAGTCCCGGTCGACGTACACCTCCGTGATCATCTCGGTCCCCTGATCGGTGGAGACCACAGCGTCATAGCCTTCAAAAACGTTTGAAAGCTGGTGGGCATCCGACCAGTAGACCTGCCCCGACGTACCTAAATAAAACTGCTTATACGTTGCAAAGGCCTTTTGCTTGTTCGTGCGCGCGAGTCGGTAGAGATCGGCCCAGTCGGACCCCGCCATGTGGCGAATCTCATCAGGAACAGGGGTGTCGTCGGGAACTGGTCGGTAACACGAGAAAACTCCGGGATGAAACTCCTCGCCACCATGCAAGTCGATCGAGTACTGACAGTCGCCAAACATGCAACCCTCCTCGATCGCCGCATCGATCCGAGGCATGAGATCTCTGACTGCGATGACCTCCACCATCCTTTTCAGCTTGGAGCGAGGCACCAGTCGAATCGTGACCCGGGTCACCACGCCGAAGAGTCCATAGCCGCCGATCGCGAGGGCAAAGAGCTCACGATTCTCGGTTCGACTGCACACTCTTAAACGCGCATCGGCGTCGATGATCCGGAAAGACTCGATGTCCGAAACGAAAGGCGGGAATCGCAGTCCCCGACCATGAATGTTGGAGGAGAGCGAGCCTGCAATGGAGACCTGATCAATTCCGGTCTGCTTCTGGCGCACCGCCCAGATCGTTTCACTCCCGTCCTGATTGGCGTGGAGGTAACCGATCAATTCCGGCCACATGATTCCACCCTCCACTTCGATCAGACCGTTCCGTCGATCGAATGCAACGATCCGATCCATTTCACGAAGATCGAGATGCACGGTTCCAGTCCCGAACTGCTGTCCACCCATCGAATGCCTGCCACCGGCCATGGAGATCGAATCGCCCGCCTCGGCCGCGGTCAGGATCGCCTTCCGAACCTCCTTCTCCGAACGTGGCGAAAGAACCGACTTCACGTAAGTGGGATTCAGACGGGATTGAGCATCATTGACTTCAGGCATCAAACAAAGCTCCTGCGGTTCTTCTCGTCGAGCCATCGGAATTGCAAATTCCCATGAGCGACCTCACCATCCCAGATCCGGAGCTAACCAGCACTCACCCAGCGTCACGCCATGGGGCACAAGCAACCGAGATAACCGAGGGATCACCACCGCACAACCACTGCAATCAGCTACAACTGAGTGGCCGCAGTAGCCACAGACCCCAACAAGAAGACGGACAACATCGCCACAAAAGGATCCAAACGCTAAAGACAACCGGTTCAAAAATATTTGCCTCAGGAATGACGAACTTGACGGAAAAAGCAAAGCACGTGAAGAATCGACGAAGATATTAATCAAAACGAAAAGATCTTAAAACGCAAGAGATCGAATAATGTCAAAGAGATCATCTTTGCAGGCCTTGGCACCATGGGGCTTCACAACAGCAGTCATGCGGCGTCTAACCACGAAGATGTGGATGTTGTGATCGTGGGCGCAGGCCTCTCCGGACTGATTGCTGCTCGAGAACTCCACAAAAAGGGACAACGCGTTCACATTCTTGAGGCGAGGGCAACAACAGGTGGACGCATGATCCGCCAAACCACCAAAACCGGTGCCGTCATTGATCTTGGAGGCCAATGGGGAGGCGCCACCCATCACCGCTTTCAAGCCCTCGTCGATGAACTCAACATCAAGACCTTTCCCAGTTACTACGACGGCAAGGGCGTGCTGCTGTGGGATGGCAAGAGAGTCGAAGCCGACCTGGCCAAAGAACCCTCTAACAAGGTTCTGTTCTTTGAAGACGAACAGATTGGACAACCAGCGGACCAGATCACCAAGGCAAAGGCAGCGATGCAGGCGTTCCGTGCCATTGCAGCCTCCATCGATCCTGACCGCCCATGGACTGCTCCCAATGCTGTGGAGCTGGACCGCACAACGATTCGCGCCTGGTGCGACAACAACAGTGAATCCCGCCTCAGCGATTTCGAACTGGAATGGCTCTCGGTCGTTGGTGGATCAGGCGGATTTGACCCCTGGGACGCATCGATCCTTCACCTGGCTTGGACGCAAGCGGTCGCCCCACAGGACGAAGGGCCGGAAGCATGGCTCCTGAATGGAGCCGCCGGCCAAGTGGCCGAACGGCTAACCAACGAATTGAGACCCTTCATTCATCTGAACTCACCCGTCCATGGAATTGATCAGAACGCAGTGGGCGTGACCGTGCATGTCGGCGATGATCAACAAATTCAGGCGAAAAGTGCCATCGTCGCGATCCCACCACCACTGCGGAACAAGATCACCTTCAAGCCAGACCTTCCTGCTGAGATGCGCGCTTTCCTCCAGCGCAGTCCCATGGGTTCGATGATCAAGGTGTTCGCGATCTATCCATCGGCCTTCTGGCGAGGCCAAAACCTCAATGGGTTCGCTGTCGGCAACCTGAAAACACTGAAACTCACCGCCGACAGCTCGCTTCCCAGCGGCACTCCCGGGATCCTCGCTGCCTTCGTCACCGCCAGTGAAGCTGTGGCATTCCAGCAAATGACAGCAGCCAAGCAACGCCAGGCGGTTCTGGACGATCTTGTGGCCTATTGGGGACCTGAAGCCGGGTTACCCGAAGAACTCATCATCCATAACTGGAACCAGGAGGCATGGTCCACCGGAGCCTTCACCAGCTTCGTATCACCCGGCGCCTGGACCACCTACGGCCAGCAATGGCAGCAATCCCACGGCCGGGTGCATTGGGCCGGGACAGAAGCCTCGAGTCGGTGGCCCGGTTATTTCGAAGGAGCGATTGAGGCTGGTATTCAAGCGGCCAACAAGGCCACGCTCCATGTCAACCCTTAGGAACGAAGGAAGCGTTGGAGGGAAATTCTGCTCATCAATGCAGAACCCTTGGGCCAAACCCGTGAAACCCAGGCCGCAAGCATAAATTGCCAACAGATCAGGTTGATGAAATCTGCAGTCGCGAACCATCAAGAACAGGAATGGGGAAATAGACATTCCGAATACACAATTCTTACAACGATTGATCGTGAGCAACGTCGTCAAAACACAACAAAAAGGAAGTAAATCCAAATCTTTGTTCAACGAGCAATCGCACTGCTAAGACGTTTAGAAACAGACCCTAAACAATGAGCCACCGTTACGACGTCGTTGTTGTAGGAGCTGGAACCACAGGTGCTGCAGCGGCCTACCACTTAACCCAAGCCGGAGTCAGCAACATCCTGTGCCTTGACATGGGCACCCCTGGGTTGGGCCGCACAGAGGCCAGAAAAGTAGCCAATGGCACACCACTGACGCAGCCTGACGAAGATACATTTGTTCCGCACTACAGCGGGACGAGGGTTTTCGAGGGAGGGCAGAATGGACCGAGGACAATCAAGATGATTGTCACGCTGCCGCCCTACGAAATGTTGGATGGTATTGCCGACTTGTTTGGTTGGGACGGTGTAAAGACCTACCTTGATCTTGCCCAGCACGGCTTAAAATTAGAACTGGATTTAGCAAGAAAACTTTTGCCAAATCCAGACCAACAAGTCAAACAAAATGGATCGTTAATGGTCTGCGAGGCAGATCGATCTGAACGACTCCGGCAGGAATTCAATTTTCTTCAGAGTCTGGGTTGTCCTTGTGAATGGTGGGACGAAGAACGCGTGATCGCGGCCCATGGGGCATCCGCCGGCTATGTCGCAGGAATCTGGTTCCCGCAGGATGCACGCATTGACTCTGTATCTTTCGCAAAATCCCTGTTGGATGCTGCATTAAAAACCGGTTCCCTCACATTGAGGGATCAATGCTCACCGGTTGTTGACATACAAAACGATGACTCGCGGTCGCATGCAGTTATCAAACTTGAAGATGGTGAATGCTTGGAAGCAAAACAAGTGATCGTCGCCACTGGTGGAATGTTCTTTGACAAACAACTTGCAGGCATCCTCACACCTCGCTACAGTTATCTGGCGGCATTACCTCACATCGATCCCGGACCATTGGGTGGGATGGATGCACCAGATTCTGCCAACTTTTTCACACTTGGCTTTACTCACGATTGGTGCGTAGAAAACAACTTTGTTCGCATTAGTGGCGAAGATCACTACAGCGGTCTCAAGAGCCCCCGCGCAAAACAACGGTGTGGGCGTCTGGCTCAATGGGGTTGGACCAAATACCCTTATCTGGAATTTGGCGCAGACTATCCAGCGACCTACGGCATTTACTCAGAAACCCCTGATTTCATGCCCCTGATTGGCAAAACAGATCCCGAGAGCTGCGTTTGCTACATGGTCGGATGCAATGCCTGGGGGCAAGCTTCGCTCTCTGCAGCTGCTGCCCTTGCAGCTCCACTCTTGGGTTATCGAGACATGTCCGAAGCAGAGCAGCGCACCGCCGATCTCTTCTCAATCCGTCGTTTCTCAGCCCGTTAATGGCCAAGGCCTCTGGCGGCTCTGACACTGCGTTCGACAACTCCACTGCACGCCATCGCAGTTTCGCCGTGTTGAGCGGAGCGTTGATGGGCAGTCATCAGAAAAGCAGCTGTTCATGGCTGAAACCCGTTGGATCCCACCAACCCAAATCAGCCGAGCGATACGCAACCACATTGAACATGCCGCGCACATGGTGATAGGCGATATGGCAGTGAAAGGCCCAAACTCCTGGGTTATTGGCGTCAAAGGCAATGCGACATGAACCACCTTTTGGCACCATCACAGTGTCACGCAGAGCACCGGACAAAGGCTCACCATTCAACTCAAGAATCTGAAATTCATGGCCATGCAGATGCATCGGATGGCCCATCGGCGTGGGATTGGTAATCACCATCTCCACCCGTTGACCTCGTTCAACCCAGTACGGATCTCGGTAGGGATAAAAACGATCGTTCAACCCCCAGGTGTACTTGGGAGCAGGGCCAGTTAATGCAATAGAAATCGTGTTATCCGCAGACCGTAATGCAAGAGGCTTTTGTGCGCGAAGTTTCTTGTCCTGCGTGAAATCAAGAGCACCGGTCCACTGATCCGTTTGCGGCGCCAGATCAGGCAGGCCCAGCGATGGATTGCTGCGCAGCACCACACCACAGCGCAGATTGCTGCGTTCTCCCAAAGCCAGGAGAGGAAACACCCCTGGGGTCTCGGGCATGGTCACCCGCAGTGTCAACCGCTGGGCTAGAGCGAGTTGAAAAACCGAGCCGTTGATTGGCTCCACTGGGTTGGCATCAGTCCGGAGGAGCTCACCCTCGAGTTCGCCCAAGTCGAGGAAATAGTTCATGAAGGCGCCACCTGCAATCCAGCGGATGGCAACGGTTTCGCCAGGTTCAACGTCAATGATTTCAGGATCGTCGAGGCTGCGCTCATTGGCCAGAAGCGCGTCGTAAATCACATCGGGGGCCATCATCAGGACCCCTTGCTCTCGTGTCCAACAGAAGCGTTGACGCTTCTCATCCCACTGCTGCATCAACAGTGGTCGGGAGTCTTTCCAGTTGAAGGTGGCCAGGCTTTTGGCCATGGCTGTAGCGCCACCGCGCTCACCATCAACAACGTTTTGGAGAACTTGGTTGGCGGGAGTGAAGCTGAAGTCTCTGAGCATCACCGTGATCGTTCGATCAGCCCATTGCTCCTGCTCTTCGTCAAGGATGACAAACGGCTCAGCCACGTAGCTCTGGGTTTGGAGGCCGTAGTGCGAGTGCATCCAGAAGGTGCCGTTTTGCACCAGCGGGTAGTGGATGCGTTGGCGTTCCCCTGGAGGAATCGGTGGTTGCGTGACGAAGGGCACTCCATCCATGGCATTGGGAAGAATCAACCCATGCCAGTGCACTGTTGTCGGAACAGATAATCGGTTGATCAGTTCGAGATTGATCCCTTGCTCTTGTGACGTGGTGTACCCCCGCTGGCCGTTCCTCTGGCGAATGCAACCACGCACGACTGACCGCCCCAGAACCGTCAATGGTGCGGATGTGACTTCAAGAACAACGGTCTCGGCATTGCGCGGCCGCTGAAACGTCGGCTGACTGATGAACCGTTCCCAGGCGGACTGAGCCTTCGCACGCGTTGTCTGGAAAAGCTCCAGACTGGCAGTGCCAAACACACTGGCCAGAACACCCAATTGCAAAAACGAGCGACGAAGCATTCATCCAACGGCGGTTTCTTATTTCATAATCATGATTGTTGCTGGATCCACTTTGGCATCGAACTCTTTTTATCATTGACCCAACCAAGCAATGCTTTACCGACACAATCAAAACAGCTTGATTCAAAACAAGATGCGATCAGAAAATGATCTTTATTTCGATCAATAGTCTTAGAAATTAGAGGCCAAGGATCATTACCACCCAAAAGCAGCAATTCACTGGAAACACTGAACACCCAACCGCTGGTTAGTGAGGAGGCATCGGAATGAACAGTGGGGGATCTCCAGGAAAGTTGTTCTGAGCCAGTTTCTCGGCATCCAGGTAGATGGGCAGCAGATACACGAAGAATGAGTCCCGCCGCTCTACGGGATTGTGTTCAGGATCAGGACCATCGGCGATGGCATAGGTGACGTCAACGCGAACATGCATGTAGCCCGGAACCAATTCCGTGAAGCGCTCTGGCAGCTCGCGCAGTTCAAACTGCAAGGTTTCAGGCCGACGCAGTGGCACCACTCCAAGACTGGCGTCACTCCAGGTGGCTGCAAAAGGATTCCATCGATTCCCCTGCTGGACGTAGATCTGCACGTCTAAGGGCAGCAGATAGAGCGACTGCAAAACGTCCAGGTTCTCCACGGCGATCGTGCCCCGGTAGCCAATGGATCCCATTCGTTCCATGCTGGTCAGTTCAGCGGAGAGACCACTGAAAGCCAAACGCTGAATTTGATTGCCAGCTTGGCGAGCCACCTCCTTCCGGTGCTGAATGGAACGCGTTGCCAAACCGGCGGCTCCCGTCAGGGCCATGGCAACGGTGACGCCTCCCAGCAGCAGACGCCGCCGTTGCGGGTCGGCAACATCCTCGTGTGATGGATCGCCTTGCGTGGCTGCTCTGGCGGGCGAGGACACAAAGGTTCTGCCAGGCTCACGCAGAACCCCTTGATCCAAGATCAACATGCGATCGCAGCGCTCTGCCAAAGCCTGGTTGTGAGTGACCATCACCAGTGCCGTGCCGGCGCTGG
Source organism: Synechococcus sp. A18-25c (assembly GCF_014280035.1). Taxonomy (NCBI): domain Bacteria; kingdom Bacillati; phylum Cyanobacteriota; class Cyanophyceae; order Synechococcales; family Synechococcaceae; genus Synechococcus; species Synechococcus sp. A18-25c. Next base: position 1,634,249 of record NZ_CP047957.1, read on the forward strand.
TGCATTGCTCCTGCAAGCAGCGAAACACGTCTTCTTGGCTGGCATCATCCAGGTTGCTGGTGGGTTCATCGGCAAGCAACAACTGCGGTCGACCCATCAAGCCACGAACAACGATGGCCCGTCGCTGCTCGCCTCCGGAAAGCTGAGAGGCCAGGGTGTCGCGGCGATGCTCAAGGCCCACGGCCTTCAACCTTTCCAGGGCCAAAGCCTCAAGGTCTGATAGCCCGCGCGCCCCAGCCAGCTGGGCCGGAAGCATGAGATTTTCAAGCGTGGTGAAGGCCGGCAAGAGACTGGTGAATTGGCTGACAAACCCGATGGGACCTCGCCTTAATCGACAGCGTTCCGCTGTCGTCAGGCTCCAGAGTTCACAGGGTTGATCCATGTGCAGCATCACCGTTCCCGATTGCGGACGGCACAGTCCCGCCAGCATGGCCACAAGCGTGGACTTGCCTGAGCCTGATCGACCGAGCACCGCCACCGACTCGCAGGAGGCGACACGAATGCTGGCATCGAGCACACCAACGTTGTCGTAACGCCGCCGCAGACCGCTAGCCTCCAAAACAAACTCACCCATCGCTCTGCACCAACCGCAGCGGATCGGCACCCATCAACACCAACGCCGACAGCGCCGAGGCGATGGTCCCAACCACGGCGATCAAGAGCCAGATCACAAGCCCACAGCGAATCAATTGCTCCGTGGAGTATTGAGGCAACGCAAGACCAGCGTCGAGCAGGCGCAGAGCAAGCAGTTGATCCAGTGGCTGACGCAAGAGCGATGCGAGCCCGAGGCCCAGCCCACTACCCGCTGCGCAAAGCAAGCTGGTCTCAGCGGTAAGCAAACCAATCAACTGCTGAGGGGTGGCACCAAGACTGAGCAACAACCCCAGCTCCTGTCGCCGTTCAGCGGCGATGCCAAAGGTGTAGAGGCTGATCAACAGCAGAACGCTGATCAGCAAAGGGACACTGAACGCACTCACGAGCTGAAGACTCAACCGTCCCCCTTGGCGCACCATCGCCAGCAGCGTCCGCCCTCCTGTCACCGTGGCATCAGGGAGATGAGCTAAGAGGCTGAAACGCAATCGCTCAACCGTGAACTCCGCGGGCGCCTGCACCAGCAGACCATTGATGCCAAGGGTGTCCGGATCACCACTCGGAATCAGGTTGTTGAGATCGCTGAGTGTGAAGAACAGGCCGTGCTCGTGGGAGGGAACACCGCTTGCAGCCAAGTGGCCGTAGATCTGGAACGTCCGGCCCTCTAGGCGTAGTCGATCACCAAGACGCCCCCGCAGTCGGTGGCCGAGAATGACCTGGCCATCTTGGAAATCGATCCCACGCTGCTCATCCAGCCAAGGCTGCACCGTGCTGTCGTGCTCAGGATCAATGCCGTAGAGAGGGATGTTGGCTCCATGAGACAGGCCCATGCTGGTGGCGAACTGGGCGTCGCCTCGTACAGCGCGTTGAGGGCTCACCAGGATCGACTGCGGCAGTTGCGATGCGGCCTCCAACACCTCCGCTGGCAACGCAGCAGTGTCAGGTTCAACAGCCAACAGTGCTTGCGTGAGATTGACCTTGGCCGTGCGATCGACCACCAAGAAGTCAGCGCCAAGGCGCTCAAAGCCAAGCTCCATGGAGTGCTCCAATCCCCCTAAATCGAGCACGCTGAGAAAACCCATGGCCGCCACAAGTCCGACCGCCGTGATCAACAGCATCGATCGAACAAGGCGGCGGCTGATGTTGCGAAGAACCAGTCGTGCGAAAAACACCCGTGCGACGTTCACATGGCGCAGGAGCGGGAGAAGGGCAGCTGATTCACGCTGGTCGGAACCAGAGTGAGGTCGTGATGCCCCCCGGGGTTGGGAATGAAGCCCACAGGCTCATCCTTCTCCACATCCAAAACAAACACCCCTGAGGCGTAGCGCTGGAAACCACCCACAGCGACGAGGAGAAACTTTCCGTCTGGTGTCACCGTGCAGGACTGCATGTCTTGGGTGATGTTTTGCAGTTCTTTGATCGGAGTCCATGTGGTGGTGTCCACCACCATGATTCCACTGCGGCCGGGTGCAGGATTCAGAACCACCAGGTACATCTTCTTGCTATCCGGAGTGAACGCCATATGGAAGGGGCTGGGGTAGCGCTTACCCCAAGTGGGATCAATGATCTGTTTGATCTTTGTCCATTGCGTCGGATCTGGATCTGAGCTGTCAAAAATACCGACACTGTTCTCAAGCCCGTTATTCATCATCACGAGATGATTGCCATCAGGCGAGAAGCCAAGCTCATGACCTGGGGAATAGACCTTGTCGATCACCACCTGCCACGTGTCTTCGTCAATCTGTTCAACGGGGTAGGTATCTGGAGACGCGCTCGGGAAGGCGCAGTAGGCCACAGGCATCATCCCGTTCTCCACGTCGTGAATCACGCAACCACCAAGCATTCGAATGATCTCGGCCCCCCATTTCCCACTGGGATGCCACACAAATGCATCGGCGCCTGTGAGTGCACGCACATTTGGGCCAGGGATTTTCCCTTCTGGCACAAACAGTTCACCCATGGGAACCATTTCCCAGTTGATCTTGATCCCTTTCGTGCCACGAAGATCAAATTGATCCGTCAAAGGATTGGGTTTAATACGTTGAATCTTGAGAACACCACCACCACTCCAGCAATCAGCCAGATCTGGGGAGCTGCCCTCCCAGTCATAACGAAAGGCTTGAAGAACTTTCGTTGAAGCGCGATCAAACCAAGCAAAAATATCCTTCTGACCATCCGAGATGCAGTAGCTCTTGGCATCGGAGGGCCGAATGGTAGTGTGCACTCCCAAACCAAGGCCAGTGGTCTCAGAAATATTCTCCTCCAACTCCATCACGTCGCCGTTGAAGCGAACGCGATACATATTGAACCCTGGAGGTGGGTCGGTCACCGAGGTGGGCATCCCGTAAATCAGGGAGTTCATGCCGCCCTGGCAACTGTTGATGAACTCAAACTCCTGATAAGGGTTCTTGCTTGGGAAAGCCTGAATATGGTGGCTAATGGGGTTGTAATCGCCATAGTTCCAATACCAGAGCGATGCCAGAGCACGGCCAGTGCCAAGATCCAAAAGATTGACACCTCCGCCCATCTTCTGCGGCATCACAAGAATGCGATTACCCAGGTCGTAACCATTCAGATTGAACTTAAGGTCGCTGATGTTGACGATTTCACGCTCAACCTTGAGACCCTTAGGTGTGATGTAGTCCTTCGGACGTTCCGTGACGCGCACCCCCTGATCGGGGACGAGCTTGTGACCATCGCCGGTCGTAGCACCACTGCCAGTCGCCGTCGCCGAAGACGCCGCATCAGCAGGTTTTGCTACCCCTGTCGTTAGCAGTCCAAGCATTGAGAAGGCTCCGAGCTGAAGGCTCTGGCGCCGGCTCATACCGGTTGACTGCTGCTCGGACTCCGTCATGGCCTGGATGAATCAAAACGGCGTTGGCTTGACACCAACGTTTCAAACCTATTGAGCCCCTAAAAAAGCGTCAGTGAGTAGGAATGCCCTTCTAGCCCCAGCAGCTTCTTCCACAAGGCATCGACTTGAAAAGCACCAGAACAAGTGGCTTCTGGCCGTCACGGCAGACCAACGCTGATCGATGCTCTCGTCGTCCGGCACGCGATTGGAGACAGGACACACTGAGGGGGGCAAAACACGTCCGCCGTGTCAAAACCAGTGCGTCGTGACTGCATCGAGCTGGCCGATGGCTCGATCAGGCGGCCAGCCTCAGAATCAACACATGGTTGTTCAAAAAGGCCACATGAAGCCTTCGGTGGTGGCTTATGCCCTGGATCGTCTCGCTGACCTCGGCATCGGTCACGTGTTTGGAGTGCCAGGTGACTACTCCTTTCCCATCAACGATGCCGTGGAAGTGCACTCCCGGTTGAGCTGGGTGCCATCTGCGAATGAGCTGAACGCGGCTTACGCAGCTGATGGTTACGCCCGGCGCCGGGGAGCGGCCATGGTCTGCACCACCTATGGAGTGGGTGAACTCAGTGCACTGAATGGCCTGATGGGTGCCATGGCAGAGCGACTACCCGTGTTTCATCTAGTCGGAACACCAAGCCTGAGGATTGTGCGCCAAGGACTGATCTGCCATCACACCCTCGGCGATCATGTTTATGACCGTTTCGAAGCCATTTCTGCCTCCGCCAGTTGCGTCAGTGCAAGGCTCACCCCCGACAATGTTGTCGTCGAATTGGAGCGCGTGATCGACAAGGCTCTGGAGGAATCCAGGCCGGCTTATCTCACCTTTCCAATGGATCTCGCCCTAATGCCAATCACGGGGACGCCAATTCAAGGCTCTCCTCTTGGGGCGATTCATCAACACGCCAGTGTGGAAGCAGAACTCGAAGCAGTCCTCGATCTCCTCGAAAAGCGAATCGCTTCAGCATCAAGGCCAGTGGTGCTGCCAACCATCACCTTGAAGCGCTTCGGACTGGTGAAGGCCTTCGAACACTTTCTCAATGCGTCGGGGTTGGCCTATGCAACAACGCCCATGGACAAGGGACTGCTCAACGAGGAGCACCCTGCATTCCTAGGGATGTACAACGGTGGTCGGTCAACACCCGCAGCCTTGCGCAGCGTGGTGGAAGACGCCGATTTGGTGATCGACTTCGGCGGCTTGGTTCTGGAGGATCTGAACACAGGGCTCTGGAGTGGATCACTCGATCCCAAGACAATCATTGCCTTGCATGCCGACTGGGTCCAAGCCGGTGATCAAGTGTTCACAAGCGTCAGCATCAGTGATGTGCTGGCGGGAATCACCAAGCGCTTGGAGACTTCATCAACACAACACTCTTTGTGGGGTGACCATCGCCCCGTCCAGCCTGAGCCGATCCTGCCCCTTGAGGGGGAGCAGCATCACCCCTCCGATTCAGCGAGCTTTTACCCCCGCTTGCAGCGATTTCTTCGGTCCAACGACATCTTGGTGTCCGATACAGGCACGTGCCTCCTGAAACTAAATGCCCTGCGACTACCAGCAAACGTCGTGATGGAAAGTCAAACCCTCTGGTCGTCAATTGGATGGGGAACACCAGCAGCTTTGGGATGCGCTTTAGCAGAACCAAAGCGACGCGTCGTGCTGGTCACCGGTGATGGAGCACACCAACTCACGGTGCAGGAGATCGGCGTCATGGGTTTCACGCACATCAACCCTGTGGTGATTGTGCTCAACAACGGTCTCTACGGGGTGGAGGCTTTGATCAGTGAGACCGGGCATGCCTACAACACGTTGCCACCTTGGCGTTATGCAGACATTCCTGCAGCACTGGGATGCCAAGGATGGTGGTGCGGTAGGGCTGCAACCGTCGCTGAACTGGAGCAATCATTGGCCGCCATCAATGAATTGCAAGGAGCTGCCTACCTCGAAGTGCTGATTCCTGCCGAAGAAAGTCAACCCCTGGCTGACGAGGTGATCGAAATCATGCATCAAACCACCACACCCGATGGGGCATGACCGGCAGCAACAGTCACACGGGTCTTCACTTGCCTTTCAAAATTGATCGAAAACGGTGAAGCGTGAAAGGACTGGCTTGATTGGCCTTCCACACATCGATCCATAAAAAATATTGATTGGATTGATTACATTTTTACGGGTGAAAGAGCAACAACATCAGAACCCCATGGCTAAAAAAACGATTCAAACAACAGCTGACATCGGCCAAATGAAACCCTAGACTCCAGACGAAGTCTTAAAAATCTCAATCAAGCAGACAATTCAACAAAATTCCTAAAGCCAAGAAAGAAATTGCAAGACAACCTTTTAAACGTGTTTTTGGAGAAATAAATTGAAGACTATTATTTTTGAATTTCAACCGAAGTCGGGAAAGGAATTTCAATCTGACGGTCCTCGAAAGCTTGAAGAATTCCCTCCTTCATTCTGGAAATCGAGTCAAAGAATGATCCAGCATCCTCGTGCATCGAATCAACCATAAAAGAAAAATCAAGACTGTAGTCAGACAATGTTGATAATCTGCATGCACCCAATTTTAATTGTGAATCTGATTCAACAACATCGCGAATGATGCTGGGTATTTCCCTTCGCTTATCACTTGGAGTGTCATAAGCAATACTCACAGAATGTTTGAAATTATTGACAACAGCAATAATCGTTTTGATCTGAGCGATTAAATCTTGCTGGAGCTGGAGATAATCCTTCCAATTATCAGATGAAGCCTTGGCAAAGACAGTCAGTGCTGCACCACTGCTCCCCGCTTCACTAAAACTCACGACTGGCGAATCAAGACGACTACTGTTTTGGATCAAATCTTGAGTGCGCTCTACAATGGCATTGAGCTGACCAACTCCCAAACCACTGGGGAGATCCATCTTCAATTCAATGCCCTGACTAATCGAGTGCTCAGAAAGTCCAGAATTCTGCTTCCGATCTGAAAAGTTTTTGATAATTTCATCTTCAACTTTGTTGTTCGGAATCGTGATTCGTCCAGACAATGTAATCATGTCAATCGATCGCAATCCGATCCTGGAAACAAAACCCATTTCATTACCAATTTTGCAAAACTCACCAACTCGAACAGGACGGTCAGACTGAATGGCAATTCCTGCAAATAAATTACCAAGTAGACGCGATCCGCCCAAACCTACCGCCAATCCTGGTACAGCCGAGAACGCGATGACTGCATTAGGTGGCATGCCCAGCCTTAACATTAGCTGATAAAGCAAAATCACAGCACCAATGGCTCCAAAAAATCGCGAAAAGGGAAGGATTAGATTACGCAAACGACGCTTTTCCAATTCTGATTGACTCCCTCTGAAGCGCATCACCCAAACTGCGCTCGAACCAGCCATTGCCTCAAAAAACAACACAATGGCAACGCCAAACGAAATGTATGTAACCACATCAAAAAATGAGTTGGAATTTTGTAATGCTTCTCCAGTAAAATTGATTCGATTTGCCACGATGGTTTTTGCAATCATCGATAGCGGACCAATTGGAAGGGCAAGATAAAAGCGTCTCCAAGAAAGTTCAATTTGACGGTTGGCAAATCGATTCAAAAGATTGCCAGAGCTATCAACATTCAACCTGTAAGTGTTCAAAAGCTTGAAAAGACAAGCCATCACAAGCGGTAAATAAATTAACGCAAGCAGAATCGCCATCAAATATTGAAGAAGACTTTGCTCTCCGAAGGGGATTTGCAAGAAGAGCTTTATATCTTCCGGCAAGCTCACATACCACTTTGGAGGAACAAGATATCCCGGAGAGTAGGAGAAATCTTGGTAAATCCTTGGCGATGCAAGGGGGTTTTCGGAAATAATTTCATCAGCAGTCGTATCGCCATATGTTTGCCTGACAAATGCATACATTCTATTAATATTTTCGAGCGTTTCTTGTGAGAAGAAATAATCCTGGTTTCCATTATCGTTCTTGACTGAACGCGTCAATGTGATTGCAGTCCCAGGGATGGTCCAATCCGTTTGGTTCTTATTATTAGGGATATCAATTGGTTCTCTTGAGTGAGTAAATGCATAGTCAAGAATTTCTTTCAGCTTCAATACGGATTCTTCCAGTGTGTCCTTTCGAATACTCTCAGGGATGGATGAATCATCCATTGTTCTCTTCGCAACTCTGAAGAGCACTTCAGCTTCTTTGATCTCCTCACGAACACTCTCACTCCAGAGCATCCCTGGACTTTCATCTGCTTTTTGACCGACGTCTCGAATAATTTCACCAACCCGCGCCATTACGGCATAAAAACGCAAAAGTGTCTGCTGAGGAGTAAACCCTGTGACCTTACCGAGATAGGACTGATCCCAGTTTGAGTCATAGATTTCAAGCTGGTCATAAAACGGTTGTTCCTCAAGTGGAATGATGGTTTTTTCTTCTCCTAAACCGAGCGCAATCAACGTCTCGGCAGAGTGGGCATAGGAGAATGATGTCAAACCAATCAAAAGACCCAGAGCAATACCCCAAAAAAAGCGCAGAGATTTTTTCATGGTACGACTTTTTCTCGTATGCCAAATATAGGCGAAAAGACCAAAACTGACCAGTTCTACAAACGTCTACGCATCCTTGTCAACAAGCATTAAACGTTGAAACCAATTGAGATCAAACCAGGAATTGGATGCAAATCTTTGCGCACCGCACAACACCTGAACCGAAATCAGTGCATAAAAAAGTCGCATGATTCATTAACATACTGCTTAAGTTGTTACGACGTTGGTCCAGGTTTGCCTCAAGGGCTCTCGCTTGGCCAAGGGAAAGTTATCTGCGGCAAACCCAATCGAGCCCGCAATTTATAATGACATCAATCGGCATAAAAATTGTTCCAAAAGTGACTCCAAGCGGTCACTGAATCGATTTAAAAGAATTGGTTTCACGCACCTTTTGTGGCAAAACTGAAATCCAGCTCAACAACAGTGCCATAAGTCAACACAAGCCGCTAAAAATAAGATTAAAACTTAGTCCTGATCAAGATCCTCATCAGAAACATAAAAGGGTTCACTGGTGCCAGGCTCATCATTGCCCAGCACTAATGCTTTGAGTGAGTCATCACTTTCAAAAATAAACAGGCTTTCCTCATCGGGATGAATTCCCTTCATCTCCGGATGATCGTTAACGAGCCGATCCAAACGGCGGCGTTCTTTCCACCACCCGGATGCTTTTTCCGAGAGGTGAATCAAAAGAGCGAGATTCACCAGCACCAGAGCAAAAAACTCCATTGCCTGCATCAGAGGGCACCCGACGTACGACGACCATAGCGAGGGTCGCAGCCCCAGCCTGTGCCCAATGCTGCCAGAGTCCATTGCGGCAGGAGTGGACGGCCAGGCATCCAGCAGGCCATTATGAGAATGATTCTCGCTCCCAGGTCAAGGTTGTTCTATGGGTCAGGTGTGCCTGGTCTCAGGGCCTCCCGGATGCGGCAAAACCACATGGGTGCTGGAAACCTTGAGACAGCATCAGGGGTCATGCGCTTTCCTGCGTCTGGAAGGAGATCGTTCTGAGGGGCTGGAACAAGGTGTCGATGGCGGGATCGATCCGGCTTGGCTCAAGGATCAGATCCCTGAACTGATTTCGCTCCAGCCCTCAGAATCAGGTGAAGAGCTTCATCGTGAAGCCCAACTCACCTTGATTGAGGTTCAACAGTTTCGCGTTCCAGAAACGCTGGGCCTTGATGGCTACGGGGCCAGCGTCCGTGAGCGACTCGATGCACTCCGCCTGAAACCGGATCAGACCTTGCACTTTGGCCGAGATTCGGTGTTGCCGACTCACGACACTCTGGAGTTCAACAAACTTGAGGCCTGGCACATCAACCTCCAGCGCAGCGTTTGGGATCCCAACAGCCTCAGCAGTTTCTGGTTTGAACTCGTCAATGGGGCCTACGGCGATGTGTATCGCGCCAAAGGCTTGATGAATCTCCCAGATGGTCGCGCGTTTTTGTGCAACTGGATGGTCAGTCAACAGGAGTCACAGTTTCTGCCCTTAGACGGCATCGCTCCAGACTCCGAACGGCCGGATCGACCCTCTGCCTTGGTCGTCCAAGGCAAAGCGCTTGAACCACGCGGAATCCAAGCCACGATTGACGACTGTTTGCTGAGCGACGACGTGATGGCTCTGCAGCAACGCCACCGCCAAGAACAAATTCCCGCATCCTCAACCCAAAGCTGATTCACCATGAACCATGCAGTGATCTCCTGTTTACACGCCAACCTGGCGGCCGTTGAGGCGGTGCTCGAGGACATTGATTCTCAAGGAATTGACACGATTACCTGCCTGGGCGATCTGGTGGGCTATGGGCCACAACCCAACGAAGTGGTGGAGCTTGTGAGAGAGCGGGGGATTGCCTCCTGCCAAGGCTGCTGGGACGAAGACATCATCGATGGTTTAAATGCCTGCGAATGCAGCTATCCCTCCCAGTTGGCCGAACGCCGCGGCCACCGTGCGCATCATTGGACAGCCGCAACCCTGACGGAATCCAACAGGGCTTTTCTGGCTGAACTGCCCATGACGCTGCGCAGAGGGTCATCGCTGTTTGTTCATGGCAGTCCCAACAGCCAGCACGAATACCTACTGCCTGACATGAATGCTTTCGCCGCACTGGAACGTGTCGAAACAGCCGGGGCAGAAACCCTGTTTTGCGGGCATACCCATCAGCCCTACGTGAGAGAGCTCAGTGGCGGCAGCATCCGCGTGAGGGTTCAACAAGGCAATCAGATCCAACCGGCCATGGAACAAGAGCTCTCGTTGCCGATGCGCCGCATCGTCAACGCAGGATCCGTCGGTGAACCACGCCATGGCAGCACCAAAGCCACCTATGTCGTTCACAACGACGCCACAGGAGAGGTAGACATCCGTGAAGTGGCGTACGACGTCGACAAAACTTGCCGCGCGATTGTGGAAGCAGGACTTCCCGAGGTTTTTGCCTGGAGGCTCAGCCACGGCTTCGAGTACGCCGAACGAGCCGACGATGCCAGCCACGTGTGTGAGCGCTAATGGAACGCTGGGCACTGGTGAGTGGTTTGAACGGAGACCTTGATCTCTATGAGCGAATCCAACGTGATCTCAAACGTCAGCGTGACGTTGCCAGCTTGTTTGTGTTGGGTGACCTGGTGGGAGCTTGCACCTCTTGCAATGCCCTACTGGATCGGTTGAGGCGACCCAAGCCAGGTGATCTCACACCGGACTGCGTTTATGGCTGGAGAGACGACCAGTTGTTGGCTGAATGCGGGTACCGCGGTGAGCGCAAGGCCGATGCTCTGAGACAAAACGAGGGGGAGGCATCACTCGCCAACTTGTTGGCAGCCGTGGATCCCGACCATCTCGGTTGGCTGGCATCGCTGCAATTCGGATTCATCGAACTCGACTGTGCGCTCATCCACGGCAGCTCAGCCGATGTTGCTGATCGCCTAACGGAGACCACTTCCCCGCTGATCCTGATGGATCGGCTTACACGCCTCGACGTCAACCGTCTTTTTACGGCCCGCAGCGGTCGCCAATTCCGGCTGGAACTGACCGGCGGCGAGATTCGCTCCAAAGTGACCGATCACAGCGGTGAGCACCAGGCCGCACAGGCCGTGCCGAAGCGCAGCGTGATCGGCATCGGTGAAGGCGATCACTACACCCTCTACGACCCAGCCACGGATCACCTGACGTTCCTCGATCTCAGCAAGAGTCGCGGTCAACGCAAACGAGGGTTTGGTTAAGCCAAACTCGAAGAACAGCCAACGGCTCAAGCGTCACTCCAAGGAGCCATGCTGAGTTTTCATCCCCTGCCCTATGGACACCAGGACGCAGCCATCGACAGCGCGAGTCAACACACAGACCAGTGTGTATTCGCTGCTGGCTGCTCTTAGCTGCTTCAGTCTGATCTCAATTGCCATCCTGCTGATTCCCCAGGCGGTGAAAACCCACCGTTACAACCGGTGTGTGAACGTCCAAATCGACATGCGGGCGGCCATCAATCCCCAGGGTCAGCGCAGCCCAGGCAAAATGAATTATCTGAAAGCCGTCGAACACTGCGAAGGCTTGTAGATCACGGAGTCGAGATCATGGCTTTCTGCACACTGGTCGTCTCGCTAATCGTCCTGCTTTTAAGCAGCTCTCCAGGCCAGACCCATGGCAGAGGCATGTATGCCACGCAAGTCGAAGCTCAACAGAGAGCTGATCAGCTGGGGTGCAGCACCACGCATCAAAACAACAACCGCTGGATGCCCTGTGCCAATGAACAGGAGCTGCACCAGCAGCTACGGAAGCAATGAAACCAAGAGCAGCCTCTCAACGACAAGCACGACGGCTGCATCGCTGGCTTGTTCCGATCGCAGCCTTACCGCTCTTGATCACCGCTAGCACGGGATCCCTCTACAGCCTGTTGTTAGAGCAGGGGGTTGACGCTTTCTGGTTACTGAAGCTGCACACGGGCCGGTTCGGTTGGATCAATCTCCAACCGGTGTATCCCATCCTGCTTGGAGCCCTCACCATCGTGGTGACTGCGTCAGGCCTCGCCATGTTGTTAAAGCCGCAGCGTTGACGTTGCATTGCGGCTTCGATCTCAGTAGCGATCAAACACCGACAGGTTGCCGTCAAGGGCGATGGCCATGACGTCAAAACGCTCGGTCTCCACTCCCTGCATCTCCATCCCTGGAGAGCCCATGGGCATGCCTGGAACCGAGAGCCCTCGAATCTCAGGACGCTCAGTCAACAACCGTTGAATCGAAGCGACGGGCACGTGTCCCTCAATGACGTAGCCCTCAACCAGAGCCGTATGACAGGACGCCACATCAGGAGCGATGCCTTGCTGCTCTTTGACACCATCCATGGCTTCCGTCACCTGGTCATCGATGCGGAACCCAGCTGCTGCAAGGTGCTCACCCCACTGGGTGCAGCAACCGCAGCTGGCTGAGCGATACACCGTGATTTCTGGACCGTCGGCATGCATCGTGTTGGGCATGGATACCGGTCCACCGCTGGTGCCATGCGCCATAACGGGCGGGGTGGACCAAAGACACGTGGACAGCAACAACGCTCCAACCCTGCCAACAGCTTGAGGAAACGACAAAGAGGTCAAGGAACGGTGCGCAGTCATGGACGCAGAAAACAGGGCCAATGTGCTTCACCATTGAAGCGAATTGATCCAATCAACAGACCACACTCAGCATGGTGGCCATCCCTCTACAGCGCCAACACACCATTCATTGACAGGGTGTGGTCCAATTTCCCTGGTATCGCTTCATGTCATGACGGAAACGACGGTTTTGGACTTCAAGCTCAGCACAACGTTTGAGAGCTATCGCACCCACATGCATGCGCCAGAGCAGCAAGCCATGTTCAAGGCGATGGGGGTCTCGATCTTCTACATCGGCGTCAGCCATGACGACCCAACCCGAGCAACCGTGATGTTTCAAGGCCCGGAAAACGTGCTCTACGACATCTTCATGGCGCCTGACACCAAACCTGTCGTCGAAGCATCAGGCCATGTGTATGACGGCACCGTCATCACCCGCTGGCTGGCTGAGTAGGAAACACAAACGGGCGGCAACGCCTGATCCAACGATTGAGTCATGGTTGGTCATGGGTGGGCGCTTGGCTAAGCCAGAGATTGGGATTTAAATACAGCCACGACACGGACGGCGCCCCTGGGAAGAGGGGCGTTTTTTTTGCGAGATCTCTGCTGATTCACTGGGATGAGTCGGCAATGCAGCAAGGCATTGCTACTGAGAACACAGTGAAGTGCCAGAGCATGGCTTTACCCCGCATTGTCAGCAGCATCCTTGCCATTGCCGCAACCATCACCCTCTGGGGAGGTGCCGCTGCAGCAGAGTCAGCACAATATTGCGAATCCAACGTTGGTTCTCCCGACAATCCCAAGGAGTGGAAACACGGGCTGCTGGAGGGATATCTGCCTGCGAGCTCACTGCCGAATTCGCTTGAACTGCTGCCAGCTCCACCTCAATCCGGCTCCGCTGCCAACGCGCTGGATGTCGTAGAGGCTGAAGCCACGTTTCCGTTGCGAGGCACGCCGCGCTGGGACTTAGCTGCACGCGATGCCGACCTGCATTTCCCCGCTGCGGCTTCCATTTATTCCTGCGCTTTGGGCCTTCCCATCTCCAAAGAGGAAACACCGCGTCTTTACACCTTGCTCCACCGCATGCTCACCGATGCGGGTCTAGCCACTTATCAAGCGAAAAATCACTATCAACGAGCTCGACCGTTCACGATCAACAACCAGCCCATTTGCACCCCTGAGGATGAACAGGGCCTCAGAAATGACGGGTCTTATCCATCAGGCCACACCGCAGCCGGCTGGGCTTGGGCTTTGGTGCTCAGTGAAATAACACCCGAACGTCGTGATCAATTGTTGGCACGCGGACTCGAATACGGCAGAAGTCGCAGCATCTGCAACGTGCATTGGTTCAGTGACATACAAGCCGGCCAGACCATTGGTTCGGCCGCCGTGGCACAACTCCATACCGATCCTATTTTCAGAGCCGATGTCCGCGCGGCAGCTTTAGAAGTGAAGACGTTGCGAGACCAAGGCAAGACGCCCGATGGCACCTATTGCTCCCTTGAGATCGAAGCGTTGAAGCAATAAAAGGGCATTGATAAAGAGGAACTGAAGCTTCAATCTGAGCATTTGCATCCACATGAACCAGTGCCATGACAAGGCTCCTGATTGGGATGCCCCGTTGCACAGGCATCCGAGCAGAAGTGTTGACCATCGCGCACAACAGCCGTCGAGGGCTCGACTTCACAAACGCACTTCGAACAAGCACAACACAAGGCGGTGGACATCATTCATTATCCCAATGGAAATCAATTATCACCCTCTTGTCGCCCTTGCAAAGACACAACAAAGAATCAAACCAAGCACCGAGATTCATTCTTTATTGATCCAAAGCTTGGAAACCCTCAAAAAATGGCACAGCCAAAACTCGCCACGAGAATGATTCTCATTCCTTTGTGAAACTCATCACCTGATCTACATTGGCCGAATGAAAGGATTTGGCCGCAAGATTGAGATTGCCTGGCACTACACAACGGCCACTCGATTACTTTCTTTGATCAAAACACGCGCACTCCAACCGTTTTGCATCGGCCTGGATCCGCGAACACAACCGGTGGTCTGGTTCACCAGAGCAGAGTTCTATGAACCGATGGCCTATCCCAGCTGGGCTGATGCCAATGGCATCCGTCGAACCATGGCCTCTGAGAAAGAAATTGCCGACCGATCCAACGGCCTTTTGCGCGTGGGCGTCGCCACCGATGATGCCTGCATGAAACCGCTGCGTCAGTGGCAAGAGCAACGTGACCCCGGGGCGAAAACCGCCATGGATGCAATGTTGACTGCCGCTCGAGACCTGGGATCAGATCCTGACCAAAACTGGCTGGTGAGTTTCAAACCAGTCAGCCAGAAACGCTGGCTTCACCTTCAAATTGCTTTTCCTGAAGATGTGGATGAGCAAGGTGTCAAAACTTGGAGCGAGTGGGACCTTAGGGCGCCTTACACCAAAGAACTGCTGAAACTGGATGCAGAACAGCGCGCTTCCAACGCCTGTGATGAAGGTGAATCCTGCCTTTGCTGCGAACCGAACCAGGCTTGGCAGAACAGCAACCCATGGATGCAAAACCTGGACGACATGATCAACGGAAGAGCGGAGTGAGCCTTCCGTGATCAGGCAACGATCATTGAGAGCGTTCACGCAGCACCGACGCATGAAAGTTCCAAACGTCTTGGTCTTCATGCCAGAGCTCCCAGGCCATCTCCGTTCCATCCCGCAAAACCAAACGTCCTCCAAAGCCCGCAGGAGAAGGTTGGTAGAGGTCGACCATGTCCGAAACAGGATCGCCATCGCGCGTCAGCAGCGATGCCACACGCTTACCGAGACGCCCGGATAAGTCCTGCCGAAGCTCATCAATGCCCATCAAGCAGGCGCAGAGAAATCGAGCACCAAATCGCCTAGCTCATCCCGACGAATCACGTACCCAAAACCGTCCAAGGATCCGCGCCAAACCCCAGAACCACCATCCGCCTCAGTGCAAACACTGTCTTGGACACGATGGTCGAACAGCACGCCAAAGCAATGGGCTGCCACGTTCGCGGACTGCGCTTCATCCATCTCATCCAGCTCATGGGCTTCAACGGAACAACCCTCCAACAACTCGGCGTCAATCACATTGCCCATCCCCACATCAGCAACAAGGGCTTGGAGTCCAGCGAGGCTTTCGGCGTCCAATTCAACAGACAACAAAGTGCCTGAATCCTAGTGGGAGTCAAGGATATCCAGCCAAAGCCACGGTCGTTTTGGCTGCCGAAACACCCCGAAGAGCCTTGATCAGAACTCACCTTCAAACCGTTGATCGGTCATTCGGTCATTCGGTCATTCGATTCGTGAAGCGTGACGAGCATCCAGGAGAAAGAATGAGGCCAGCAGCAAACTGTCGATGGCCACCGTGTCCTGCCGCTACACCGGCAACCTTCACTGCGAAGCCATTCACACGGCATCGGGAGCTCAGCTGAGCACTGACGCCCCGGTCGACAACCAAGGACTTGGCGAGCAGTTTTCTCCAACCGATCTGTTGGCCACCGCACTGGCCACATGCATCCTCACGATCATGGGCATCACAGCGAAAAGCAGGGGATGGTCGATTGAGGGAAGCCGGGCCGAGGTTGAGAAACGCATGACCCAGGACGGTCCGCGCCGCGTTGAAAGCCTGACGGTGCATCTGACGCTTCCCTCCGAACTCAACAGCGAACAACGCCTGTTACTGCAGCGGGTAGCCGCCCAATGCCCGGTCAAACGCAGCTTGGATCCACAGATTGAAATCAATCTGAACTGGAACTAACGGCAAACCTCGCAGAGGCAGCTGTTCATCAAGCAGCTGTTCATCAGGCAGCCACTAACCCTTGCGCCAGAGCCGATGGAACCGCTGTATCCACACTGAGAATCCGTTCTCCGAGATGCGCGCGTTGGGCACCCATGGCGCAAGCCAGGTCGATCTCGAACGGGACAAAACCTCCCTCTGGTCCGATCATCACAAGGGCTGCTCCTGGCGGTGTTTGGCTCAACGCCAGAGACGCACCATGATCAGCGAGCCAGCAGGGTCGACCAGCACAAATCAAGGGCAACTGATCCTCAACAAAAGGGCGAAAGCGCTGGTGACAATGCACCTCTGGCCGAATCGTGTCACGCGATCGCTCCAGTCCTGCCATCAGTGCGTCTTCGAGCTTGTGGTCAGCAAGCAAGGGACTCTGCCAATAACTCTTATCGACGCGGGCACTGTTGATCAGATGCAAATGCCCCACGCCGAACTCCGCAACGGTGCGCAGGATGCGTCGCAGCATTTTGGGACGGGGCAAGGCCAACACCACATCAAAGCGATGCCGCAAGGGAGGTGGATCAGAGAGCTGCACCGAAAGCACAACACCTGACGCATTGATGGCTTGAACCTGAGCACAGCCTTGGTTCCCCCCCACCAAGCCAACACGCAAAGCATCCCCAACCTGGGCGCGAAGCACGCCTCGGATATGGTCCGCACGCCGATCACTCAGACACACCAACTGATCACCGGTCCAGGCATCATCGGCGCGGAGCAAGATGAGATTCATACCGATGTCAACGACAAGCTGCATTGATGGAAGCTGAAGCGGTGCAGTTGGCCTTCAGCGATGCTCCTTGCTCAAGCCCCTGACGCAAAGCAAACACAACCCGTTTGGCAATGCGATTGAGCGTGGCATCTCTTTGGTTTGGATCACGCAGTGTCTGCTCCAGGGAACCCTCAAGCAGGCCGATTTCCAGCATGGAGACACCGCGACGAGGAGCCCCGAGCATGCCTCGATAGTCGTAGGGGTAGGCACCGAACTCTTTGGCTAAGGCTTCATCCATCACCGAAAAACCAAAGGCAACTGCAGGGATCACCCCCGGTCCAATGCCGTAGGGCGCATAAGCGTCGTAGTGGATCTCAAGTGCATATCCACCTTTCGATGCATGGTCATATCCCACCGACCAGTTGGTGCGGGGATCCTCTGCATTGCGAATCGTGCGAACACCCGGGTCGTAAAAGGTGATCTCCAGTCCTTGGCGGGTGCCCTCTGCCACCACAGCTTTTGCCGTCAGCAGGTTCCAATACAACTCATCGGTGATGCCTCTTTGCATCGGGGCTGCACCACCAACACCAACAGCCTGACCTGGAGTTCCGGAGCCATGCATGCGCTGAGAATCCGCATGTCCGGCAAGCACAAGAATCGGGACACCTTGCTTCGGCATCCGATCGCCGCTCCAGTTTTTGCCTCGGCCGGGAATGCGTGGCACCGGTGGCAGCTGAGGAACCAACCGCTGTTCGCTGGCGGGTTTCATGCTGTCGAGCAACTCCAAGAGACCAGCCGCTGAGACAGGCATGGCCACGAGCACGACGAGCCCAAACAACAGGCCAATGCGTTGCATGAGAATCGAGATGCGTGATCCATCGTGCCTGGAAGCAACCCGTCCGTCACCCTGGTCGCACGCCACAGCTAAGCCAAGGCCAACCCTTGCTAAGCAGAAAGAAACGACAACCCAACACGCCATGGCCGAGACCATCAGCTTGCTCACCGCTTGGCGCTGGCCCGCTGCCGTGATCCTCTCAACTCTGGTGGCCAGCAGAGCCGTGATTGCGGTGGCACGTTGTGGAATCCGCGTTGAAATTTTCACGCGTCAACCAATCCTGGTTGGCACCGGACGCGCTCCCCTAAGAGCTGAAGTCGGGAAAGTGCGGATTTAGCTCTCGTCTAACGCACGGACGGACCTTTCAGGTGAGCTCAAGGGCAGGCCGCCACACCCTCAGCAACAGCCGACCAGGATCAGCCCCGACCGCACTTGCACTGTCCGCCTTTCCACTTCGAGCACTTGGACTTTTTGCACCCTTTCTTCTTTTGGGGCTCGGATACCGGCACGTCTCGCCTTACTGCGAATGCGTCTCATTCTACAGCGCTAATCCCAGAGAAACGACAAGCCAACAGGGAATTCGAGCACCAACGAAACATTTGATACCAGGCAAAGTCTGCCCTGTAGCAGCCACTCGGCCGCCCCTGCGATCAGGCCAACAGACACCAGACCGACACCGCCATCGGCGAACAGCATCCCGCCGATCAGCTGAGCGAACAACGCATCGGGCCCCAGGCACGACGAGCCACTTCAGCCAGGAATGCCACAGACATCGGATCCAAGCTCGTGTGTTGTTGGATCCCTGCGACAGATCGCTGCAGCTCTCCGACCCTCACGGCTAGGGCACGCTGCTCAGCCCTAAGACGGTCAACAAGACAGTGGCTCAGGGCATGGCCGCACTGATGCTCAATCTGAAGATGGCGACGGCGACACTGATCAAGGTCACGGCAAAGCGAAACCATCAAATTTGCACCGCCTGATCGATCAATCGACATCAGAGGTGCGAGAACGGAGCCGAATTGATCATGTCGACCGAGAAATTCATGGCGAACTCACCGCCCGAACAATTCATTTCATCGAGATTTCGCCACTTCGACACCTGACGAGTTGTGGTCACTCGCGTCGCACCGATGAGTTCTCCAAGACGGTCATGGGTGAGACGAAATGGCAGCTGGAAGCAATCACTGCAGCGCTTTCCCAGCCGATTGACCAACAGAGCAAAGAGTGCATGAAGACGCTTTTCGGCCTGGCCATAGTGACGAATGCGCAGCAGCTGAAGCGTCCACTCATTCACAGCGTCCATCCCGACCTCTTCGTCGGAAGCAGACCTGCGAGCAAGACGCAGATCCGTCAAAGCCTCCACACAGATGCCCTCACTACAGAGACGATCGGTACGCAGCCGGTCTCCAGCCTGAAGAAACGCCAAGGTCATGCCCTCGGTGTCCTCGCAGGGGCAGTACACCCGACAGAACCCCTCATGAATTTCAAGAATGCTGCCCTGTCCCGCCGATGCCGGATCAATCAGCACGGTCTGATGCCGCGGCATGGTCATTAATGCCACGGGGGCATCAGGCAGAAATCGGTAAGCCGAGAGGGTCATGGATGGCAGGCATCCTGCTATTGAGAATCGAGTGCAACTATAGAGGGAAAACGCGACTTGCTGCAAGCGATTCTCAGCAGCAGTATCAATAAGCGTGCAGACCTGTGCCTGGGAGGGCCGTCAAACGCCTGGTCGGACCTGGGGCAAAAATCTCCAAATGCAAGTCTTCAACGGGGATGCAAGCGATCAAACCCTTGTGACTGCACGGTCACACCCGATCCACTCTCAACCTTTCAAGGTCAGAGAATCGAAACGCTCCGCACACGCTTCACAAGTGCTTGAGCCTCCAAAGCCCCGATCAATGCCCGACCAAAGAGTGCTGCTCCACCATTGATTCTCAACAGCGACCAGGCCATAGCAACAGGAGCGATCGTCATGACCCAAGAAACACCAGCTCTGCAAATCATGCGTCAGCCCGCCATAGAAGGGGCCATGAGCTGATCGAATCAGGCCATCCAACAGACTCCAAAACCATTTGAAATGGTGCAAACAGGATTGTCAGCAGTGAAAGAATCTATAAAAACTCATCGATCAACATTTCAACGCCAAATTCTATTCATCTCTTGAGCCAGAAATAAAGAATCCTGGGAAATCAAGGCTGCAATGAAGACAGCCAGCAATCGTGATGAAAGTGAAAATTAGAGTGCACACCCAAGCCATCGTGCTACAAAGGTGTGTCTGGTTTCAGCGGGGATCAGCCGCTGATGGAAACGGGGAAAGCGCGGTGAAAATCCGTCACTGTCCCGCAGCTGTAAAGCTCCCCCACAGGTGGAGAAAGTCAGAACGCCCGCCAGGAATACAACCCGACGAGGATCGACTTGCTCTCTTTGCATACACCCAGGCCCTTGATGAAGGCCAGCGCCATCGCACTCCCTGTTGTGCTGGCTGCATCACTCGCCGCTCCCGCAAGCGCTCATCACCCCTTCGGCATGGGTGACAGTGCCAACCTCTCGGCTTGGCAAGGGCTGCTGAGCGGCATTGGTCATCCCCTGCTGGGCCCAGACCACCTGCTGTTTCTGCTGGCCATTGCCTTCATTGGCCTGAAGCGCCCTCTGGCCTGGGTGCTGCCCCTCCTCGCCGTGGGCCTATTCGGCAGTGTGCTCTCGCAATTCATTCCCCTTCCTGATGCCATCGCACCCTGGGCAGAAGCCCTGGTGTCCCTGAGTCTTGCCGCGGAGGGCCTGATTGCACTGACGGTGCTTTCCGCAGCATGGCTGCTGCCGCTGATTGCCATGCACGGCTTCCTGCTTGGCAGCACGATTGTGGGGGCCGAAGCCACACCCCTCACCACGTATTTCCTCGGACTTCTTCTTGGTCAGGGCGCTCTGCTGCTTCTGGTCACCGTTTGGTCGAAGGGGCTCATTGAGCGCTTGGGGGTCCAAGGTCAACGCCTTGGCGCAGGCATCTGGATTGGAATTGGCTTGGCGTTTTCCTGGGTTGCTCTCGTCGACTGACGATCAACAACATCCAACGGGTCGGAGAACACTCAAGAGTCCTGCCAACGGGTGTTGGCAGGACCTTTTTTGCGACCGACGCGCCTTCCAAATAATTCGAATCGTCGGCCATTGGCCAACGCCTCTGTTGCTTGAAGAGCAAAGGCATCCGTCATGCCACTTCCTGGGTGGCCCCTGAACAATGAATGCTGAACACTTGCATCCACACACCAGGGCTAGAAGCATTCAAAAAGCAACCCTTAAAACCGAGTCAGACAGAGCAGACAAAATCCTTCCAGAAACCTAACAAACATCCACAAAAAACCTCGATCAGCCCCATGAAGAGGTCAATCGAGGTCGCATCTCCTTAAGCAGTTGAGTGACTTAAAAGGTCACGGGCAACTTAATCACCGAATCCAAAACATGGCAACAATCAGAATGCGATCGTGACGCCTGTTCCTACGTGGTGCTGGAAGCCAACGCCCCATCCGGATCCACCCTCAGTGCTATAAACGGGCTCCCAATGGGCGAAGAGAACCACATTTTCAGCCACTGGATATTCCAACTCAATCTCACCACCCCAGTCCGTGCGCTGAGACAATCCTGAATAATCACCGGGGATGTAAAAGCGAGGACCACCGGACAGGGTGATGTTCAGAAGGTCAATATTGAAGCCAAAACCAGGCCATAGGTCGGTGTAGTTGCCGATGTAGGTGCCATCCGATTCCCAACCCGTGCGGTTTTCAACGGAGACGAAAACACCGTCAATCACATCCTGCAGTCCATCACCCAAAGCGAAATTCACATCGCCATCGCCAAAGGCGTAGACCACCTTGGCACCCACCTCATTTTTCAGACCGGTGCCAAAATCTTCGCCTTCGCCAGTGACGTAGTAAGGCATCCAGGCGAGCGATAACTCCAATCGTTCGTTGGGTTGATAACGGGCTTGGAGATACCCCTTGATGTCCGTGCGACGGAACGGAGCCCCGGATCCATGGCCATGGCCTGCATGACCCGCGTGGTCGTCATGGCCTTCATGGCCTTCGTCATGATCCTCGTGATCATCATGCGCTTCCGCATGATCTTCATGCTCGTCGTGATCGTCATGGCCTTCATGATCGCCATGTTCTTCCGCATGGTCTTCATGATCTTCGTGATCATCCGCATGATCCTCATGCTCCTCGTGATCATCGTGGCCTTCGTGATCACCGCTGCCTTCGTGAGCATCGTGATCACCGGATTCCACATGCACACGGCCATAGAAATGTTCAGCCTCTCCCCACACAAGCGCAGGCCCGAGAGACGCTTCAATAGCGAAACTCCCCTCATTGGGAAGCCCCCACTCCAACACCACACCGAATTGTCCGTCGATGCCGTAATGCTCAGGATGCCCCTCGAGATTGTTCTCAAAACCTCCATGCCCCTCAATGGTGATCACAGGGATGGCACGAAACTCTCCGGGGGGCAAAGGCTCTTCGCCGCCGGCGGACCCATGGGCACGAACCTGCTGGAGAGCTGAGTCTCCGGCTGCAAGCAACGCCAGAAAAGAGACTACTTTCAGCAACTTGAACTTGAAGCTGTTCATCACAAAAGACGGGGAGAATTGATGGGTTTAAAAGTGCTCTTCAGTCAGCGAATCGCGGACCAACGCTGTTGAAGCTGCGCGGCAGCTTGCTGGTCACAGCGGCCTCCCTGGGCCACCACAAAGGTGCAGACATTGCTGGTTGCCGTTTGGATCAGGCTTTTGCCGGGGGCCAGGCCGTCAGCCACCAACGCTGTGCTCGCCAAGGGAATGCCGCTGGCACGACTGATGCGCCGCATGGTTTTCGAAGGAGGCAGGGATTCCGGAAAAATCACCTTGGTTCCCGAAGCTTTGATCGCTTTGCTGATGTCGTTCAAGCTGGAGGGGCGCATGCGCCCACCTGTGGCGTACTCATCGATCACTGGCAGCTCACGAATGCCATAGCGGTTCGAAAGAAACGAATAGGCACGGTGCCCCGTGACCAGAACCCTCTGGGGCTCGGGAACCGTTGCGACCTGTTGGGCCGTCCAACTCCCCAGAGAGTTCAACACCCCAGCCATGGCCGTACGCCGCTGGTTGATCGCAGCAAATTGCTGGTCGCTGAACAAGGGCTTGAACTTGAGCACGCTGACGTTGGCCATCGCCGCGACATTGGCCGGGTCGTGCCACAGATGGGGATCGTTTTGAGGATTGCTGGGCAGAGCGATCTCACCCAACGACACCACGGGACCACCCGCTTTGACGCCTTTCAGTGCCGGCGTGAGGCCATAACCATTGAGCAGCACCAGATTGGCTTTCCCCAGGTTGGTGCGGTCTGCAGGACGCAAGGCCAGGGTGTGGGGATCTGCTCCAGCTGGGATCAAGCAGATCACCTTGGCGTCGTTCGCCACCAACTTCTTGGTGAGATCGCAAAGGATGCCATCCGCGGCAACGATGGTGGGGGTGGAGGTCGCCGCTGCCAGCAGCACCCCCGCCGCTGAGGGAATGAGCGCGACAGACATGAGAATGATTTTCACTCCTGAAATGATAATCATTCTCACGTCGCCGTCCAGCGAATTATGAATTCGCTGGCCTGAGGCGCGGAAGGCTGAGCAGCAGCATGCAAACCACGCCGATCAGAGGCCCTGGAGGCAAATTCAGCGGCACAGCCAACAAAAAACCAACGGCGCTCAACGCCAATCCCACCAACGCCGACTGCACCATCGCGGCCCGCAGACTGCTCACCCTCGAGAGTCCTGGCAACACTGGGGCACACAACAGACCGATCACGAGAATCACGCCCACGGCGGCCATGGCGCTGACAATCACCATGGAGGTCACCAGCGCCTGCACCAACTGCAGGGTCTTCACCGGCAAACCAACTGCAACAGCTCCGTCAGGATCCACTCCAACAAACACCAGCTGGGAGTAACGGGTGATCAGCAGCAGCAACAACGCCGCCGCAGCCACCAACACCCGCGTCAAGTCATACCAATCGACGATCAGCAGATCACCAAACAGCAGAGCTTCAAGATCAAGGCGCAGGTCCAGCACTGGGATCAACAGCACCCCAAGACCCAAGAAACCGGCAAGCACGGTGTTGATCACAGCTTCCTGTCCAGCCGGTTGCGATCGCTGCAAGCGCTCAGACATCAAGGACCCCAACAAACCACTGATCACTCCGCCAATGGCAGGGTCAATTCCCATCGCAACAGCGACCGCAACACCAGGCAGAACAGCGTGAGAAATCAAATTGGCCTGCAGCACGCGCCGCTGCGTGACCAACAAGGTGCCGGTGACGGGACACACAATCCCCACAAGCAAGGCCATCAGCAACGGGATCAGCCAGAGATCAAGCGCAGTCATGGCATTGCGCTCCTGGATTGATCTGCTGGCCCAGCAACTGGCGCACTTGTCCAGGGGGTCCATCGGCCAGCACACGGCCATCCAGAACGATCACCCGGTCGTAGTGATCCAAGGCCGTGCCCCAGTCATGACTGCTGACAAGGAGGGTATGCCCCGCATCGGCAAGCTGACGCATGAGTGAGAGCAACTGATCGCGCGTTGGCGGATCAATGGCCGCACAGGGTTCATCCAACAGCAGCACACGCGAGGGCTGCACGAGCGTCCTTGCAAGAAGGGCCCGTTGCTGCTGGCCTCCAGAAAGTGCATCCAAACGTCGGCCGGCCAAAGCCCCCAGACCGACCCGTTGCAACGCCGCATCACGATCGCAACACCCAAACGATCGACGCGACATCGCTCCTAACGCCACGAACTCCCGGACGGAGATGGGAAACGACCAATCGATCCGACCGCGCTGAGGCATCAACACCACCCGATCGCGGCACCCCTGAATCGGCATCCCATCACAGGCAACCTGTCCAGCAGTCGGGGTGAGACGTCCTTGCAGCAAGTGCAGCAACGTGGACTTCCCGGCCCCATTGGCACCAACCAGCGCAGTCAGCGTGCCGCTTTGAAGCGTGAGCGATACATCATCAAGAACGGTGCGCTCGCCGTAGGCCACGGTGAGGCCCTGCGCAACAAGGGGGTCAACCCCCATAGGAAATGAGAACGATTCCCGCTCAACCTATCGAGAGGGGGAGAAAACGTCAGTCAAGGCTCCGCCAGCCGGCAACCAACGCGCCAGTACAGCCGGCTTATTGATCACCTCAAGCTCAAGGGAGTCGGCATCGAACAAAGCCACCCGGCCTTCGGCGGAATCCGACTGTTTCACCACCGTGAGCAAACGGTTGCTCACTGGGTCGTAATCCAGTTCAGCCCCTGACGTCAGCCGCCATCCCCCCAGAGAAACACTGTTGAGTTGCTTGCCCTCGCTGTCCAGCAGCAGCAACCGATCGTCTGTGCTGCGGCCCGCTTCTCTGAGCACCACCCAAAGCCGGTCCCCTGCGGTGTTGCAGGCCGCAGCCATCACACCCGCCTCGCCCAACCACACTTCACGCGGTGGTCGGGCTGGAATCACCAGTTCAATGGATCGCCTGTAATCCGGCCAGTGACGGATCAACAGCGCTCGCCCGGAACCAGAGCAGAACGCTTTCAACTCGCGGCGTCCAGGCAAGGACTGTCGGGTGGATGGCGCATCGCGAGCATCGAGCGACAACAGTTCCAAGCCGTCGTACGACGGCATCACCAAACCACCACCATCGGGAAGCAAGCGCAAAGCACCACTGGGCTCAAGATCCAAAACACGCATCTTTTGCTCTGCCGATTGAATCCAGACGCGATCACTGCCGGGATCAAAGCCCCCCAATTGCACCAGCAGATCGCCGCGCTGATTGCTGCTGAGATGAGCAAACAACAACGCTCCCGATGCACCGGATTCGAGTTCTTCAAGGGCTCCCAGCTGCGGATCCTCCAGCCCGTTCCGCCTGGCGCTTAAGGCACGTTGATTCAACGCGCGAACTAGCACGCGTTGGCGAGCCTCCATGTCGTCACTGACCAAGGCAACACCAGCACCGTTGCCGAGCGGTTCAATCTGAAGGATGGTCTCTTGCGCAGGGGCCAGGGCCTGCCACTGCCCGTCTCGCAATTGCATTTGCAAGCTTTCACCGTCCTCCGAAGGCACCACAGCAAGGAGATGCGGTCGGGGGTCCCACCAGAGTTGCTGGGGCGGCAACGCCAGTTGCCTGAGGTCCCGGCCCAGCACGTTCAAACGCAAGGGACTCTGCAGCGCCTGCCCAGGAGCGACGAGCAGCCTCAGCCGGTCCTGCACGCCAAACCAGCGGTGAGCGACATCAGGGAGCAACCCACTCTGAGCAACAGACTCCGGATCCATCGGCCGGCTGAACACCACGTCCAAAGCTGCCGCTCCAGATCGAATGGGCTGAATGGCCACCGACTGCACGCGAGGCGGTCGTCGCAACAGAACTTGCTGTTGCACAACAGCCAGTGCGGAAAGAGCGGCAAGACACCCCAGCAGGAGACGAATCGGCGCTAGCGGGCGCGGTGACGTCATGGCTCGAGCGGCCTCTCTGGACGTGGAATCGCCTGGATGCTGTTGGGCTTGACCACATTCACAGGAACGCCATCCAGCTCCTGCACGATCAAGCTTCCTTCAATCGCAAGCCACTGATCCGCTTCAAAGTTGGCCTCCTCAGGCCAGAGGATGGGCATTCCAGCCGGTGTGGCATCCGCGAGGCAGCAACGCACCGTCAGGCGAGCCAATTGGGGAGGTTCACCAGGACGCTCCAACACAAAGCCACTGATGCGCACCGGGGCGCCAGCATGCAGTTCCGGATCCGGCTGGCTGCGCAGCAATCGCACCCACTCCGTCAGCGTTCGCTGTTCAGGCGGAAGGAAAAAGCTGAGTTGAGGTGCCTCCGGAAGACTGTCGGGACGGCTAGCCGCCAGGTCGCTGAAGGATGGGGCAGGAGGCATCACCAGAATCGCAACAGCCACCAAAGCCGAGAACAACCAGGCCCTAGGTGCCACAACGTCGCGTTGTCTGGTAGCCCAGCGCAACTGCACGAAGGCCAGCGCCAGCAACACCCCGCCGGCAAAGCCAACGATGGGATGAAAGGCCACATTCAGGAGAAGATCCAGTCGCCCGGAGAGGGTGCTCCACAACAGCACCCAGCCCCAAAGACCCACCACCAAAACCGGGAGCAGGGGAGAACGCAGGAATCGCGGCTGTCGTGTCATCGGAGCCATCAAGACATCACAGCTGAAGGAGATTCACCCACTGACCGATCAACAGCACCATCAGCGATGCCGATGCCGCGGCGATCGCAATGGCTCGCGGCGTCAGCAACACCGTGAACAAGCCAGCGAGCTTGAGATCCACCACAGGCCCCAGCAGCAGGAAGGCCAACAGAGCGCCGGGGGTGACCTGGGCGGCAAACCCAAGCGCCAGGAAGGCATCGACGCTCGAGCAAACCGACACCACCAAGGCCAGGAGCATCAGCGCAATCACCGACAACGTCGGTGCACTCCCAAGGGCCAGCAGCCAATTTCGCGGCAGCCAGGTCTGAACCAACGCAGCCAAGGCACTCCCTAACACCAGCAAGGTAAGGAGGCTGAGAAATTCTTTGGTGCTGTGCTGAACCAGAACGCGGGGACTGACGCCTGCAGTGTCGTCGCGTTGCTCTGGCGACACATACGCGGACCCCAACACCCCACCACGGCGCTCGAGCAGACCGACGGTGGACAGGGGCTGACTCATGCGGCGCTCCTCCAGCAAGGCCGTTTCAAGCAGCTTGGCTTCGGGCAGCAAGCCCAGGAGTGCACTTAAGAACAGCGCAATTAAAAAGGCGCCAGCGGGTCGCGCCCACAACAGCCAAGTCTTGTCAGGGAAGGCAGCCCAGGTGCTGGCCAAAACAATCGGGTTGAGGACAGGCGCCGCAAACAAAAATCCAAATCCGGTGCCCAGTGGAGCACCACTGGCCAGAAGACGTCGTGCCACGGGAACATTGCCGCATTCACAGGCCGGCAACGCGAAACCCAAAAGCGCACCCACCAGTGGAGCGAGCAAGGGATGGCGTGGGAGGCGACGCACCCAGGTCGACTGGGGGACAAGCCAGCGGGCCAGCCCAGCAATGGTCACCCCCAGCAGCAAGAAGGGAAGCGCCTCAATCAGCAGGCCTTGAAAAATGGCCCATCCGGTGGCTAGACGCGTCATGCAAGCCGAAGGATCAGCTCCAACCCTGCAGGGACTGATCTTCTACGTAGGCAGCAACGTCTTCGATTTCCTTCTCGCTCAGAATGTCAAGGAAGGCGGGCATCGCGTTGCGTCCGTAAGTCACCTGAGCAACGATCGCGGATTCATGACCCTTCAGGTAGTTGGGTAGGTAGGCCTGGAGGTCATCTTGGCGGAGGGACCGTTCGCTCTTCAGCACATTGGCGCCCCCCGCATGGCAGGCAGCGCAGTTGAGGTTGAACAGTTGACTACCACGGGTGAGATCAGCAGCCATCACCTGAACCGGAGACCAAAGGCTGATCAGAAGAGCGAGAGCAAGCGAGAGCAGGCTGCGCATGGCCATCGACATCGGTGTCCCGATTATTGGCCGAACCCTCCTTGCGCTCCAGCCATCGTCACCAACGTTGCACAAACAGCCAGCTAGAGGCGTGTCTTCTGGCCACCAGTCAGCCACTAAGGCGCGGTCTTGAAGCTTGATACAACAAAAAACCTCAATCCCTGTGCAGTCCAGGAATTGAGGCCGATTGGTGACGCTGTCGAACAAGTGTTGACGTCAGCGATTCAGTGCTCAGCGCAAGGCATCCACATGTCTCCCATCGGGTGGGCGCCTTCGCAATCGAAGTTGACAGCAGCAGCTTCGGCTGCAGAACGCGTGGGGAACATCGTTTTCTGACCCTGGGCTGTAGCAGAGGGATCCACAGTCAAGAGAGTTCCAGTGTGGTCGTCACCAGTGACGTGGTGGGCGCTCACCGACTGTGCTCCCACAAGGGTGAAAGCAGCCGCAACGGCCAAGGAGCCCCGGATGATGGCACGGTTGGACAGGAGCATCAGGCTGATCAACGAGGGGGTGATGCAACCATTGTCCACCATGGCAGCGGCCTTCGACGACTGCGATGGACTCAGCGGGCGTCGAACGGTGCAGATGAATGGTGCAGCACGATCTCAAGCTGACCATCGCGGTCGCGGAGATAGGTCAGTGTTTTCTCGACCAGCGCGCTTTGTCCATTGGAATCCGTCAGCCTGAATAGGCCCATGGTGTTCGCCGTGTTGCCCATGAGTTGGACCACATAGTTCTCCACTTGGCAGTCCACCCAATGCCGATAGGTGGCAAATCCTTGGTTGTCCCCAAAAAGGGGAATGGATTCATCAGGACCAATGAAATACGCCATTGCTCCTTCCCGTGTGGTGCGAAACGTTTCAGGGCCTGTTGTGTAGGTGGGTTTGAACGCGACAGGGCCAATGTCAAAGGCATAGGCCGTATCGATCACAGCCGCCGCCTCAACCTTCGCCGCCTTCACACCACCGGTCTGATAGGCCGCGCTGATGGTGAGCAGAGCATCACACCAACCCTGCTGAGCCTGCTCAACCTCGCTCTGAGTGATGTTTGTGTTGAAAAATTGAACGTGATCTGTCTCCGCTGTGACTGGTGCTGCAAACAAAGACGCCATGGTGATGACGCTGCCAATCCAAAAGGAACGAACCATCTGATGTTGAGAGCGAGGATGCGGTAAATCGTGGTTAGCAACAGTTCACTCAAGGGGCAACAGACGGGGCACTCATGGTGAGGAGCGACGCAAAATTCCATGCTGAGGAGCCAGCAGAAACGCCAATAAAAACAGCCCAGTTTGCACCAGCACAATGCAACCAGCTGTCGAACTATCGGTCCAATAGCTCACATACACACCAATCAAACTGGACAAAACACTGCTGCCGATGGCGAGCCAGGTCATCCGATCAAAGCGATCCGTGAGCAGGTAAGCCGTCGCGCCTGGAGTCACCAGCATGGCCACCACCAGAATGATGCCTACGGTCTGCAAACCAGCCACGGCAGCAAGGGACAGCACGGACAGCAAGAGGTAGTGAAGAAAACCTGTGTTGATCCCGATCGAGCGTGCGTGGGTGGGATCGAAACAGAACAGCAAGAGGTCTCGCCGGAAAAGCAACAACATCGCCACGACGGCGGAGCAGATCCACCAGGTCTGACTGATGTCTGCCGCTGAGATGCCCAACACGTTTCCGAACAGCACGTGGGTGAGATCAATGTTGCTGCGGGTCTTGGAGACCAACACCAACCCCAGCGCGAAAAAGCCTGTGAAGACCAGGCCGATCACGGTGTCTTCCTTGATCCGCGATTTCTGCTTCACAAAACCGATGGTTGCCACCGAACCGACACCGAACACGAAGGCACCGAGGGAAAACGGCAAGCCGAGGGCATAAGCCAGCACAACCCCTGGCAGCACGGCATGGGAGACCGCATCTCCCATCAGGGCCCAACCCTTGAGGGTCATGTAACAGGAGAGCAATCCACAGACGCCACCCACCAGCGCGCTGATCAGCAGCGCACGAACCATGAAGTCATGGCGCAGCGGTTCCAGCAGCAACTCCAGCAAGTCCGAGATCTCAGCTCACCGCCATTGTCCCAGCAGCTTGCACAAAGCAGCGGCAGCGACCACGTGTGATCACACAACTGATCTTCAGTTCACTGCGGATGCCCTTGCAACAGATCAGGAGGAACACCACCGAACGCCAGCGACAGATTCTCAGGAGTGAACACCTCAGATGTCTCTCCGTAGGCCAAAACCGTCTTATTGATCAGCACAACGAGATCGCAGAAATCACGCACGTGACTGAGGTCATGGGTGGAGATCAACATCGAGCAACCTTGACTGCGGAGTTGCAAAAAAAGCTCTGCCATCAGCTTTTCAGTGCGGACGTCCACGCCATTGAAAGGTTCATCCAGCAACAACACCGAAGCACGCTGGGCAATGGCTCGGGCGAGGAAAGCGCGTTTGCGTTGTCCACCGGAGAGTGCCGCCAGAGGTCGATCGCGCAACTCGAGCAGATCAACGCGCTCAAGAGCGGCACGAACGGCGATCCGATCCGACTGCCGCGGGATTCGCAGGCAGTTCATACCGCCATAGCGACCCATCATCACCACATCCCAGACGGAGACGGGGAAATCACAGTCGATCCCCTCGCTTTGGGGCACATAGGCAACCGCTTGCTCCCGTTGCGCTGCCGCCACCTTGGCCCCATTGATGCGAATCCGTCCTCGGGATGGACGCACAAAACCGGTAAGGGCCTTGAACAATGTCGATTTCCCGGCGCCATTCATGCCAACCAACCCACAGATGCAACCAGCAGGAAGGGTCAGGGAGGCGTCGTAAAGCGCAACGGTGCCGTTGTAGTCAACGCAAACCTGCTCTGCTGCGATCCGGATCGTCATGGGGTTGGATCGGCGGGGGAGCCAAGACCAGCTCGAATGAGTTTCACATTGTGGCGATGCAGATCGAGGAGGGTGGGGGCTGGACCGTTGTCATCTGACAAGGAATCGACAAAGAAACTGCCACCAAAGCGGCTTCCGGCTGCTCGAGCAACTTCACGTTGCGGCTGATCGCTCACTGTGGTTTCGCAGAACACCGCTGGCACCTGATCCTGTCTAACGCGATTAATCAGTCTGGCCATCCGGCGTGGCGTGATTTGGCTTTCCGCATTGACGGGCCAGAGATAGGCCTCTTGCAGACCGTAATCGCGCGCGAGGTAGCTCAGAGCACCCTCGCAGCTGACCAGCAACCGTTGGCCTTCAGGCAAGGTTGCCAAGCTCTGGCGCAACTCCTCATCCAGCTTTCGCAGGCTGGCCTTGTAGGCCTCAGCGTTGCTCTGATACGCCTCACTGCCCTCAGGATCCAATTCAGAAAAGGCCAGCACAAGCTGATCGACGTAGTGCTGGGCCGTCTTGGGCGACATCCAGGCATGGGGGTTGGGGCGCCCCGCGTAAGCGTCCTCCTCGATCAAGAGAGGCTGTAGTCCATTGGTCAGCGTCACGGTCGGAACCTGGCCGGCAGCAGCTGTAAAACGCTTGGCCCAGAGTTCCAACCCCAACCCGTTCTCAACGATCAGGTCAGCGCCCAATGCCCGCTCGATGTCACTGGGAGTGAATTCATATCCATGAATCTCAGCACCAGGCTTTGTGATCGACTCCACCTGCAGGCGGTCGCCAGCAACATTGCTCGCCATGTCGGCAAGAATGGTGAAGGTGGTTAAAACCTTTGGGCGAGCATCCGTTGTGGCGCCACGCTCCATCGAGGACAAACGGCTCGGCCCAGAACAGGCCATCAGCAGCGCCAGCAATCCAACAGCAAGTGTGGGAAGGGGCATGTGACGCGTCGCCAAACAGTGGTGCTCCTTGGTGATTGATCAGAGAACACTAGGGAACGAACCTCGGGCTTCAGAACAGAGACCGAGATCCCATCAATCGACCGTCATACCTTGGCCGCACCATCTGCCAATCCAACAACGGGCTGCACACCAGCCATCGATCACGTACTTGGCCCAGACTTCAAACCACTTCGTGTCCGAAGTTTTGATTGTGTTGGTTCATCACTTCACCAACACAATCATGGATCGTCAGCTGAAATTAATATTGAAGCAATAAACAACACATTGAATGAAAGAGTGAACCATTGAGATCATGAGCACAATGAGAATGTAGGCAGTTCGTGTACCTGGCAAAGCAGTATCAAACTCGCAAACACATCCTCAAACGATCATTGATTCACCTTGGGTCAAGAAGAACTCAGTGTTTCCATTGACCTCGACCAAGCCAGCATGCAGTGTTCAAAAAATCCTTAAAGACCGGGATTATTCATTCGGCGACCCACAACCGTGAGAGCCATGATTAAGAGCACGAGCGCCACAACACCCTGACCGTCCACGCGCTCCAAGCCAGAAAGAACAAGCAGAAGACCAGGAAGCGACATGGAGACCCGCCTTAACCCTCAAATCTCATTCAATGTCGGCGCTGCCGGGAACAACTTGAAAACTGCATAGGCCCTTCACAGCTCTTCACTGGCTGGCCGTTGCTGATTGCCAAACGTGACGCAAGACCTCTAGGGCCAGCAGGCCAAGCGTCCAACACCAACTGGCACAGTGACAGTTGGCTCGCGATGGTTCCTCTGTGAGGAACCGGGTGGGCGGCATCGTCGAAACAAGGCAAGACGGCCGCTGACACACCCCAACCACCCCTGCCTTCGGCGGGGCATTTTTCTCGCAAAATCGGAAAATGACAGTTTCAAAGCGGCACACGCTAAATCTAGTGTGACGCAGGGCATCGACCAAGCATCTTGCTCGCCGAAACGCGACACCATGCCCTCCTACACACCGCCAGAGACACCAAATCTGGGGCTTGCGCGAACCCGCACACCAGACCTATTGATGGTGTGGTGAGCAGAGCGCACTTTGCAGTGTCCTGCTGACGCTTTTGGGCCGGGTGATGGGAGCTTCGGCACGAGTGTTCAAACCTTCGATCGACGATCGGAGGTTTTTTTATGGCGCCTGCACCGCTCTGAGCAGTAGCGGACTTCGTCCCAAACGTCCTTCCACTTCTTGCGCCATTGAAAGGGTCGACCGCAGACAGGGCAAATTTTGGTGGGGCGATCACTTGGACGCATCCAGAGCGAAGCGACGGGAATGGGCCTCCATGATGAACAGCCTTGGCAGGCAAAGGAGGCATCCTCCAAAGCGATGCCAGAAGCATCAGAACATCAAACCTGCTCCAATTTCACACGCAAACCAATACATCCCTCCTCACAGACACAAGCAACCATTTTTATTAAGAAAAAATAAATACTTATTTGCGAAACAAGAAGCGAGTGCTCCAAAACCATGACCGTGTCATAAGTTCCACACAATCAGCGTCGAGGTGAGAATGGCAATCCATCAGTCAGCACCAGCCTGCTTTATGCATTGGAGCGTTCAACGCGTCACCAAACACCTCTACTCCGTTTCAGCGACCACCAACGGAAAGGAATACACCCACGTCGGCAATTATCGATCTGTTGAGGATGCCAACCGTGCGGGACGCCGCTATGTGTCTGCCCTGGCGCACGGGATTGAAAATCAATCCCATCAGGCATCCCAGGCCCTGGCGTCATAACAAACCACGACGCTTGCCAAGCAAAGATCTGTCTTGACGCCATGTGGACAGTGTTCAGGATCAACTGAACAACTCAAACAGGAGCACCAAAACAGGCACAGTTCACGGTTCAGCCGCTTAAGTGAGAAGTTCCTCAAAAAGCGACTTAACCGTGCGATTTGCAACAAATTGTTTGCTTTCTGCCGATACCTTGCAGTCACTCCCTCATGGAGATCGACATGAACGGCAGCATCCAGCTCACAGTTGAGCAGCGCTTTCAGATCGAACAATTCAATCGCACCCTGGAAACAACGACTGACCCCGATCAATTGCGTCAGTTGGCCCGGCAGCTCATGACGGCGTGGCAAACGCAAAAGGCAGCCACCAGTTGGGTGATGCGGCAGGGCATGCCGCCGATCAGCGGCACTGACAGCTAACCCGCCAGCCGTCGGCACAGGCCAACGAACACGGGCCTCCTAAACTCCATCTTTTTGCCAACAAGCGATTGCGATGGAAAGGGCCCGGATGTGTAGTCATGGACACTAGGGTCTAAGGAACTTCGTGCCCGGAATGGTTGAGCTGTATCTCAACGCCAAGCTTCACAGCAGCATCACCGTCGACGCTTATCGCTCTGTTTTGATGCTTCAGAACCTTGACGACCAAGATCTCAAGCTCAGATCGGACCTGCTGCGCCAGGTCGACAATGGATCCATCAGACTGATCGGGTGAGCCTTCCAGGTCGTTGTTTGAACCCACCGACCCACGCTTTTGGAAAGCCATCCTCGGACTGGTGTCTCTCTTGGTTGGATGCTCTTTGGCATGGCTCATGCTCCATGCCTGAACCGGGATGCAAAAGCCATGAAGACTCATCCAGCTGTTACGGCTAGCTGAAGAGTCTTCGCTCGCGGTCTGTGTCACCACACGCACGAGCGAACTAATCATGAACGCAGGAAGAGCATTTGGTGTCGGACGTTACATTGTTTTCAAATCCAGGACTGAATCAGCATCCAGAGACACGTCGCGATCGCCAAACCGACTCCAACCGTCAGCACCCCCAACACCACTGCACTTCCACCAGCGACCCACAGCAACCGACCAAAGGTTTTCGGAAACAGCAGATGCAGAGTGATTCCAAAGGCGAGTGGCCATAACGGCGGTATCACCACACAAACAATGGCTAACGCCACCAGCTTGAGCCGATGTTGGTCCTGTTGTTGCTTGTCAGTGAGCGCCTGCTGCTCAGCGCGTTGCCGTTCCAGACGTTCATCATCGCTGAGCCAACGGCCAAGGTCCTGGGCCTGAGCCAAGTCCTGTTCCAGTTGGTCTTGTGGAGTGGGATCCACCATCAGGCCATCGTATTCAGTGCGGGTTGG
The DNA here is from genome assembly GCF_014280035.1 of Synechococcus sp. A18-25c. NCBI lineage: Bacteria > Bacillati > Cyanobacteriota > Cyanophyceae > Synechococcales > Synechococcaceae > Synechococcus > Synechococcus sp. A18-25c. Next base: position 1,669,628 of record NZ_CP047957.1, read on the forward strand.
TTGCATCACGCTTTCTCCAAGAACGCTCTAACGATTGGCGTGCCTGCTCAGGGTTCAGCGCTGCTGGCCGTTGCTGGCTACGCAAACGCGCACGAAACGGTCCTGTGATTCTCCAGAAGCGCAGCGCACTGGCTAGAGCCACCACCAGCCAAGCCAGAAGAATCCACCGTGGATCATGCCAATGCATCAAGGAGCTTTCCTGTTGTTAGGAGCGAGTGCTGAACGATCACCACAGGCGAGTTCCCGAGAACGCAACTGAACGGTGCTTTTGATTGTTCACACGGGTATCTTCACAGAATTCACCGTCAGGTGACAATTTTGCAAGCAATCCAGAACCGCGTCATGCCGATCAAACCATTGGCAGTCGCGCGCCGTGAAGCAACGCACTGACCAAGGCTCAGTTCAATGACACAAAGGCACACCAGGATGTCGCCTAAGGAAACAATTCAATCCAGACAAATCACTTTCGACGTCTTGCCGTGAATCAATTAGAGTTGAGTGGTCAATGAAGATGAACCCATGTTCTGGCGAATCTCATCTGCAGTCATCTTGTCCGTGACTGTCGCAGGGTGCAATATCGATGTCGACAACCTCGAAAACTGCACTGACAAGGATGGGAAGCCTTTGCCAGAATGGGTCTGCAGAAAAAATACAGCCCCTGTCGAGGAAGAAAAGTGATTGAAACAATGAGCCAAGGTTCATTGACAATTTAATCATCAAGTCAATCATCATTTTCAAGCGCCACGTAGGTTCGAGCTAATCCGAAAGACTGTCAAAAAGTCGTCTTCATCGAGGGCCCCAGCGAATCGTGAACCGACGCTTGATCAGAACCAACACATCAACTCTTTCAATCCATGAAATATCTGTTTGTTTTGATTTTCTTGTTCTCCATTGCGGTGATCGGTGCTTTTCTTGCCGGCCAAGAAGAAACACCCACAGAAAACCTTGAGAATGTGAAAATCAAAACAGAGCATTTGAAGCTCACTTGACTTGTAGTCTATATCTTCAATCATGCGTGCAAATGTGGTTCAAAGTGCCGGGTCTGTACCATCATGATTAATCACAGGCAAACACCACACTGGCATATTCTTAAGCTCTTCAGAGCTGCGAAGAGAAACATGATTGACCCATCTGAATGATGATTTTGAGCCAGCAGATCCACAACCGGGTTGTGTTCATCTGTCGTGATGACGAAAGCGCCTGGAGACCAAGCGGCGCGCATGGCGAGGCGATTGGTTCCTACATCACCAGCATCGATCCAATCACCAAGAAACTTCGCTGCGAACGCTCACATGACAATTGCTTGAACAGCTTCAGCCATCGCAACGAAGGCCGATTGATTGAAGTGTCCAGCGAGGGAAGAGGCGTGATCGCCATCGAGACCCTCATACCTCCAGAAAGCACACTGGCGGTGGTGCGTCTGGTGACCTCAAATCACGAGCTTGATGTTCACCTCGTGGAAGGGGTGAATGTGGAGGATCTGAGGGCTTACAACTGGAGTTTGGAGGGCAAGGAACGCTTTCAGTTGTACCGCTGCCCCGAACCTCCACCACAATGGCGCAGCACTCCAGAGGAGTGGCGCAGCAGTCCGACCTACCAAGCGCATCAGCAACACTTTGCTCAGAAGCTGGAGGAGGAGTTCGCTGCGGCGATCCAGGCTTTATCCATCCACATCAGCGCAGACGCTCAAAAAGCGTTTGACACCCTTATCACGACGGCTTGCCGCGACAATCCCGGCTGGTTCTGGGACATCCGCAAAGCCGCAGCTGTTTATGCCCTAACGGGCACATTCAGCAAAGATGCCCTCACTCGAATGGTGTATCTGGTGCAGGAGGTCATTGATCCTGAGTCCCTGCCGTTCAAGCTCACACCCCAGCAGACCATCAAAGCCTTATTCGATCACTGCAAACACGCAGCAGGAACACTCAGCGACGCAGAGATCTGGGAGACACAAACCCGCTGTGATCTGCTGTCCACCCACGAGCTCATGCGCATCGTGCAGATCAAAGCAAAGCACAAACCGTTTTTCTACCGATGGTTGTGGCGAATGAATGGCAAGCCCGATCCCGTTCTGATCGAAAACCCAGATCTCTACGAGCTCTTCCGTGAAGAGATCATCGGCGATCGCGACAGAGTGATGGCAGCATTTGGAATCAACGGTGCGCTCGAGGTTGACTATCGAGATCAGGTCATCAACTCAATGATGAGAGATGACGGTTGGATCCTGGAAGAAACCGACCGGTTTGAAGAAGAGGAGCAACGTCGGAATCGCAACATCAACTAATGCAACATCACGGATTGCGCCTAGTTTGAAGCTCCAATCGTTTTGCGGCTGAGAGCCTGTGACGTCATGGATGGTCGTGTGCTTCTGAGTGTGATCGGAGCGTTGCTGCTTGCTGCAGCGGCCTACGAATACATGCTGCTTCAAGGTCTGGCGTCGGCTGCCTGAAGAATGATCAGGAGGTCTCTGTATCGCAGATGTACTGAATGATGGACGATCGCCTCTGGCGGAAATCGGGGTGGTCCGGATCCTCCACCTGCCACCACCAACGTCCATCGGTGTAACTGGGAACCCCCGCATTGTTCGTGCGCGGCAACTGAAGCGTGACACCGCGCCAAGTCAACAGAATCAAATCACCTGGCGAGGTGCCATCACTGATGTTGGGAATCGGTTCTGTTGTGGTTCCGATCGCATCGCGGCCCAAATGAACCACTTCCGCGGTGAGTCGATCACCATCACAGATCCATGCCGCCCCCGCGGGCTCAGCCTCGCAAGCCAGCAAAAGCGGAATCAACAGCAGCAGTGTCAGCACCCCCCGAGAGAACCGATTCAACAGCTCTTGAACACGCTGATCCACAGGAGAACGCTGGAAACGTCAGAGTGACAGCGTCGCACTTCTGCGCAACACCGCCCCCATGCTTCCACCACTCATTCCGTTCTGTCCGATCAGTGCCGCCAAAATCGCAGGCCTGAAAGCCACCGTGCTGCTTCTGCTGGTGATGCTGATGAAGTCGAAATTGCTACGGGTGAAAATGTCATTGCTGGGCTCCTTCCTAGGGCTGATCATGCTGACGGGCTTTTTGGTGAGCACCGGTCTGCTGACTCTGGTGGCCGGCGGTGCCGTGGCTTACGCGGCAAGCCAGAAAAGCGCATGACGCCGTCCGCACCTGAGTCGTCGTCCAAACCAACCAACGCGCAGATCCTGGCGGCGTCCGCCGGCTGGGTGGCCGTAGTCTTGAACGTGATCCCTAGTCTTGGTGCTGGTTATCTGTACCAGCGACGTTGGAAGCCCTATTGGATCACCTCCGTGCTTGCCACCACCTGGTTTCTTGCAGGAGCCGTCCTCGGCCAAAACGCAGCACCAGATTTTGAGATTCGCAACCAATGGGTCGGACTGCTCGGCTTGATCGCTCTGGCTGGGGTCACTGCGGCTGAGGCCGGTCTAGCCGTGAAACGCGTGCGAGATGCCAACTGAAACCTGAGCTCAGTTCACAAACTTGGCGGATACCCCAGCGACAGGCGGAACACGCAGCGACCAAGGCTGGGCCTTCGGGCTTCGAGGGTCTTCATGGCGGGGACGCCACCCTCTGCCGCTGAACGTCCGCTCGCGTTGCGGTTAATCGGTCGACAACGCCGATCTCGACGTTTGTGCCTCGCGCACGAAACCAGCGATGTAGTCACATCGCAGAGATTCATCTCGGAGACCCAGATGGATCTGCTTTGCAATACCGTCCTCACCCAAACGAAGCACCACCAAATCCATCGATTCCGCGTAACCCTCAGCCAGCCAGCGCGGCAAGGCCGTTACACCCCGACCACAAGCCACCATCTGCAAGATCATGTCCGTTGTTTCAACACGCTTGTGGCAAGCCGGAGCGAGCCCAGCAGGCGTGAAAAAAGATCGATAGATATCAAGTCTTTCCAAACTGACGGGGTAAGAAAACAAGACCTCGTCTTTCAAGTCTTGTGGCTTCACCCATGACTGCGATGTCAAAGGATGATTGGCACACACCACAAGAACTTGTTCATAGTCAAAAACAGGTTCAAAACGGAGACCCTTCTTCAAAACAGGATCGGGCGTTACAAGCACATCAATTTCATAATTAATCAGTGCATCTAAGCCGCCAAACTGGAATTTCTGAATAACATCAATATCCACATCTGAATAGGAACGCAAATAGGGCTCAGTCACCCTCAGAAGCCACTGATAACAAGGGTGACATTCCATACCCACTCGCAAGGTCCCGCGAACACCAGTCGCAAATTGCGTTAGATGCATTTCCGCAACAGAGAGCTGAGGCAGAATTCGCTCACCTAACGACAACAGATAACGACCTGCTGAAGTGAGATGCAAGCGCCGGCCATCTCGCACCCAAATCGTCAGGCCAAGCTGTTTCTCAAGTTTTTTGATCGAGTGACTGAGCGCCGACTGCGTCAACGACAAAGCGTCAGCCGCAGCGGTCAATGATCCCTGCCGCTCAACTTCAACAATGATTTGAAGGTGCACCCTTTGCAGGGCATGCTCATGAGCGACGTTCATCGATCAATGAAGATTGCACATTTTACTTTTCAAACCTCAGCCTACAAACTGCTAACAACTCGCTCAGCTTGCATTCAGCACCATGACGCTGAACAGGTTTCCAAATCCAACGCTCACCGCTCGCCGACAACCGACGCTTGACCGCGAATCCCGGTGGTTTCAAGAGCATCGACAACTTCTTGAGGCTTGGGCGTGGCAAGGGTTTCAATCCCAAGGGGCAGGGTTGGTTGTCGTTCGTGCAACCACAAGCCAGTCTGGGCCCTGGCCTTGGAGCGATGAGCCCAGTCAACTCCGCCCTTCTTATCTCACCGGTTCCGATGCTGAAGCAGCGCTGGGCTGCCTCGGAGACGACGCCAGCAAAACGAGAATTACACAGGCTCTGCAGTCCTACGATCCCAACCGCGAAGCCATTGCCATGGTGTTATTCGGCCAACGGCCCATGGTTGTGCAACTCATGCCAAGCCATCGACACCCCCAGGAGGCGTTGAATCAACTGGAGCGACGTCAGCAAGAGTTCCTACTGCTCGACACCAACGCTTAGCCATGCCAAAGCATGACGTCAGCGATCAGACCATCGAATGTGAGATCTGCAGAACTGCAGGACCGTTGCACTACCGAGTTCGAACGCGCCTGCTGAAGACATGGAGGTTGGTCTGCCCTACATGCTGGCCGACGCTGAAGTCACAGCCGGATTATCAATACGGTGGCACCCGTAAAGCCAACCGGCGAAGCCGCAGGCGCTGAAGCTTTAATGCACCTCAACACCCCTGCCACGGTAGAAAGCAAACCGCTCACGGATCTTCTCAGCATCCGGCTTCGGTGCGTCATAGCTCCAAACCACATTGCTGATCTCTTGACCGTCCACAACCACATCCCAGTAGCGGGCCTCTCCTTTCCAACCACAAACGGTGGTGTGCGTTGACGCGCGAAAAAAATCCGTACGCATGGCCTCGCGAGGAAAATACGGATTGCCATCCACGATCACGATGTCATCGCTCTCGGCAAGAACCGTTCCGTTGAAAATCGCCTGCATCATGCCTGTCAGAACTCGAATGATTGTGACGCAGGCATGTCCACTTTCAAACCATGAGCTCGACGGATCGAGGGCATCACCCATTTCGCGAGAGCTTGGACAAACGAATCAGCCGGCTTTGAGATAAATCTTTCGACCTTTGGAGTCGACTTTGTAGCGACCACCACGCGGACCGATGTGAATGACCTCGGACGGCGAAGCAGCAGGCTGGCTTGGTGCTTCAGGCTCAGGCTCCTCAGAGCTGTTTTGAGAGGGTGCAGGCACATTTTGCTCAAGAGGATGAGCACGCAAATTTGGAGCAGCTTTGTAGATATTGAGTCCGAACCTTCGATACAGGAAGTCAGCAATTCGCATGACCGATCGTGAAACCATCAAACCCATTCTCCGGGGATGTCAAGGACAACGTTGTGTTCAGCCGAAGGACAAAGGCTCTCTTAAGGCGTTGCGGGAGCGATGCATCTCCATCGCTCAGCGTCCACAGCCACGCGCATGCCACCTCAGAATGATTGAAGTCAACCAGCACCACATGCATCGACTGGTCACCCTGCTTTCGTTGTGCTGCCTTTTGCTGTGGCCTGGAACCGCCATGGCAAACAACATCACGATCACGATGAACAGCATCAGTGATCAAGGCATCGGTGAGTCGATCGGAACCGTCAAGGCAGAGGACGGTCCCGACGGCTTGGTCATCAGACCCTCCGTTCAAGGGTTGCCTGAGGGCGAGCATGGTTTTCACCTTCATGAGGGTGAATCATGCGAAATCGCCCAGAATGGTGAAGGGATTGCTGTTGCAGGCCTCGCAGCCCTTGGACATTGGGATCCCGATCAGACCAACACGCACCAAGGGCCTTTCGGTCAAGGACATCGAGGTGATTTAAGTCGCTTGATTGTTGATGTGGATGGCGTCACACGCACCGATGTCGTTGCACCTCGACTGAACACCGCTGACCTCCGCGGTCATGCTCTGATCGTGCATGCCGGAGGCGATACCTATGGCGATACCCCTCCTCTTGGGGGTGGCGGTGCCCGAATCGCCTGCGGTGTGGCGAACTAGAACCACATCGGGTCAGAAGCTTTGTTGGCTCTGACCAGCGAAACGCCCTTGGTAGTGCTCCTCTCCGTCCAAAGTCTGAAAAATGAACTGACAGATTGCGGTGCCGGGATGCACAGCCAACGGGGCCGGCCCAAAATTACTCATCTCGAGCACTTGCTGACTATCAATGCCAGGGCCCATAAATGGTGCACTGATATGCACCATCAAGCCAAGCCGGGCAAACCGACTCCGTCCTTCAAGCCACCCACACAGTCCTGGGCTGAGGCGGAGGCGCTCCAAGGTGATTCCAAGAATCGTTTCGCCTGGCATGATCAGGATGTGATCGCCATCATTCACATCAATCTTGTCGGTGAATGAGCGGTAGTCGGTGTGTTCGTCCACATCGATCACTTCATGAACCTTGCGGAACACCCTGAAGCTGCTTGCCAAGGTGAGGTCCACCGAAGCGGGGCCAACCCTTGCAGGATCAAAAGGCGTGATGGTGATCTCACCACGGTCGATCGCTTCCAAAATGGCCTGTCGCCCCAGGACTGCCATACGACACGATGCAAGGGCACCCAGAGTATTGGGCTTCACAGCTGAGGGCGAGGTCAATCCAACGAGGCGTCCCTTGATCCACGCGGAACAATCTCGTTCGCAACTGATCAGCGTTGCTGCGATTCCCGGAAAGCCTGGAGTTTGTCCATGTCTTTGTTCTCGTCGATGGCGTAATCAGTGAGGATTAACGCCTTGCCAATCGTTCCAAGCGCGTATTCGATCCGATCCAGATCAGCGCGACCCTTGGCATCCAATCGCGCTGCGCGGATCACAGCTGGTGTGAGCTGGTCAGACAAGTGCTCGATTCCATCCGCAATGGAACCTGCTTGCAGAAGAGGATCAATGGAGTCCACGGAATCTCGCGACAGCGTCGCTGCATGCATGACAGCAATCATCCTGCAACGGATCACCGACTCTGACCGAAGATCATCGGGTGGCTGCTTCTGCTCATGTTCCTCAATGCCTTTGATCTGGAAACCAGCAACGGCGCTCGCAATCTGGAACTAAGGGCGGGCTTTTTCCCTGGGATGGGTCTGGATGTGGATCTGCTCGCGATCTCCGCCACTCGCCCAAACGAGGAGAACCATCACGGCATCCTGGCCATGGAGCTCCAAGACAGTTTTGGCTTCCAGCTTGAGAGAGTCCCCAAAGCGGTGGATCTCAGTGGCAGCCTGCTGAACAGCTGGGTCAGCCAACCGCTAGAGCTCCAGCCAGCTGCAACCAATCGAGGCGGTCGGAATCTCAACAGCCATTTCCAACGGGTGGCTGTCGTCGCCGCAGGCTTGAAAGCAGGTGCCCAAGCCAACGAACCATGGGATGCCTTCAACCGCCTGTTTTCACTGCTGGCGATCCTGCCGATGCAAGGCATTCGTTGCCACACCGTTGCTGCTCCTTTGTTTGGCCTCCACCCAACAAGCCGCGAGGAAACGCGCGACTACTCCAGGTTGCTGGAGCTCTGCCGCCAAGGCTTCCGACATCTGCCCGAGCTGCATCGCTTGATCCTGTTCGACAGTGACGATGCCGTCATGCGACCCCTGGGGCAAACCATTGACCGTGCCATTCAAAGGCAGGACCCGCATCACACGCTGATTGAACGTCCAGGTGATTCAGCAAGCCTTGATCATCTCCGTCGGCTACTGCATGGACTTCTGGAAGACGAAAGCCTCAAACCACTGCGAATCACCTCTGATCTCAGCGAACTTCTGCGGTTGCTGGAAAGCGATGAGTTCTCGCCGATCTCACTTGGAATGCACGCACGACGACTGATGGAGCGACTGGTCAGACATAACCTGCGAAGCCAAGGTGATGATGAACTGCGCGGGCTCAATCAAGGGATTCAGAAACTAAGGCTCTTAGGAATGGACCCATGGTTACTGAGTTGCATGCATCAGGTGAGAACCTTCGGGAATTGGATGGGCCACCCGCAGGATGCGGGTAGCAATCGGAGAATCGGGCAGCACGATGTGATCGCCATGCTGTGTTCGCTTCGACGCGTGCTGTCGGAATACCCATGGGTGAAATAGGGCAATCCTGCACTCTTCTATTGGACCCAACGGCTGCAAGCGTGACGGATCAGCATGGAAGCGAATTCTCAAAAATGTTGCCGGTCATGCAACAAATCAATGCTTCATTATTTCGATCGGTTCAATGCTCAAATATTTTGTTGCGCACAGGTTCCACAACCGACTGACCACCAGAAAGACCTGCCTCCAGCACCAGCCACCTCTTCAAGCTCCTCTTCGCGAAGCTGGCTGATCTTGTCAGAAGTGAAATCATGACCATGATCTTTCGCGATAGCTACAACTTCATCGGGCGATTTAGCCGCTTTGAGTATCTCCTGAAGGCGAGAGTCGACTTTGACCTTTTCAAGGAAGGCCTTGAGTTGCTCTTCTGACATGGGAAGACAAGCAGGAACAACTCCCTCTTAGCGACAAACGGCCTACCCGACTCAAACGATCAGGGTTGACCTACCCAAGAGTCGCATCCGCGACCTCCTCAAATCCATGCCAACACTGCTCACAACAGCAATCTTGGTGATCCATTCGATCGCGCCGGTCGTTGAACCAACCAATTAACGGTTGTGCCAGCGATTCCAGGCTCGCTGATGCCAGGGAGTGACATCACGCGGTGGTGGTGGATCTCCACGCTGACTGCGCTCCAACTGATCAATCTCCCGACGCATCTGCCGCAGAACAGGGATCAACAGAACTGCAGCAATCAACCCCACCACCAGAAGAAGAGGGATCAAGGTGATCATCCAAATCGTCGCGATCACCAACACACCCATTCCAAGCAGCTGCTGAAGCCACTGAGGCTGACTGCGGCCTGGAAGACGCTTCATTCACTCAAAAACCGATGGGTCGTGCCTTCAGCAACGTTCAGACAACGAAGTATTAATTGTATTCACCGGGCGTTTCCTGCTTGGAGACAGTGACACAACCCACTGTTTGCCTGGAGAAACGAGGCAACGCATCGCCTGCAAACTCGTAACCCAATTCAGCCGCGATCTTGGCAACATCATCGGCTGTCGCCGCAGCCAACACAAGAGCCTTGCGATTGGGATCGTCCTGCAGACGCACTAGAAATGTCCTCAGCTGTTCAAGCGCCATGGTTGGTCGCCACTGCAGTCCATCCACGCCCAAGCAAGGATGACTTCAGTTCCTACCCGAGCAGGATGAGGTGAAGCAGGCGCACCCAATCAAAGGTTGAGCACAGTCCCTACGCATCAGACAGCCATCAAGCAACTCAGGATCGTCAGCTGCTGAACAAACACACCCACATTTGTAGGAAGAGCAATGATCGTGCTCGATGATTCATTCCTGTAAAGCGCATTGAATTCACCTCATTAGCCATGGCAAAATCGGTGGGCAGATCATGACACTTAAATCATGAGCACTGAAAAGCTCAGAGAGGAAGCCCTCGCTCGCCTCAAGCATCGAAAAGGCCTGAAAAAACAGTTTCAAACCTATGTGATCACGAACCTCACACTGATCGTGATCTGGGCACTGTCAGGCCAAGGAGATTTCTGGCCGGCCTGGCCGATTGCATTCTGGGGTCTAACCCTGCTTTACCAAGCATGGTCGTTTGAGCATCCTGACAAACCAATTAGCAGCCAAGACATTGAGCGTGAAATGAATCGAATGAAGTCTTGAAACAACCCTGGTGTCACCACATCGGCTTAATGCTGATGAATGGCGTTTGACACAACACGTCATCGCCAGGCTCAATTTAATGTGCGTTGAGTGTCACCTCAGGCAAGACAATTTGCATCTCGATGTCAGTCAATTCACTGTTCTGATGCTGTCCGAGCAGCGTCAACAATGGAATACTCGATGCGTTCGTCCGAACAGCACAAACCTGCATAGAAGCGTTCTAATTCGTCATAAGCCTCGTTGTAATGGCTGTAGTGCCTGCGCGTGATTGCGTCCTGTTGGCCGTCATCCCGCACGATTCTGATCAACTGAATGGGCTCGGGCATCACGGCATCCGAAGAGGAACGAACACAGATTCTGGAGTCCAAAACATCTAGACGACGCTTCGGGTTCTGCTTCAGCAGGATCTTTGGCAACGATGGACTAGCGATGCAACCTCGCTGCGCGAGATCTTGGATGTGGCAACGACGTGAGCACCCATCGCGTTCACGCATGTTATGGCCAAGACCTATTGCTGATCCAACCTCACATCCAGAGGGATCTCAAAGGGGAGTAAGTGGTGCATGGTCCACAAGCTCGACGACGTCCGGATTGACACAGAAGGGGCGGATCTGGTGGTTGAACTGGAAGCCGAATCAGAACTCCACCTCCAGCATCTGCTTGCAAGGGTCGCTGCGAATCTCGGAGAAAAACTTGGGATAGACACCATCCCAGCGGGAACCAAAAGGGCAAGCGACCCCGTCTGATTGACAGCGATGAATCCACCCTGCTGGCCTGACCCTGCGATGCCGGCGACAACTCCCATCAGGTTCTCGATGATGGAAATCTCGATGAAATCTTCACCGGTTTGGCATGTCTGCTCGTCCTTCCTGGGGTGTCGACCAGCGTGGCCATGGCAGCACCTTGGCCATGGCCTCGATCTGTTGCGTTCAGTAGTAACGGCCTGGATATTCCCCAGGATGATCGACGCGAGTGACACGAACACCGGGTGCATGTCGACCCGACAGCATCAACAGATCACTACCCGAAACGGCGTAACCAAGCTCCTGAGCCAACAAGGCCACCTCATCCGCGGTCACCGCAGCCTCAACCTTCACCTGGAGCACGGGGTCACGTCCCAAATGCTCCAGGAAACGTTGAACGGGCGTTTTGGTCACGAGGGCTAGTCGATCAGAGAATCTCTTTCATCTTCGCCTCTCAAAAAGAGCGGGATCAAACGGAGCCAAAATGGAGCTGCACGCGGTATCGCAGGCATGATCAGTTCGCTGCTCAACATCCTTTGGGTGGTCCTGGGCGGCCTGGTCATGGCACTGGGCTGGTGGCTCGCAGGTCTGCTCTGTGCCATCACCATCGTTGGACTGCCCTGGGCACGGTCATGCGTTGTGATCGGGCGTTTCTCGCTCTGGCCGTTCGGCTACGAAGCGGTCAACCGACTTGAACATTCCGGACGTCGCGATCTGGGAACAGGTCCACTGGGATTGATCGGCAATGTCATTTGGTTCCTGGTGGCGGGATGGTGGCTTGCCATCGGCCACCTGTCTTCGGCACTGGCCTGCTTTCTCACCATTGTTGGGATCCCCTTCGGAATTCAACATCTCAAGCTCGCGTTGATCGCCCTGGCGCCAGTGGGAATGACCGTGATTCCCATCAAACGCGTGTGAACCAAGAATCACAGTTGCCCATGGGACTCAAACCGAAAAAACAACATCGAGCGCAGCAACGTTCAGGCCATGAATGCATGGACTTGTTCGAACAGTCAGCTCTTCAGAGTCCACAGGGGCTGAAAGACATGGATGATGTCCACTCCATCCAAGCCATCGCATCGACCATGAGCCTTTGCCAGAACTGCGAATAGGCCGACGCCGAAATGATCGTGTTGGACGGCAAAGCCTTTTCTACGGTGATTCGTTTTTGCATGCCAAGCAGCTGACGCTACAAGACGCCCCTCCCAAAGAGCAGCACTCTTGCCGTCTTGCAACCGCATTCCGACAACACAGGGATTGACTATCCCCGCCGCTCTTCGTCAGTCAGATACTCCTCAACGATGGGAGAACAAGCGCCACTCTCAAGAGCCGAGATCTCTTTCTCAATGTTGTCGATGAACAGCTGATTGCCATTGCGGCGTGCCACTTCCAACACGATGCGCAATCGCTCCAGTTGAGACTGCTGATCTTGGTCCACTTCACTGACACGCCCTTGACTAAGCCAAGCATGGCGAACACAGCGTCAGCATCCACGAACACAAGAACGCCTGAACGGTAGGCACCGCTGCACTGGATCAAGGTCAAGAGCTGTAAACATTGCTTGACTAATGAGGCGAAGAGCATGCGGTTTGGAGTGATTGGTTGTGGCTATGTCGGCATGGACACGGCCATTCGTCTCAAGTACGCCAACCATCACGTCATTGCTACGACGCGTTCCAAGGCAAGGCTTGGAGAGTTGCAAGAACTTCTGCATGGCGCCCACCTGCTCGACATCACTGAGCCCGACTTGGATCTGAGCTTTGCAGATTCGCTTGACGGGCTACTGATCAGCGTGGCACCCACCATGAAGGGTGAGGGATACAGCAGTGTGTTTGCTCGGGGAATTCGGAACCTTACCCACGCGTTGCGTCAACGACCAAGACAAAAATCCCTCCACATCACCTACATCAGCAGCGCCGGTCTTTACGGAGACCAAGGGGGTGCATCGGTGACAGAGGACTCAGCAGTGGACACCCACTCTCCTGTGAATGCATTGCTAGGAGCAGCTGAAGAGCTTGTGCTGGATCTCAGCAGCAACCAATTCAAAATTTGCATCCTGAGGCTCGGCGGCATTTATGGCCCTGGGCGAGACATGGTGTCCATTATTCGACAAGCGGCTGGTCAGCAAGTGCCGAAATATGGAAATGCAGTCACTGCCTGGAGCAACATTGTTGATATCACGCGAGGAATTTATTTTGCCTATGAGAACCAATTGGAAGGGATTTACAATCTTGTAGATGACATGCAGCTGAGCCGCCGTGAACTCTCAACGATGATTTGCGATCTCGACGGCCTACCACCTGTGATCTGGAGTCATACCCCATCACCAAACGAAAGGAATATGAATGCACGCGTCTCCAATGCAAAACTGAAGAATGAAGGGTTTCAACTGATTTCACCGTCAATGCTGATCCCTACAACGGCTCCATAGCATTATCACCAATCAAGCCATCGATGATTCAATCATCAATTGCTCACAAATACAGCAATTCGTGACATCGCATACAGTACCCCAACAGGAAATATTGACATAATTTGTACATAAACGGTAGGGGCGATGCAAGTTCAAAACATCGAAATTTTTCAATGCACCAGTCACGATTCAGGGACCGCTTTCTTCAGTGACCCTCTCCTTTGCGATGAAACGTTGATCGCTGAAGTCAAGCCAAGTCTCCATTCTGATCTTTACTGCCATCGCAATCAAACAGACCAGCTCATGGTTCTGCGTGGCAGTCTTGACTTAATGATTTTGCAAAACAAGACCTTCAAATGCATCCATCTCTGCGACTCTGAGCGTCTCTGGGTCAGGATTCCGCCCTTCATCCCCCATGCAGCGATCAACCGGACCAGTGAAAGCGTGATGTTGGTGAATGCCGTTCGACGCCATGGTCCAGTTGATTCACGCGATTACAAACCCAGACCGATTCCCAATCTCCTCAAGCAAGAGTGGCAAAGGCTCCAAGCGTTGTAAGTCACAACTGAAGGTGTTGTGACGAGCCCTGGAAACCGCATGGGGACGACGTCATGATCAAATCCAGCAGATCGGAGTTGATCTCGATGCCAGCATCTCTCCATCAGCAGGATCGCGTTGTGTTGCGTCCGAATCGCCTCCAAGGCGTCTTGATCCTGCTATTAGCGATCGGGGTTGGCCTGATGTCGATGGCCTTGCTAATCGAGTTTCCCTTGGCCGGGCTCGGAGGCCTGGGCATCAGTGGCTTTGGCCTCAAATGCGCCCAGTCACGGTTAAGACGAGGTGCAACGTGGATAGAAATCGATTCCTTTGGGTTCAGATTATGCCGAAACTATCGGGTGCAAAACTTTGGCTGGGAGGAGGTGGATCATTTTGAAATCCGCTCCAATCAAAACGCCGAATGTTCGACGATTCCAATGCTTTGGATGATTCCCACGGATAACGAAGAAGCAGTACACATCCCAAGTTGTTTCGGGAAACGTCTTGACGAAATGCTCGAACTCGTCAGCCATCATCACAACCGCAGCCAAGCGCTCATGGCCAATCTGAAGCGATTTGAGTCGACTCTCACAACCCATTAACCAATCATGCGTTTGCGCACCAAGGCATCCCAAAGCGTCGTTGGCATAAAGCGTTGTACCAACACAGACTCCGACTCACGTCCGCATCGGTAGCGCGCTTTCGGATGGTCAGCTTCTAAAGCCGTCGCGATCGTGTTAGCCACAACATCCGGAGAGGACCCCTTTCGGAACCCCTCGGACCATCCTGCGGAAACCTTTCGCATCATTGATCCCCAGATCGGGTCGGCACAGTGCGTCTGCATAGAAGCATCAGCCACTGATTCAAAGCCTGTCCGAATCAGACCGGGCTCCACCAGCACCACCTGAACGCCAAAACGATGCATTTCAAGTCTGAGCGCATCACTGATGCCTTCAAGTGCATGCTTGCTTGCGCCATACCAACCCGCGCCAGGCGTAACAAACCGACCCGCAATGGATGACACGTTCACAATGCGCCCACAGTGTTTCTCCCGCATGGGTGGAAGCAACAGCTGCGTCAGACCCATCAGCCCGAACAGATTCACCTCAAACATCTCGCGAACCTGATCCAGCGGCATGGTCTCCACAGGCCCGACATCGCCGAAGCCCGCATTATTCACAAGCGCATCTAACCCTCCAACTCGGCTTTCAATGGCATCAGCCAATTGACGCCGGGAGGCTTCTGAGGCGATGTCCAATGGCAGAACTTCAGCACCACGCTGGCGCAGCGATTCCATTCTCTCGAGACGACGGGCAGCCGCAATCACCCGCCAACCACGATCAATAAGTCGATGCGCGCTTGAAAGACCAATGCCGCTGGATGCCCCAGTGATCAACGCAGTGCGACTGGAGCGCGTCATGACATCAGTGGGTATTCCGTCAGTCTGACGCCGACCCAAACAGCAGCGCCGCGATCAACGCTGACACGCCGCTTTGAAACGATCCGATTGATTGGTGCGTCCATGCTTGCTCTTTCGGCCAGACACACGCCGCCGCCAGGCTCGAAAGGATGCAGATTTGAGTTCCGTGCGCATGAGCGCGATCACCGCTGACTCAGACAGTCCAAATTGGAATTCAATCGCTTCAAACGGAGTGCGATCCTCCCAGGCCATTTCGATCACCCTGTCGATGTCCTGAAGCGATAAAAACTGGGAAGGCATCGATCTGGAATCAGGATGGATTCTGTGTTCGTGGCACTTGGAAGGCAGAGCTTGAAGGATCGGTTGCTGTTGAACCGGATCAAGGTTTCTTCGACGGCTGGTACCAGAGGCCGAAATCCGTTGCAAGGTAACGAAACTCTCGCGACGACGAGGCCTCGCTGGAGCAACGACACCAATCACGGCCAACGACACCGCTGCTATTGAGAACGAGTTGCACCAATCCAGAAATCATGCTTTATTGCAAGTGAATCTCAAGTGCAAAACCATGGTTCGACTGCATGGCGATCGCAGCTCTCTCCTCAGTGCATTGATATGGGCGACTGCGCGGCACAAGCACAGTCCAGAACCGATTCATCCATCTCCAGCGACCAACCGCAACCTTGACCCTTCAGACGCGAAAGGTCCGAAAAATTGACAAAGATGCAGCGTTCTTAAGGCAAGGCTCCTAGTGTCAGTTCAGCAGAAATTCGTTCTCTCGGAGGAATTGCGCAATGGCTGATGGCAAGCACAAGTTTGAGGAGTACGAACTCCCCTACAGCACCAACGAGAAGCACTCTCCCGACGAATTCGACCCCAAAAAAGATGCGGGCGTCAACAACCCTGAGAGCCGTCACCGTGACAAGGTGCTCGATCAGATCTGTGACACGCACCCTGGCTCCCCCGAGTGCAAGGTCTTCGACGAGTAATCGGAGCCGGTCGATCAAACCCCACTCCTGGAGTGGGCATCCTGGACTTCAGTGAGTCGTCAGTGACCTGTCGACGTGAGCTCTTGTTGATGTGTTCAGAGCTGCAAATCAAGAGCCGACATCGACCGCAACGGTTTCGATATGGCACCTTGGTTTGCAATCAGGTTCTGCACACCTCGCACACCACCCGTGATTCCCCTCGGGCCGATTGCTTGTCGTCAATCTCAACAGAATTCAGACATCCCTAAACGGATCCACAGCATTAGATCCGATTTTCGCGGTGATGGGCGAACAGTCAACATCCTGCAACAGCCGTGATGATCGACGAAATCATCCAAAGCACACCTTGACCCTGGTCAATCAACGCACCCCAACGATTCATGACCACGTTTAACGCTTCCACCCCGTTCTTGCTTTTGGCACGCATTCACATCAAGTCCGATTGCGTCGATGCCTACCTCGAACTCGCCAAACAGACGGATGCAGCCGTGCAAGCCAGTGAACCGGGGATGCTTCATCACACCTTTGACCAGGATCCAAGTGACCCTCAATCATTCGTGTGGTCTGAGGTTTACGCCAACGATGCAGCCTTCGAAGCACACGTCAGCAATCCTCCAGTTCAGGAGTACCTCCAAAAGCATGCGGAATTGGGGGATGGATTCAGCATCGAGGTGTACGGAACGGTAGGGCCCGAATGCCGGGAGTTAATGCAATCCTTCGGATTGCCCCTCAAAATCTACGAAAGCCGATTGGGATACAGCCGCGTTTAAAGAAAACAACGTTCCAAGGCGGCCCAAATCGGTTCAACCCTACGGCAACAGTCCTTACGGATCAGTGATAAAAATTCCAAGTCACACCATCGCTTGAAACAAAATCAACGAAAAATCATCGAATCTTTACACACCAAGAGCTTTCGGATGAACTTCCATTGCCACTTGAGCAGATTGCAATGTCCAGACATAACTTGAAGAAAAGGCTCGTCCGATGCAACCAGCGCTCATTCCTAAGAACGAGCAGGAGCGCTTGAAAGCCCTCAGTGAATACAGGATTCTTGGAACTCGACCTGAGCAGTCCTACGACGACATCACGCGAATGGCATCCTTGGTGTGTCGCACGCCGATTGCCTTGATGAGCCTTGTCGACTCCAACCGACAATGGTTCAAGTCAAAAGTGGGAATCACATCAGACGAAACACCACGCGATTGGTCGTTCTGCGCCCATGCCATCCATACGGACCAACCGTTGATTGTCAACGATGCACTCAACGACGAACGATTTGTCGATAATCCTTTGGTTTGCGGGGATCCCAGAATCCGCTTTTATGCTGGATTTCCACTGAATAATGACCAAGCTCACCGCATCGGCACGCTATGCGTCATCGATCGAATGCCAAATCATCTCTCTGAAGATCAGCAGCAGATCATGGAAGCGTTAGCACGGCAAGTTGTGGTTTTTCTCGATCTGCGCAAGCGGTCGATCAAATTACTGGAATCTTTCTGCAGAGAAAATAAACCCCCAGGAATGATCTCCACTTGCAGCTACTGCCGCAAAGCCAAAGATGAACAAGGGCAGTGGATTTATCTTGATCAATTCCTCTCTCACCGCACCAATCTGAATTTCTCCCATGGAATTTGCGACTGCTGCATGGAAGAGCATTTTCCTGAGGTGATCGAAGCCTGGAATGCAGGACTCAACACCGCAGAGCACTTATCAGAATCCAACGAACGCATGCAACCAGGTCATGTCAGCTGACGTCCTTTCCAAGTCCAACCACGACCTGTGAGCGTGCGCCACACAGACACTGGGCCAATCGCACCAACCAGCAAGCCCCCGGCTCCCATCAGCCACCAATAGGTGATCGGCATATCAAAACGCTGGCGGTTCCATCGTCGGATCAGGAATTGTTGAACAATCGCCGTCATCGAAAGACTCACAGCAACAAACCACCAGACAGCCTGGGAGGGCAACAACCCCAGTAGCACCACGGACGCGGGCAGCAGCAACCAAGGAAGGCTGAACATCAACACCACCACAGCGGAAGCACCAAGCGCCTTGATTGGATCACCATCCAGTCCCAACAACCAGTTTTTGGTCCATCCCTCCCAAAGCGAAGCAAGGTCGAAATACATCCGCAGATCCACAGCATCAAGACCAAGCAGGTACCGCAATCGCAACCCCTGTCGCTTGATGAGGCGCGCTAACGCCAGATCCTCCACCACTTCAGCGGCTAGACCTTGGTGGCCGCCGATCTGCTCGTAAGCGCACCGCCGAAACAGCATGAAGGGGCCTGCTGCAAAGGCCACATCCGAATCAGGATCGTTCGCTGCTTCGATTGGAAAACCAAGCCCCAACAGACTGGCCATGATCGGTTGCACCATCCATTCAGCAAGGCAGTCACAACGCAACCGTGGAGCGAGGCTCAGCAAGTCAGCCTTGTCGCGAATGGCTTGACTCAAGGCGCGGTGCAGAGCCTGCGGTTTGAGCTGAACATCAGCATCGAGAAAGAGAATCCACTCATCCTGAACCTGCTGCATCGCACGAGCGCACGCCCAATTCTTGCCGACCCAACGCTCACCGACCGGACGCGGCCCAGCCTGCAAGAAATCAAACCTGGAGGCATTGGGATCCAGTGCTGAAGCTGTGGCTTGGGCTTGTTCAACCGTGTCATCGGTCGACGCATCATCGACCAGCAACACATGCCAATGGCGACAGGGAGTGGCGCTGCGCAGAACACTGCTCAGGCATGGCCCGACGTTCAGAGCCTCATTAAAAGCAGGAATGACAACGCAAAGCGATGTCTCGGGCACCTCTCTCTCAGACGCAGGTTGCAGTGACGGTGCTGAAGAAAAGACACGCATCAAGCCAAGCTGCAGGATCAGAAGCCCGATGCAGCCAGCCAGCAACGCAGCAATCAACAGCAATGCAAGGGAATGCAGCGGAGTCAAGTGATCGGCGGCAACAACTATCCCAGCAAATCACCAGGTGGATGTTGGCTTGCACTGGCCCTGGCAGATCGAGGCATTGATTCCTTCAGTTGAGCAGCACAGCTCCCGTCGCCAAGAGGTCTTGCCGGCAGCGGCGCAACCCCTCCCGGCTGACATGAGCCACCTGGGCACAACCATTCATCCAAAACGGAACCGCAACCAAATCGACGGAGTTTGCAATCAGCTGAACATCAGCACTGGAGCGCTGATGACGCAATGAGGCGGGCATGCAAGGGTTGCGAATGCAGGCATGACACCGCAGCGTTCATCAAGCAGGTGTGTGATTAGCGACCGATTGAACAGACCATCAAAACGATGGACGATGAACGGTAACCATGGCAACGGTTCTCAGACTGAATTGGAAAGAATCAGCCGAATCACCACGCAAGGTGGGTGTGGAGGTAGAACACCATTGTTAGGTTCTGCCGAGGTCCTGACAGTGTTTTGAGCCAATCCTCGACGCAACAGCGACAACTCGTCCCGGGCTTATCGATCCACGGAGCCTGGCAGCTGGTGAGCTACGAAGTGGAAGTTAAATCCAGCGGTTTGATGTTCAATCCAATGGGTCAAAAACCGAGTGGCTACGTTATTTTTACCCCCGAAGGTCGTGTTTCATTCACGCTGACAGCAGAAAATCGGCAAGCGCCTGAGAGCGTCCAAGACAATGCCGATTTATTCAACAGCATGATCGCTTACACAGGCACCTTTCGACTCAGTGGCAATCAATGGGTGACCCACGTGGATGCTGCATGGAACCCTCAATGGGTCGGCACGGAACAAACCCGATATTTTTTAATTGAAGGTGACAAACTTGTTGTTCAAACACCCTGGCGTGTGATGCCGAACTGGCCCGACAAAGGTTTAACGCGCAGCATCGTCTGCTTCCAACGCTGTCAGAGTAACTTCAAGAGTTAACGGAAGGGCTTGTGGTGCCCCCGCAATCATGGCGGGGCTGATACCCCTGAGATTCCGCCAAATAGCGCAGGTACACGATCTGACGCCGATCGGGCAGACCTGCAGCAGCAATAAGACCTAACCAACCAAAGATCAGACCAGCCCAAAACCACTTCGTGCTGCTGCGGGCTTTCTGAGCAGCAATTGTTTTGGCAAAACAAGCGCTGACCACATGGGTCACAACAACAACGACAGGAAGCAACCAGTCCATCCAGCACACAACAACACGCCTCAAAGGGGATAGCCATCCAAATCGCGGTTGTCAGCCTTCATGCAATCTGATTGCACAAGAAGGCAAGCTCAAAGGTCCTGCTGATCACGACGGGGGCAGCAAAGGCTCGTACATCATCAATGCATGATTCTCAACCAGCATGTGCTCTGAGATCACCCCGTGTTGATCGTGCTCAATGCGATGAATCTGGTTGTGCCTTGAATAGCCACCCCATATCTGTTGCTTAATCTCATGGAAGCGCTCTTCAACGGAAAACGTCGACTGGTAATCGAAATCGCAGTAGAGCGAACCATTCAAAAATGATGAATCCAGCCAAAGGCGGAAAGAAAACCGATAAGGAGTGTTGTTAGTGATCTGAAAATCGATGTAGTTGTAGGCGAGTGTCGCTCCGGCACCAAACGGGACTGATCGATTGAGATCTGGGAATACATCGTAACCATGACGCCATCTCTCAGTGATTGTCAAAGGACTGTGGGCTGCCATCCAAAACAGAAGATTGCCGAGCTGACAAAGACCACCGCCAATCCCTTCAGAGATCAGCCCGTGGCGCAACACCAATCCCTTTAAATATCCCTTTCTCCGCGTCGGGCGTCCCACTAGCTTCCAAAAAGAGAATGTCTCGCCTGGTTGGATCACGATCTGATCGATGCGAGCCGTCGCCAGCTCTAAATTTCGACGCTTATTCAGTTGCAATGTGGGGTCAACACCAGGCAAAGGCCTCAAAACCACTGAGCGATGCTGAAATTTAAGGAATGCAGGACATAACTCACCCCGCTGATCAGACCAAATCTTTCGAGATCGATACCAGCGCAATTTGCGTCTGAGAATAAAGAATTCCCGACCCATCAATTGTCGATACCACCGGCGATGAACGGGGACAGGAATTTCAAACATGCTGAAATCCTGAGCGCAACGATCGCCTCAACAGCTTACTGAGCTCAGCAAACCCATCCATCCAACGTGTCATCCAGTTCAACTCAATGAAAACCACGATCGTGGTAGGGCATCAGTCTTCTTTGTGAAAACAGAAGTCTCCTACGACGACGCTCAAAATGAGATTTGAATCCCCGACGCGACTTTTCACAAGCCGCCAGGAGGTTGACCATCATTTCAGTGTCATGGGCTGATAGCTCTCCGTCGTCGCCCCACTTCAGGCACGACAGAGGTGCTGCAGACTGTTTCATGCCGACACCTGTTCGATCGCGTGTTTGGCACGATAAAGTCAGCGGTCTCACACAATTAGACAGAAAGTCTGAAAATTTGGGGCGCTGATAAGCATTTATACACAACAACTCTGGGGGATTTACTGCTGAATGTCAGCACTGGGGTTGGATCATTCCACACGAATCAGATTCGGCATGCCCTCAACACTGGCGAACGTCACCAGGCTGACCACAGGCTCATCTCCGCGATTGATCACGTAATGCGGTTCGCCGGGGTGCCCCTCCAGGAAGCCATCTCCAGCTTTCACCACACTGGTCTCTTCAACACCATCAACAATCCGCACGTTCGTCAGGGCACCTTGCTCCACTAACACCACAACGGGAGACGGATGGGTATGCAACGGGATCTTGGCCCCCGAAGGAATTGTGATCCGAAAGATCCTCATTTCCGGCGTGCCGGCCGGATAGGCCACCACCCGGTTACCAAGGGTGCGGCTTGAACGGAACAGTTCTTCCATCACTGGCCCTGGAGTGGCCTGGACAGCACCAGCAGCCAGCACCAGCAGAGAGGCTGTGAAACCCAAACAACGGAAGACCATGGAGAATCAAAGCCAATCTGATCGTCCATCCAGCCTGACACCAGGGAGTGGATCGCGGGTGTCATCGATGAATGCGTCCCGGCAGAGCCACAAGTCGATGGCTTAGGCAGCCGCGAGACCATCACAGGCACGACCTCACAAACGAGTGGCCTAGAAGGCTTTTTGATTCAACGTCTTGAGAAAAGCCTGTGGTCCACTCTCGATGGGCGGCAGATCAAAGGAGGCCTCACGCCCCTCAAGAGCCGCGTTGAGCGATTCGATCATCTGAGTATTGCCACTGTCTTGAATGGCATTGAGCGCCATCTTCAGCCTTTCGTCACGGCTCCCTTGAAGCGGAGCGGCGGCAGGGGAAGCCCAAGCGCTGTAGTCAAACCCACCACCTGCACGCACGCTCTCCAGCTGTTTCGCGAGATTGTCCCAAAGCAAAGGCATCAGGTGTGCATCGATGATCGATTTTGATTGTCGGCTTCATCCCGATTGATGACTGATGAACGAGATCATTCCTTACACTCTCTTTGATTCATCAAGAAGCGTCTCAAATCCGAATCCAAAGAACGGTTCGTGTTTCATCCATTCGATCAAGAAACTGGGGCATCAAATTCTTAACAATGAAGTCAGTGACATGCAAAAGATATTCACTTCAACATTTCAACAATAAACCGAGATCATCCTTGACTCAGAACAGATAAAACCCGTCTTGTCAAGCGTTTAACGCAAAGTGATTGTGCTCACCTCACCCCTCCGAGGGAAGCACATCACTCGCAGGGGGGAAGCGTTGAAGCCAGTGATTTGGGGAGCTTGAAGGCCGTTCCATTCCCAAATCCCATGATCTCCCGATCACCATCACCATCACCATCGTGCAAATGCCAATCCAACCGTCATCGCCGTCGCGAAGCTCGTCGAGCTCTTCCGCAGCCAATTCTTGAACGCAACGATGCTGTTCTGAAGCATCTCGGTCTCGCCCACCTCGGTGCCCAGCGTCAACTCCATCGAGGCGATGGCGAGCGGGACGACCTCGTCCAAGAAGGGCGCATGGGACTGATTCGCGCCCTTGATCGCTTCGAGCCGGCGCGAGGTCATCGCCTCAGCAGCTACGCCATGCCACGCATCACGGGCGAAATCCTCCACTACAGGCGTGACCGCCTGCGCACCCTGCGCATTCCATGGCGCTTGAACGACCTCCATGCCAAAGGCATGAAAATCCAGACCGATCGACAGCATCGTGGTCAGCCAGCCTTGGATGCATCAGGCCTGGCCCACGCACTTGGGGTCACTCGCCAACGTTGGCAACAGGCCTGCATGGCTCACCAGCATCGTCATCTGCTGTCTTTGCAGGCACCGCAACAGGCAACGGCCACAACCTCCCAGCCAGTCACCACGCATCTCGAGTCACTCCCAGCCCGGTCTAAGCATCACAGCGACCCTCAGCTGACTTGGCTGAGAACAGCTCTGAAAAGCCTGGACCCTGAGCGCAGACGCTGGCTTTGTGCGCATTGGATCGAGGGACTGTCCATCACTGCGATCGCACGCCACGAACGCATCGATCGACGCACGCTGCAACGGCTCCTGAACGACACCCTCCGCGACCTGCGCCTGCAAGCGGTCGCGGCTACGACAGAAGACCAAGCGGCCAGGCCAAAAGCATGGCCAAACCCGCAGCCCAGGCTGTCTGCAGCCCATTAACAAGCTCATTGCTGAGCCAGGGCCAACGGCCCTGGCCAGTAGCACCTAGGAGGCTCTCCAACAGGGTGGCAATGAACCCCACCACCACCACCACGCCGGCAACTTCAACGGAATGAAGCAGTCCCAAACCAACCATCACCAGCGTCATTAACAGGCTGCCGAAGGCACTGGCAGCCGTCCCCTCCAAACTCACCGCACCCTCCGTCCCGGGCGGCACCGGTCGCAAGCTAGTGATCAGCAGCGTGGTGCGCCCCCACCGCTTACCAATCTCACTGCCAAAGGTGTCAGCCAGCTTGGCGGCAAAACTGGCGGTGAAACCCATCAAAAGCCACTGGGTTGGCCCCACGCGGATCGCAATGAAGAGGGCCAACACCAATCCGGTCAAAGCCGACCCCCACACATTTTCTGGCCCTCGACGACCGCCGCGGGCTTCCGCCAGTCCGAGATCCTGCTTGCGAGCAAAACCCAGCTTGGTCACGAGCGAGCCCAAGGCCAGATACGCCACCACCGCCAGCCAACCTCGCCAACCGAGGGCTCCCCAGAGGATGGTTCCGAGGATGCCGGCGTGGCACCAACCCGCTGGCGTCAGCAATGGAAGACGCTGAGCCAAGCCAATCAGAACGGCATTGAGCAGCAACGCCGTGATCCAGATCGAAATGCTCTGAGGGGGAATTGCCGCAGACGCGGAAAGCATCAGGCTGTGTTGCACTGCTCTAAGCATCCACGCTGAAGGGGGCATCCACGCGGATAATCAGCTCAGGTGATTTCCCCTCTCCGGCATGGTGCTGAACCGCAAGGGCTTCTTCCTCGAGCTTGGAGACCCGGACCCCGCTGTCGCGGCCAAGTACGCCGAAGCCAACGCTGCTAGAGCCAAACTCGCAGCGAAGGAAAGCAAAAAGCCATCGGCTGCGGCCACGACTGCGGCGCCCGCTCATGCCGACAAAGCTCAACCGGCACCAGACCCAAGCAGCACCGAGACCAAGCCATCGCTGACAACGGCGGAAGCCATTGCTGCAGAGCTCGCGGCGGCCGAGGCTGCAAAGCCCACAGTGGAGCTGGTCAATTTCGCACCCGAGGCCCTCAAGCCTGGCAACGCTGTACGACCTGGGAAGCGCCGGCCTGGAAGCAACCTGTCGGGTTTCCGCTCCATGGCCACCGAGCTCTTTAAGACCAAGTAGGGCTGACAAACCTCAAAACCCTTTCGGCGACGGTCGTTGACTAGACAGTGAAACATTGCCCATCGGGGTAGCGGCACTGGAAGGGCTAGCGGCCACCGCTCGATTTGCAGCGGCTTGCTGATTCGGGATCGCCATGGCGTTGAAGGCCAATGACCACCTCTCGCCCTCACCCCGGAAGGGCATCACGGAATGGGGCTGCCATGCCGGAAAGACGTAAAAATCCCCAGGCACAGGAAGCATGTATTGGGACATCCCGGTGCGAAACGATTGAATATGCCAATCCTCAGGGCCATGAAAACAAAGCTGGCCATCAAAACTATTGGCATTGATCTGGGGGGGCACCTTCAGAAAAATCACCCCTGAAAAACTGCCGCCATGGGTGTGGATCGGGTTGTAGTCCCCAGCGCGTTGGCAGTTCAACCACAGATCCACGGGCTGAAGCCTGTAGCGCCCTGGGACCCAAGGACCACGCCCTTGCGGTGGCTGTCGATCGATCACATGACGAATCCAGCGTTCGCATGCCGGTAGAAGCTGCTGATTCATCAGTTCCTGCACACCGGGCAAATCCGGAGTCAACTCACGCTGCTCACTCAGCTGGCCGGCAAGCTTGGCGGATGCATCAGGACTGCGATGCGGCGCAGTCATCACCTGCTCACCGAGGGCGATCAGTTGCTGAAGCAGAGGATCCGGGAGCTGGCCCTTGAGGATCGAACGCGGAAACAGATCAAGAACGTCCACAGCTGTCTCTGGTGCTGCAGGTCATCGTGCCAGCGACTGAGCAGCACAACCGTTCAAGTTGATCGAGCCAACCCACGCAAAGCAGAGCT
This sequence comes from Synechococcus sp. A18-25c, assembly GCF_014280035.1. Lineage (NCBI taxonomy): Bacteria > Bacillati > Cyanobacteriota > Cyanophyceae > Synechococcales > Synechococcaceae > Synechococcus > Synechococcus sp. A18-25c. The sequence goes on from NZ_CP047957.1 coordinate 1,695,664, forward strand.
CGCGCGCAAAGTGACAGGATTGGTCGGCCGCCACACCAAGTCCAGGAGGGTTGCCTTGAACGGTCCAAAGAGCCTGTTGAGCCGGATTGGACGCCGCTTGCGCAAGGCATCCGCATCGATCGAACCATCAGCGTCGATCCAGCAAAGACCAGCAGGCCTGTTTCGCCCCCGCTCCAAAGCGTCGAATCAACCGACCATCAGTGTGCAAACAACTCTGTTGCGACGCATGCACGTCAAGGGTCGTCCACTGATGAACGCATTTCGCCGCGACAGCATCAAGCGCTGAGCGTTCGCCAGGAGCAAAGGGCGCTGATGCCAGCGACCGCCGCAGTCGAGCTGCGCAAAATGGTGTCCCCGAGCGTGACCCCTATCCAACCGGAGGCGAGAGCCCAAGCCACTTCACGTTCACTCCAACCGCCCTCAGGCCCGATCGCCAACCAAATGCGCGGGGCTGGCCCCGCAGCCTGATGGAGCCATGTTTCCAAGTGCGGACAGCCAGCATCCCGTGTGACGGCGATCAGCCGCAAGTCCTCCGCAGCGAGAGCCATCCACCACTGCTCGCTCTGAATGCAAGGCTGCAGGTCTGGCCTCCAAAGCCTCTCGCTCTGCTCGACAGCCTCCTGAAGAATCACACCCCAGCGCTCAGGGCGATCCTCCGCTTGCGGAACACTGCGATCAGCCTGGATGGGCTGGACGTGATCCACACCTAGTTCACAAGCCATGCGCATCACATCGTCCATACCGCGACGAACCAGCGCCATGGCCAAGCCCAGTTGAGGCATGGGCTTCGATCCCGTTTCAAGGGGTTGTGCACGATCGGTGGTCAGCTCCAACTGATCACCGGGTATCAGCCGCGCAGTCCAGAGATGTCCGCCGCCATCCACCACATCCACCTGAGAACCGGGCTTCAGCCGCAGCACTTTGCGCAGATAGCGCGCTTCTTGGTCATTCAGATGGACGCAGCGATGCTCCCCTGTAGGGGGAAGCCTGCTGGCATCAATGAGCAGGCGGCGTCGTTCAGCCACAGCTGCGGTCAACCCATTCCCGGGAAAACACTGTCGGGGTGCTCCTCCACAGGCCAGTCTTCGTTGGCACCACCAATCAACAGTTCTTCTAGTTGAACCAGGTCTGAATCCAGCTGCCGCAACGCATTGATCAACACATCCAGCGCGATCCCATCACTGGTCCCCAGGTCGATCCAGCACCGTGCCCACTCTTGCTGGTATTCAAGCTGCCCCATGTTGTGCATCAAAGCGGGCATGACCGAGCCAGCATCGTCGTTCTCGTAGCTCATCCAACTGAGCTGATCGCCTTCCTCGTGCACCTGAAGGTTTTCAGCGTTAAAGCCCCCTAGACGCCCAAGCACGTACCAGCTGTCGAAGATGCCATCGACGTAATTTCGCTCTCCCTGACTAGGGACCTCACCAAAGCGCAGCCAAATCCAGCAATTGAAGGGATCAATCTCTCGAAAACGAACCTGCATGACCCACCGGCATCTTTGACATCATCGCCGCCGAAGGAACGATCGACCATGCTGGAGCGCCATGGCAGCCCCCATCGAGGGCATTCGATTGGAATGCTGGAACTGCACGATGTTCATTACAGGCCGGCTACCGCAGAAGAGCTGGTGCTCAACGGCATTCAGCTCAAAGCGTCCCGTGGACGACCCTTATTGATCTCTGGTGACAGCGGCAGCGGCAAAACCAGCCTGCTGGATGTGATCAGCGGGATGGCCGGAGCCAACAAGGGCCGCATCTGCTGGCAGGGACAAGTGATGAACCAGCGACAACGGCGATGGTTATGCGGGGTGGTGTTTCAGTTCCCAGAGCGCCACTTTCTGGGCTTGACCGTGAGCCAGGAACTCAAACTGGGGCATCGTCGTCTGAGCAGCGAAGACCAGGCCGAAGCCCTACGTCAGGTGGGGCTCAGTGGGGTGGACGGACGCCAAGCTCCCGAACGTCTTAGCGGCGGACAGCAGCGACGCCTGGCTCTTGCGGTTCAACTGCTGCGCAAACCGGATGTGCTGCTACTCGATGAACCAACGGCGGGTCTTGATTGGTCCGTTCGCAGCGAAGTGCTCGAACTGCTGGACCAGCTCAGTCGCGACCGATTGCTGATTGTGGTGACCCATGAACCGGAACTGTTTCATGGCTGGAACTGCGATCAACAACGACTGCACAACGGCCGCCTGCACGCTCTGTCACCATGACGCCTGGAATGTTGAAGCGTCATGGCTGATCGCCTTGTGCGAGCCACCGCTGCAGGTGGGGGAATCAGACTGGTGGCAGTCACAACCAGCGACACCACCCGCACAGCTCGAACACGCCACGGCCTTTCGTATCTCACCACCGTGATGCTGGGACGTGCCATGAGCGCAGGATTGCTGCTGGCAAGCTCCATGAAGGTTCGCCACGGACGCGTCAATCTGCGTCTCGGCTCCGATGGCCCGATCGATGGGTTGAGTGTCGACGCTGGTCGTGATGGCCGCGTCCGGGGGTACGTCGGCAACCCATCACTAGAGCTGGACCCCGTCGTGGCAGCCGATGGCCAAGCGAGCTTCGACTTCGGCGCTGCAGCAGGCACGGGTTACCTGCACGTCGTCCGTGACGACGGAAAAGGAGAACCTTTCAGCAGCACGGTCGAGCTCGTCAGCGGAGGCATCGGTGAAGACGTGGCGTCGTATCTGTTGCACTCAGAACAAACACCGTCCGCTGTGTTTGTTGGGGAAACAATCAACAGCGAAGGGCTACAAAGCAGCGGCGGATTGTTGGTGCAGGTGCTGCCAAAGGCGGCGGAAGAGCCCGCCCTGGTGGCCCTGCTTGAGGAACGCTGCCGCGAGATTCAGAACTTCAGCCAACAGCTGCATGCCTGCGGCGACCATCCCGAACGATTGCTGCAGGAGGTGTTCCCAGACCTCGATCCACAGCCGATTCCGAGCAGCGAACCCATGCAGCCAGTGCAGTTTTACTGTCCCTGCAGTCGCGAACGCAGCCTTGGAGCCCTCACCCTGCTGGGACCTGAGGAGCTCCAAACGATGCTGGAGGAAGACAAAGGTGCTGAGTTGACCTGCCACTTCTGCAATGAGGTGTACCAAGTCACCGAGGCAGAACTGAGAGATCTGATCAGTGAGCTATCAGGGTCAAGCCAGAAATAACGCTCCAATTAAAAGCACCACCAAAGCGGGCAGTGCTTGCCATTGCTCCACAGACAATGGCAACGCCATCGGCGCCATCACCATGCTGAGCAGTGCACCGAGACTTAAGCCAGCGATGAGCAACAACAATGTCCAACCCAATGAACCGAGTGGACGACGGCCGCGTTTGACCTGACTGATAAAGACGCCAATGGTTGAAAGAGCGAGAAGCAGCTCCACGGTCAACGGAGCGACCAAAAGAAGCAGCAATGCAGCCGCTCCTGCGAGACAACGCACCGTGAATCCCTGACCTTCCACCAATTGGAAATCAGGCATCACGCCTGAACCACTTAGAGAAGGAGTTGGCAAAGAGAAACTGCGAAGACGGGTGAGCAGCGCAGCCGGACCGCTGGAAGAGGGGAGGAATTCCGTCGATCCCTGTTGACGCTCAATTCGTGATGCCGTTGCAGCATCAGAGCTCACCCGTCCCGACTGACGGTCGCGAAGACGTGCCATCAAGACAGCGTCGTAGGCCGCTTCTGCGCGCGCCCTGGCGATCGCGTCATCGCCGCAGCCGGCCACAACACGGTCGCGGGCTTGTTGGACATCTTCAAAACTTGCATCAGCACTGATGCCGAGCAGAGAATAAGGATCCTGAGAATCCGAATCCGGTCCTGGATTCATCCCTGCAGCCATTGAAGAGTCTGTGTTCTTGTTCAAGCGTATCGACAGAGTCCTTGAAGTGAGCCTTCAAGAGGGATTATCAAACGAAACGCACGGTGCGTGATCTCAACGGTGACTAAAAGAGCGGCGGGCCATGCCGAAAGCCCTGCTGACGCTCAAAGCGATGACGACAGCGCGGTACATCAGAGCTAAGCAACAGTTGACGATGTTTGATCAATGGCATCTGAGGGGGCAAGTGATAGCCCTCCAAAACCTCCACATGATCCCGGTGATCACGGAAGCAAATGTAATCCGTCCCTCCATCAGCGCAGGGGCGAAGCAGCCAGAGAGTGTCCATGGCAGACCGCTTGAGGACGACAGTCTGGCGATTGCAATCTCGAGGTGCGAACCGATGCCAGTCGGCATCTGAGATTTCAAGTTCGATCGCGGCATAACGCTCCGCAAACGGAAGGCTCACCCCAGGCGTGGGCAGTGCTGGAGCCGTGAAAAAAGGATGCCAACAACATCCTTAAGACTGATCAAAATCGCTGAGCGACGCCTCCTTGCTTGTGTTTTTGAGCATCCCAACAACCTCCGTCGCAGGTGCGACTCCGTAGTCCAAGGCCTCTCATGCCGATTCATCGTCATTGAAACCCCAGGGAAGATCTCAAGGTCACCCAAACAGCATCCACGCGGATGGCCTTGTAGCCCTCGTTCACAACGTGTGGAGTGAAATCCTTGCTGAGGTTGATCGAACAAGTCCCCAATCCCCACCGAGCGCGATGGACGGCCTCATGATGCAGAGGCTGATCAACAAGGGCAGCGTTTCAAGCCTCTTGGGGCAAAGGATCAACTCAAGAGTCGGCCCGTCTTTGGTGACCTTGGCACCGTGATCCAACTTGCAATTGTCGATGATCAAATTACTGCCGTTCAATCGCGCTTCACCGCCTGAACGACAGGATGCAATTCCAACTGCCTCACAACTGAAAAGTCCATGCGAATACAAAGCAAGGAGAGACGTGAACACGTAGGGGTTCAGAACAGCAAGCGAACGCTTGACTCCAGAGATGATCCCTTTGTGAAACGCTTGACTGAGGCCTGGCCGCCTTCAGCCGACAGCGAATCACCGAATGGGCTCCCAAACAGTAAAAAACTTTGGGTACCACACGCAATCCTGATCAGGGCAAGACGCTGAACACAACACTGCGAAGTGCAATGCAACGCTTCCCTGATTAGACGCGGATTGGACTCACCGTGATCAGAACAAAGGATGCTCAGCCTCTAAGCAACAAGACGCACAGCCTCGAAGAGAAGAATTGATCGAGAAAAGACGGATTGAACAGTTGACGAACCGCCGGGCGTGATGCATAAATGAATTCAGATGGGGATTATCAATGCTCACCGGATCTGATCTTCTTGCCAAGGTTAAAGAGCTTGGCGATGTGTCCAAAACTGATTTGGCTACGGCCTGTGGCTACGTCACCGATAAAAAGGATGGCGGCCAGCGAGTGAATTTCACTGCGTTCTACGAAGCTCTGCTGAGCGCCAAAGGCGTGGAACTTGGTGGCGGTTCTGCCGGTATTGGCAAAGGCGGCCGCAAACTCAGCTACACCGCAAAAGTGCAGGGCAATGGCAACCTCCTGGTTGGCAAGGCCTACACCGCCATGCTCGATCTCAATCCTGGTGATGAGTTTGAAATCAAGCTTGGACGGAAAGCCATCCGTTTGATTCCCGTTGGTGGCTCTGACGAAGAAGGCGAAGAGTGAGAACTGACCAGCACTCAAGGGTGACCAGCTCTGGGCTGAGTCCTCTTGAGTCTGCAGTGCTTCTCGTCTGATCAATTGCTAGCAATCAAAAGCCCCACTCCTTGAGTGGGGCTTTTTTCATCATGGTGACCACTCGACGCGATTGACCGTTACCGATGAGCTGTTAAAGACTGATTGGCTCAACACCGCTGACCACCGGTGCAACAGCACTAAGCGCCAAATCGGGATGTTCTTCGTTGAGCTGGTTGAGGTTCCAATCGTTCTTGAACAGGAGTACGGGTCGGTTCCAAGCGTCTCTCACGGTTTTGCAATTGAAAATTCTCCCCACCTGATCGAGTGCCGACCATCCACCGGTGACCCATCGCGCCACTTGAAATCCCAGTGGCTCAAGCCGGGTTTCAACGCCATATTCGTTTTGAAGCCGATGTTGCACCACCTCAAGCTGCAACTGACCGACCGCCGCGAGAATTGGGTCGCGCTTGCTTTCATCGGTGTCGTACAGAATCTGCACAGCACCTTCCTCGCGCAGTTCGTTCACGCCTTTGCGGAAATTCTTGAAGGCGGAAGGATTGGGATTGCGCAGCCAACTGAAGATCTCAGGACTGAAGCAGGGAATGCCCTCGTACTCAACTTTCGTTCCCGTGTAGAGGGTGTCGCCGATGGAGAACATGCCCGGATTGTTCAAACCAATCACGTCACCGGGATAGGCATCTTCCACAACGGCCCGGTCTTGACCAAACAGCTTCTGAGGACGTGACAAACGGATGGCCTTGCCGGTGCGGGCGTGGCGCACGGTCATGTCTTTTTCAAATCGCCCACTACAAACCCTGACAAAGGCGACACGATCTCGATGACGGGGATCCATGTTGGCCTGCAATTTGAACACAAACCCACTGAAATCTGGCCGTAAAGGATCCACCGGCCCGTCATGCCCATTGCGTGCAACAGGCTTCTGAGCCATTTCCATGAATGCATTCAGAAAGGGGCGAACACCAAAATTGGTCATCGCAGATCCGAAGAACACCGGTGTGAGCTCACCGGCATGCACTAACTCCAGATCCAGTTCTGCACCTGCCGCCTCCAGCAAATCCAATTCCTCAACCGCCTGCTCCAACAGATCGACTTCAACAAGATCCAGCAACTCAGGATCATCGAGTGAGAGATGTCGTTCCTCCGATTGACGGCCTCGTTCCGCCCGAGAGAACAAAATCACCTCGCGCGTGCGGCGATCGATCACCCCACGGAACTGCTCACCACTCCCGATCGGCCAGTTCACAGCCCATGGTGTGAGCTCAAGCTCTGACTCAATTTCATCCAGCAGTGAAAGAGGGTCACGACCGGGGCGATCCATCTTGTTGATGAACGTAAAAATAGGGATCTGCCGCATCCGACAGACCTCAAAGAGTTTTCGCGTTTGAGGCTCAAGTCCTTTGGCGGCATCCTCGAGCATCACAGCATTGTCAGCAGCCGCCAACGTCCGATAGGTGTCCTCTGAAAAGTCCTGGTGACCAGGAGTGTCCAGCAGATTGATCGTGTTGCCGGTGTAATCGAACTGAAGAACGGTGGACGTGATGGAGATGCCGCGCTGTTTCTCCAGCTCCATCCAGTCAGAGGTGACTTTGCGTTGTTCGCCTCGGGCCTTCACAGCACCGGCCTGCTGAATGGCACCGCCGTAAAGCAACAACTTCTCTGTAAGAGTCGTTTTACCAGCATCAGGGTGAGAAATGATCGCGAAATTGCGACGACGTGCCACCGCCTCGAGCAGCTCACGTCCGTCTTGAAGTGCTGATTCCGTGCTCATGGGCTGCGCTGATCGACACCAGCCTGACAGCCCGTGATCCAACCACTCACTTCGAGATATCGGTCCTCAACCTCCATCACCTGAAGCTGAGGCAGGCCCGCAACAGCAAGCTGCGCTTTCACCTCGGCAGCAGTGAATGCCGCACGCAAGGAGGCGCGGTAATCACGTTGAAGCACCTCAGGCGCGTTGGCCACATGCTGCTGGCAGAGACCATCAATGCTGGCCTCGCTGTCTGGGCGCTTGAGGTCACGGTGCAACACGAGGCAGCGTGATGAGGCCAGGGATTTCACCGATGACCAGAGATGCATCGGATCATGCAGATGATGCAACAGGCTGTTGCTCACCACCAGATCAGCCTCGAGTGAAGACGCCGGCAAGGGCAATGCGCGCCGTTGATAGCGCAAGCGCTCAGTCATCACTCCTGCATCATGACGCCGGGCCTCTGCCACGCGAAGCATGCGCTCAGCAGCATCCACCCCCAGCACACAACAGTCCGTCCAGCGCTTTGCCAGCCGCAGACTGATGTTGCCGGGACCACAACCAAGATCGACAAGACAAGCCTGTTGGCGAAAATGCACACCATCGACAGCAAGCAGTTGCTCAATTCGATCAACAACGGCCTGATCGGAAACGTTGAAATCCGCTGCCGCATAGGCATCAACCTGCAGCGGGTCGTTCATGACCTCAGGTTCAAGAACACGTGGAATCATTAGGTCGTGGGGTTGGATTGCAGTTCAAGTGTTTGTGTGGGGTAGGGAATCTGAATGTGATGATCTGCCAGAACCTCAAGAATCCTGCAATTCAAGCGGTGAACACTGTCTTCAAAATCATCATGAACCAGATGCAGTGAGCGGATTTCCAATTCAAAGTCGTAGCTGAAAGCGGAAATCCGAACGAGTCGCGCTGCCTCAAACACAAGTTGCTCGTCTTCCCTCACCACGGCTTTGAGCAACTCAGGCATGAGCCTGAGCTGGTCGGGAGAGGTGCTGTAGGCCACTCCGACAACAATCTCGCAAAGAGTGATGCGTTCAAGCACTTCTTCTAGCGCCACTAAGAGGCTTTCACGCACCTTCAAAAACGCTTTCCATCCGTGCAATTCCACCATCACAAAAACGATCAGTTGACTGGTGCCGTCCTCCAGGGACTCCAAACTCACGACTTGCTCCTGCAGTTCGACCGCGTGATCAAGAAACGAAGGCGACTGCAAAATAAGCTTGGTGATTCGAACTAATTCCTCAAGCTGGAATGGAGACATTGGATTGCGTACAGGCAACCTGAGCTCGAGCCCCTGCATTGGCTGACGTTCAACACTGAGACCACGCCTGGAATAGTTCACAATGGTGGCTTCATCTGCCACGGAATTGGGGATCGTCACACGACTCTCCAAGGTCTGCAGCTCCATCGAGCGAAGGCCAATTTTGGTCACAAATCCGATTTTTCCGCCCACTTCGCAAAACTCGCCCACTCTCAAAGGGCGATCTGTCTGGATCGACAAGCCCGCGAAAAGATTGCCGATGAGCTTGGTAGCACCAAGACCAATCGCCAGGCCAGGCACCGCCGAAAAAGCGAGAACAGTGTTTGATGGCAGCCCCAGCAGCAATAACAGCCGGTAGATCAACACCACAGAAATCAGCATGCCAACGGCACGACTGGCAGGCATCACGAAGCTTGAAATGCGACGAAGCTGAATGGGTGAACGATTACGGCGAATTTGAGACATAAACTCCGCAGCACTTCGACCCAACGCCTCAAACAGGAAGAAAACAAAAATGCTTGCGGAGACGTACCAAATCACATAAAAGATATAAATTGCGACAACCAATGGCGTACCAGTGAAATTAATCACATTGTCAACTAGCTGTTCAACAGCGTAGGTTATAGGCAATACAGGGGCAACGATCAGCACACGCCTCCACGCCAACGTATCAACTGTGAAAAGACGACGATTTGAGGACTCGTAATCATTCTCATCATCACCAATTTCTCGATACGTCCGAAACAAAAGACGCATCAAGCGCAAGCTTATGTAGGCATAAACCAAAATCAGAACACATGCAGCAGCGAGCTGGAACAGCGTTTGGTCACCAACCGGCCACTCAAGCCAAACTCTCCATTCCAGTGGAAGCGACAGATACCAGTCGGGTGGAACAAGAAATCCAGGCGTATAGATAAAGTCCGAATAGAAATTTGGGGACGCATAAGGCTGCTTGATTGCCGGAAGATCACGGATCTCTTCATACATCGAACGAACCGAAGCAACGGTCGAAGCAGAAAAATAAAAATTTTCATTGTCCGGATCACCTTTGATATCAGAGGTCAGCGTGATGGCAGTGCCCGGGATACGCCACGAGGCCGTCGGGTTGGATCGCAAGTCGTTGCGATTTTTCATCCCTGCCTGAGAGGGGATATGAATTGGCTCTCGGCTATTCGCAAAGACGTAATCAAGAACGATCTTTAACTGAATCGCCGCCTCATCGGCCATATCCTCTCGGACGCTTTCAGGAAAAGCACTTGCATCCAACGCATCGACCGCCAAACCGAACAGCAGATTCGTGTCATCAATGGCTTCGCGTCGCAGCGCTTGGCCGGTGGAGGATGAAAACCCGAGCAAATCGGCACGCAAGGCCACGTCTGACATCACGGCATAGAAGTTGAGCAACGTGGTTTTGGGGCTATCCCCCACCACGTGATCAAGCACCACTTCATCCCAGGCTGCCGCTTTCTCGCTCAACGCCTCGTAGAACGGCTGTTGCTCGATGGGAATCACAGTGCGAGAAGAAGGTTGATACACCTCCTCATTGATCGATGAGCCCGCAAAAGCTGAGGGGTGGGGCCATGCCGTCGCAACACAGATCAGCAGCCCAACCGCAGCGAGCAAACAAGTCCGGAGGACTCGGCGAAACATCCCTCGTGTCAAAGCCCGGGGGCTGACCATGAATCGTGATCCAGACGTTGCGGGCATGGTGACAGCTGCAGAAGCTTGCGGGCAACGACACTGCGGATAGTGCCTTCAAGCACTTGCCACCCCCATTGCTGGCGTTAGGGTGCCATCACTGACCTGTCCGAACACGTGACCCTGTCCCCAACTCGCAGTGGCACCGAGGACACGCTTAAAGCCGTGTCCAGCAATGGTGATTTCCCTGCCACTGCACCTGCTGCCAACCCGGTTTTCTACCGGACCTACAGCCGCCGCAGCAGCACGGGACGCGAGAGCTGGAGCGAAGTGGGACGTCGCAACCTGGGTGGCTTGGAGACGCTGGGACAACTCACCAGCGAAGAAGTCGCTCTTCTTGCCCGCATGCAAGCCGAAAAGAAAGCGCTGCCATCCGGACGCTGGCTCTGGATCGGAGGCACACCCTGGATTGAACGGCGAGACAATTTCTCGGGTGCGTACAACTGCACCTCCACGAATCTTGTGGATTGGGAAGCCTTCGGTCTGATGATGGACCTGGCGATGATGGGTTGTGGAACCGGAGCCATCATCGAGCCCCATCTAATCGACCGTTTGCCAGTGGTCACCAATCCGATTGAGGTGCTTGATGTTTCTGAGATCGGTGTCACACCGGCAGGGCAACGTCAGGACAAGACCACCTTCAACATTAGTGACGACACCGTTTCCATTCGTGTCGGCGATACCAGGCGAGGGTGGGTTGACAGCTACCAACTGATGCTCGAATTGAGCAGCGACGAACGCTTCGCTGGTCGCACCGTCAAGGTGCAGGTTGACCTCTCCGATGTCCGGCCTGTCGGCGAAACCCTCAAGGGATTCGGCGGCATGGCCAACCCAGTGAAACTGAAAGATCTTTATGCCAGGGTCGCTCGCCTGCTCGGTAAGGCTGTTGGGCGCAAGCTCACCTCAGTGGAATGCTGCCTTCTGATCGATGAAGCGGCTGTCACCATTGTGGCGGGCAACATCCGTCGCAGTGCCGGCATGCGTCAATTCGCTTCAGCTGACAGCAGCGCTGCAGGTGCGAAAGACAATCTCTGGCAGCAAGACGAACAAGGCAATTGGCGCATCGATCCTGAAAGGGACGCCTTGCGCATGGCCAACCACACTCGCGTGTATCACACACGGCCCAGCCGAGAGGTGTTGCACGAAGCTGTGACCCGTCAATTCCACAGCGGGGAAGGTGCGATTCAGTTTGCGCCTGAGGCCATCGCCCGCTCGAACGCGGATTTGCTCAGCACACCCGAACTGCGTCGCGAATTCATCGACATTTACTGCGATCAAGGCAAAGAAGAGGCCGGCCGCTGGCTGAACCTCAACCACGGCCCTATCGCGGAAGACGAGCTTGAGCATCGTCTCGGCCGCTATGGCCTCAACCCATGCGGCGAAATTCTCGGTGCAGATTTCCACTGCAACCTCGCCGAGGTGCACCTCAACCAAATCGATCCCAGTGACGAGGAGGGTCAACGTGATGCTTTCCGCGCTGGTGCCCTATCAGTGGCATGTCTCCTCAATCACGAGTTTGAAGTCAAGCGTTATCGCCAAAGCCGGGCCTGGGATCCGATCGTTGGTGTGAGCTTCACCGGACTGTTCGACTTCTTTGTGCATGCTTTCGGCACCCCCTGGCTGCAGTGGTGGGAGGCAGGACGGCCCAATACAGAAGAAGGCCAGGAGTTCAAGCGGCGTGAGGCGGAATACTTGAGTCGCTGGAAAGCGACCGTCAATGAAGCCGTCTGGGAATACTGCGATCGTCACGGCCTGCGTCGCCCGAACCGCTGCACCACAGTTCAGCCCGCGGGAACCAAGAGCCTGCTCACCGGTGCGGCTCCTGGCTGGCACCCCCCCAAGGCCCAGCGTTTCATCCGCCGAATCACCTTCCGCAAAAACGATCCGGTGGCCATGGCTTGCATGGACTACGGCTACACCGTGGTGCCTTCACAGTCAGACAAAGACGATCAGGGCCGCCTCCTGGACGATCCCTTTGATCCACGCTGCACGGAATGGCTGGTGGAAATCCCCACCGAAGTGAGCTGGGCCAATCTTCCCGGTGCAGACGCCGTCGACATCAATGCCTTCTCTGCGATGGCTCAGTTCGACTTCTACATGCAAGTGCAGACCCACTACACCGCCCACAACACTTCAGCCACGATCGAGTTCCGTGAGCACGAAATTGAGGCAATCACCGATGCGCTCCACGGAACCATCGCGCGAGGTGATGGCTACATCTCGGCCGCACTGCTGGCCCGCTTCGATGCCAACGCCACCTTCCCGCGTCTGCCCTTTGAACCGATCGATGCCGACACCTACGAGCAGATGCAATCCGACGTGATCCAACGTCGAGTGAGCTCCGACTTCTTTGAAGCTCTGCAGCGCTACGACTTGGGTGAGATCAGCGAGGCTGGACCGGCTGGCTGTGATTCCGATAAGTGCCTGCTGCCACTGGCAAAGCCGGAAAACTGATCACCGTGGAGTCGCCCCAAGGGGCGGCTCCTTTAAAGTGATGGACGGACCGCAGAATCGCACCGAAACCTGGAGAGGTGGTCGAGTGGTTTATGGCTCTGGTCTTGAAAACCAGCGTGTCTTCACGGGCACCGTGGGTTCGAATCCCACCCTCTCCGCTCTGAAAGCCCAGTCAGTGACTGGGTTTTTTATTGTTTTCAATCGTCTGACTAACCCCATCAATCAGCCTTCAATACCTGGCACCATCGCCCGCACTTCGTGGGCTTTTTTATTAGATACAGACATCGTTGCCGTCCGTTGCTATGACCAGGCTGTAGCTCCACGCCCTCCAATGTCTGAAGAGCAGACCAAGAAGCAGGAAATCAAGGAAGAGTCAGCTGAGGAAGAGCTGCTCAAGAATGAGTTGACAGAAGACGAGCTGAAGGATGTTAGTGGTGGTACAGGTATGACTGAGCAGTCAGTTAACAACTGGATTGACGAAAGAATTCACTTTCTTGACCCATCAGCATAAGAGGCAGAGGAGCAATAACACTCTTAGTTCTAAACCTGTATTCACTGTATTTTATGTCAGAAGAGCAACTCAAAGCCTTCCTGGAGAAGGTCAAAGGCGACACCAGCTTTCAGGAAAAGCTCAATACAGAAGGAGCTGATTTTGTTGCTATTGTTGCTATTGCAAAGGCTGCAGGGTTTTCGATCACCACAGAAGACCTAAACTCTCATAGACAGGTGGAGCTTAGTGATGATGAGCTTGAGGCTGCGGCTGGGGGTTGGAATATGGATTGGTTTACTCATTACCATCCACCAGCATGCCGCTAACCTCTCTGGTAGCCTAGCCCTCAAAGCCCCTGCATTGACAGGGGTTTTTTATTGCTTCAATAGTCTGAATAATCTAATGTTCAATCAGGCGCAACGCACCTTTGAAAGCTCTTCTGCTCGTAACAGCACTAATGGTGTCTGCTCTACCAGTTAAGGCACAAGACGACCCTACTCCCAGAGAAAAGGGTTACTACATTTATGGGAATGTTTTAGGCACGGGTAGCACTTTGTGTGAAGCAGTAGCAAATAACCAGATGACAAGGGATTTTGCGAGACGTTATTTTTCTTCTGTAACCGCAGAACTAGCAAAAGCACCAGAGACCCAAGATTTTGTGTCTGCGATTCAACAAGCGTCAAGCGAAATAGCAAATAGCTGTGAAGACGTCTTTAAATAGAAAGGAGTAGCGAAACTGTGGAACTTATCTACTTTGACCCTTGGCGTCACCGGCTTCCGCGTGAGCTAATCAAGGTGACTTTTTGAACTCGTCAGACTGGGATAGAAGCAATCGCTCCATGGCTGACACCAGCACCAAATCCGCTCCAAAGAGCAAAACCCGGAATCCCTGGGATCCCATCCCCCCTCGATCGCTGCCGGTCAGCGAGAACTGCACCAGGACAACTGATCTGATCATCCCCTCCGTTCAGGAGCGAACCACCGCCAGTTGATCGGCAGCCGCACCTCGCTGGTCTTTCAAACCAGCTGGAGAGGCATTTATGCCACGTTTTTATGCCACACCATCGCTTCAGGGACCAAAACTCCTGCTGTGACTGACTTATCTTTTGGTCTTGAAAACCAGCGTGTCTTCACGGGCACCGTGGGTTCGAATCCCACCCTCTCCGCTCTGAAAGCCCAGTCAGTGACTGGGTTTTTTAATGCCTGACTGCATTCTCAGCGACTGGTGCTGGGGGTGTCGCCCTGGCATGCGACCGATGCGCAAGTGGCTCTTTAGTGGCTCAGCCCAGAGCGTTTGAGTCGTTGAAGCCGCTGCCAGCCAGACCCAAGCCCTTTAGCTGACAATCGGCTTCAGCAGTCATCCAACACTGTTATCAAATCGCTATCGATTGCCTGTTGCCTGTTGTGGCAAATGCCAACTGGTACGACTACCTCGATTTGGATCGCTTTTGGGAGACGACGCCAGTAAAGAAACCAGAAGATTGTGATTGCGATAAGCCAGGGACCCTCACCGACTCTCTGATCGGGTCTCTTGAAAGCTTCGTTGGCAAAGAGGCAAAAGACGACGAGATCATAGGCGCCGAAAGCCTTCCGAGAACTCCTCAAGGATGGGGTGTGAGATGGCGCCCTGAATGGTTCCCAGATGGCGCAGAGAGAAATCTCGTTGATGCAAACCTGCGCTGGGCGGACCTGAGGGGAGCAGACCTGTGGCGTGCGGACCTGTGGCGTGCGGACCTTGTTCGTGCGGACCTGAGGGGTGCCGACCTGGATAGTGCGTTCCTGTGGGGTGCGAACCTGAGGGGTGCGGACCTGAGGGGTGCGCTCAATTTGGATCCTGCTGCAGATTTCGCGATTTGGTTCCAAACAACCTGCCCGGACGGCAGTCTGAGTATCGGCAATTGGCCTTGTTTTGGAGATCAGCTAATTCCTTTCTGAGCATCGACGCACAAGGGCTGAATGCTGCTGCAGACCGTTGCTATGACCAGGCTGTAGCTCCACGCCCTCCAATGTCCAAAGAGCAGCTCAATGCCTTTCTAGAAAAGGTCAAAGGCGACACCAGCCTTCAGGAAAAGCTCAATGCACCAACCACTCCTGAAGCTGTTATTGAACTCGCCAAAGACGCAGGGTTTGCCATTACCGCAGAAGATATTCTGTCAATGCAATCGACAACGGAAGAAGTGTCAGATGACGAGCTTGAAGTTGCAACTGGCGGATTGGTGGAGGTCACTCTCGCTTCGCCTACTACGCCTACAACTTCGCCTACGGTTATAACTAGGGTTAGACACAACAGGACTCCGCTTACGCCGAGGACGCCCAGCTCTCCCGCGCCTGCACCGATCATTAAATAAGCCAGCCTTCAATACCTGGCACCATCGCCCGCACTTAGCGGGCTTTTTTGATTGCTTGCAGACATCGCTGCCGACCGTTGCTATGACCAGACTGTAGCTCCACGCCCCCCCATGTCAGAAGAGCAACTCAAAGCGTTCCTGGAGAAGGTGAAAGGCGACACCAGTCTTATGGAGAAGCTCCAAGCTGCAGCCTCCCCTGAAGCCGCTATTGAAATTGCTAAAGACGCAGGCTTTGCAATTACCGCAGAAGATATTCAATCAATGCAATCGGCAACGGTAGAAGTTTCAGACGAGGAGCTAGAGGGCGCAGCTGGCGGTAATCGGCGACGAGGGAGCTGGAGGTGCAAGAGGTAATGATAGGAGCGTGAGGGTGTAATGCAATGAGCTGGTGAGGATCCTTCAGGTAATGGATCCTAAAGCGCTCCCAAAGCCCCTGAATTGACAGGAGTTTTTTATTGCTTCAATCGTCTGACTAACCCCTTCAATCAGCCTTCAATACCTGGCACCATCGCCCACATTTAGCGCGCTGTTTTATAACTCACTGACACCGCTGCCGACCGTTGCTATCACCAAGCTGTAGCTCAGCCCTCCAATGTCAGAAGAGCAACTCAAAGCGTTCCTGGAGAAGATCCAAGGCGACACCAGTCTGCAGGAAAAGCTCAAGGCAGCAACCTCCGCTGAAGCTACTGTTGAAATCGCCAAAGACGCAGGCTTTTCAATTAGCGCAGAAGATATTCAATTAATGCAATTGGCAACGGTAGAAGTGTCAGACGATGAGCTGGAAGGTGCGGCTGGTGGCAGGCGCCGGACTGGTAAGTTGTCGGTGGTGTGTTGTACAAATGTATGTGGTTAGAATTCTTTCTGTCGCTAGGACCGTTGTCAGACCAGAGCAGGATTCAAGCCTACGCTCTCATCAAAGCCCCTACATTGACAGAGGCTTTTTATTGCTTCAATAGCCCAACCAACTCCTCCAATCAGCCTTCAATATCTAGCAGTAACACCCGTATTAAATTTCGACCTATACACAAGTAATGCGCATTACTTAAACGGAGGCTGGTTCAAGCGCAGCGTCAATGCTCGTGATTGACGGTGTTCTGCTGTTCACTCAGCCACCAGGCTTACGTCTGTTTCTAGGGATGATGAACTCATCTGCCAAAGCCAGAGCATCACTCCCACGCTGCTCTGCGATGAGCTGCTCAACCCGGTCATCCCACCAGCGGATGGTCTCAGGTTTCAGTCCCTTACTGTTCTCGTTGCTTGGCTTCTCCTCACCGCAGGCCATTGCCGCGCTGCAACAGCGTCCAGTCAAGTGTTTTTTAACCGTAGACCGTGGCTGATGTCGCCTGACCATGACGCAAGCGCTCCGGCTGTCACCAACTCAGGTGGTGAGGCTGTTCGGCTGTTGTGAGCGCCACTGCTCCTGCCGCGTAGTAAAGCAGCTATGGAAACAACGGACGAGACTGTTTTGAAGCAAAACTGAGACTGCGAAACCTGACAAAGACTGACAAGCTTCTGAAAGGGTAGATCCGTTCTAGGGTTCTCTAATGCGGCTGCGGACCTTCTTGATGTCGTGGCGCTTGCTGCGATTGCTGGTGGCACTAGAAGCAAAGCTGGCCGCTGCTGAAAAGAGGAAGCGCATGCCGATCACTGGGGTCGTTGCCCTGGCATGCGTCCCATGCATAAGTGGCTTGTTTGGTAGCTCACCCCAGAGCATTTCAGCTGTTGGTGCTGTTACCGACCGTTGCTATGCCAGGCTGTAGCTCCACGCTCTCCAATGTCAGAAGAACAGGTCAAGAAGCAGGAAGCCATAGAAGAGACAACTAAGGCAGAGCAGGTGAAGGAAGAGTTGAATGAGGAGGAATTAAAGGGTGTTGATGGAGGCGCCTATTATCCAAACTTTGACGGTAGCGACTGGCACTATGAGGATCAATGACTGAGAGATGCCATAAACAAAAACCGTTCCTTTGTTGCATTTGCAACTTCGTTAATATGGTTTTAGCAACCCTCTGAACTCCACCATGGAAGACCCAAAAAACATCAAGGACGACATTTCCGATAAAGAACTGGAAAGTACCAGCGGTGGTCTCCGGCATAGGGATAGAGAAATCCCTGAAAGGATTCGGCAAAGGAACAGGGAGATACAAGGAAGGTTTCGGGTAAGAATGAGAGAGATTCCAGGTGATGAATAAGAAAGGTTCGTTGCTATGGTTTCAGCAACCCTCTAAACACCAATCATGGAAGAGAAGAAAAGTATCAACGCAAACATTTCTGAAGAAGAATTAGAAAGTGTCACTGGTGGCAACGACTTGTCAGCAGAAGAGAGGCGAGTTGGACTCCCGGTGCGCGGGCAGCGAACCCGCACAAATGCGCAAACCCGTCGCGGACCTCGCGTGACGCAGGGCGGAATTATCAAGTGAAAACTTCAAAACCTTTAGTGTCAGTAACCCTCTGAACTTCACAAATGTCAGAAGACCGGTTGAAAGCCTCCTGGAAAAAGTTAAATCAAATACCGAATACTGGAAAAGCGCAAAGCAGCAACCACGCCTGGAGCTGCTCTTGAAATCGCCATTGAAGCTGGGTTTTTAATTACCGTAGAAGATGTTCGATCTATGAAATCGCAATTGAGAGAAGTGTCAGACGAGGAGCTGAAAGCTGATGCTGGCGGCGATCAACGGAGTCAGCGGAGCTGGGACTCCTGTTGGGGGAGGTGGGTATGTTGCACTGAGCTCGGCTGAAAGATGCGCCCTCAAAGCCCCCTGCATTGACTGTGGTTTCTTATTGCTTCAATACTCTGACTAATCCCAACAATCAGCCTCCAATATCTGGCACCATGACCTGCACTTAGCGGGCTTTTTTATTAGATACAGACATCGCAGCCGAACACTGCCATGACAAGGCTGCAGCTCCACGCCCTCCAATGAAGAAGAGCAGCTCAAAGCGTTCTGGGAAGCCATTCAATCAAATCCTGAGCTTCAAAAAAGCTGAGCGGCGTCACTGACCAGTCTTAATGATCAACGGGAGGCATTGATACTACGCCTTGATGCCACACCATCGTTTTAGGGGCCAAAACATGGCTGTAACGAGCTTTATCAGCGGTCTTGAAAACCAGCCTGTCTTCACGGGCACCGTGGACTTGAGTTCCAACCTCTCTATTTAAAATCCTGGTCAATGAGCAGGTGATTAATTACTTTATAGAAATGATGGCTCTTGTCTCGACCAAAGATTGCAAAGGATGGTGCCTATTGACCCATTCCTTGCCCCATGAACCTAGCTGAATACGGAGACTGGGCATGAAGCCAATCATTCCAGCGATTCAATTGCAGCAACTCCATGCCGACACACTGCCAGCATGGTTGCATCTCACATCACCATTGCTGCGCTCTTACGCGAATGCCGCACTGGGTATTAATGGGCCAGATAGCAACAACTTCATTGCGCTGGCTTTGGAAGGTGAATCACGTGAGCAGATTGGTCTGCTGCTCGCTGAGGTGATGGATTGGCCAACCAAGAACGAGGCTGCAGCCCAACGACTCTGCATACACAGCCTGTGTGTTGCAAAGCCTTATCGTCGCCAAGGATTGGGGCGGCTGTTATTGACCCAATCCCAACAGTGGGCCATCGCACATCACCTGTCAGGCCTGCACATGCCTGTGCCCCTTCAGTCTCAATCGAGTGAAGCTCTATTGACATTGACGGCAACAAAGGGTGGCTGGACATCAACACCCGGAAAAGTAGTTGTCAGGCTGTCCGTGAGTGCCACTGTTGAGACGTTGCTACAACGACTTGAGTTAGTGGTTGAGCGTCAATCTCGCAATGCTTCCTGGCAAATAGCACCGTACCCAAAATCACCAACCACCGCGTTTCAGGAACGCATCACCAAAGCAGAGCAAGCAGACATTGCAACTCCCCTAGATTTGGATCAGGAGAGCCTGCCGTGGCAGCCTGCAGTGGACTACAGCCGGATCGTTCTCTCCGAAGGCCAGATCATTGGCTGGCTGATTACCCATTACGTGAGTGCTGATTGTCTTCGCTATGCCAAGTTTTGGGTGGATCCTGGCTGGGAACACACGGGAGCACCCCTGGCCATGCTGGCCTCTGTCATGCGATCAGCTCATTTCAGCGAAAGCACGAACGTCATCCCCAAAGGATGCTTCATTTCCCACCCATCCAACCAGCCATTGCATCACTGGGTCGAGAAACAATTCAAGCCTGTCAGCGACAGCTGGTGTCAGATCGAGAATCGAGATTTATTGTTTCAACAGCCTCAAGAATGAGTCTTAGAAGCCAACTTCACCGGCCAAGAGTCATCACTCGGTGGTCATCGATGCAGAGACACTCGCTTAATGCAATGCCAGGATGACCCACGAATCTGAATCATCCTGGCCTATCCATCAACAGCATCAGCTAATGCATCAGCGGTAGCATCAGCCAGTAGCAGAAACTACTAACAACAAACGCAATCGCCAGTGAAGCGACGGTGTAAGTCATTGGCTTGCCTCCTTCTTCGGTGTAAGCCGATAGGCGACCAATGACGAGGAACCCACCAGAAGCGAAAGAATGGCAACGGTCAAAATTTCCATCGACCAAGAAGCGAGGAAAGTTCTTGATAATCGATCAACTCGATCAAAAAATGCAGCAATCACAACCAAGAGCGTGGGTCGAGAATATCTACCTAGAACTTTTTAGCATTCATCAATACCATTTGAAGACGCATTTTCTGCCGCAAGCCAATGCCACAGCAGAAAACCGACTGGTGTGGGTTTACCAACATCAGTGGACATCATTGACATGACTGGGGCATCAAGAAGTCAGAGCAGGCTTGATCGGATGGCACGAAAACTCCAGCTCCCTCTCTCGAAAAGCACCAGTTCGAGCACAGCCGCATGGGCTGCCCTGACCTTTGCTTGCATTACAGCGCTCGCAACCTGGGGACTGGCCAACGCTTACCCCACCATGTGACCTACGATCCTCAGCGTTCATCTTCAGGCCTGAGGCCAGAAGCAAGCAGTTCAGCCCGTCAATGATTGGCGAGTGTGCAGGATGGTTGGCGAATCAGCTCGTGGATCCGTGTGCGCGTACAGTCCATCGGCTGAAGAATCGTGCTGAGCAACACCCCATCGCGTTCAGCTTCGAGAACCAAGAGGCTTCCGCAGAAGACCAGCTGAAACGTCCAGGACTCAAAACCAGCAAGTTGAAATTTCATTTTCTCTGTCCGTTCATAGCGAGCTGATTACTCAACAAACGCCGGAACTGCATTGAACATGCAAAACAGCGGAGAAAAGCAATCAAATTGATGCTTTTAGCTTGCTGGAACAGAGAAGATGTTTCTCTAAAACAAAAGATTCTGATTGGGATCAGGTGTTTATATCAGCACTTATATCCAATGGAGATCAATGGTCAAACCACTGAGCTTGTCGATCTAACTGAGCTGAGGTAAGAAATCAATACCTCGACAGGAGAGGAGGCTTGAACGCTCTCCCCTCCTCTGACCCGACGACTCAGTACTTGACCATGCGATAGGTCTTGGTCAAGTGTTGGCGAGCAGCCTCAATATTCTCTTGATACGTCTTGCGCTCAAAAGACAGCACTTGAGCCTTGGTGAGCGATTGCGCTGATTGATAGCGAACACCGCGATACGTGCAGGTTGTCATCGGCTGAGGAGCGTGCGAAGGGAGAGTCAACGGCATCACCATGACAGCGAGTCTTTAACTCGCAAGCGCTTGTGTATCAGCCAGTGCTTGAATTTGGAATCTTTTTGGCACTTTCGTATCTCGAGGATACGTTTTTGCTTCAGGTTCTTGAAGAAACGTGGTGACACAAAGAGTCGCCGTCAGTGGCCTGCAACAACCAAGCCAGGCGCACGACAAAACACACATGGCGTCATTCGCCAAGCCGCCAGCGGAGTCCAATGCCCAGAACACGTCCAAGATGACAACAGAGCTGGAACAGCATCAATCACCCATTAGGGTCAAAGTCTTTGACGAAGGAACCATGACCGTCAATCGACTGGTTGTGCTGATCGGCAGCATTCTTGGCCTGATTGGGATCGTCGCTTGGATCGGTGAGCTCGATCTTGGGCTTGAAGAATCTGTGCCCGCAACCGTCGAGCAGCCCAGTGATTCCCAGCGCAGCGACTAAGGCGAGTCCAGGGCACCCAGATCCGATCAACCAGCACTGGGCATACCCGCCGTGATTTGTTGTCTGTGCGGCAGGCAACCCATTGGTGAGTTGCATTGGGGTTGGTTCAACATCCATGTGGATTCAGCAGCTCATCAGCGCACCACGAAGGAAGCTGAAGCCAGCGATCCGGAAACAACAAGATCAGATTGAATCCAATGAAGGATGATCGAGATAGTGCAATTCTCCTATGGATGCCATAACAAAAACTCCCATCAGCAAGGGTTGCCGATGGGAGCCCATGGTCTCCACCGCGAGCCAGATCACCAGAAACTACTCATGGGCAACATGCTGACATGCGTCACATGCGCACATCTGAAGCAACAATCAAAAAAATTATGGGCCTCTGCAAGGTGATGAAGCACTGAATAAAATCAACACAAGACCACCAACAATGCCCACAATCTCAAATCGGGACTGGATCAAATACGAAGGTGGGCTGACCAGGACAAAGACCGTTGATGGGGTCCTCAACTGAGCCGTCAGGCATCACTGTGTTGCAGAAGATCGTCGACGCATCCGTCAAGGCACCACGAAGATCGGCGTCAGTTAAATCAAGGTTGGTCAGGTTCGCCCCACGTAAATCCGCGCCACGAAAATCACCATTGATGGCATTGGCGTCTGTGAGATTCGCACCTCTCAAATCCGCATTCCTGAAATCCGTGGCGAGTAAGTTGGTGAAGCGAAGATCAGCATTCAAAAAACTGGCATCCATGAGATCGGCGGTGGCCAGACTTGAGAAATTCCAGTTGGTGTCGTCAAAAACAGCGCCCTGAGCGGAAGAACCTGAGATCGACCCATTAACAAAGTCAGCACCAATAGCAATTAGGTCATCCAGCTGTGATGCGACAAACGATGTTCCACCCAGATCAGCACCGGTGAGATCAGCATCACGGAAGTCGCTGCCATCAAGCGAAAGATCACTCAAGTTGAACCCAGAGAGATTGCGTCCTCGAGCATTGGTACCAGAGACCAACGCCAACCCCCTGCGAAGTTTGGTTCCATAGGCGAACCGGCCTGGTGTTTGCTCTTGCAGTGCTGCGGTGTAAATCACACTATCAGGATCCACTTCAAGAACCGAGTCTTTCGCGCCAAACAACACCTGTTCCTGGGAATTCTTAGAAGAGCTAAGAACGATGCCATTGGGCATAATTGTTTCATCCAAAATCGCGCCTTTGAACGTTTCTCGGTCAAACTTGGCACCGTAAAATGTGCATCCGCTGAGCACAACACCCTCAAAGTTGGTCCCGCGCAGGTCGGAGAACTGAAATCCAGTGTCTTGAATGATTGATTCAGTGAAATTGGCGTTCCTCAGATTACCGAAATCAAAGGTGCTTCCAACGATTTGGGCTCCACGGAGATCGGCGTCTTGAAGATCAACATTGGAGTTATCCATCAACACCATCTGAGCTTCCCGCAGATCAGCTCCAGCGAGATCCGCTTGCGCAAATGACGTAATCGACAACAAGGCATTTCGAAAGGAGACATCACTGAAGTCTCCAAACGAAATCGAACCCGCCTGCAGATTCACATCATCAAGATTGCTCCCGGAGAAATCACTGAATGCAAGGAACGCTCCTTGAAAATAAGACCCCTTCAGATCAAGATTTTGTGCCTGTACGCCAGGACCAGCGGGTATGCCATCAACAACTTCTCCAGCCTGAACCTGCCTTCCAGAATAAATTTCAATCAGCTTGTAATAAGGATTGTTTGGCTTAACGCTTAATTCTTTGTGGCTAGACATTGGAGAGTTTCACAGTCGTCTTGACTATGACCATGAACGTGAAACGCGGCAATCGTGACCACCGATCGTTCAATTGCCAATGGTGACAAGCGCCTCCTTATTTTTCCACCACACCCAATCGCGTATTGGTGGTGTGTTGCGCAGTTGTTCGCGCGTCAGGCCTAGCCCCAGCTTTTGAGACGCGCCCAGAAGCACATCCAGCATCTCTTCACCATCACTGCAGCGGGCCAAGGCCTCGTTTGTTTTTTTGGCACCATCGAGCGCTTGCACGAGCAGCTGAACCCGGCGGACCGGTGGCAGGGAACGAGGATCCATAACTCGGCTAAGCGGCGTCTTAACGTAGTCAAAATCTCTGACAAGCCTCGCTCGGCGGGTCAGACTCTCTGTAGAGATGCATCACAATGGCGTCCCCACACGGCCATCACTGGGTCATTGGAGACGTCCACGGCTGCGACGAGGCGTTGCAGCGTTTGTTGGCAGTGCTTCCCAAAACGGATCACCTGGTGTTCTGCGGTGATGTGATCAACAGAGGTCCAAACATCGCGGACTGCATCAATCGGGTCTGGGGTTTGGTGAGCTGCGGACGAGCCACCTGGCTGCGTGGCAACCATGAACAGACCCTGATCGAAAGTCTCAAAGCAGCGCCAACAGCAAGCGGCGCCGATCTGTTCACCATCGAGACGTACCACCAGCTCGGAGAGCCCCAAACGCGGGAATGGCTGCAACGACTCAGGACACTCCCACTGGTGTATCGCGGCCACGGGTGGGTCGCGACCCATGCCGGTTTCGACGAGCACGGGCAACCGGATCTTGATGTCCGTGAGTCGTTTTGGGAGCGTTATGACGGCCGTTACGGCATGGTCGTTGTTGGGCACACCCCTCGACCGGCGGTTGAACAACGTGGCCAGATCGTGATGATTGACACCGGTGCGGTTTACGGAGGGCCACTCACAGCGTTTTGCCCTGAAACCCATGCCGTTGTGCAGGTGATCGGACAGCCCGCAGAACAAGCCGTCCATCGCCCGCAGCGGACTCTGACCGCTGGGGTGCCTTGCTGAAGGTTTACCGCAGCAATCGCGCGGAGCTGCTGGCCCAGCTGCTAGCGCATGCGTTAAGGCTTGACGCCCCCGGGCCCTTTGAACAGATCGAGGTGGTGGTGAACACCTGGCCCACCAGCCGCTGGCTGGGTGAACAGCTCGCCGCCATGAATGGCATCAGTGCCTTGGTGCGCTTCCCATTCCCAGGCACCCGGCTGCGCCAACTGGTTCACGCAGTGCTCAGCGCCGACGAAGCCAGCGACGATCCATGGCGAGCGGAACGCCTGGTGTGGACAGTGCTGAAGGTGTTGCCAGACCTGCTGGACCATGACAGCGCCGCAAGCCTGCGTCAGTGGTGGGAGCGCCATCACAGCGAGCCTGGACACCTGAACAGAGACCAATGGCAACTGGCGCGAGGCCTCGCCGATGCGATGGACGACTACGCGCTCTACAGACCGCAGGAGCTTGCTGAGTGGCTGGCTGGAGAGAGCAGCAAGACTCTCCCCGAAGGATTGCAATGGCAAGCTGTTCTGGCCCGCGCCCTGGCAAGGGAGTTGCCCTGCCAACCGTTTGGCCTCCAGGTGCAACAGGCGGTTCTGAAACTGCGCGATGGACAGGAGCCGGCTCAACCTCTGCCGCCCCGCCTGCGTCTTTTCGGCGTCAGCAATCTGGCTCCCGTTCAGGTGAATCTTTTGCAGGCCCTGGCCGGTTACATCAGCGTGGAACTTTTTCTGCTGACCCCCTGCCCGGATCTTTGGCAGCGCTCGCAACGGCGCCGACGTCAACTTGGCGACAATTGGACGGACTCACCCAATGGTTCTTGGCTGATCGAAGCCCCACGCCTGGAGGGAATCCTGGGCCGGATGGGGGCTGAATTTCAGCTGCTGCTGGAGGGCAGCGGTGACTGCATGCTTGGCAGCTGGGAACAGGGCGATCTCTTCGCCGATCCCACTGCCATGAACAGCGGTGATCCCGATGCTCCAACCCTGCTGGAGCAGCTGCAGCGCCAGCTGGCAGCTGGAGAGACTGAGCCAAGCCAATTGGTCTTGACGGATCAGGATCAATCGCTCCAATTCATGGGCTGTGCGGGGCCATGGCGGGAAGTGCAGCTGGTGCGCGACCGCATTCTTGGCTGGATGGCGGACGACCCGACCCTTCAGCCCCGCGACGTTCTGGTGATGACGCCCGATGTGGAGCGCTATGCACCGCTGCTGGCCTCGGTGTTCTCCGATCAAGATGCCACCGGGGTGGATCTCCCCTGGCGCTTAACCGACCGCAGCCAGCAGAGTTGCCCAGGACTGCAGCAGGCCTTCATGACCCTGCTGCGTCTCAGTGCAGATCGCCTCACCGCCAGTGGACTCGAAGCCCTGTTGGGCAATCCGGCGCTTCAGGCGCTCCAAACCATCACCTCCGATGATGCGATGGCCATCACCTCAGCCTTGCAGCGCACTGGCTTTCGCTGGGGGCTCGATGCCAGCGAGCGCAGAGGAGACGACACCCATAGCCTGCGATGGTGCCTCGACCGCTGGCTGCTGGGCCTCACGCTTCCGGAAGACCCAGGCCTGGCCTTGGGTGATTGTGCACCGGCTCTAACCAATGTCAGCCTTCAGGAGCTGGCACTGTGGTGGCCCTTGCTAGACGGCCTGGCGAGCTGGATCAGCCGATTACGCGTCAGTGCACCTTGCCCGGTGTGGGTGGAACGTTTGCGGGACTTGCTCGAGGATCTCTTTCTCGATGGTGGCGATTGGGACTGGGAATGGCAGGCGATCCAGCAGAGCCTGGACACCTGGCAACAGCAGGCGGCTGATTGCTCCCTGCAACTGGATGTGGCAGTAGTCATCCAAGTGCTGCAGGAAGCGCTCTCTGCGGATAGCGGCCGGTTTGGCCATCGCAGCGGAGCCCTAACCGTGAGCGCCTTGGAGCCGATGCGGGCCATCCCTCACCGGGCGATTGTGCTGATGGGCCTGGACGCCGCATCATTTCCACGCCATCAGGAGCGTGCAGGCTTTCATCTGCTGGAACTGCAACGGCGACTCGGCGATCCCAGCAGCACGGATCAAGACCGCTATGTGCTGCTGGAAGCATTGCTATCGGCGAGGCAACACCTACTGGTCAGTTGGACTAGCCGTGATGAACGCCACGGCGCAGCGCTACCCCCTTGTCCACCCGTGCAGCAATGGCTGAGCCTGCTTGAAGAGCAGCTCGGATCCCAGGCCATGGAGCAGCTGATGATCGAGCCACCGGCCAATCCGCTGGACGCTGGCAATTTTCAAACCTCAGCAGAAACGGGGGCGATCAGTCGCGACCGTCGCCTCTTGGATGCGCGCCGAAACCTTGAAGTGCAGCTGCAAGGTCAACCCCAACGTCCCAGCCTGGGCTTGGCGATGCCCTTGCAATGGCGACATCAGGAGATCCAGGACGTGGCTGTGCTCAATCCAGAAGCGATCCAAATCCTGAACCTTTGGCTTCACGCACCCCAGAGCGACTGGCTCAAGCGGCAGGGCATCGAAGCAGGCGAATGGTGCGATGCCGTCGAAGACCTCTCACCCCTGTCGATGGACGAGCTGGATCGCCATCGGTTGATCAGGGAACGGTTGGCCGAACAACTGGATCATCTGGCCGAACATCCAGAGACGCGCTGGGATCACATCGACCACGTCGACTGGAGGGTGCGGTGCTGTGGCCAGGGCCTGATGCCTCCAGGAGCGGCGGCAGCACTGGATCAGGACAGGCTTGAACAACGCTGGCAAAACCTTCAGCACACCCTGTTCAGCCTTGGCCCCGTGCATCAGCTCCAATCGCACAGCAACACGCTGAACACCGGTCAACTAATGGCCGGGGAGCTTGCCGTGCACATCAGCACGTCGAAACTGCGCGCCAGAACGCTCCTTCAGGCGTGGCTCCAACATCTCCTCGTGCAGTTGGGCAATGCTCCTTGCAGCAGCGCCGTGATTTGCCGACCTGAAGGGAGTGCCAAAGCGGATCAATTTCAGATCGCAATGCGTTGGCAGACGATGGCGCCGCAGGAAGCAGCGCATCAGATTGCACAGCTGCAGGGGCTCGCGGCACAGGGCGCGGAGCAGTGCTGGCCGGTTCCACCGGAGAGCGGCCTGGCTCGAGCCCTGGCGCTGGCCAAGGGACAAGACGCCGCGGACCGGGCCTTCACCAATCGCTGGCAAGGAGGATTCAGCCTCTGGGCGGAGCGAGACCAGGCCCAACTCAGCCTTTGTTTTGGCGACGGTTGTGACGCGCAACAGCTGCTGCAAGATCCAGGATTCAAAACAGCCTTTGCGTCGCTTTATCAACCCTTGCTCGAGGCTCGCTGCCAATGAGTCCGATGGCAGCGGCGACCAACCGGCGCTTTGACCCGAACAGGTATCCCCTGACACCAGGGGTGCGACTGCTGGAAGCGAGTGCAGGCACGGGAAAAACCTTCGCTCTCGCGCATCTTGTACTACGACTGGTGGTGGAACAGCAGCTCACTCTGGACCAGCTGTTGGTGGTGACCTTCACCGAGGCCGCCGCGGCTGAACTGCGCGACCGAATTGGCCGCCGCCTGGATGGAGCACTGCAGGGCCTGATGCAACTGGAAAGCAATCAACCAGTGGACGACCGTGCGGATGCGGTGCTGGAGGAATGGCTGGAGCGGCACGGGCAAGACGCCTCTCAGCGCAGGATTTTGGCGAGCCGGTTGCTGGAAGCACTCGAAGCGCTGGAACGTGCAGACATCACCACCATCCATGGGTTTTGCCGGCGCACATTGCGCCGGCAGGCCTTGCAGAGCGGACAGGCCCTGGAACTAAACCTCGACGATGATCCCCAGACCATGGCCCAGGACGTGGCGCATGACCTCTGGCGGGAGCAAGTTCTCGGCCTAGCCCCCGCCGATCTGGCGGGATTGCTAGCCGCGGGGCTCAACGCGGATGCATTGACCGCGCAGCTGCAACGCCTTGATGGAGACTGCGCAGTGAGCATCGTCTCTGACGCAGAGCCGATTGAGCCAAGACAGCCCCTGGCCGTCGCCTTTGACGGGTGGATGCAAAGCCGCTGGATCCGGTTCTGCGAGCGCTGGAGAGACGGCGGCACCGCCTTGGAGCAAACCTTGCGATCCTGCGCTGCCGAATGGCGAGGCTACGGCTGCAAGGAGACCAAACCGTTCAGTCCGAAACCGAGAAAGGATCGCAGCCAGGAGCTCGATACCTGGCTGCGGCACGTGAACGCAACGGGACAGGAACGCCCGAGCTACGTCGACGTGCGCAACCAGGGGCTGCTGGGGAGTTATTTCCACCCCGGAAACTTCGAAAAAACGGCGCGTGCTTGCGGGGACATCAACCCCAGTCTCCCCGCACCAGAGCTGCAAGAGGCCATCGCCGATCTGTGGGATGGTCCCGCTGAGCAAACCTGGCGCCTGTTGCTCAGTCGCGGGCTGGAGCAGGTCAGAGAGCGACGCCGTCAACGGGGTGTGATCGGTTTTTCAGGCCTGCTGGATGCCTTGGACCCCGAACAGTCGGCCCATGCCGAATCCTGGATCCAACCGCTGCGAAAGCGCTATCGCGTCGCCTTGATCGACGAGTTTCAAGACACCGATCCACTGCAATGGAGGCTGATGCAGACCGCCTTCGGCACATCGGAACACCTGCTGCTGATGGTGGGTGACCCTAAGCAGGCGATTTACCGCTTCAGGGGCGGAGATCTAAACACTTACAAGAGCGCCCGTCGTGCCGTGGAGTGCATCGATGACCTGCTCGACAATCGACGCACCACACCGCCCCTGATGAAGGGGATGAATGACCTGATGGCTCCGGGACTGCTGCACTCTGAGCTGCCAGTGCCAGCGGTGACGCCGCGTGCCTCCATCAGCCCACTTCCTCTCAACAAGGACTGTCAGTCCCTGCAGCTCCTGGACATCAATCCCGAGGGGGAAACAGAGCAGACCAGTCGAACGACGCTCGAGGAGCGCATCCCCGCCATAACCTCCGAGCTGATTCTCACGACTTTGGCGGACGTACCGGAGCTCGACCCCTCGGACGTCTGCATTCTCGTCAGCCGTCACCGCCAAGCCGAAGCGATCCGCCGTCAGCTGGCGGCATCGGGATTGCCCAGTCGCCTGGTGAGCCAGGGCGATGTGTTGAGCAGCCAGGGTGCGGCAGATCTTCAGACGTTCCTGGATGCCCTGGCACGCCCGGCGCACTCCAGTGGACTGCGCGAGCTGGCCGTATCGCCCTTGCTGCAGTGGCGCCAGGTGGACCTGGAAATCGCAGAGACCAACGGTCGACTCGACCAACTGGCGGCCCAGATTCAGAACCTGGCGGAGGGGCTTCCCAAACTCGGCTTAATGGGGTGTCTGGCCCAGTTGATGGACGGACAAACCGTGGCCGATTTGTCCAGCCGCGGCCGGTTGCTCGGAGACCTGCAGCAATGCGCACGCCTGGTGCAAGACACCATGCATCGTCAGGGTCTCGATGCCGCCAGTGGCGCGGACTGGCTGAGGCGACAACGCCTGCATCCCCCAGATTCCATTCCCGAGGAAAGGCAGCCCTACAGCGATCTCGCCGAAAGCGCCATTGCCGTGGTCACGGTGCATCGCAGCAAAGGGCTGCAGTACCCCGTAGTGATTTGCCCCTACCTCTGGGAGGCACCCTCACCAGCCAAAGGACCGTTGTGGCGCAACCCAGCAAACGAGTCCGCCTCCGGCTGGCGCATCGCACTCAACATGCACTGGGGACTGGGTCGCCGTCTGGCCCTGGATGACGCGCAGGAACAATACGCAGAGGCAGAACGCCTCGCCTACGTCGCCGTCACGCGCGCGGAACGCCATCTCGTGCTGTTCCTGGCCCAAGCAGCTCAACAGGACGGCAACCCACTCGCACCCTGGCTGTGTGGGCAGGCGGAATCACCATCGCCATGGATCAGTGTGCATGCTGCCCAGCCCTGTCTTCAACCGGGTCGTTGGCGTCCACGCTTCAGCACAAAGCAGCTGGGATGCGGCCCCATCCCCACCCATGGCTTCGACCGAAGCTGGGGCCGCAGCAGCTATTCCGCCTGGATTGCCAACCACGCGACTTCTCCCGTCAACCGTCAAGACCCGCGCAGTTTTGAAGAAGGGCGCGATGTGGATGCCCGCACCGGTGACGACCTCAGCAGCATGTCCACAGAAGCACCCAGCCCTGGTGGCGACAACGAAGACAGTCCTTTAGGCGCCTTCCCCCGGGGTGCCAATGCCGGAGATTGCCTGCATCGCATCCTGGAGCAGATCCCGTTTGACCAACCGGTCGCGCAAGCCGAGAACGAGGAGCTTGTGCAGCGCGAACTGAGTCGTTCGGGTCTTGACACCGACCTGACGGGTGTCGTTCTGAAGGGACTCACCACCCTGCTGCAGACACCGCTCGGCGGCCCCCTGGGAAAGCTCTGCCTCCGGGACTTGCATCCCGGCCGCCGCCTGCATGAAATGAGTTTCGATCTCCCCGTGGCACACCATGGGCGAGCCGTTCGCCCTCAGCATCTCGCAACTGCCTTTCGGACCGAACCCAAGCAGCGTTTTGGAGTGGACTACGCCGATGCCCTGGAACAGCTTGAGTTCATTAGCCGCGGCTTTCTCACGGGATCCATTGATCTGGTGTTCACCGATGGCGAGGATCCCAAAACCGCGCGCTGGTGGGTTGCGGACTGGAAAAGCAACTGGATCGGCGAGCGCGACAGTGCCGGACGACCGCTGCACTGCGGTCCACGTCATTACACCCAGGCAGCAATGGAGGATCAGATGCGACTGCATCACTACCCTCTCCAGGCCCATCTGTATCTCGTTGCCTTACACCGATTCCTGCAATGGCGTCTAGACGACTACCAGCCGGATCGCCATCTGGGTGGTTACGCCTACGTGTTTCTCAGAGGAGTCTCCCCAGAGACCGGTGGCGGTGTCGTCCTCGAAAGGGCACCACTGAAACGGCTCCAAAAGCTCGACGATGTGTTGCGAGGTGACGGGTGAGCGAACAACCACTGGAGAACGCTGCACCACAGGCCCTCAGCCGGGGACTGATGGCAATGCTGACTCGACGCCGTCCCTTACCGAAGCAACTAACACCGCTGGAGCACAGAGCGATGCAGGATCTCGTGCAGGCACTCACCCACGCCCTGAGTCGCGGTGAGATGAGCGTGACCCTCGGCCATGGTGCGCCCGAGCCCGAGGGTCTCTCGGCCGCGGGATGGCCCGACACCCACCGCCAGGCCCTGGAACACAGCGGCTGGCTCAGCGAAGACCCCGCCTTGATGGTGTTAATCGACGACCAGCTGCTGTGGAGGCGCTGGCATCAGGGGATCACCGACCTAGAGGAGCGCCTGGTGCAGCGAAGCCGACTGACCCCCTTGGGACAGGTTTCCGCACAGCACCCGCCGCTTCACAGCTCCGGCAGCGGCGTTCATGAGCAGCACAATGCCGAACAAAAGGCAGCGGTAGAAGCCATCAGCCGTCACCAGCTGGTGTTGCTCAGCGGAGGTCCAGGCACGGGCAAGACCAGCACCGTGCAAGCCATGTTGCTTCGGGCGATTCACGACCGCGGAAACCTGCGCATCCATCTCGCTGCACCAACGGGCAAGGCTGCCCGGCGCCTGCAGGACGCAGTCCGGTGCCATGCAACCACCGCCGCACTGCCTTGCACCACAGTGCACCGATTGCTCCAGGCCCGGCCGGGAGGATTCGCCCGCAACCGCAGAAACCCCTTAAGCATCGACCTGCTGGTGGTGGATGAGATGTCGATGGTGGATCTCAACCTGGCCCAGGCACTGCTGGACGCCCTGCCGGAGGGCGCACAACTGGTGCTGGTCGGCGATGAAAATCAATTGCCACCGATCGGGGTAGGCGCGGTGTGGCAGGCACTGCAATCAGAGGGCCTGCGCCAGAGGTTCGGGCCGGCATCCATCCGTCTGCAGGTTGTGTACCGCAACCGTGGCGACCTGGCTCGCTTGAGCAACGGGCTTTGCAAAGACGGGCCGGAAGCCTTCTGGCAAGGCCTATCGGCACTGGATCACGCATCAAATATCAAGTCGATCCTCACACGCTCAACACGACTTCCCGACCTCGTGCTGACGGCCATTCGTCATCGCATGGACGCAATGAGCAGAGCCTCTCAGGCGCTGAGCATCAACCCCGAAGGAGAGCCTGACCCGAGCCAGGCCCATGCGCTGCTGGAGCAACTCGACTCCCTGATGGTGTTGTGCCCGCGGCGTCGCGGACTTTGGGGTGTCGAGACGCTCCACCGACAGCTCGTGTCGGGCCAAAGTCCAGAGACCTGGCCGGAGGGTTTGCCGGTGCTGTGCAGCGACAACCAGACGGAACTGGGGCTCGCCAATGGTGATCTTGGGATCTGCATCGGCCATGGATCCAGCCGAAGGCTGTTGTTCCGCTGCAGTGATGATGCAGGTGACAGCTGCTTTCGCCTGCTGCACCCGGCACGCATCAAACAGATTCAGCCGGCCCTGGCGCTGACGATCCACAAAGCACAAGGGAGCGAAGCCGATGCGGTGATCCTGCTCTGGCCACCCCAAGAGGAGCGGCCGACCACATCGCTGCTCTACACCGCGATGACTCGTGCGCGTCACCAACTGACCATCGTGCGACTGGCGGCCACGGTCACTGGCAGCCAGATTGAAGAGCGGCATCCTGGACACATCGGTCACCAAGGGGGCAGGACGTGACAACACGGGTTGAGCGTCCCTGGGGCTGGTACGAAAACCTGACGGAGGGACCCGGCTACAAGGTCAAACGCTTGCTGGTGAAGGAGAACGCACGGCTGAGCCTGCAACGGCATCGTCATCGCAGCGAGCACTGGGTTGTGGCGGCTGGTCAGGGGTCGCTTTACTGCGACGGTCAATGGCTGGATGCAAGCGCTGGCACCACCTTTGAAATTCCGGTTGGTGCCCTTCATCGGGCCCGTGGAGGCGCGGGCGATCTGCTGATCATCGAGGTGCAACGCGGCACCGTTTTGCAGGAATCCGACATCGAACGGTTGGAAGATGACTTCGGGAGGGTGATACCTTGAGCCTTCACCTTTGAACAGAAGGCAAGCAATACAGCGCGGCATTTGCCGATTGGACGTTGCAGGCCTGATTTGAAGGATCAATCAGGCGGCAAGCCTTTACGTCATGACCCAGATGCAATCGCAGGCCACTGAGCCCTGCGCCGTGGATCTCACTGTTTCTGAGCTCCCCGAGTCTCCCCAGGCCGAAAGCGAGTCGGACCTGTTCACCACCGTGATTGAACCCACGGTTGACACCAAGAGCGTCGAATCGAGCAGTTCTGACGCCAAGCAAGACGCTGCTGAAGGATCCGGCTTTGCCGGCTTTGGCTTCAGCGAAGCTCTGCTGAAAACACTCGACGCCAAGGGATACAAGGAACCCTCACCGATTCAAAAGGCAGCCTTCCCCGAGTTGATGTTGGGCCGCGATCTGGTGGGACAGGCCCAGACCGGCACCGGCAAGACCGCCGCATTCGCACTGCCGCTGCTGGAACGGCTGGAAGGCCGCAGCCATGACCCACGGGTGCTGGTGCTAGCCCCGACCCGTGAGCTGGCCATGCAGGTGGCTGATTCCTTCAAGGCCTATGCCGCAGGACATCCTCATCTGAATGTGCTGGCGATCTACGGAGGCTCGGATTTCCGTTCCCAAATTCACGCCCTCAAACGGGGCGTCGACGTGGTGGTCGGCACCCCAGGTCGGGTGATGGACCACATGCGCCAGGGAACCCTCAACACCTCGGGACTGCGCAGCCTGGTGCTGGATGAAGCCGATGAAATGCTGCGCATGGGCTTCATCGACGATGTGGAGTGGATCCTCGATCAGTTGCCCGAAGAGCGTCAGGTGGTGCTGTTCTCGGCCACCATGCCGAACGAAATCCGTCGGCTCTCTAAGCGCTACCTCAGTGAACCAGCTGAGATCACCATCAAAACCAAAGATCGTGAAGCCAGGCGGATTCGGCAACGCTCGATCACGTTGCAGAACGCCCACAAGCTGGAGGCACTCAACCGCGTGCTCGAAGCCGTCACCGGTGAAGGCGTGATCATTTTTGCCCGCACCAAGGCGATCACACTCACCGTGGCGGAATCCTTAGAGGCCGCTGGCCACGACGTCGCGGTTTTGAACGGCGATGTGCCTCAGAACCAACGCGAACGGACCGTGGAACGCTTGCGCAAGGGAACGGTCAACATCCTGGTGGCCACCGACGTGGCAGCCCGTGGACTCGACGTTGATCGCATCGGGTTAGTGATCAACTACGACATGCCCTTCGACAGCGAGGCCTATGTGCATCGCATCGGACGAACGGGGCGTGCCGGACGCACCGGCGAAGCCATCCTGTTCATCACGCCGCGTGAACGTCGCTTCGTCGGCAACCTCGAACGGGCTGTGGGGCAGGCCATCGAACCGATGGACATCCCCAACAACGCCGAAATCAACCAGAGCCGTCTGGACCGTCTGCGCGGTCGCCTCAGTGAGCAGGCCACAGCAGAAGGCAATGAAGAAATGGAGCTGCTCAGGGAATTGGTCCAGCGCGTGGGTCTCGAACATGAGCTGGGCATGGAACAGCTAGCCGTCGCCGCGCTCAAGATGGCTTTGGGCGATCAGCCCCTGCTGGTGCAGGGAGATGAAAGCTGGCTGAAGATGCCGATTCGAGGCGATCGACGCGACGACCGTCGTGGAGATCGTGGCCGTGATCGTCGCCGCATGGATCGTGAGTCCCGTCCTCCGGAAGAGAACATGACCCGCTATCGCGTTGAAGTCGGTCATCGCGACCGGGTCAAGCCCGGCAACCTCGTGGGTGCCATAGCCAACGAATCAGGGCTTCAGGGCCGGATGATCGGGCGCATCCAGATTTTCGACAATCACAGCCTTGTAGACCTGCCCAAGGGAATGCCCGAGGATGTCTATAACTCTCTCCGGCGACTAAAGGTCATGAACCGGGAGCTCCAAATCACCCAAGCCTCCTGAACCCCATGGTCGGCCGCCTTGCGTCGATCAGCGTGGCCCTTGGCCTGCTGATCACACCGTCTTTTCCTGCCAGGGCCACGGAAGGAGAAAATGCCATCACCCGCTTGTGTCTGGCTGGCTTCAATGCCGCCATGGCCCAGGCTGGCAAGACACCGCCGGACGGCATGGGTGATTTCACCTGTGATTGCTTTCTCACACAAGTGAATGAGGGTCGTTCGATCCAAACGGCGCAGGAGACCTGCAAACAGAAAGCAGCTCAGCAATTCAAGATCTGATCCTCCCGAGGGCAAGATCTCTGTGCGAAAGGTCTCCGCGCCAACAGTCACTCGTCAGATCGCCCCCACCACCCCCCTATCGGGCTCCGACAGGGCTGTAGCTTGGATCGGTTCAGCTTCAACGTTCGGCTCTGATCGGCTCGCTCCCCCAGGCTTCAGCTTTTTGGCTTCAGCATCAAGGACTTTCCTTTTCGGACCACGGCTTCACTGATCACACCCCCCTCGGTCCCAATAGGAAATGACCATCTACATCGGCAACCTCTCCTTTCAGGCTGAGCAGGAAGACCTGCTTGACCTGTTCAGCCAGTACGGCGAAGTGAAGAGTGCCAGCCTCCCCCTCGACCGCGAAACCGGTCGCAAGCGTGGTTTCGGCTTCGTCGAAATGAACAGCGACGACGATGAGCAAAAGGCCATCGACGACCTCCAAAACGTGGAGTGGATGGGCCGCATGATCCGCGTGAACAAAGCCACCCCCCGTGAGCGCACCGGTGGCGGTGGCGGCCGCGGTGGCTATGGCGGTGGCGGCGGTCGCGGTGGCGATGGCGGCTACGGCGGCGGTGGTGGAAACCGCTGGTGATCTGATCACCAGGGGGAGTCAGTTCAAAGAGCTGGCTCCTCATTCAACATCGTGTCCGATTGTTCATCACGGCAGAGGGCACGTTGAATCAATCACTCACTCCCGTCCAGAGGTTTGGACTCGACCCGTTCGGGATGTTGCGTGAGAAAAGTGCGACACCAAGCGCGGCGATGGCCTCAAGTCAGATCATGCTGCAAGCGATGCATTGCGTGTGATCGGGCCAACCAACCTCCTCAGCTCCTGATCCCGGCTGACCGCCTGTGACGGAACCAAACAGGGCATGGGCAACACAACGCTTGAATAAAGGCCTGGACAATCAGCGCGGATGCCCCCAGCCAACGGTCAAGCCAAGCCTCCAACCAACGTTCATGCCGCGGGCGTCACAGCCTCACCGCTGAACCGCCTGATACAGCACCTGCGGCCTTACCGACGGCGGGTGTGGCTAGCAGCATCCTGTTCCGTGATCAACAAGGTGTTTGATTTAGCCCCACCGGTGCTGATTGGACTGGCTGTCGACGTGGTGGTGGAACAGGACACCTCCTGGCTCTCGAGACTGGGCGCCACCACGGTGACCAGCCAGCTGATCACACTGGCGGTTCTGTCTTTTCTGGTATGGACAGCGGAATCGCTGTTCGAATACCTCTATGGGATTCTCTGGCGCAATCTGGCCCAGAGCACGCAACACAGCCTGCGGCTGGAGGCCTATGACCATCTCCAGAAGCTGGAGATGGATTTTTTTGAACGGGACAGCAGCGGTCGACTGCTCACGGTGTTGAACGATGACATCAACCAGCTGGAGCGGTTCCTCGATCATGGAGCCAACGAGCTGCTGCATCTGATCACCACCGTGCTGCTGGTGGGCGGCGCTATGACCGTGCTGGCTCCGCAGGTGGCCGTTTTTGCCTTCCTGCCGATTCCGGTGATTCTCTGGGGGTCGCTTCGCTTTCAACGTCAGCTCGCACCGCGATACCGCGATGTACGGCAACGGGCCGGAGACATGGCCAGCCGACTCACCAACAATCTGGGAGGCATGCTCACGATCAAGAGCTTCGCTCGAGAATCCTGGGAGCTTGAACAGCTCAGGCGTGAAAGCGAGGCCTACAGGCAATCCAACCGTCAGGCGATTCGCGTGTCAGCTGCTTTCATTCCACTGATCCGTTTCGCAATTCTGTTTGCCTTCCTGGCGATTCTGCTGATCGGAGGATTGCAAGCCTTCAACGGTGTGATTGCTGTTGGCACCTACAGCTTTTTGGTCTTCATCACCCAGCGTCTGCTCTGGCCGCTAACCACTCTTGGCCGCACCCTGAACGAATACCAGCGCTCCATGGCCTCCACCAATCGGGTGCTCGATCTGATTGACACCCCGGTGCAGATTGCCGGTGGAGATCGGCGCCTCAATCCTCGAGACATTCAGGGAGAGATCCGCTACGAGGCCGTCTGCTTCGCCTATCGAGACCGTCCAGAACTCCTGCAGAACTTCAATCTCAGCATCGCTGCCGGTCACACCATTGGCATCGTGGGCGCCACAGGCTCCGGTAAGAGCTCTTTGGTGAAGTTGCTGCTGAGGCTCTATCCCCTCAACCAAGGCAGAATTCTGTTGGATGGCATCGCCATCGACCAATTGCAGCTTGGCGATCTGCGTCGCGCCATTGCACTGGTGAGCCAAGACATCTACCTCTTCCACGGCAGCGTGGGAGACAACATCGCCTATGGCGCGCCGGATGCATCAGCATCAGCGGTACGCGAAGCGGCACGCCAAGCCGAAGCGCTGGGGTTCATCGAGGCCTTGCCACAAGGATTCGACACGGTGGTGGGAGAACGCGGACAGCGCCTCTCTGGAGGCCAACGTCAGCGCATCGCTTTGGCCAGAGCGATCTTGAAGGATGCGCCAGTGCTGGTGCTCGACGAAGCCACTGCTGCCGTTGACAACGACACCGAGGCGGCCATCCAGCGCTCCTTGATGCACATCACGGAGAACCGCACCACAGTGGTCATTGCCCATCGCCTCAGCACGGTTCGCCACGCTGATCGGATCGTCGTGATGGATCACGGAAGGATCGTCGAAGACGGCACCCATGACCAACTGCTGCATCAGGGCGGCGCCTATGCCGATCTCTGGCGCGTGCAGGCAGGGCTGCGCCGAGATGAAGCACTCACCCTTTGATGATCCAACCGTTGGCAGTGGCAGCACCAGGGCAGGCGTCGCTGGCGCAGCTGATCCATCAACCCCTGGGAACGTTTGCCCTGCTCGTGGCGCTCGCCATGCTGGTGCCCCCTCTCGTCCGGCGCACAGGACTGCCAGACCTGATTGGCCTGCTCTTGGCCGGGATCCTGATGGGACCGGATGTGCTGAACCTGCTGCAGCCTGATGGTGAAACGTTGCAGCTGGTGTCCGACATCGGAGCCATTTATCTGCTGTTCATCGTCGGACTGGAGATCGACCTTGAGGAATTCAATCGCGTGCGCAGCCGATCGCTGACCATCGGCATCCTCCACTTCCTGTTCGGCATGACAACAGGCGGCCTCATCGGTTTTGTCTTTGGCTTCCCACTGGTTCCTTGCCTGCTGATCGGCACCTTGATCGCCTCCCACACACCGTTGGGCTACCCCATCGTTCGCAGTTATGGAGCCCAGCGGGATGAAGCCGTGGTGGTCAGCGTGGGGAGCACCATCCTTACGGACATTGCTTCACTGGTGGTGCTGGCCATTGCTATCGGCCTTGGCAAGCAGACATTTTCCTGGGGGAATCTGATCGGCTTAATCGCCAGCGTAGGGATCTTCGCGCTCACCATTGTCACCGTGATCCGCATCGTCGGACGACACATTTTCAGGCGAAGCATCAATGACGAAAGTCGCATTTTTTTGACGATCCTGCTGATTCTTTTCATTGCCTCATTGGGTGCGGAAGTGGCTGGCGTTGAAAAGGTCGTGGGTGCATTTCTGGCTGGACTTGCCGTGAATTCGGTCTTACCGGAGGGCAAGTCGAAGCAGCAGGTAATCCTGGTTGGCGCGTCATTGTTCATCCCCATCTTTTTCATTCACCTGGGGCTGCTGCTCGATCTGGGCAGCCTGAGCAGCTCGATCACTCACTTCCAGATGCCGCTGTTGATGGTGCTTGGCGTGATCGCCTGCAAGGGTTTGGTCAGCCTGATTGCAGGTCGTGCCTTTGATTACAACGGCAGCCAGACCGTGATGATGTGGTCCCTGGCCATGCCACAAGTTGCAGCAACTCTGGCCACAGCCTTCATCGGATACGAAGCGGGATTCCTCGATCGCACGGTGCTAAATGCCGTGCTCGCGATGATGGTGGTAACGGCAACCCTCGGCCCTCTGCTGACCGCACGCTCCGTGCGACAGCTTGTGGAACCCAACCGTCAGCTGAAAGCAACGCCCCCGAGCGACGAATCATTCGCGATTGGCGATGACAGCTCACTCGCTGTTGTCCAGCGACCGCTGAATATCGTGGTGCCGATTGCCAATCCCACCACAGAGCGAGGACTACTGGATATCGCCTCGCGACTGCTCAGTGGCGGGGCCCAGTCGCAGGGACGCCTGCTGCCCTTGGCACTGGTTTGTCCGAGCCTCGAGGAAGCTCGAGGAGGTGTGAACCACGCCGTGTCATCCGCACGGGAGCGCCTCGCGCAGGCGGCAGTGATCGGTGACCAGCTCAACGTCAAGACTCGCTGTTTGTTGCGCCTGGATGAAGACATTGCCGGAGGCATGAGCCGGAGTGCGCGCGAACAGAGCGCTGACCTGCTCGTGATCGGTGCAGGGCGTCCAGACAAATTCAGGCGCTGGTTCTTCGGCGACCTCGTGGATGGTGTCTGTCGAACAGCGCACTGTCCTGTCGTCGTGGTCAATCTCGCCAACCGCGAGGTTGAGGATCTTCAAAGGATCCTGGTTCCCATCAAAGACCTTTCCGCTAGTGCCCGAGAGCAGTTTGAACTGGCACAGCGTGTGCTGGCCAGCACCTCCCCTGATGCCGGCCTGATCACCTTGCTGCACATTGTTGACCCCCGGTTCAACCGCACGGATCGGGCACGGATCGAGTGGGAACTGAGGCGCTGGCTACCGACCCAAGGCCAGACAACCAGCACCGTGGTCCAACTAGAGCGAGGACCGGGTGTGGAAACGAAGATCGAACGCCGCAGCCGTGATCACGATCTGGTGATTCTGCGATCGCAGAGGCGTCAGGTGGCTGGACTGCCAATCCCGGCCAGTGATCGAACTAGCAACCTGGTTTCACTGCTGGATTGCGCTTCGATGGTGATCAGCGAACCGTTGACATGACCGCAAAGCGGCGTAATCCAATGCTTAAGAAAACGCAAATACTGGGCTAACCTGATTAGATGGACCAAGCGAAAAAAGTTCGCCCAGGAACCCTTCTTCTCTCAGCTGCCATTGGGCTGACTGGGGGGTTTCTGCTGGCCATTCCGCTGAGCCGGTCCTTGACGACAGACGCTGGTGCACCGCCGCTGCTGCCGGTGAGCAATCCTTTTTCCTCCTGGTCTGTATTTGATAGCCGCGAAATTCTCGTGCTCGGTGTCGACGAGGGAGGTGGCAATACCGACGCAATTTTCACCTTGCGTGTGGAAGGGGGGCGTACCTCCATCACGCAGATCCCCAGGGATAGTTACATCAACTCCCAAAGCTTTGGTCCAGTCAAGGCCAATGCTCTCTATGCCTACGGCGGCTTGGACGCGGTCAAATCCGAGCTGTCTCGATTGATGGACCGTCCAATCAATCATCATATTTTGGTCAATCTCAATGGCATCCGAACCCTCAGCGATCTTGTCGGAGGTGTCGAAGTCGACGTGCCCAAACGGTTGTATTACCGCGATAGCAGCCAGGGGCTGCTGATTGATCTGCAGCCAGGGCCGCAGGTGCTTCAAGGTGAAGACCTGGAAGGATTTCTGCGCTGGCGCCACGACGGTGAAGGTGACCTAGGGCGCTTGGCACGCCAGCAACTCGTGCTGAGAAGCCTGTTTGGCTCCATGACCCGACCGGAAAACCTGGTGCGCTTGCCTGCACTGATCCAAGCCGCAGGTCAGAACCTCGACACTGATCTGGGCGCGATGGAACTGGGTGGCCTGATCACCGCCATGGGCATCACAGAACTGGAAACTGAGCGCCTTCCGGCACGCCCCTTCTACAAAGACGGCATCAGCTATCTCGATACGGAATGGCCGGTGTACCAAAACGGTCGCAACGCCAGCGATTCGAG
Organism: Synechococcus sp. A18-25c; assembly: GCF_014280035.1. Lineage (NCBI taxonomy): Bacteria > Bacillati > Cyanobacteriota > Cyanophyceae > Synechococcales > Synechococcaceae > Synechococcus > Synechococcus sp. A18-25c. The sequence goes on from NZ_CP047957.1 coordinate 1,737,283, forward strand.
CGGTCAGCGTTACCCGTTCCTGTATTGATCCACCGCCTCGATCCGTGAACGGGAATCTGCTGAGACAGAGCCTCAGGCTTGGGTTGAGCATCCTGATCACCTGTGCGATCGCACAGCACTTTGACCGCATCACCTTTGCCTGGTATCCGCTGCTAGCGGTCACCTTCGTCATCGATGACCAGGACGAGAACAGTTTGCGGGCAGCGCGTGGACGAATTCTGGGGACGATCACCGGCGGCTTGGTCACCTTTCTGGTGCACACGATCATGTCCGGTTGGATCGGCATTCTCGTGAGCCTGCTGATCACCATCCCCCTGCTGCGACGTCTGGGCTGGAGCAACGGACTGTCCACCGCAGTGGTGGTCACGGTGATGTTCCTGAGCATCGATGCGTACACCAAGCTCGATTGGGCCTACGTGTTCAATCGCAGCCTCGACACCCTGGTGGGCATTCTCGTGGCGCTGCTCGTCGGCCGTCTGCTCTGGCCCAAAAACAGGATGACGCGCTTGCAAGCTGTGCATGAGCAACTCCATGCCCTGCTGCACGCTCGCGTGAAGGCCCACAGTCTGGCTTTGCAGGGACAAGCAGCAGCGCCAACACCCATCGCACCAGCCTTGATCACCCGGCTGGTGCTCGAAATGCAAAGCATCATCGCGGTGGAACAAAGTTTGGGGCCACGCCACGTCAGTCGGCTCAATCGACGTCGCTGGCTCCAATGCCTGAGCCTGTGGCGCTGTCAACAGGTGCGCTGGATGCTGGTGGAGCGGCTGATCGAACGACTGCACAAGGACAATGGCGCCAACGAACTCCCGGTGCTGGGTCGCTACCTCGGAGCCGAGCCTCGAAGCCAAGAGCGCCTGAGCCTGGAGTCGGATGACGCTGGACTGTCCCTGGCCCAACGCATCGCCCTCGAGGAACAGGTGACGCGATTCGGCAGGCTGCTGAACAGCCAGCAACGGCTGGATCGAGCTCGGGGACGGTCATGAAATCCTCCTCTGCGACCACCCGACCCTGGTTTGTCCGCTCCGACCTACGTCTTGCATTGGTGACGGGCCTCGGAGCGGCCTTTGGCTTGCTCAGCAGCATTCCCTTCGGTTATTACATCGCTCTCACCACCGGCGCAGTGCTCTCCGGCAGCTATGGGAACTCTCTACGACTGAGCATCCAGCGCTTGCTGGGATCGCTGATGGGAGTGGTCATCGTGGTCATCTTTTCCCGAGGCCTGGAATTGCCACTCCCCCTAGGTATCGGCCTGGCCATGGCCAGCGTGCGCCTGCTCGGTGGAGCCCTGGGTCTGCAGGTGGGTTACAAAGTCGCGGGCAACATCGTGATCATGGGCTGGCTGGTCCACAGCGCCGAAGAAACCACCTGGGGTTTCACCCGACTGTTTTGGACCGCGATCGGCATCCTGATTTCGCTCTGGGCAACCCGCTATGTGTGGCCCAGTGCAGCGATCCCTTCCCTGCACCGCCAGTTCGCTGCGTTCATCGACGAGATCATTCAGGAATTCAGCTTGGAGGTTGATCGCCTGGAAGCAGATGTGCCCACACGACTGTCCATGCGGCAGCGCCGAGAGCGGCGATCTCAGCTACTGGCAAAAATCAGTGCCATGAGAGTGCTTCAGACCACAGCACAAATGGAGCTTGGCGTGAACCCCGAGACGCATCCATTGCATCGGCTCTGGACTGAACTGGACTTGCTGATCTCCCAGCTGATGTCGGTGCTGGACGGCCTGCGCGGCCTGCCGGCTCCAATCCAAGCACCGTCGGCCATCAAGACGCTTCACCAAGAAGAAGCACGAGTGATCAGGCACCAGATCCAGCTGCTGTCGCGCTTGGCCAAAATGCTGCGACAGCTCGATCCAGGCGCACGCCAATCGCTGGATTTGGAGTGCTTGAAGCCGCTGGATCTCACCCTGACAGCCGCGGCCAAACAGATGACCACCAACCTGGAGAATCGCGTCGGCAGCGAAGCCCTCAGCAGCGTGCCGACGGCACGCATGCGGCAGATCGTTCAACGCAGCTCACTGATCCGCCATGGAGCCTCCGTGTTGCATGACTGCCTTCCCGGCATGGCCGGATCGCAGCCTGTCACTGCCAATCGTTGAAGCCCGCCTGTGGCGGCAAGATCAGCGAAATTCGAATGCACCATTACGTCTTGATCCGCTTGCTCATCAAGGGTTCCTTCGTGATTCCTGTGATGGGCATGCTGTGCCAAGTCGTGGCCAAGGCACAAACTCCGATCGATGCGGCACCACGCCTGAACGAAGGCGGCAGCGTGCGCCAGTTGGAGCGCAGTTGGGATCAGTTGAACCAGCAGTTGAACAGTCTGGACACCCTGCTGGGCCCCGCTCCCGCGCTGGAAGCCTCCGATGATCTGCGCAGTCCAGAGCTACCTCGCCGTTTGCTTCGCGCCAATGAACCGGCCAGTGGATCGCTAAGCGACGACCAAAGCCTCCCAGATGCACCTCTGCAATTGCCGAATGCGCAAGAAGCAATCGCCGGACGCATTCGAGCCGTCAGCTTGGAGCAGGCGATCGCCATCGCCTTCCGCAACAACCCAAACCTAGAGATCCAACGCAATCAGATTGCAGCGCAAGCGGCCACGGTGGCTTCGCTGTCGGGGGCTTACTGGCCAACCATCAGTGTATTTGCCGATGTCGAAGGATTCCAGAGCGGCAGCAGCACCTATTCGCCCTACGGCAACAACAACTACGGCTTCGGGCCCATGTTTGTGGCCCAAGGGCAGGGAGAGAACGTCGCGCTTACCAAGAACGGCAACAGTGTCAGTAATCCATCCGCCGGTCCCTTCTATGTGCCCGCTGGCGGGGGCCTCTATGCCGTTGCCAATGGAGTGGATTCCGAAGCAGGACTTCAGCTCAACTATGCCGTGGTCGACTTTGCCCGCACCCCAAGGGTCCGAGCAGCCGAAGCGAGGCTGGAGCAATTCGAACAGCAATACGCCAACCAGCTCCGGGCCCTTCAGCTGGAGGTGAGTGAGGCGTATTACCAGCTGCAGCGTGATGAGCAGTTGGTACGCATCCGCGATGCCGTGGTGCGCACCGACCTCATCGTGCTGGAAGACACCCTCAACCTCAAGCAGGCCGGTCTCGTGCCAAGGGTGGATCTGCTGCGCCGCAGCGCCACCCTGTCAATCGACGAAGAAGCCTTGATTCAGGCGCTGGCAGACCGTGCCATCGCCCGACGCGCGCTCTGGACGGTGATGAATCTTCCATCCGATGTCACGCCAAGCGCAGCGGATGCGATCACCCTGGCGCCAGCCTGGCCCTTAAACCTTGAGCAATCACTGCTCGCGGCCTATGACAGCAATCCAGAGCTGGCTGCAATCCTGGCCACACGGCGGGCTCTAGCCCTGCAACAGGATGAAACGGCAGCACAGCTCCTTCCTCAGCTCAGTCTGTTTGCCTCCGTAGGTGGTCTGGCATCGGTGGAACGACTCTTCGACCTCTCCATCAGTGGAGGCGGATGTTGCGGCTCCACCTTCCTACCCTTGGAACAAGTGGCCGGTTACGACTGGTCCGTCGGACTCGCGTTCAACTGGATGATTTTTAATGCCGGTGCGACGTCTAACGCCATCAAGGCGTTAGCCCTTCAGGAGGAAGCCGCAAGCCAGGCCTATGCAGCGACGCGCAATCAGATTCGTCTTCGCCTGGAGCGCGCCTTTCTCAACCACGAAGCAAGCCTCGCCAAGCTCCTTTCGTCTCGGCGAGCAGTGGGAGCTGGCAAGGAAGCGTTTCGCGACAGCTCATTGCGCTACAAAACGGGCCTGAGCAATGAAGTGGATCTTTCGGTCACGCAGACCCAACTGGTGGAAGCGTTGGTGAACCGCTTAACAGCCACCGTGGACGTGAATGTGACCTACGCCAGGCTGCTACGTGAATTGCTGCCGATGCCGCGGGATCCTGAGCTTGCCGTGCCAACGACAATCACTCTTGAAGGGTTCTCTCCTCAGGAGTTGGGGCGTGATGCCCACCAGCGTTCGACGCGGTAGCCGAAGATCACCAGAAAGACGACCAGCCAGAACCACACCTCCGGTGGATTGGCATTGAGAAGAATCACGAGGAGAACCACTTCTGCAATCAGCCAGGGCAACTCCTGACGCAACAGGGGGCGGAGAGTCATTGAAGGCGCAGAATTACTAAATGGTTCCGGGCTGCCGTAGGAACGGCAGATCCCAGAGTCGATCGATGCGCAGGGTGCGGAAGCCACCGGTGAGCGAGCGCAGACCGGGAATGATGTAAGTAACCGGTGAACGCCACTCCACATAGGCGAAGGTGTCGATGGTGAGTCCGTCCCGGATCGGGAAGACCCCACTGCCATTGGAGAGGGTCCAGCGGTAACCGTCATCGCTGCGTGCATCGCGATCCAGTTCAATCTCAGCGCGCATCACCGGACCGTTTTTGACGAGGGCCTCAGCCAACTGGCTGTTACCGACGGTGGTGGCGATATCCTCCCGGGTCGCCGGAAGGCTGAGCACGCTGCTAACCGTCCCCTCAATCCCACCAAACCGTCCCCGTTGATTCCACAACGGCACCACCTCCACAGGCAACCCGATCGGCAAGCGGCGAGCATCGGCGGGTGGGAAGTAGGCAACAGCCATCAGATCACCACCGGTTTTGCGCTGATCAGTATCGGGGCTGGCACTGCGACCGATAGTGCCGAGGCGGTCACCGGTCTTGACGGTTTGGCCCTGGATAACCTGCAAATCCAGCACAGCACCACTGCGCTCAGCGGTGACGTTGCCATCGAAGGCGATGCGGGCCTCAGTCACGGCGATTTCTCGCTTGAGATCATCGATCTGGAAGCGTCGATCTAGGCGTTCGGTCTCAATCTCCAGCTTGATCTGCTGAAAGGCTGTGATCTCATCCTTTCGCTGGATTTTGATGTCATCCAGCTGAACGCTGGTGGTGGTCAGCCCCTGTTCAGCAGACACCACAGCTCTGGAGAGCGGTGCAACCACTTCGCGTTGGGCCAACCAGCTGAGGTTCTCAACTTTGGTGTTGTAGATCGACTGCAGGTTGGTCAGCCGCTTCTGATCGTCATCCAGCTTGGCGAGCGCCGTGTCAAGAGCCGCCTGGGCTGTCCGAATCCGCAGCGCGTCGCGCGCATCCAGTTCCTCGTTCTGGCGCTCCAACTGACGCAGGTTGCCGTTCTGTTGATCCAGCTGTCGTTCCAGAACAGGGAGATACAGGGTCATCAGCACCTGCCCCTTGCTGACGCGATCGCCCACCTTGGTGTTGATCCGCTGCACCTGCCCGCCCGAACGGGCATTGAGAATCCCGGCATTGTCTGGATAGATCAGAACACCGCGGCCCTCCACCTGCGTGGGAACGGGCCAGAACAGCAGCCAGAACCCGAACAGGCCGCCAACACCCGCCAACGCAACACCAACCTGGTGGTGATCCGAGAGCCCATTCCATCGGCTCTTGAGTCGCGCAACACGGGAGGAGGTGGTCATGGCAGCCATCTTGGAGGGGATGGACAGCCGTTGCCGTTCAGCGGAGGACAGTTCCGATCAACGGTTCGCGATTTAGATCAGCAGCGTGAACGAATGAATCACCGATTCGAACAGACCCTTCACCTTGGGCCAGCGCTCTTCATTGGTGCTCGTCGCCAGCGTGTAAAGGCGACCTCGATCCACCACCACCGTGGCCAGTTCGTGGCGATCACGGTCTTGCAGGTGAACGGCAAATTCGAGGTCGTAGAAGATATGCCCCTCGGAATCCCGCTCACTGGCCTCGATCAGATCAGCATCGCGCCCGCTGCCATCTGGTGCGATCACCTCACGCCGAAGCCGCTCACCGACCGCCACGGCACTCCCGAGACTCTCCAGGTCATCGTCGGCATCGACATCCGAAACGACCAGGCTGACCGTTTCATCACTGTTGATCAGATCGTGGAACACCACCGCAGGGCCTCCGGTGACCGCCACCCGCGTCCAGCCGGTCGGATACAGGAAGGCATAACGGCCATCAGGACTCTTGAACGAGTTCAGACCGGCAGCGGCACCACCACAGGCACTGAGCGTGATGACGCAAAGCAGAACAAGCAGGGACCGGAGCGGACGTCGCAGCATGGAGCGCATGAAGAGAAGGGCCGGATGCCGGCATTCTGCCCGTCCCATCCCCTGCCTAGATTTTCTCCACCTGCCAAAGAGCTCTGAGCGGCTTCACCCGACCCCTGGCTCGGCTGATTGATCAGTTCGAGCGATTGCCGGGGATCGGTCCCCGCACCGCCCAACGACTGGCCCTGCATCTGCTGCGGCAGCCGGAAGAACAGATCCGCAGCTTTGCGGACGCACTCCTGGCAGCACGGACCCAGGTGGGCCAATGCCAGACCTGTTTTCATCTCAGCGCCGACCCCACCTGCGAGATCTGCCGAAACCCCGAACGCTCCAATGGTCAGATTTGCGTGGTGGCCGATTCTCGCGATCTGCTCGCCCTGGAACGCACCCGAGAATTCAGTGGGCGCTATCACGTACTGGGTGGCCTGATCTCACCGATGGATGGCATCGGACCGGATCTTCTCCAGATCAGCAGCCTGGTGAAACGGGTTGCCGACGACAACATCGAAGAAGTCATTCTGGCCCTGACCCCCAGCGTCGAAGGCGACACCACCAGCCTGTATGTCGCCCGGCTGCTGAAGCCTTTCACACGGGTTAGCCGGATCGCTTACGGCTTACCGGTGGGAAGCGAGCTGGAATACGCCGACGACGTCACCCTCAGCCGGGCCCTGGAAGGACGACGGGTTGTGGAATGAGCCAGTACTCCGCTATCCCACCCAAGGAACGCCTGCCGGAATGGCTGCGCCGCCCGCTGGGCGATGCCTCAGCAATGGAACGGGTACAACAGCTGGTGAAGCGCAATGGCTTGCACACCATTTGCGAGGAAGGCCGCTGTCCGAACCGGGGCGAGTGCTACGCAGCAGGCACAGCCACGTTTTTGCTTGGGGGGGCGATCTGCACCCGCAGCTGCGCGTTCTGCCAGGTGGACAAAGGCCAAGCTCCGGAGCCCATCAACACGCACGAACCGAAGCGCGTCGCTGATGCTGTCATCGCCATGAACCTGCGCTACGTGGTGCTCACCGCCGTAGCTCGCGATGATCTTGACGACCATGGCGCGTCGCTGTTCACCTCCGCCATGGCAGCGATTCGGGAACGCAACCCACTGATCGACATCGAGGTGCTGACACCCGATTTCTGGGGGGGACATGCCGATCATGCGGCAGCCGTCTCCGCCCAGCGGCAGCGCTTGGAGACCGTGCTGAAGGCTGAGCCGGTGTGTTTCAACCACAACCTGGAGACCGTGCAGCGTCTCCAGGGGATCGTGCGCCGCGGGGCCACCTACGCGCGCTCGCTCGCTCTGCTGGCAGCGTCACGCGCCTTGGCACCCCACATCCCGACCAAAAGCGGGCTCATGCTGGGTCTCGGGGAGACGCGCGATGAAGTGATCGCGACGATGCGCGATCTCAGGGCCGTGGACTGCCAACGCGTGACGCTCGGCCAATACCTGCGTCCATCCCTAGCCCATTTGCCCGTCGATCGTTACTGGCATCCCGACGAATTTGACGAGCTAGGGGCCATCGCCCGGGAGCTGGGCTTTGCGGTGGTGCGCAGCGGACCGCTGGTGCGCAGCAGCTATCACGCAGCGAGCTGACGCCAGCGATCCAGAGCCCGCGTCTGCACCCGTTCGCAACTGCCGACCATGAGAGCGCCAGCACCGCCCCAGACCATGCGCAGGGGCAGATCCCAGAGCGCAGCCTGCACATCACGGACGGGCTCGAAACCGCGTTGTTGGAAATACCGCACCAGACGACGATGCTGGCGCTCGTCATCGCGTATGGCCAGCAGCCTGGCCCTGCGGCAAGGCGTGACCTCTAAGGCCCAAGCCATCGTTGCGGCCCAGATCAGATCACCACAACCCGCAGGTGCTCCCGGAAGCACCCGCATGGTGTCGAGCTGCAAACCATTGGCACCGCTGTAAGCCCAGGCCTTCATCTCCCCTAGCAATTGCAAGCTCTGAGGCAGTGATCGGGCCACCACCAGTCGCAGGCTCCACAGACCCAGCGGGCGTCCGACTTGGAGTCGTAGCAGCAGGTCGCGCTCACGCGCTTCCTTCTCCAATTGATCCAACATCAGCGTTCGGTGGCGGGGTAGGGACACGCAGCAGTCACCGCTGTCAGCGGTAGAGGGCCATAGAGATGGGGAAACAGTTCACCGCTGGGAATGGCATCAGCGCGCAGAGGTGCCGCAAGCGCATTCGGATCAATGGTGAGCAGCATCACCGATCCAGCATCGGCATAAAACCGTTCATAGGTGGCCGCCACCTGCTCCTGCCAGGAGAGATGCATGAATCCCACTTGGTCGACGGCTAGTCCTCGGGTTGAGATCGCGTAGACCCCCGACCGCTGAGCTGCTTGCCAGTCCTCGGCGAGTGCCAAATGGAACAAGGGCTGATCGGTCGGAACCGCAACGGCATCAGCGGGGAAATGCGGCTGAAGGCCTCCCGGATCCCAGGGATCAGCACGCTGCATCAAACGCTCAAAAAGCGGATCCGCGAGGATGCGCTCCAACCACTGGCGCAAAGGATCCAACGACGCATCGCCATCAAAGGCATCAGGATCCGCAATCCGCCATTGACGCACAAAGGGCCAAAGCGCCGCATCCGCCAGCGAACAACGAGCATCGAGCAACCAGCCACCACGGGCTTGAATCCGATCAGACCAGCCGCGAAGAATGGCGAGACCCGCTTGACAGTGCTCCTGCTTGGATTCGCCCGAGTAGCGTTCGGTGTATTTAAAACGATCGAGATGGTGCTTAAACGCGCCATCGTTCAAGCCGATCAACTCCTGGATCTGGCGTTGATCCTCGACGCAGTTCCGGCGACGCCAATCACATGGATCGGCCTGAGCGAAAGCCCACTCCATCACCCCAAGACTTTCGTCGATGACGGTGCCATCGGCGAGCGCCAGCACCGGAACGGTTCCCTTAGGAGAGAGAGCGAGCATCTGAGCTGGCTTGGCCTTGAGCGCCACTTCCCGCCATTGCACAATGATGCCGGCCTGCAGCAGCGACCAGCGGGCGCGCATGGCATAGGGACAACGCCGAAAGCTGTAAAGCACAGGAGCGGCTGTCATCCCCGGGCCTCATCCAACTGCCGCTGACGCATGGCAAAACGCGCGCGATCCGCGTCCGTAAATCGATCCTGGCAGTGAAGACACTGAACACCACGCACGTAGCTCTCCAGTTGCCGTTGAGCAGGCGTCAACGGCAGACCGCAGGCATGACACAGCCGATGCTCACCAGGCGCGAGCTGATGATTGACCGCAACACGTTGATCAAACACAAAGCATTCACCCTGCCAGCGGCTCTGGTCCTCCGGCACCTGTTCGAGGTAATTGAGGATTCCGCCCTTGAGATGATGGACCTCAGGAAAACCCCGTTGCTGCAAAAAACTGCTCGCCTTCTCGCAACGAATGCCACCGGTGCAAAACATGGCAATGCGTGCCGGTGAGGTCTGCTCCACCAGCGGACGCAGGTCGCTTTCGACCCAATCAGGGAAGTCGCGGAAACTCTCAGTCCCCGGATCCAGAGAACCGGTGAAGCTGCCAATCGCCACCTCGTAACGGTTGCGAGTGTCAATCACGAGGGTCTTGGGATCATCGACCAGGGCATTCCAATCGCTGGGCTCCACATAGGTGCCAACGCTTTGACGAGGATCCGCACAGGGTTCGCCAAGAGTGACGATCTCCCGCTTGCGACGCGCCTTGAAACGACGGAACACCTGCTTCGGACTACGACTGCGCTTCACCTGCAGACGCTCGAAATGCTCCTCTCCCAGGCAGAGATCGGCATACAACCGATCCAGCATGACCTGCACCCCGACATCCGGGCCACTGATGGTGCCATTGACCCCCTCCGGAGCAATCAGAATCGATCCGACCACATCAGCGCGGCGTGCCATCAGCGGCAGATCCGTTAGCAACGCCTCCAGCCGCTGCGAATCGAGGGGCGTGAAGGCGTAGAACGCAGCCACCAGAAACGGTGCTGCCTCCTGGGAGGCCGTCATGCGGCTGCCGTCTCCTGCCAGCGCGCCTGAACACCGGCCGCCTCCAGCAGAGCACGATCGGCCTCCACAGCTGGATTGCCCGTTGTGAGCAGTGTGTCGCCGTAAAAGATGGAATCCGCCCCGGCCTGAAGGCAGAGAATTTGGGCCTCGCGGTTCAACTGTTCACGGCCGGCGCTGAGACGCACACGGCTAAAGGGCATCAGGATGCGTGTCACGGCCACCATTCGAACCAGCTCCAATGGATCGACCGAAGGAAGCGATTCCAGCGGGGTTCCCTCCACCGCCACCAGTCCATTGATCGGCACGCTCTCGGGATGCGGGTCGATGCAGGCCAGCACCTGCAGCATCGAGGCACGATCCTTGAGCGATTCGCCCATGCCGATGATGCCTCCGCAGCAGAGTGTCACCCCGGCACGACGCACCCGTTGGAGCGTCTCCAGCCGCTCCTGGTAGGTGCGGGTGGTGATGATTTGGTCGTAGTGCTCCGGACTGGTGTCGAGATTGTGGTTGTAAGCCGTCAGACCAGCTTCAGCTAGGCGTTCAGCCTGGTCGTCGGTGAGCATTCCAGCGGTGACACAGGCTTCCAAGCCCAGTTGCCGCACACCGCGCACCATCTTCAACATCGACTCAAATGCCGGCCCCTCACGGATCTCCCGCCAGGCCCAACCCATGCAGAACCGATCGGCTCCGGCATCAGCAGCAGCCCGTGCGCGATCGAGAACGGCTTGGACTTCCAGATCCGGCTGGCCGGTCACATCACTGCTGTGGTGCATTGACTGAGGGCAGTAAGCGCAGTCCTCCTCGCAGCCACCGGTTTTCACGCTGAGCAGAGAGGCCAGCTGCACCCGATACCCCGGATTGGCAGCGCGATGCACACCCTGGGCACGCCAGAGCAGGTCCATCAGGGGGAGTTTTAGGAGGGCTTCGATCTCCTCCAGCCTCCAGTCATGGCGTAGGTCCACCGTGTCCGTCATCGAACCAGCCACCGCTGCTGCAGCCTTCAGGATCCCAGAGCGTGGGTTTCGACCGCCTGCACCCCCCCGAATCGACGCTGACGTCCTTGGTAATCCTCAATGGCAGAGCGCAGGGCCTCTGCATCGAAGTCAGGCCAGAACAGGTCCGTCACATGAATCTCGGCATAGGCCAGCTGCCAGAGAAGAAAATTACTGATGCGGCGCTCACCGCTGGTGCGGATCAACAAATCGGGATCTCGCTCACCTGCAGTGAACAACTCAGCCGCCAGGGCCTGTTCATCGATTTGACACGGCAACAACTCACCGTTGGCGACGCGTTCCGCCAGTCGCTGACTGGCACGCACCAGCTCACGACGGCCGCCGTAATTGGTGCAAACGTTGAAGTGAATTCCCTTGTTGCCAGCTGTGCGCTCCGTGGCATCGGCAATCAGGGCTTGCAGCTTGGCAGGAAGAGCGTCGAGGTCTCCGAGGAACCGAATCCGCACCTGCTCGCGTTCCAGAGCCTGCAACTCACGCTGCAGCACGCTTTCGAACAACGTCATCAGAAAGTTCACCTCATCGCCAGGCCTCGACCAGTTTTCAGTGGAGAAGGCATAGGCGGTTAGAGCCTCAACCCCCCAGTCGCTGCAGAGCCTGAGCGTTGACTTCAAGGCCTCCACACCGGCCCGGTGACCCATCACGCGCGGAAGACCTCGGGATTGGGCCCAACGGCCATTGCCATCCATGATCACGGCCACGTGGGCTGGAATCCGAAGGGGATCAAGTCCTTGCGGACAGCACCGTGACGTGGGTTGTTCCGTACTGACGGCCAGATGACGGCTCAAGGCAAGGATTCCTGAGTGCCAGAGCTCACGCTACGACCAGATGGTGATTTCACCGGCGCCGATGACACAGAAGAGGCGATCAGTTCCGTCAGCAGATCCTGCAAACGTGAGCTGGTGATTGGTCGTTCCAGACGCCCCTGGTTGGCCAACGAGAGGGTTCCGGTCTCCTCAGAGATCACCACACAGATGCAGCGGTCGAAGCGTTCGGTGATGCCGAGCGCTGCCAGATGACGGGTGCCATAGCGACTGATCCCCTGCCGCGACAGGGGGAGGATCACCCCCGCCGAGACGATTCGGTTGCCCTTGATCACCACCGCTCCATCGTGCAGCGGCGTGTCAGACGCAAACAGGTTGAGGAGTAGTTCACTACTCAATTGCGCATCGATTGTGATGCCGGGATTGAGAAAGTCCTCAGGCCTGAGGTCGCTGCCGAGATCAACCACGATCAGCGCTCCGCGACGCGTTTTGGACAGTCGTCCGGCCGCATCGGTGAGCTGCGCCACCGTGCTGGCCGTCGAGCGCATCTTGCTCTGAGGATTGCCGAGCAAGACGGCCAGACGGCCCGTGCCGAGCAACTCCATTAGCCGTCGCAGCTCGCCTTGCCACAAAATGGCCAGGGAAAGGGAGCAAGCGAGCACCAACGCATCAATCAGTGTTGATGTGAGCGGAAGATTGAAAAAGCGTTTGACGAACCACGCCAACGCCACCAGGAACAAATATCCGCGCAGCAGCCAAAGCGTTCGCTGCTCATTGACACGCGTGAACAGTAAAAATCCGAAAAGCGAGGCGCAGAGAACGTCGAAAAGCAGGCGCAGTTGCAACAACGCCAACACGTTCCATCACACCCCGAAGTCTCCCTAGACTACTGAGGTGAGACGTTCTGGCAGTAGGTCGTAACGGAGTAAATCCTCCGGCTGCTCGCGGCGTTGAACCAATTCCGCATGACCATCGTGCACCAGCACGGCGGCCGGTCTGGGGATGCGGTTGTAGTTGGAACTCATCGAGGCGTTGTACGCACCCGTGGCGAACACCGCTAACACTTCACCGCTGCTGCAGGCAGGGAACGCCAGATCCTTAAGCAGCACGTCCCCCGACTCACAATGCTTGCCGGCGAGCGTCACGGTTTCCTCTGCAGCGGCTAGGGGACGGTCCACCAGGCAGGTGGTGTAAAGCGACTGATAGGTGATGGGCCTTGGGTTGTCGCTCATGCCCCCGTCGACGGAGAGATAGGTGCGCACCCCTGGAACCACCTTGCGGGAACCAACGGTGTAGACCGTCACTCCTGCTGGCGCCACCAGGGAGCGTCCTGGCTCGCACATCAGTCGCGGCAGGTCGAGGTTGCGTTCACGGCAGGCCGTGGCAACAGCTTCCGCTACCACCTTGACCCAAGCATCGATCGACGGAGGGTTATCACTGGCCACGTAGCGGATGCCAAGGCCTCCACCAACGTTGAGATCGCGCACGGGATGGCCCAGATCACGGGCCAGGCGAAGTGCATCGGCCATCACTGCCGCGAGATCGCGATGGGGCTCGAGCTCGAAAATCTGTGATCCGATGTGAGCATGCAGGCCCTCCACCCGTGCCCAGCTGGCGCCTTGCAATTGACGCAGGACGGGCTCCAGTTGATCGGGATCGAAACCGAATTTGCTATCGAGGTGTCCAGTGCGGATGTATTCGTGCGTGTGGCATTCGATCCCCGGGGTGAACCGGAGCATCAAACGAGCGGGCGCGCCCCCTGCCGGAATAAGTTCCTGCAGTCGATCCAGATCGTGCTGGTTGTCCGCCACCACCATCACGCCATGGCGGTAAGCGAGCGCAAGCTCTTCAACAGATTTGTTGTTGCCATGCAACACGATCCGATCAGCCGGCATGCCGCCATCCAGCGCTGTAATCAGCTCTCCGGCTGAGACGGCATCCAAACCAAGCGCCTCTGACGCCACAACAGCCGTTAGAGCCAAAGAACTGTTGGCTTTGGAGGCGTAGATCGCGAGTGAATCCCCTGGGTAGTGACGCTTCAGTGACTCGCGATAGGCCTGGCAGGCCTGCCGGATACTGGATTCATCGAGAACGTAAAGCGGCGTTCCGTACCGTTCAGCCAGCTCACTAAGCGTGCAACCACCCACTGCCAAACGGCCCTGATCATCCAGCTCAGCTGTGACCGGTGCGAGGTTGCGGTTCGGACTGTTCTGATCGCAGCCGGATTCAAAAGGCTGTGGCATGGATCCTGGAACTTGCTCGAAAGTGCAATGTAAAGAGGCATCCCCCTGAGCAGCGCAGGCATGACAGGTGAGCGCGCGATCGACATCCGCGAACTCGGCAGCGGCGATCTCGAGGATTGTCTGAGCCTCGACCAGCAGGCACTGAATGATTTTTGGACTCAGGAGCAGTGGTCACGCGAGCTCGCCGACCGCGATCGGCTGGTGCTGGGGGCCGTTCTTGATCAAAACACCTTGGTGGCCGTGGCCTCAGCCTGGCTTGTGCTCGACGAGCTGCAAATCATGGTCGTTGCGGTCACCCCAGCCCATCAGCGCCAGGGCATTGGTTCGCGCCTGCTGAACGCACTGTTGCGTCTCGGACAGAGCCGGGGAGCGCAGACAGCTTCCCTGGAGGTGGCTTCAACCAATCTGGCGGCGCAGAAGCTCTACAACCGCTGTGGCTTCGCGAACTGCGGCCTGAGGAAGGGTTATTACAGCAATGGGGACGGTGCCCTGTTGCAAAGGCGACCAATCAGCACCGGTAGGGATTCCCGCACTGATCGAACTGAATAAAGGGATACATTTCGGCATTGTTTAATACTTTCTGAAGCAACCAACCCCTGGCAGCACTGGGATGTGAGTTGTGACCAATGAAACCACAACAGACCTACAGCCCTGATAGGTTGGTGCTCATCAGCTGTCGGCCTAGACGATGTTTGAGAGGTTTACCGAGAAGGCCATCAAGGTGATCATGTTGGCCCAGGAAGAGGCACGCCGCCTGGGTCACAACTTCGTAGGCACAGAGCAGATTCTCCTTGGACTGATCGGCGAAGGAACCGGCGTCGCTGCCAAGGTTTTGAAATCCATGGGCGTCAACCTCAAGGACGCTCGGGTCGAGGTTGAAAAGATCATCGGTCGGGGTTCTGGCTTTGTAGCTGTCGAGATCCCCTTCACACCACGGGCCAAACGGGTTCTCGAGCTCTCCCTCGAAGAAGCTCGTCAATTGGGCCACAACTACATCGGCACAGAACACTTGCTCCTGGGACTGATCCGGGAGGGTGAAGGTGTTGCAGCACGGGTTTTAGAGAATTTGGGAGTCGACCTGGCCAAGGTGCGCACCCAGGTCATTCGAATGCTCGGCGAAACTGCTGAGGTCGGCGCAGGCGGGAGCAGTAGCTCCGGCGCCAAGGGCTCCACCAAGACCCCAACGCTCGATGAATTCGGCAACAACCTCACGCAGCTTGCAAGCGAAGCCAAGCTCGACCCTGTTGTTGGACGTCACAACGAAATCGACCGTGTGATTCAGATTCTCGGTCGCCGGACAAAGAACAACCCTGTGCTGATCGGCGAACCCGGCGTTGGTAAAACCGCCATCGCCGAAGGTCTCGCACAACGCATTCAAACGGGTGACATCCCCGACATTCTCGAAGACAAGCGTGTCCTCACCCTGGATATCGGTCTGCTCGTGGCAGGCACCAAGTATCGAGGCGAGTTCGAAGAACGTCTCAAAAAAATCATGGAGGAGATCAAAGCCGCAGGCAATGTGATCCTCGTGATCGATGAGGTGCACACCCTCATCGGTGCTGGTGCCGCTGAAGGTGCCATCGATGCCGCCAACATCCTCAAGCCGGCCCTGGCACGCGGTGAGCTGCAATGCATCGGCGCCACAACGCTGGATGAATACAGGAAGCACATCGAACGAGATGCCGCCCTGGAACGCCGTTTCCAACCGGTCAACGTCGGTGAGCCTTCCATCGAAGACACCATCGAAATTTTGCGTGGCCTGCGCGAGCGCTACGAGCAGCATCACCGCCTGCGGATCACGGATGAAGCGCTCGAAGCTGCCGCGACCCTTGGTGACCGCTACATCTCTGATCGTTTCCTACCCGACAAGGCAATTGATTTGATTGATGAGGCGGGCAGCAGGGTGCGACTTCTGAACTCCAAGCTTCCTCCCGAAGCCAAGGAAGTCGATAAGGAGCTCCGTTCCGTTCAGAAAGAAAAGGAGGACGCCGTTCGCGATCAAGATTTCACCAAAGCCGGTGAACTGCGCGATAAGGAAGTGGAGTTGCGGGAAAAAATTCGCACCCTGCTGCAAACCAGCCGTGAAGGTACTCCGAGCGACCAAGTGATTTCATCTGAGGCTCGAGAGGCGACCGCGGTTGCCACTTCTGTGATTTCAACCAGCATTGACTCCACGTCCGCCACCCCGGTGGTGAGTGAGGAAGACATTGCACAGATCGTGGCGTCTTGGACAGGAGTGCCCGTCCAGAAGCTCACCGAAAGCGAATCGGTGAAGCTGCTCAACATGGAAGACACTCTGCACAAGCGTCTGATTGGTCAAGACGAAGCAGTCAAAGCTGTTTCGAAGGCCATCCGCCGTGCCCGCGTCGGCCTGAAAAATCCCAACCGCCCGATCGCCAGTTTCATCTTCTCCGGCCCGACGGGTGTGGGAAAGACCGAGCTCACCAAGTCTCTGGCTGCTTACTTCTTCGGCAGCGAAGAAGCCATGATCCGACTGGACATGTCGGAATTCATGGAGCGCCACACGGTCAGCAAACTGATCGGTTCGCCTCCGGGCTACGTGGGCTTCAACGAGGGTGGTCAGCTCACAGAAGCCGTCCGCCGGCGGCCCTACACCGTGGTGCTCTTCGATGAGATCGAAAAAGCCCACCCTGACGTGTTCAACCTGCTTCTCCAACTGCTTGAAGATGGGCGCCTGACCGACTCCAAAGGTCGCACCGTCGACTTCAAGAACACGCTGATCATCATGACTTCGAATATCGGTTCGAAAGTGATTGAGAAAGGCGGTGGCGGACTTGGCTTTGAGTTTTCCGGAGAAAATGCCGAGGAAAACCAGTACAACCGCATCCGCTCCTTGGTGAACGAAGAGCTGAAGCAGTACTTCCGTCCCGAATTCCTCAACCGTCTCGACGAAATCATTGTGTTCAGGCAACTGAATCGCGACGAGGTCAAGGAAATCGCCGAGATCATGCTGCGCGAAGTGTTCAATCGGATCGGGGAGAAGGGCATCACCCTCACGGTCTCCGACGCCTTCAAAGAACGCTTGGTCGAGGAGGGTTACAACCCTGCCTACGGCGCGCGTCCCCTGCGTCGTGCCGTGATGCGTCTCCTTGAAGACAGCTTGGCCGAAGAAGTTCTCTCCGGTCGCATCAAGGACGGCGACTCCGCGCAAGTGGATGTCGAAGATGGCAAGGTGGTGGTGAAGCACCTCACCGGCACGGTCAGCGGGACGCCCGAATTGGCTGGAGCCGGTCTCTGACCTGGATGATCCAATCAGCCATCCGTGACGGAAGGGTCTCGACCCACTCCATCGCTCCAGCCCAAGTCATCCGTGGTGCTGGAGCCTGGAACCAATCTTTCACGGCAATTCAGTCGCTGACGCAACGTCCGTTGCTGCTGGGTCGAAGTTTTGCCACCCAGTCACTGCGTGACGAGCTCGTCCGAGACTTACGCAGTCTCAGCCTCAGCGTGACCCCTCAAACACTGGATTACGACTGCTGCGAGCACGATCTGCAGCGTTTGGAATCTGCGTTCAGCACCCATGGCTGTGATGCCGTGATTGCTGCAGGCGGCGGCAAGGTTCTTGATGCAGGAAAACTTCTGGCCCACCGCAAAGGAGTGGCCTGCATCACCGTTCCACTCAGCGCAGCCACCTGCGCCGGCTGGACGGCGCTGTCCAATCTCTACAGCCCTTCAGGTGCTTTTCAAGGAGATCAAGCTCTCGACCGCTGTCCTGATCTGCTCGTGTTCGACCACGACCTGCTGCTGCACGCACCAGCACGAACCCTCGCGAGTGGAATCGCCGATGCCTTGGCCAAGTGGTACGAAGCGTCCGTCAGCAGCGGCTCTAGCAGGGATGGTGTGATTCAGCAGGCTGTGCAGATGGCGCGGGTGTTGCGCGATCAATTGTTGCTCGACAGTCTCGATGCGATGGCACACCCTGGGGGAGAAGCCTGGCAGCGGGTGGTGGAAGCCTGCGGACTCACCGCGGGAGTGATCGGCGGACTGGGGGGAGCGCGTTGCCGCACGGTGGCCGCCCATGCCGTGCATAACGGTTTGACTCAGCTAGAACCCTGCCACTCTGTTCTGCATGGCGAGAAAGTGGGCTTCGGCGTCCTCGTGCAACTTCGCCTGGAAGAGCGGTTGGGAGGCAACCGCTTAGCTGCCCAGGCCCATCGACAACTCCTGCCGCTGTTGCAGGCGCTCGAACTGCCCGTCAGCTTGGATGATCTCGGCCTGGGCAACGCAAGTCTCAAGGATCTGCAGCAGGTGTGTGAGTTCGCCTGCAAGGAAGGCTCTGATTTGCACCACCTTCCCTTCCCGGTCACACCTGGCGCGCTGCTGGAAGCAGTTGTGGGCGCAGCCGAAGTCAGTCCGGTGCTGCCTTGAAATCACTGCTCGACACGCTCAAACCCGAGCTTCTCGATCCAAGCGCTCAAGCCCTGATTGACGACCTTCAGTGGTGGTCGATGCCCGAGCTGGGCGTAAAGGACCCGTTCCCGGTCAGCGTGGTCGGCCATGGGGATCCCCTGTTATTGCTGCATGGTTTCGACAGCAGTTTTCTTGAGTACCGGCGTCTAGCACCGCTACTGAGCGAACGGTTCCAGTTGTTCATCCCCGATCTGTTCGGCTTTGGTTTTTCACCTCGGCCCCTTAATGCGAGTTATGGCCCAGAGAGTATTCTCACCCACCTGGATGCCCTTCTTGAGCGCATGCCAGCGCAATCAGTTGGTGTGATTGGTGCTTCCATGGGTGGATCCGTGGCCGTCGAAATGGCGCGGCGACAACCGGAGCGGATTCACTCGCTGCTGTTGCTGGCCCCCGCCGGTCTCACCGGACGGCCGATGCCGGTTCCACCGCTGCTCGATCGACTGGGGGCTTGGTTCCTGGCGCGACCCGGTGTCCGCAAAGGTCTTTGCCGACAGGCCTTCGCTGACCCTGATGCTGATGTGGGCGCTCCCGAGGAACAGATCGCCTCGCTGCATCTGCAATGCCCGGGCTGGGCGGACGCCCTCGCTGCTTTTGCCCGTAGCGGTGGATTCTCCGGCTGCGGAACACCCTTGCCCCAGCAACCGCTGCATGTGATCTGGGGAGCCAACGACCGCATTCTGCGAGCACCGCAGAAACAAGCCGCAGCAGCGATCCTCAGGGATGGCGTTGAAAAATTCGACGATTGCGGACACCTCCCACACATTGACCAGCCCCGCAAGGTGGCTGACCGCTGTCTCAACTGGTTCCAAACGACCGCGCACGCCGCCTGATGATGCGAATTCATCGGATGATGCACCGGCGATCCCGCCTCGAGGTCTGAAGCGTTCATGCCCCAGTCCAGCTCCGGACCCGTTCTCCAACTCCTTGCCAGTGGACTTCAGCGCTGGATCCGCAGCCAGTGCGATTCAGCCGAGGTGATCAACCTGGCTCTGAAGGGTTCAGCCCTGGAACTGCTGCGCGGCCGACTGCAAGGGGTCTCACTGGAAGCCAGGAAGGTGAGTTTTGACCAGCTGCCTCTGATGCGCGCAGAGATCGAATGTGATGCCTTGAAGGCGACGCTCCGGCCGGGCCAGCCCAATCAGCCCGTGCAACTTGAAGCCCCGTTCTCGATCAAAGGAGAGGTGGTGCTGGCTGGCCAAGATCTCAATCAGGCCCTGGCCAGCGATCGCTGGCGCTGGCTTGGGGATCTACTCGCCGAACAACTGATGGGATTGACGCCCTTGCGTTCGTTGGTCATCGACAACGACCAACTTGTGCTGACCGCGGATGTGATCACTGGCAAGGATCCAGTGATGCAACGATTCCAACTCTGCGCAGACCAGGGGACCATCCGCGTCGACCACTGCGATGCCGAAGAGTCGCTTTTGCTTCCCATGGACCCCAACATTCAGATCCATGCAGCCCGACTTCAGGGAGGGCACCTGGTGCTCAATGGACAAGCCATTGTTCAACCTTGAGACTCTTCAACCCTTAGACCGTTCAACCCTTCAAGCGATTGAATCTTGAGCGGCTCAGCTTCGGCCAAGAACCGGAAGCAGGAGGGTCACCCCATAGAAGACCACCGCTGGAGTGAACAGGAAACTGTCGATGCGGTCGAGAATGCCGCCGTGGCCAGGCAAGGCATCACCGGAATCCTTCAGACCCGCGTCTCGTTTCATCATCGATTCGGTGAGATCACCCACAAGCGCAAACAAGGCAACAAGAGCACCGAGACAACCACCGGAGAGTGCCCCATAAGGCCACCCCAGCGATGCACCGGCAACCACGCCCAACAGCACGGAGGAGGCCAAACCGCCATAGGCCCCCTCCATCGTTTTGGCCGGCGACACTGGAGACAGCTGGTGACGTCCGAAGCGGCGACCGATGATGAAGGACCCGATATCGGTGGCCACCACCATCAAACAGGCCATCAACGTGATCGCCAGTCCCGGCGTGATCCAATCACCCGACCACCCCGGCAGTTGGGCGAGTGTTGGTGCGAGATCCACATCGGTGAGGTTGCGCAGCTTCAGCCAGTGACTTGGGAGAAAGCCCAAATAGAACAGTCCAAAAATCGAGGCGGCGATGTCGGCGATGGAACCGGTGATCGGTTGCAGCAACAACCATCCGCAGATAGCAGCTCCGGACAGTGGCAGCACCGCATCGGCGAGATGGGAGGCAAGACCACCATTCACGGACCATTGGGTGCAGACCAACAGCAGCTGGCAGGCCACCAGGGTCGTCTTGGTGGCAGGTCGCATGCCTTTGAACTGCGCCATCCGGAAAAACTCCAGAAGGCCGAGATGCACCATCACACCAAGGGCGATGGTGAACCACCAGCCGCCTAAGCCCACCACCACAAGACCGAACAGGCCAACGAGCAGGCCGCTGACAAGACGTTTCTGATCCGAAGCCAGACGTTGACTGGGGCCTTTACTGGTTGTGACGTCTGCAATCACCGGCCAGATCCCAAGGCGCTTCAGGCCAGAACCTTCACCATACCGGGCACCTGATCAGGCCACCGCCGGTGTTGCTGTTCCAGCCAGGCACAGCGTTGCGCATCCATCCGCTCTCCTGGCACCAGCAGGGGCACGCCGGGGGGATACGGACAGATCAGTTCAGCCGCAATGCGGCCGATGCAACGGGCCACAGGCAAACGGGTGGCGGGTCGGCGCAGCGCTTCATCGGGCAGAAGCACAGGAACCGAAACGCGATCGCAGGGCGGTGCCGGTATCAGGGCCAGGGGCTCGCCGCCCGCCTCGTCAAGCAAACGCTGCCAAAGGCGCCTGAACTGCCTGGCTAGGCCTCGATGCTGGGCGAAGCCAAGACAAAAGGTGAGGCAGAGCGGTTCCGGCAATTCGGCAATCAATCCCTGCTGCATGCACCAGTCATCGGCCTCCAAGCCACTGATCCCCGCCTGGCCAGTCGCCAAGATCAAGCGCAGCGGATCATCACCGGAATGGAGTGGCACACCGGCCCGTGCCAGAACCGTCGCCAGAGTGGTGGCGTCACACTGACGTGCCTCCAACAACACCGGCCAGCGCGGCGACAGCATCCAATCGAGAGTGGCTTCACAGGACGCCAGCATCAAGGCACTGGGGCTCGTGGTCTGAAGTCTCTGCAATGCAGCTTGAACTCGCTCTGGATCGATGCGTCCGTTGCGTTGCCAGAGCACAGCAGTCTGTGCCAAGCCGGGGGCTGACTTGTGCAGGGAATGCACCACAAGATCTGCACCAGCGTGAACCGCTGACGCTGGCAGCGCCGAGCGGGAGGGAAAGGCCAGATGGGTGCCATGCGCTTCATCCACCAGCACCGGCAGTCCCCGCGCAGTCAACAGGTCAAGCAAGCCGCTGATGTCAGCGGCATAACCGTGATACGTGGGGTGCACCAGCACCGCAGCGGCGATGCGACAGCCAGGGTCAGGCAAGGTGTCCAAAGATCGACGCAGGCCCGCGACAGACATGGCACCTGGATGGCCGCGATCGGCAAGAAACGGCACCGGTAGAAACACCGGCATCACTCCTCCCAGTTCACAAGCAGCAATCAAGGAGCGGTGGACATTGCGAGGCAACAACACCGCTTCACCAGGCTGAGCCATCGCCAGCAGAGAAGCCTGCAACAGCCCCGTGGCCCCATTGACGCCAAACCAACAACGATCTACACCCAACGCAGTGGCCAGCCGCGCCTGACTGGCGGCCACCGCTCCCTCCGCCTCCAGGGGACCGCCGATCTCTGGGAGCTCCGGAAGATCCCAACGACCCGGCGGTTGTCGCAACAGTCGCTGCAAGGACGGAGGCAGGGCAGCACCTCGTCCATGGACAGGCAAATGCAATGACCGTCCACCAACTGAACGCAGCAGCGAAAGAAGCGACGTCATCTCAAAACAACGGGGACGAGCGCGGTGAAGACTTTCTAGGATCAGGTTCGTGATAGCGCCGCTGCGCTTGGAATCTCTTCGTTACAACCCTGGCCGCGATGCTCGCTGGCTGCTGCTCCGTCCCTGGATCGGCATTCCGCGCCTGATTCAGATTCTTTGGGCCCTTTTGGGGTTGGTGCTGAGTGTTCTGCTACGCGGTAACAGCAGTGATCCGCGCGTGCAGCGCAATCTGGCACGAACCCTGCTGCGCACCCTCACCAATCTCGGACCTTGCTTCATCAAGGTCGGTCAGGCTCTCTCCACACGACCGGATCTAATCCGCAGGGATTGGCTGGATGAATTGACCCGCCTCCAGGACGATCTGCCGGCGTTCAACCATGCCACTGCTCTCAAAACCATTGAAGAGGAGCTGGGCGCTCCTGCCGACGCGCTATTTGAGGAGTTTCCGGATTCACCGGTGGCCGCCGCCAGTCTTGGCCAGGTCTACAAAGCCCGAGTTCGCGATCAGCACTGGGTCGCGGTCAAAGTTCAGCGCCCCAATCTGGTCTTCATCCTGCGGCGCGACATGGTGCTGATCCGCAGTCTCGGAGTGCTGGCAGCACCCTTCCTGCCCCTCAATCTGGGGTTCGGCTTGGGAGAAATCATCGACGAATTTGGGCGCAGCCTGTTCGAAGAGATTGACTACTGCTGCGAAGCGGACAATGCCAAACGCTTCTCCCGACTGTTTGCCGAGAACCCTGCTGTCACCATCCCTGAAGTGGACGATGGTCTTTCGAGTCGCCGCGTGCTGACCACCAGCTGGATCAGTGGGACCAAGCTGCGCGACCCTCAGGAGCTGAAAGCCCAACGGCTTGACCCAGCGGCTCTAATTCGAACAGGAGTGATCAGCGGCCTGCAACAGCTCCTGGAATTCGGCTACTTCCACGCCGATCCCCACCCCGGCAACCTGTTCGCGCTCAGCGGTCGCACTGGCGAGCTGGGTCATGTGGCCTATGTGGATTTCGGAATGATGGATTCGATCAGCGATGACGACCGTCTCACCCTCACGGGCGCGGTCGTCCATTTGATTAATCGCGATTTCGAGGCCGTTGCCCGCGATTTTCAGCAACTGGGATTCCTCGCACCCGACGCCGATTTAACGCCAATTATTCCGGCTTTGGAGGATGTGCTGGGGGGCAGCCTCGGAGATTCAGTGGGCTCGTTCAACTTCAAAGCGATTACTGACCGCTTCTCCGAGTTGATGTACGACTATCCCTTCAGGGTTCCTGCACGCTTCGCACTGATCATTCGCGCTGTGGTCAGTCAAGAAGGCTTGGCCTTGAGGCTGGATCCTGACTTCCGGATCATTGCGGTGGCTTATCCCTATGTGGCCAAGCGATTGCTGGCGGGTGATACCCGGGAAATGCGCGAGAAGCTTCTCGATGTGATCTTTGATGAGTCCGGCAGCCTCCGGGTGGAACGACTGGAAAGCTTGCTTGAGGTGGTGGGCAACGACACCAGCCTCCCGAGCGGTGGCGATTTGCTGCCGGTGGCAGGGGCGGGTCTACGTCTGCTATTCAGCCGTGATGGCGGTGATCTCAGACAGCGACTGTTACTGACATTGATCAAGGACGATCGCCTGAACATCTCAGACCTTAAGGAGCTGAGCACTTTGATCCGGAAAACCTTTGGCCCTAGAAAAATTGCTGGAGGCATGTTGCAGCGCCTGAATCCACTGGCTGCATGACATCGCCATAATGGCGATCCGCAATTTCTGACCGTTTTCGATGTCGCTTGCTCCGGATTACGCCCCGGTCGATCTCGACCAGGCCGAGCTCGATATGCTCACTGGAGCCTTCGGTGATCTCAGCGCTGACGAGATCCTGCTGGAGTTCGCGCGGATTCAGCAACCGCCCTATCTCGTGGCAGGCCTTGGGCTAGCCATTGGAATCCTCTGCGGACTGACCTTCTCAAAACTGGTACAGAACCGGTTAGACGGTTGGAAGAGTGATCGGCTGGCCATGCTTCCCCTCGGCACAGCTGAAACCACCATCAGCTTCGCGGGAACCTTGTTGGGCATCACGCTGTTCATCGGCGGGTCCCTGCAAGTGTTCGGCTTCGCGTCGGGTGCGGCCTACCTAATCGCGATGCTGCTGTCACTATTGACGGGCGGAGCCCTCTGGGTTCAGCTGGAAAGGCTGATGACCCAGGTGGAGACAGGCAATTTCAAGGCTGTCGATTTCGACAACTTCGACGAATTTTTCTAAGAAGCGGCATCGATTGGAGGGAAGATTTGATTCTTCAACTCACCACATAAGCGTCCAACTGAGCATCACCGCGGCGCAGCAACTCCAACCCTTCCCTCTCCAACTTTCGGGTGCGATCGCGACTCATCTTCAAAGACTTGGAAATGGCGGTGAGGCTCATCGGGTCCTCGCCGTCCATCCCGTAACGCATCCGCAGCACACGCTCCTGCAGTTCCGGCAGCTGACCCAGCAGATCCCGCAGGTCGCCCTTCAAGCACTCACCCTCCACCTGTTCGCTCGGCAGCTCGCCTTCACCCGCCAGCAGATCCAGCAGCTCGGTGTCATCACCGTCGCCCACCTTCATCTCCAAGCTCACCGGCTGACGCGCCCGGCACATCAGATCCTTCACGTCGTCTTCCGGCAGTTCCACAAACGCCGCCAATTCCGTCACCGATGGTGTGCGGCCCAGCTCCTGACTTAACTCACGCTGGCCTTTCTTAAGCTTGTTCAGCATCTCGGTGATGTGAATCGGCAGCCGGATCGTGCGGCTCTTCTCCGCAATCGCCCGCGTGATCCCCTGACGGATCCACCAGTACGCATAGGTGCTGAACTTGTAGCCCCGAGTCGGGTCGAACTTCTCCACTCCCCGCACCAAACCAATCGTTCCCTCCTGGATCAGATCCAGCAGTTCCATGTTCCGCTTGGTGTATTTCTTGGCGACGCTCACCACCAGGCGCAAATTCGCGGCCACCATCCGCTCCTTGGCACGCCGGCCCGCCTGCAGTTTGCGCTTCAGTTGCACCGGGCTCAATCCCGCCGCCTTGGCCAACTCGGCCGCAGGCACAGCGTCACCGCCACGCTGATCGCTCAATTCCGCTTCCTGCGCTTCCAGATCCATCAGCTCCTGCACCTGACGGCCCAGAGTGATCTCCTGTTGATGGCTCAGCAGCGGCACACGACCGATGTCCCGCAAATAAGAGCGCACCAGGTCCACATCAGGCAACAGGGACAGTGGCGCCATCGGCTTATTACGAAACCAATTAGTTTCTTAAATTACCACTGATCATCAAATTTTCCGCTCAAATGACGAGGCAGATGGTTCAGGGCAGAATGTGATTAACTCTGAATTTGCCGGTGTCTGCAGCCCTAGCCAGTGCCGTCAGCACAGCGCGTCTGCTGGTTGTCGAAGACGATGACTCCATCAGAGAAACCGTGCAGGAAGCCCTCAGAGCGGAAGGGTTTGATGTCACAACCTGTCAAAACGGCAGCGATGCTCTAACACTGCTCACCACAACAGCCGCAGAAGGCATCGATGCCTTAGTGCTCGACCTGATGCTGCCAGGTATGGGCGGCCTCGACCTCTGCAGAGAATTGCGCAAACGCGGAATCACCACGCCGATTCTGGTGGTGAGTGCCAGGGACAGCGAAACCGATCGTGTGCTTGGACTCGAGGTTGGAGCGGATGACTACCTGGTCAAGCCGTTTGGCCTGCGTGAGTTGGTGGCCCGCTGCCGTGCCCTGCTGCGCCGATCACAGCAGATCCAACCCAGCCCCGGGGAGGAGCAGGAAACCATCGAACACGACAACCTCTGCCTTTACAGCAGGGAATGCCGAATCACGCGGGACGGCGAAGATCTGAATCTGTCACCCAAGGAATTCCGGATTCTGGAATTGCTGATGCGCAATCCGAAGCGGGTCTGGAGTCGCGACCAGCTGCTCGAGCGCATCTGGGGCGTCGACTACGTGGGCGACACCAAAACAGTGGATGTTCACATCCGGTGGCTGAGGGAAAAAATTGAATCGACGCCATCGGCACCCCAACACATCCGAACCGTACGAGGTTTCGGCTACCGGTTCGGCTAATCACCGTGAGCTCAGGCGCATCGCTCTTTCTTGGCATCACGATCGGTGTGTTAACAAGTTGGGCGCTGCGCCATCGCTGGCCCCGCCAGGATCGGAAACGACAGGACGCCAGCAAAACGCCACCGGTGATCTCGGGCTATTCGCTCAGCACAGCCCAATTGTTGGCTTGGATTGACGCCGCCACCCAGGGATGGTTAATCCTCACACCGGATTTGACCATCGGCTACCTCAATTCCAGGGCCGAACGCCTACTGCGGTTTTCCAGCAATCTTTTGGTGCGCGGACAACCACTCGACCACGTGTTGTCCGTGCCTCAGCTTGAAGAGGCGATTGTCAGCGTGCGACATCAGCAGCGACCGCAGCGCTGCGAATGGGATCAACAAGGTGCTCCCTTGGAAGCGATTGTTCTGCCAGGCTCGGATGAATGGCTGCTGGTGCTCCTGCAGAGTCGCCAGTCCCTGGAGGCGCAGCAGCAGCAACAGGAGCGATGGGTAAGCGATGTCGCCCATGAATTAAAGACACCTCTCACCGCTTTGATGCTGGTGAGTGACCGTCTGGAGGGATCCGTATCTGATCAGGACAGTGTTCTGGTGGAGCGTCTGCAACGGGAACTGAAACGCCTGCAGCTGATGGTGGAGGATCTACTGGAGCTGTCCCGGCTGGAGAACGTGCTTCCCCACGAACAAGGGAGCTACTCACCGGTCTGCCTGGATCAACTGGTGGATGCGGCTTGGAACAGCATTCGCCCTCTGGCGGATCACCGACAGGTGTCACTCATGCTCAACACCGAAGAGCCAGGGCCGCTGCTGGGAGATCAGAGTCGACTGCATCGCGCCGTGCTCAATCTTCTCGACAATGCCCTGCGGTATTCACCCGATGGGAACTGTGTTGAAGTGGAGATCCTCCCGAGCGGAGGGTGGTGGTTGCTCTCCGTTCGAGACCATGGCCCTGGCTTGAGCGAGCGCGATCTCAGCAACATGTTCCAACGCTTTTATCGCGGCGACCCGTCTCGCGCCCGCTCCAATCGCAGCGGCAGTGGTCTGGGACTATCAATCGTGCAGCAAATCGCCGTCAATCACGGCGGCAGGGTGCAAGCCAGGAATCACCCTGATGGTGGTACCTCCATCGAACTGCTGCTTCCCCGCGGCGTGCGCTGAGGCAAGACCGAGCTTGATGCAACAGAGATTGCAGAAACTGATCGCCGCTGCAGGACTCTGCTCAAGACGCCGAGCAGAGGAGTGGATGCTTCAAGGCCGTGTAGCCGTGAATGGCCAAGTGGCATCCCTAGGAGATCAAGCTGACCCTTCCAGCGATCAAATCACGATTGATGGCAAGCCCCTGCCGATGGGAACCGCACCAAGAGTGCTGCTACTCAACAAACCGATGGGTGTGATCAGCAGTTGCCATGACCCCCAGGGTCGGCCCACCGTTTTAGAGCTGATCCCCCTGGCGTTCAGGCAGGGACTGCACCCGGTGGGCCGCCTGGATGCGGACAGCAGAGGAGCACTGCTGCTGAGCAACCATGGTGACCTCACCTTGAAACTCACGCATCCCCGCTACGAGCACCAGAAGACCTATCAGGTGACGGTGGCTGGAGCACCAAGCCAAGGGAGCCTGCAACGCTGGCGAGAGGGCATCGAACTGGATGGATCCCGCACCCTGCCGGCCTTGGTGCGCCTGATCTCAAGACGACAGGGCAACAGCAAGCTAGAGGTGACCCTCCGAGAAGGACGGAACCGCCAGATCCGCAGAACTGCAGCCAAACTGGGACATCCAGTGACCGATCTGAAGCGGATCGCGATCGGAGGCCTCTCCCTTGGATCCTTACCAGAGGGCTGCTGGAGAGAGATCCCCGAGCAAGAATGGCGGAGCCTGATCAGCAACGCATGAGGCGGGGCGCGAAGCAGCCATGGCTCTGATTCAACGTTCACTCTTCTCGTTGTGGAGAAAGCAGCGCACGCAGGAATCAACGGGAGACGACCTCGCCTCTGATGCCGACCCCCTGTTCGAAGCAGGGCGGCGATTGCGGGAGCACCGTGAGCAGCGCGGCTTAAGCCTCCGGGATCTATCCCGTGAAGTGCGCATCACGACCCCAGTTCTGGAAGCCTTGGAGAGGGGCTGGTCCGATCGCCTCCCCGAGCCGGCCTACCTGGTGGCCATGCTTCACCGGCTGGAGCAATATCTCGATCTCGAACCAGAAAGTTTGAGCGGTGCCCTGCCCAAACACTTCTTCCAGCAACAACTGCCGAAGGATCAACGGCGCACTCGCTTCACGCTGGGCAGCATCGACATCTTCACCACCTGGCAAGGCAGCGTGGTGTACGGCGTTGTGATCACGGTCTCACTGCTGGCGTTGAACCAGCAGCAACGGCAACTGGCCATCAACAACACCAAATCGTTCACGCCAGTGGCACTCAACCTGCAACAGCCAGACAAACAAGAGGCAACCCAGCCAGCACCTGGTTTGCTGGAACTGAACCTGCTGCAACCCAGCACCATCATCATCAGCAGTGAAGGTGGCGAGACCAGCGACTTGCGCGGCGTGACCGGTGAACTGAAATTGCAACTGCTTCCACCCCTGGAGTTACGCGTGGAACCGGCACCCGATGAGGGTGCGGTGCAATGGAACGGACGTCCCCAACAGCCCATCCAGGAGGCCGCCGGGACTTATCGCCTTTCCCAGGCCTCGGCGCGCAAGCCGTAACCCAGAAGCGCTCCATCAACGGCCTCATCCAACGACGCAAGCCGCCAATCCCAGTTGCCACCGACCGTGCCCGGAGTGTTGAAACGGGCTGCGTCATCCAGATGCAACAAGTCTTGGAGCGGAGCAATCACAAGCTGAGCGGTGGAGGCCATGCCGAGCTCCAGTAATTGCCATCCAGGCGCGTCGACTGGACCATCCACGCACGCAGCAAAGCGCTGCCGGGATCCCTCATCCAGCCGCTGCCACCAACCCAGACTGGTGGGGTTGTCATGGGTTCCCGGGTAGACGACCCACTGAGAACCTTGAATGTTTGCGGGGAGATAGGGGTTGTTGGGATTCCCATCAAAAGCGAACTGCAACACCTTCATCCCTGGAAGATGAAACCGATCCCGCAGCCGCTCCACATCCGGCGTGATCACACCCAGATCTTCCGCCACCAGCGGCAACCGGCCTCCGGCATCACGTCGGAGCAACCCGAGCAGCTCTGCACCAGGTGAACGTCGCCATCGCCCCCGCATGGCGGTGTCATCACTGCCGGGAACGGACCAGTAGGAGGCCAGGGCACGAAAATGGTCGAGGCGTAGTTGATCCACCAGCGCCCACTGACGCTTCAGCCGATCACGCCACCAACGGAATCGCGTGCGCCGGTGACGTCCCCAGCTGTAGACCGGCGTCCCCCAGAGTTGGCCGGTCGCTGAAAAGTAATCCGGCGGTACACCGCTCTGTTCACGGAGGCATCCATCGGCAGCGATCGAAAACAGGTCGCGGTGACTCCAAACATCGGCGCTGTCGCGAGCGACATAAAAAGGCAGATCACCGAGGATCTCTACGCCCAACTGTGCGCCAAGACAGCGAAGCCGCTGCCACTGGCGATCGAGGTGCCACTGGAGCAGCTCCTGCTCCAGCAGATCATCTTGATGATCACCTTTCCAGGCCTGCAACACGTCCTGATCGTGCCGGGCCAACCCTGCTGCCCACTGCCACCAGGGCTGATGGTTGTACTGCTCCCGCAGCACCATGAAGGCCGCATGATCCTCCAGCCAACGGGCTTGATCGTTGCGCCAGTGATGGAAGGCTCGATGTCGCGCAGGGTCTTGCTGCGACCAGCACCGTCGCAAGCCGCGACCGAGGCCGCCCGCCCGCTCCAGGGCCAACTGAAAATCCAGCCGGGGACGAACGATGCCAGCACCTGGCAGTGCCGCTTCATCCGCGCGCGACAGGAATCCCTCGTCCACGAGGTCCGTCGCATCGAGCAACCAGGGATTGAGAGCAAAACTGGATGGAGAGCTGTAGGGCGACCCCGTGCCATCCGGAGGTGCAAGGGGCAACACCTGCCACACCCCAATGCCATGCCGTGCCAGAGCATGGATCCACTGACGCGCCGAAGCGCCAAGACCTCCACAGGTGGGGCTGCCGGGCAGTGCAGTCGGGTGGAGAAGAACGCCGACTCTGCGGCGCGACTTCAGGCCAGTGGATTGCGACATCGCCATCACCAATCACCCCCAGGAACTGGCGTCATCAGAACAGTGCCGCATCACCGAGATCCTGGCCTTCCATCCCGTCGCGCACAACACGCTCAAAGAACTGCTCCAGGGTGTCGGTGCCATAGGACGGCGTTGCATCACTGTCGTATTGCTGGCGCTGTTCGTCCCACACCAACATGGACTCAGCGGCGTAGTAGCGACCGATCTTGCCAAACTCGGCAGTGTCTTGCAGCGCTGGAAACCGCTGCGAAAGGAACTCCAGAACACCCACGGGAACATCCATCAGGGCAATCGGGAGAGAAATCATCCAGGGCTTCTTGCCGAGAGCCTTGAACAGCATTTCCCCCTGCTGACGAGCACTCAAGGCAGCACCAGGTCCCCCGATCGGCAACACCTGATTGACCTTGTCACGATCAGCGACGCAATCGACGATGAAAGCAGCCAAATCGGCCTCGCTGATGGGTTTGCAACTGGCGAGCTCTCCTCCTTCAAACATCACATAGGGAGCACCTTTGCGACAGCTTTCAACTTGAGCACCGAGGCTTTTAAAAAAGGCAGTGGGTCGCACAATCGAATAACTGACGTCGTCGCCTTCACGCAACTTGGCTTCCAAGGCCAGTTTCGCTTTCTGAAATTCCAAGAGCGGCTTCTGCACGCAAATGGCCGAGAGCAACACGAAGTGAGCCATCCCCGCCTGTCGCCCCTGCTCGTAGGTGTTCAGGGTGGCTTCGTAGTCAATGGCCCATGAATCCTTGCGGCCACCCGTTCGTGATGCCAAGCAGCTGATCACCACATCGGTGGGTTGATCAAAGGCTTGGGCAGCCAATGAATCCGGTTGGGTGACATCGCCGAAGCGAACCTCAGCGCCGGGGAAATCAGCAATAACACTGTCTTGCCCCTGGCGACCGCCAATGCCGCTGCGCTCGCGGGCGAACGCCACCACGTTGTAGCCACGCTGCACCAGCTCTTTCACCACGAACCGTCCGATGTAACCGGTGGCGCCGAAAACCACAACGCGCACCTGGTCGGGCGATCGGTCACGGAACGCGTCGTTCGCAAGCATTGGCATATCGTCAACACCCCCCATTATTCGCGGAAAACCAGGCCAGACTGCGAGTCGGAGACGGATGACACGGCGCAATGAAGGGTGAGGCAGCGAGGAGCGAGGCATCCTCGAAACAGCGTGAGCGCTGGCTGGGTAGTCGCCCCTTCCGCACCATCCTCCGCATTGCTGCTGCTGTGGGCGGAGCCGCCCTAATGGCGGGAGGTCTGGGACTCATCTGGCCTGAACCGGATCCCATGGCGGAAACACCGCCCACTGCCGACGATCCCGCCAGCTTGGCACCGCTTCCCAAGCAGCCCGTGATGGTGCTCGTGGTGGGACTCGATGGCGACGGTCTCAATGACATGAGCAACCAAGCCGCACCTCTTGGACCCGCCAACGCTGACAGCCTGATGCTGCTCAACGTCAGTGCCGGCGGACCCTTACAAGTGCTTCAACTACCGATCGAGCTGGCGGTGAACCTGCCGGGTCAAGACGAGCTTCAATCCCTTTCAGCCACCTACCGGCAGGGAGGTGTCTCCCTCACTGCTGATGTGATTGCTGAAGTGGTGGGCCTCGATGAAGGGAAACCGGATCGCTACGTGGTGATGCCCCGTGAAGCGCTCAGGACTCTGGTGGATGGGCTTGGTGAAGTCGACGTCACCCTCAATCAGACCTATTCGCGTCAAGATCTCGCTCAGAACTACAGCGTCAATCTTCAAGCAGGTCGGCAGACCTTGAATGGTCAACAGGCGGAGCAATTGGCGCGACATAAAGCCAATCCAGGTGATGAAGAAGATCGGCGCCGGCGTCAGCAGAAGCTGTTGAGCGGGATTCACGATCAACTCAATCAACCGAATGCCATCACCCTCCTGCCAACAGTGGTCGGTGCGCTGTCATTGCAGATCGAGACGGATCTAACCCCCCCGGAGATCCTCAGCCTTGCTGCTGGAGTCCTGAGTAGCCAAGAGGCTCCCGAGATCAGTCAGCTCCAACTGGCGCCGCGGGTCGGTCAACAGCTGCTTCGGGAGCTTAAACCTGACCAGCCACTGCCGCTCTGGCCGTTGCTTGCCAACGAAGGCGCAGGCAGCTGACCAACCCTGCAGGATCGTCATCCGGCCCCTGCAGACAACCGCACCATGGCAACCCATCGGTACGGCGAAGCTCTGGTGACCAAGTGCCACCCATCTGTGCCAGACCCACCAGAGAGAGATTGAGCTCGTGAGCCAACGCCACAGAGGCACGAACGATGCCGGCAAAACGCCCATCGGAGCGGGGTTCGGCGAGCATCAACACAGAACAACGCCAAGCCGCTAACGCGTCCAACCAACTGCCATGGCCCGATTCATCGACAGCAGCGTCACCACTGATCTGCAACAGCGTGAAAGGCTCGGTAGCAGAAGAGCTCATCTCCGTCAGCGTCTGCAGCAGAGGATGGGGCGGTTGACCACAACCTTCCTGCACCAGAAGGGCATCAAGGGCGCGAGCGAGATCGTGACAGGCCGCTGACATCAGCCGGTCTGGCAGGACACCAGCACCGACCACGACCAGGAGGTTCTGAGGCATGGAATCACCCTAGGAGGCTCAGTTTGAAAAGCGCCTGTGGGTCGTCTGGACCTCGCAGCACTACGATCGGGGTACCGAATTTTTCGTTCGCGGGCATCGTGACCGGATTCCTGACTGCAGCCCGCGCCGAACAGGAGAAGATTCAGCACGACACCCGTCGTCTGAGGCTGTTCAGCGGCACCTCGAACCCAGGGCTATCCCGTGAGATTGCCGCCTACCTCGGCGTGCCTGATGGTCCAAGGGTTTGCAAGCGCTTTGCAGACGGTGAGCTGTACGTCCAGATTCAGGAATCCATTCGCGGCTGCGACGTCTTCTTGATTCAGCCCACTTGTGCTCCGGTGAACGATCACCTCATGGAGTTGCTGATCATGGTGGATGCCTGCCGGCGCGCCTCAGCACGTCAAATCACCGCGGTGGTCCCGTATTACGGCTACGCCAGGGCTGACCGCAAAACGGCTGGACGTGAGTCCATCACCGCAAAGCTCACCGCGAATCTGCTGGTGACCTCGGGAGTGGACCGGGTGCTGGCCATGGATCTTCATTCGGCTCAGATCCAAGGCTATTTCGACATTCCCTGCGATCACATCTACGGGTCACCCGTGCTGGCGGATTACCTCTCTGATCAAGATCTTGGTGATTTGGTTGTGGTGTCTCCCGATGTCGGTGGTGTTGCCCGGGCACGCGCCTTCGCCAAACAAATGGATGATGCGCCGCTGGCCATCATCGACAAACGACGGACCGGCCACAACATGGCTGAAAGCCTGACCGTGATCGGTGATGTGGATGGACGCACCGCCATTCTCATCGACGACATGATCGATACCGGTGGCACCATCTGCGCTGGCGCCCGTCTGCTGCGTCAGCAGGGAGCACGCCGTGTGATTGCCTGTGCCTCCCACCCGGTGTTTTCTCCTCCTGCCGCAGAACGCCTCTCAGAAGAAGGGCTGTTTGAACAGGTCGTTGTGACCAATTCGATCCCGATTCCTGCGGACCGCACATTCCCGCAGCTCCAAGTGCTCTCCGTCGCCAACATGCTCGGAGAAGCCATTTGGCGCATCCATGAGGAGAGTTCCGTCAGCTCCATGTTCCGCTGATCCAGCCACCCGACCTCAACGGGTGATGCGTCGGCGACTGACGGTTGCGCTTGCTGGGGTGTTAGCCCTGTGGATGGGTGCACCGGTTGCAGCCGGTTTGCCCACTGCTCAACGCAAGCGCACGCTCGGGGTTTGGCTCACCAATAGTCCAAGCCGGTTGTATTACGACCGGGCAGAAATGACTCGAGCCCTGAATGAACTGCAAGCTGCTGGGTTCAATGCCATTTATCCCAACGTTTGGAGTCGGGGCACCACCTTCCACCGCAGCCAGTTTGCTCCTGTTGAACCGGCCTTGATCAAAGCCGGCATTGAGCTCGATCCCATCTGCACCCTGGCGAAAGAAGCCCGCCATAGAGGCATGACCATCATTCCCTGGTTCGAATACGGCTTGATGGAACCGGCCGACGCAGCCGTGGTGCAAAACAACCCCGAATGGGTGCTCGCCAAGGCGAATGGCAGCCGCAGCATGACGATGCACGGCAAGCAGATGTCTTGGTTGAATCCAGCGCATCCACAAGTGCGTGAACGTTTCATCGGGCTGGTGCTTGAGGTGATGCAACGCTGCCGCGTCAATGGCCTCCAGTTGGATGACCACTTCGCGTGGCCCGTGGAATTTGGCTACGACGCTTACACCTCTGCCCTGTACGAACAGGACACAGGGGCACCACCTCCCAAAAATCACACCAACCGCTATTGGATGAGATGGAGACGCCGCCAACTCACGGGATTGCTGCGTGAACTTCGCCAGCGACTCAACAAAGAATCCTTGCCACAGCGCATCAGCCTGTCGCCGGGGCCCTTTCGGTTCGCTTACAACCACTGGCTCCAGGATTGGGAACTGTGGGCAGTGGGCGAACTGATCGACGATCTCGTCGTTCAGAACTATGCCTATTCACTGAAAGGGTTTGCCAAAGACCTGAATCAACCTGCTCTGCGTAAGGCCAGACAGTGGGGCCTTCCCATACAAATTGGCATACTCGCTGGATTTGGAAAACGCACGACACCTATTCCAATTCTTGCCGAGAAAAAACGGCTTAGCAATGAACAAGGCTACGGCGTGATCTACTTCTATTGGGAGGGATTATGGGGGGTCCACAGCGGCATAGAAGGGGCATCTTTTCGCAGAAAAGCTTTGCAACAGATGGGAAGCGTGAACTAATCAATCTCCATCTGGTGGAGACAACTTGATTGACGCAATCAACATATCGGTAAAACCGAAGCGAACGCTAGCTCAATGGTGGATAAGATTCCTTGCAAATACCGATCACTTCCATCAGAGGCATTTCAGTTTGCTGTTCGTAAATAAAATCAGCGACACAATCACAATACTTTGATTTTTGCTCCCGATAAGCACTTTCATCTATTTTTTCATCACCCATACAGCTTGTCTTAAAAACATCACCTGCACTGGATTCAATTTCAGCAATGGCAGGATGCATTGAGAGCAGGAGAGATGAAATAAATAAATAGAATTGCACAACCATAACCAAAAAAGAAAGTACTCAATTGATTCGTCCGAAACAATTAAGCAAGAAGATTGATCAACCCTCAAAGCACCGAATTCAACCAATCAATGAATACCTGATTCACTTCATCGGGAGTGAACTGCGTTTTCTTGAAAGCAGCCAGGATGGCACCTGGATGCCGTTCACTGCAGGCGCAGCGTGCTTCATCTGCATCGGCAACCCTGAGGCGATCAATGCCTGCACCTCCCCGAGGGACGTGCCAGAACACCGCATAGTTGTAATCCATGACCCCTCAAGAGGAAGGACACTCTTCTGGTAGCCACGAATGCGCCTCAGTGGGCTGGATTTCCGCGAATGAGCAATCGGGGGAATCCAGCCAGCGAACCATCATGCCTGCATCAGGCTGACCACTTCTCGTGTGTTCGTGGACAGGTCTGCTTCAGCCAGAATTGATAGCGCCATCTTCACAGCCGCTTGGCGCTCAGCGCCATAGGTGCGCCAACGGCTGAACACCTTGGCCAGACGTGAAGCCGTAATCGGGTTGCGCTGATCCACGGCAATGATCTGCTCGGCCATGAATCGATATCCACTGCCATCCAGTGCGTGGAACACCCTGGGATTGCCCACAAGGCCGCCCAGTACCGCGCGCACGGAATTCGGAGCCATCGGGTCATAGTTCGGGTGTTCCAGCAAAGCCGCCACCCGCGCCAGTGCATCGGTGCGTGGTGTCGATGCTTCCAGAGCAAACCAAGTGTCAAAAATCACAGGACGCTCCTGCCAGCGGTCGTGAAAAGCCTTCAGGGCCTGATCACGTTCCTGGCAATCCAACGGCTGCAACGCCCGCAGGCCTGAGCGTGCAAGGGTCATCGACGCACCATGCACCGCTTGAACAGCTGAAAGTCGCGCCGTTGCATCGCCTGCAGCCGCAAGCCAGCTCCAGATCAATCCGGTGAGTTGGCGCTCTCCCTGACCGGCAGGCCAAAGCTGTTCTAGCCCTGAGGCCACGCTATTCAGGCGAGCTTGCAGCAGCGACGCCAGCTGGGAACCCAGGTGGGCACGTAGTTCGCAGGCAGCGCGTTCCAGGGCCGGAGGATCTGCTTCGGTCTGGAGCGCTTCCAGCTCCGCCTGTCCAGGAAACGCCAGCAACGTGGCCAACACAGCCGGATCCTTCTCACCCTGATCAGACAACAGTTGACGGAGCGCCTCCAGCATGCGTGTCTCCAGCGCAAGCGCAGGAGTGCCGGCAGCACGAGCCAGCATCAGCTGTTTCCAGAGCTGCTGTCCTGCATCCCAACGCGCAAAAGCATCGTCATCCCCTGCAAACAGGGCAAACAGTTCGTCCGTTGACTGACCGGCATCCCAGGTGACCGGCGCAGAAAAATTGCGAAACAGTGACAGAACAGGGGGGTTGGCTGCGGGTGGCAAGCCCTCGATCACCACCGTCTGTCGTTGCTGATCGAGCACTAGCAAGCGTTCCTTCCCAGGACGACCGTTGGGCTGAAGGGCTGCCCAAAGCACGGGAATCACCAGCGGCAGCTTCTCCGGCTGACCCGGCGTGGGAGCCGTGATCTGCTCCAGGGTGAGTGTCAGTCGTCCCTCCTCGCCATTCCATTGCGAGCCGACCGTGACCCGGGGCGTTCCAGCCTGGTGGTACCAACGGCAGAATTGATCGGGGTCAAATCCCAAAGCCTGACCATCGGAGCAGGCTCCTTCGACGATGGCGGTCACGAAATCTTCCGTTGTAGCGGCTTCACCGTCGTGACGTTTGAAATAGAGGCGCGTTCCTTGCATAAACCGCTCGGGGCCCAGCAATGTGCGCAACATACGGATTAGTTCTGCACCTTTTTCGTAGATGGTTGTGGTGTAGAAATTATCAATCGCCTGGTAGGCATCAGGCTTTACCGGATGCGCGGTCGGCCCAGCATCTTCTCGAAATTGCGTGTTGCGCAGCATCGCTGCATCCTCGATTCGTTTCAACGCCTCGGAGTGCAGGTCAGCAGTGAAGCATTGATCTCGAAAAACAGTGAGGCCCTCCTTCAATGACAACTGAAACCAGTCGCGGCATGTGATGCGATTGCCGGACCAGTTGTGGAAATACTCATGACCAACGACACTTTCAATCCGCTCGAGTTCGCCATCCGTGGCCGACTCCGCATCAGCCAGTACCAATTTGGAGTTGAAAATATTCAACCCCTTGTTCTCCATCGCGCCCATGTTGAAGTGGCGCACAGCGACGGTATTGAACTCATCGAGGTCGTATTCCAGGCCATACACCGATTCGTCCCAGGCCATGGACCGTTTCAGTGATGCCATGGCATGGGCCGTAAACGGTTCATCACCAGCTTCCACATGAAGCCTGAGCGTGATGTCACGACCCGAAGCAGTTACATACTGATCGCGGATCTCCCTGAGATCACCGGCAACAAGCGCAAATAGATACGATGGCTTGGGGAAAGGGTCTTCCCAGATCGCTACATGGCGCGAGGGATCCTCAGCCAAGGGGTCCGAACTGATGGCATTGCCGTTGGACAACAGCACCGGATAGCGCTCGCGATCGGCCTCGATGCGCACGCGAAAACGGCTCAACACATCGGGCCGGTCGGGATGGAAGGTGATCCGCCGGAATCCCTCGGCCTCACACTGCGTTGTGAGCATCCCACCGCTCACGTACAACCCCTCCAGGGACGTGTTGGCCTTGGGATCTAGGCGGCTGACTGTTGTCAGTTGAAAGGGGTGTGCGGGAGTGTTCGGGAGCACCAGCCCGTCACCATCCAGGGAGTAGGCCTCCGGCGGAAGAGGCTGGTTGTCGATAGCAATCGACACCAGCTCGAGATCAACGCCCCGAAGCACCATGGCTTTGGACGCCCCGCCGTGCTTCGGTTCCACCTGAAACTCAGCCGTCACGGTCACGAGCTGTTCGCCAACGACCACATTCAGGGCGATGGCAGGAATACGGAACGGATATGGCTGGTAATCACTCAGACGAACCGTGGACTGGGGTGCAGCGGTGGAAACCATGACCAGCTCATGCTGCTGTGATCCTGCCTCGCATCAGCAGCAAACGGTGGGAGGGAAAACCTCACTCAAGCGGGAGAAAACCCCATCAGGACGATCCCGGCCGTTGCACATCGGCGACCGCCGGGAGGGATCCGTTGATTT
This sequence comes from Synechococcus sp. A18-25c, assembly GCF_014280035.1. Classification (NCBI taxonomy): domain Bacteria; kingdom Bacillati; phylum Cyanobacteriota; class Cyanophyceae; order Synechococcales; family Synechococcaceae; genus Synechococcus; species Synechococcus sp. A18-25c. The sequence continues at coordinate 1,776,337 of NZ_CP047957.1, forward strand.
GAAGCTGATCTCAGTTGGCGCCAGCCTGCTTCTCGATCGCTTCTTCCACCTTTTCCTTCACATCCTCGGGGACGAGATCAGGACAGAACTGCATCGCACCGGTGATGATCTGGAATTCAGCCCCAGCGAACAGCTGCTCGTTGGTGAGCTTTTTGCTGCCAGCAGAAGCAACAAGGCCACCGTGACGGCCATTGAGCAGCTGCACGTAGGTGGCAGCGGCGATACCAACTGCTTTGGGAAACTCAAGGCCTGCGGTACGGGCATTACAGACATAGGAAGACCCCATGCCGCGGTAGAGAAACACGTCCTCATTCGACGCAGGTTTCGTAGCCTGGCCCGTCGCTTGAGCGAATGCTGCGGGACCTCCCAGCAGGATCGGCATCAGAGCCAGGGGAGCAGCCAATGCTGCACGGATTCGACGGATGGAAGTCAAGAGTCCTGACTTAAGAATGCGGCCATGGTGCCGCATCTGATCGGTTCCGCACCACCTGCTTCAGCACTGAATGCAAACCGTCCTCGTTGGTCAGCTGGGGATGGGCGCTGACGCATCCTCGAGACGCGTTTCATGGTGGTGTTCAACGATCTCCAATTCCCCTTTCTGCCAGCTGTAGATGGCACGGGAACGGAAACGATCCTGATCAATCAGACGGGTGTATTCCTGAACATCCCAATCGAGGTAATGCGACTCAAACACCACTTCATGCTCATCCACCTGACGGATCTGCGTGCGCGCTTCCACTTCTTCGAGATAGGCACGACTGCGTTGAAGCTGATGTCCAAGCAAAGTTGCTTCCATCACACCCTCGCGCTGGTAGCGGGGTTTCCGTTCAAAAAAGTCTGTGTCGTGCTCCGGCCACCAACTCATTCGATAGCGCGGCTTGCCGACTCTTGATTCAGCGAAAATTTCGACCCGAATCATCATGTCGAGGAAGAGAACCTCCTCGTTTTTGAACACGTATTGGCGGCGCGACCGCCAGAGACCGAGGTTGCGTGCGAACCACCTGCGCAGATTGCTGTCGAGATGCACCCGTGTTGAAGCCGGAGGCTCTCCGTCTGGAGGCTGAGCACCGCGACGTTCAACGGGGAGAAGGGGCATGAACTGTTTGACCTGACAACAGTCTGTTCAAAATCGTCTTAGCGGTTCTGCTGCGCTTTGCAAAAACCCATAAGGTGAGGCTCAACTTTCGGAGCCACATCTGGTGGTCGGGATCGATCCCACACCACGTCAACAGCTGACACTGCTCCTCGTTGCAGGTCGTCATCACCTTTCCAGTGGTGATCTGCGTTCATTGATCCAGTTTCTGGAGCATGAGGACTGCGGCTTTGACGTGACACTCCAGGTGGCAGATCCGGTTCAGCAGCCGGAGCTGCTCGAACTACACCGTCTGGTTGTGACACCAGCCCTGGTCAAACTTCAACCACTTCCCAAACAGGTATTTGCTGGAAGCAGCATCTTTCAACAGCTGCGTGGCTGGGTTCCACGCTGGCAACAGGATGAAGTGGTGAGTGGTCTTGGCTTAAGCCTCAAGCCCACTGAACTGGATGGCAGCCGCACCCAGCGGGAACTGCAACTCGAAGATCAGTTGCTGGTCTTGCGTCAGGAAAACGAAACACTGATCGACCGTCTGCAGTCCCAGGAGCGGCTGCTGCGGATGGTGGCCCACGAACTGCGCACCCCGTTGACCGCCGCAACGCTTGCCGTCCAGAGCCAACAACTGGGGCAGATCGACCTCAACCGTTTCCGTGATGTGCTGAAACGCCGGCTCGAAGAGATCGCCTTGCTCTCCAAAGACCTCCTGGAAGTGGGGAGCACTCGCTGGGAAGCCCTGTTCAACCCACAACGTCTTGACCTGGCCAGCCTTGCCGCCGAGGCCATTCTCGAACTGGAAAAGCTCTGGCTGGGACGAGACGTGACCGTCAACACCGACATCCCAGCGGACCTGCCGTTGGTGTACGCCGATCAGCGACGCATGCGCCAAGTGATTCTCAACCTGCTGGAGAACGCACTCAAGTTCACACAAGACGGAGGAACAATCTCTTTGGCCCTGGTGCATCGCACCAACCAATGGGTTCAGGTCAGTGTCAGTGATAGTGGCCCTGGGATTCCTGAGGCAGAGCAGCAACGCATCTTTCTGGACCGCGTTCGCTTACCGCAGACCTCCGGAGGAACCTCTGGCTTCGGGGTCGGATTGTCCGTCTGCAGACGCATCGTTGAAGTGCACGGCGGGCGGATCTGGGTGGTTTCAGAACCAGGCAAGGGCGCATGCTTCACCTTCAACGTTCCGGTCTGGCACGGACAGGGGCAAGAGAAGTCCATAACCGTCTTGACGGAGGGTCCGTCTGACCCGTAATTTCGTTTAGTGCTCGGGGGATCTCCTGAGATCACGGCCTCGCCCCCATCGTCTAGAGGCCTAGGACACCTCCCTTTCACGGAGGCGACAGGGGTTCGAATCCCCTTGGGGGTACTGATCTTTCAGTCATCATTTTCTAACACTCACTAAGGTGAGTGTTTTTTTATGACAATGACGCCCTGCATCTTCGGTTGTGAAACCCTAACTCTTAATTGAATTCTTCAGTGTGGGACGGTGTGCAATGCCTGAATCAGGCGAATCGACGTTCTGCTTCTGATTCAACCGCCAGCAAATTGGCGCTGAGATCTTGACGAAGACGCTGCTCAATTAGACCAATGGGCATTCCCAAACAGCCCTGAACAGTGAGCTCGTAAAGCATCAACGTTTCATCGGGTACGGACTGCAGTCGCCATGCTCCTTCGAAACGGCGGAAGTCCCCTTTGATCATCCGGAATTGCAGGAAACCTTCCGGTCGGTGCTCGGTCAACTCAAGCTGAACTTCAGCGGAGAACTTCAGACCAAGAACTAGTTGTTGACTGCCAACTTGGGAGAGGGTGACTCGGTTTCCCGTCCGCTCAAGCAGAGTGCTTTGGCTAAGATTAGGGATGAAATTGCTGAGGCCCTCGTAATCGGTGAGCACTTGCCAAAGCTGCTCAACGCTGTAGCGGGTGCGCAATTGAACAGCCAGACGCCGAACTCCTTGCGGCAGACGTTCCACGGTCTGCTCGATCGTCTGCTGACGGCCTCGGATTGCTCGCTGAAGAGTCGGCAAGGGGTCGGCGAAGTTCAACCTGAGAAAGGTAACAACCAGATCCTAATAAAAGTGCGCAGTCCGTCCAGCCAATCATCCGAAACAACCCTGTGACAGCTGGGTAAGAAATTGAGTCGTCACGCCTATGATTGCCCGGTCTCGAACGGGAAGCCTTCAACTCATGCGTGTCAGCTCGGCGGGTACCAGCACCTTCAACGAAAGGATGTTCACGTTGGTCGTCGTTGGGCTGCAGTCCGGTTCTCAACGCAGATCCGAACAACGCATCAATGTTGCCTATAACCAGTTACAGGCCACCGTCCAGCGCATCAACGCTGCAGGCGGACGCATTCAGTCGGTGACGGCTGGCGGCGCTCCTGCCCAAGCAACGCCTGATGCACCGGCCCCCAAGCCGACGCCCGCCAAGGCCGCTGCGAAACCCACCGCAACCAAGGCCAAGGCCGCCAAACCTGCTCACAACTCCGTGCCCGTCAATCTCTACAAGCCGAAATCTCCCTTCATCGGCACCGTCACCGAGAACTACAGCCTTTTGGACGAAGGGGCCATCGGCCGAGTTCAGCACATCACCTTCGACCTCAGCGGTGGCGATCCCCACCTCGAGTACGTCGAAGGGCAATCCATCGGCATCATTCCCGAGGGCACGGATGCCAAAGGCAAACCCCACAAACTTCGCCTTTATTCCATCGCCAGCACTCGCCATGGCGACAACATGGAGGACAACACCGTCTCGCTCTGCGTTCGTCAACTCGAGTATCAGAACGAAGCTGGCGAACAGATCAAGGGCGTTTGCTCCACTTATCTCTGCGACATCAAGCCTGGGTCCAAGGTCAAGATCACAGGTCCTGTCGGCAAAGAAATGCTGCTTCCTGACGACGAGGAAGCCAATGTGATCATGTTGGCCACAGGCACGGGCATCGCTCCGATGCGCACCTACCTGCGTCGCATGTTCGACCCTTCAGAGCGCGAAAAGAACGGTTGGACCTTCCGAGGCAAAGCCTGGCTGTTCATGGGCGCACCCAAGACGCCAAATCTTCTTTACGACGCCGACTTCGAGCACTATCAGACTGAGTTTCCCGACAACTTCCGCTACACCAAGGCGATCAGCCGCGAGCAGCAGAATGCCAAGGGTGGTCGTATGTACATCCAGGACCGTGTGTTGGAGCATGCCGAAGAGATCTTCTCGATGATCGAGGATCCCAAGACCCATGTCTACATGTGCGGTCTGCGCGGTATGGAGCCCGGCATTGATGAAGCCATGACCGCTGCCGCTGCGGCCAAGGGACTCGACTGGTCCGAACTTCGCCCGCAGCTGAAAAAAGCCGACCGCTGGCATGTCGAAACGTATTGATGACACGCCAAAGCCTGGTCCATTCTTGATTGGATGCTCCGAACCCGCCCAATGGCGGGTTTTTTAATGCGTGTCGAAGTTGTGACGAGACGGCCACAAAACATGGCGTGATGTGCTGCGGCACTGTCATCTCGAAGATTCCTGGTTAAACCTGCGACAGAGATTGCAGTGCCATGAGCGCAACGATCACGAACCCGTTGAGGGTGGGGCTGCGTCAAGAGCGCGTGATCGCCCCACAGTGTCTGGTGATCTTCGGAGCCAGCGGTGACCTCACCCACCGCAAACTGGTACCGGCGCTCTTTGAGCTCTTCAAGCAACGACGACTGCCCAGTGAATTCGCACTGCTCGGTTGCGCTCGCAGGCCATGGAGCGACAACGAATTCCGCCAAAAGATGGCAGCCGCGATGGAGAGCACCATCGCGGAAAATCCTGAAGCCTGGGAACAATTTTCAGCGGGCATGTTCTACGAGCCCGTGGATCTCCAGCAACCCGAAGATCTGGTGAAGCTGGGACATCGGCTGCATGAAATCGACCGGTTGAGGGCTACTCGCAACAACCGCACCTTCTATCTGTCGGTGTCTCCGAAGTTTTATGCCGGCGGCTGCCGAGCCCTCGCCGATGCAGGCCTGCTGAAAGACCCGGAGCGCAGCCGGGTGGTGATCGAAAAACCCTTTGGTCGGGATTACAGCAGTGCCCAAGCCCTCAATCGCGTGGTGCAGAGCTGCGGACAGGAAAACCAGATCTTCCGGATCGATCACTATCTCGGAAAGGAAACCGTTCAGAACATCATGGTTCTGCGGTTCGCTAACACCATTTTTGAGCCGATCTGGAATCGCAACTACATCTCAAGCGTCCAAATCACAGCGGCAGAAACGGTTGGCGTGGAGGAACGCGCTGGCTACTACGAAACCTCTGGTGCACTCAGGGACATGGTGCAGAACCACCTGACCCAGATGCTGGCCATCACGGCCATGGAAACCCCCGGGCGCTTTGATCCTGAAGCGATCCGAAGTGAAAAAGCCAAGGTTCTGCAAGCCGCACGCCTGGCCGATGAGAACGAGCCTTGGAACTGTTGCATCCGCGGCCAGTACGGACCAGGGGGCACGCATGAATCTCCCTTGCTTGGTTATCGCCAGGAGCACGGGGTCGACCCGAACAGCACCACGGAAACCTATGTGGCGATGAAGCTGTTCATCGACAACTGGCGTTGGCAGGGGGTGCCCTTTTACGTCAGAACGGGGAAACGCCTGCCAAAACGACTGAGCGAAGTGGTGCTGACCTTCCGCGAAGCGCCGGTGCATTTGTTCGATGCAGCCGGAGGCGGGCCCACCGCCAATCAACTCATCCTGCGCATTCAGCCCGATGAAGGCGCAGAGTTCAAATTCGAAGTGAAGTCACCCGGTTCCGGCATGCGCAGCCGCCCGGTGGAAATGGAGTTTTCCTACGACGAGTCGTTTGGAGAACCCTCCGACGAGGGGTATGTGCGGCTCCTGGCAGACGCCATGCTGAGCGATCCAACTCTGTTCACCCGCAGTGATGAGGTCGAAGCCGCCTGGCGCCTTTACACCCCTCTGCTGGAACTGATCGAAGACAGCCCATGGCAGCTGCCGATCCATCCCTATGAATCCCGCACCTGGGGCCCCGCGGCCTCCGATGCCCTGCTCGCACGCGACGGATTGCTGTGGCGCCGACCCTGACCTGATCCGCCCTCTCCGACCTGCTCCACCCAACGGTTCGCCATGTCTCCCCAGCTCACCCTTCAGACCCCTCTAGAGCTTCCGCCTTCGGAAGTTCCCAACTACTTGGAACAGCTCTGGTCACGCGATCAGCCCAACAACACCGGGGCGCACACCTTCTGCCTTTTGATTTGGCAACCGGCCTGGGTGGAACAGCAACTGGTTCGGACGGGGCGGCTGGATGGGCCCATCACCGGTGTGCAACGAACGCAGCTGATCGAAGCAGGACGCAAGGCGGTGGTCGACGGCGATCTGCCCATCAGCACCCCACCACTGACCGAGGCCGTGGCCCGTTGCCTGAGTCAGATGGATGGCGATCACACCAGTGAAGATCTCCGTGGTCAGCATGTGGATGCGGTCCTCAGCCATTTGCGTCCACGCCGGCTGATCACCCTTGCGCCCAGTCTGAAAGCAGAGCAGCCGATGGAAACCCTCGTGGCCGCCTATTGCCCACTTCCAGAGGAAGGTGGCGGAACAGCGGTTTGCGGAGATGTGGTGGTGCTACGCGGTGGAAAGCCATCTCTGGTGCAAGGGCTGTCAATCCTTGATCCGCTCTTGCCCGAGGAACTGCCCGCTTGGGTTTGGTGGAACGGAGCCCTCGATGAGGCCCCTGATTTGCTGCAGCAACTGGCCAGCGCACCACGGCGACTGATCCTCGATTCAGCACTGGGAGACCCCAGGCTCTGCCTCGGTCTTCTCGCCGACAGAATCGCAGCCAATCAGGCCGTCAATGATCTCAATTGGCTGCGTTTGGGCAGCTGGCATCAGACGCTGGCGATGGTGTTTGATCCGCCGCACCGGCGGGATGCCTTGGGCCACGTGGTGCAGCTCGACATTGACGTCGAGGGCGATCATCCGGTGCAAGGCCTGCTGCTCGGCTCTTGGATCGCGGATCGCCTGGGTTGGACGCTGGACACCCATCAGCACCATTCGGACCAGAGCATCACCGCCACGTTCAAGCGGCCTGATGGCACCGCAGTGAAGATGCGTGTGGCACCAGTTCCCATGGGTCAGCCCAGTATTCATCCCGGACAAATTGTGGGACTCCGACTGATCTGTAAGCCCGATGACCAACCGGCGATGTGCGTCATTCTCTGCACAGAATCCGGAGGCTGCATGCGCCTCGAAGCCGGTGGCATGGCAAGTCTGGAGCTGATTGAAGAGGTTGTGCCGGTGCAGCAGCTGCCCGTGGAAGCCGATGTGTCCCGCCTGCTAGAAGGCGGCCATGACTCCACCAATCCGCTCTTGGCAGCAGCGGCTCCATTGGCTGCCAAGCTGATCAGCTGAACCCCCGCTGAGCGGGACCTGACGTCGTTGTTCCGCTCAGACCATGGCCTGCGTGATCGCTGCTCCGGCGAGCGGAAGTGGCAAAACCCTGCTCAGCCTCTGTCTCATCGCCTGGGCGAGGCACCATCAACGCAGCATTCAACCCTTCAAGGTTGGGCCTGATTATCTCGACCCTCAGCTGCTCACGCTTGCAGCAGGGCAACCCTGCCGCAACCTCGACCTACCGCTCTGTGGCAAGGCCTGGGTCAATCAGAGCTTTAACGGCTACGGAGGTCGCAGCCATCTGGCCCTGATTGAGGGCGTCATGGGTCTCTATGACGGCATTGGCTCCAGTTCAGAAGGGAGCAGCGCCGATGTGGCCATCCAGCTCAGACTGCCCGTTGTGCTGCTGGTGGATGCCGGAGGGCAGGCCCGATCACTCGCCGCTCTTGTGGCTGGCTTCCGTGCGCTCGACCCACGACTGCAGCTGGCGGGTGTGGTGCTGAACCGGGTCAACAGCCTGCGTCATCGAGAACTGCTGGAGGAGGTGCTCGAGCAGATCGGCGTGCGCTGCCTGGGATGCCTGCCGAACGATCCCAGCCTTGACTTACCCAGTCGCCACCTTGGACTGGCACCAGCGCATGAATTACGACAGCTCGAACCACGGCTCAAGCGCTGGGCCGAGCTCGCCGAAGAGCATCTAGCGATGGACGTGTTTCAGGAGCTGCTCAAGGCTCCCTCTCCCGGTCCCGATCCCATTCAGACCGCGCTTAGCTCTGCCCTCACGGCTGGAGAGCCAATGCCTGCCTTGCCCGTGGCGGTGGCGCAGGACGAAGCCTTCCACTTCCGTTATCCAGAGATGCAGGAGTGTCTGGAAGCCCTCAACATGCCTGTGCTGCCCTGGAGCCCACTGGCAGATGGTCCACCGCCTGAGGAGGCGAGGGGGCTGGTGCTGCCGGGGGGCTTTCCGGAACTGCATGCCGCCCGACTCAGCACCTGCAAACAAAGTTTTGCAGCCCTGCAGAGCTGGATTCAGACAAAGCCGATCTATGCCGAATGCGGCGGCATGTTGCTGCTCGGCCAGAGCCTGGCTGATCCTGAGGGCCGACAGCACCGAATGGCGGGGCTGCTCCCTTTTGAAGCCAAGCGAGGCCGCCTACAGGTGGGCTATCGCACGCTCAAGGTCAGAAGCGACACGCTGCTGATGCGCCAAGGAGAACAACTCAGGGGCCATGAATTTCATCGCTGGAACTTAAGCCAAGAGGCCGGTACCACGATGGGCAAAACCGGACCGCTGTGGCAGGTTGAAGGTTGGAAGATCAAGCGAAGAGCTGAGGGATGGAACAGACCCAACCTCCACGCAAGCTGGGTCCACCTCCACTGGGCCGGATCCTCGACGATCTCATGCCGTTGGCGCGCCGCGCTCGCGTCCGCAGCGAAGCGGAACGACGCCGTTGGGTAAGCCGAAGCGATCGTCAACGAACCAACCGATTGCTGGAACGCTGGCGCTTCTTGGTGGAGGGACACGTCCAAGGGGTGGGCTTCAGACAGGCCTGCAGGCGACGCGCCATGGAGCTTGGGCTCAGCGGCTGGGTGCGCAATCTCGCGGATGGACGGGTGGAAGTTCAGGCGGAGGGCGAGTCGCTACCCCTCAACGAAATGCGGCTGTGGTGTGAGCAGGGCTCCAGTGACGCCCGTGTTCGCCTGGTGAGGCCATCCCAGATCCCGATCACCGGCGACGACTGGTTCGAGATCCGAAGCTGAGCCAACGGCAAGCCAACCCTTGGTGTGCTGAGTGGCGGAAGGAGGAAACATGCGATCCTGCGCTGACATGCACTCGTCGACGGCCGGTTCTGATGAGCGACACCACCCTCTGGGCTGAATTGCTGGCCTACGGCACAGGCATTGGCCTATCCCCAATCCACATCGCCGTGCTGCTGCTGCTGCTGCTGGGCCCCCAACCGATCAAGAGAGGAGGCTGGTTCGTCGCTGGCTGGGTGGTAACCACCCTGTTGGCCGCGACACTGCTGGTGACAGTGGGACACACCCTTGTGCTGGACATGAGCCATGGCTCCCATCACCGCACCGGGCTGGATCTGCTGGCAGGTGGCGCCTTGATCGCCGTTGGCGGTCGTGAATTGATCAAATCAGCCACGGAAGGCGGTGAGCCACCGAGCTGGACGAAGGGCATTGACCGGTTTGTAGCTATGCCACTGCCACTGCTGCTGCTGCTGGGATCCGTCGGTGAGCTGGTGAGCCCCGATGATCTCGTGCTGTTCGCCAAATCGGCCGGCGTGGTGCTGTCTGCCCAGCTACCCACCTGGCAAGAAGCGGTGGGTCTGATCGCTTTCACGGTGGGCGCGAGTCTGTTTCTGCTGGCTCCCCTGATCGCTGTGATTATTGGTCGCGACAAGGTCATCCCTCTTCTGGAAAAGGGTAAAACTGTGCTCTTCACCCGCGGTGAACTGGTGGTGGGCGGCCTCAGCCTTGGCCTGGGGATCTACCTGGGATGGCAAGGCGTGAGCGGGCTCACTCTGACCTGAGTGCTGATGTCCAGCGCTCAGCCATCACCGCGGAAGGAGAACGGCCAGCCAGCCAGACCCCCTCTCTGGCACGACTGACCGCGACGTAAACAAGTTGCCGCCTTAAGGCCTGATCTTGCGGCCAGAACACATCATCCGCCACAAAAACCTCACCGAAACTGCTGCCCTGGCTGCGATGCACCGTGAGTACAGCGGCTGGCCCCAGCGACGCGAAAGCATCCCTGACCAGGAAGTATCGGCGCCACAACGGCCGTCCACCGCGCTTGCCGGCTTCCCGTGCCTCCTGGGCCAGACGCTTCATCAGGGCATCCAACTGCTGCCTGGCCTGGCTACCGGATGGGGGCTGCAGGCGCAGATTGAGCTCCAATTCACCGCTGCGCACCCGGGCATTGAGAGTTTCGATGACGGGTGCCCCAAGGCCAGCCAGCGAGAGCTGGGTGTCACCAGCCACACCGAACTCCGCCAAGTCACAGCGTTCCGGTGCTACGTCTTCCACCACCACCTCACGGTTGGAACCCAGCACCAGATCCGGCTCCTCACCGGTTTCACCATTATCCCGTGAAGCCGGGGCCATCACTGCCGTGCGGGTGATCAACACTTCACCAGGCAGCACCGCCATCTGATCGGCCATGTCGCCATGAATTGCCCGGCGGGCATGGGGCACGAGCGCCTCCAGACGGCGATTGGTGAAGCAGAGAATCCTTGCAGCATCGGGGTTATCGCAAGCCGCGGCCTGACGGAGGCCTTCCTTGGCTCGCTCCAGCCAGTCGTTGCGGTTCAACACCCCCACCTGGCCGAGCTCGGTGCGCACAGGCGGAATGATTGGCGGCACTTCACAGGGCAGCCGTCCATCGCGCAGGCAACTGGCCAGCTGCAATACAGGGCCCTGATGCCGCACGACCTGGCGCAAGCAGGCGGTGACAGCCCGATTCATGGCAAACACGGGGCTATCGCTCTCACCCACAGGCGGTAACTGGGCCGGATCACCAACAAACACCAAACGCGTCTTAAAGGGATGGGCGCATTGCAAGGCGATCGACAACAACGAGCTGTCGACCATCGAAGCCTCATCGATCAGCACCAATCCCAGATGTTCCAAGGCACCGGCGGTCTGCTCGGTGGCTTCACAGAGCTCCCGGTCCCCCTGGCGTTTGAGCTTCAGTCGTAACAAGCGATGAATGGTGGAGGGATACCAGGTCGGATGCAGGCCCTCGAGTGTGAGTGCCTGGCGCAGCACGCCGACGGCCTTGTGGGTAGGAGCCACCACGGTCCAGCACAGACCACTGGCCTCCACCTCACGCAACAGGCGCATGGACAGAAAGGTCTTGCCGCTACCGGCGAAACCGCTCAAAACAAACGGCAGGCCAGGATCCTTCTGCTGCAGCCAGTCAGAGAAGGCAGCAGCAGCATGGGTCTGATCCTGCGTAAGGCTCAGTTCGGCGTGGGGAGGCGATGTCACCCCAGGGCGTCGGTGATGGTGTGCGCCAACTGAAGCGGAGAACCCACAAAAGTCAGTCCGATCAAGGCGATCGCCGGCCCCATCAAGCTTCCTACCAACACTTCGGTGCGGGAATGTCCCAGCCGTTCCTTGAGTGGTTGTTCAGGAACTGTGTCCCACACGGCATCAGGCAGCGCATTCACCCGTTCCGCCGTGAAACCGGCGGAACGGCGAACACCACTGGCGTCGTACATCACCACGAATGCCACGGTGGCGGCCAAGGCAAACACGGCCGAGTTGAACCCCTCCTGCCAGCCCGCAGCCGCCGCAGTCCCGGTCACCAGAGCCGAGTGACTGGAGGGCATTCCTCCTGTTTCGATCAACACCGCGGGCCGCCACCGCCGGTGGAGCACCAGTTCAATCACCAGTTTGGAGAGCTGAGCCAGCCCACAAGCCGCAAGGCCCCAAGCCAAGACGGCGTTATCGAGAAACTGAAGCGGCATGGACACAGTCATGACCGCCATGATCAACGGTCGCGGCTAGCAACGTAATCAGCCAGGGCCAGAAGCGGTTGTGCCTTGTCTTTCCAGGGGTCGAGTACCGACTTGGCCTCCGCCACCAGCTCAAGAGCACGGGATCGGGATGACTCCAGGCCGAGAAGCTTCGGATACGTGGTCTTGTCTGCGACAAGATCCTTACCAGCGGTTTTACCCAGCACCTCGCTGCTGGCCGTGACATCCAGAATGTCATCAATGATCTGGAATGCCAGGCCGATGCCATTGGCATAGGTACGCATGGCCGACACCTGCTGGGCATCGGCACCACCAATCAAGGCACCAGTGACCACACAGGCCCGCAGCAGGGCTGCGGTTTTGTGCAGATGGATGTATTCCAGCGTTTCCAGGTCGACTTGTTTGGCTTCACTTTCCAGATCCACCACCTGGCCGCCCACCAGCCCTGGAGCACCAGACACCAGCGCCAGCTCGCCCACCACCTGGACCAGCCGATCGGGAGACACCCCTTCACTGCGGACCGCCACCATTTCGAAGGCACGGCTGAGCAGAGCATCACCGGCCAGAATGGCCATGGCATCGCCATAGACCTTGTGATTGGTCGGACGGCCTCGCCGCAAATCATCATTGTCCATCGCCGGAAGATCGTCGTGGATCAGCGACATGGTGTGGATCATTTCCAGAGCCACGGCTGTGGGCATGGCCAGCGCAGCATCGCCCCCCACCAACTCACAGGCGGCGAGACACAGGATCGGACGCAAGCGCTTGCCCCCAGCCAGCAATGAGTAGCGCATGGATTCCCGCAGGGATTCCGGCCGCTCGGGCCCCAATGAGGCATCCAGAGCCGCTTCCACCCGTTCGCGGGCGCTGCTCAAGTAAACGTTGAAGTCAAAGCTGGGCTTGGGGTCACCCGACGGCGGAACACCCTCAGGACTTGTCGCCGTTGCGGTCATGGGGAACGCAATGCTGGCGGAATTCTGTCAGGCCACTGGCCAACTCAGGACCATCACTCGATCAGATCGGCAAGATCGTGATCGATCTGGTGTCGCCGGCACCAGGCCACCACCGTGTTCACCAGAAGCATGGTGACTGTCATGGGTCCCACCCCCCCAGGCACTGGCGAGAGTGCTGCTGCAATCGGCTCCAGTTCGGCCGCTTTCACATCACCGCAGAGCCCACCCTCGGGTCTGCGATGGATACCGACATCCACCACGACGGTGCCAGGACTGACGTGGTCAGCCCCCAGCATTTCGGGACGACCGGCGGCCACGACCAGGATCTCGGCCTGACGGGTCACAGCGGCCAGATCGCGGGTGCGTGAATGCGCCACCGTGACCGTTGCATTGGCAGCCTGCAGCATCAGCGCCATGGGCTGGCCAACCAGGATGCTGCGTCCGACCACCACAGCCCGCTTTCCAGATGGATCAATGCCCTGACTGCGCAGCATCGCCATCACTCCGGCCGGGGTGCAACTGCGTGGCCCAGGTTCACCCTTGAGCAGCCGACCCAGATTCAGGGTGTGCAGTCCATCGGCATCCTTCTCCGGATCAATGGCAGCAAGCAATGGCGCTTCATCCAACCCCTTAGGAAGGGGAAGTTGCAACAGGATCCCGTCCACGCGCCCATCGGCATTGAGAGCACGGATGGCCTGCAACACCTGGTCTGCTGATGCATCAGATGGCAGGTGGGATCCGAAGCTGTCCACACCGATCCGGGCACAAGCCTTCTCCTTGTTGGAGACATAGACCGCGCTAGCCGGGTCGTCCCCCACCCGCAAAACAGCTAATCCAGGTGGACGTCCCGCTGAAGAGCATGCGGATTGGATTTGCGTCTGCAAGCGCTGTTCGAGTTCTTTGGCCAGCGCCTTGCCATCCAATCTGAGGGCCATTGCCTTGTCATGCCATTGAATCCAGCATGCCGCTCCGGCAGAGCTAGCGTTTGGTCTGGATGCCGTCCATTGAGTTGCGCTCGCACCGCCTAACACGGCTCTGGAGATCCTGGCTAAGGAGCGAATCGCCACGTCGCCCTGTGCTGCGCTGGAACCGCTTGCAGACAGGTGCACTGCTGATCCTGTGTGGACTGGTGGCGCTGGTTTCAAGCTGGCCATGGCTGGTGGAGCCAGATCTGCGACCGGGACTGACCGCTCCTTTCGATGCCGTAGCGCCTAAGGAAGCGCGGGTCGTGGATAGCGAAGCGCTGGAGCAACGCCGATCCAGCCTTGGGTCCAGCACCTTTGTTCAAGTGCTCAATCCCGCTGACAACCAGCAGATCCGCATGCGACTGGAGCGGTATCTGAGCGAACTGGAACGGGTGGCCAATAGCGAAGAGGCCGAGCGTATCGGCCCCGTCAATCTCTCGGCCGATGAACAGCAATGGCTCCAACAACGCAACCCTGAACAAGGTCGCCAATGGGACATGGCCCTGCGCCGGGCCTTGGCACGCATGCTTAGCCAGGGACTGGTCAACAATCTCGCCCTGGAGCAGCTGCAGCAAGCGACGGCAGTTCAACTCCAGGGGCTCGAGGACACCAAGAGCCCAGGAGCGCTCAGCCTGGGCAGCAAGGTGCTGACGACAACGCTTCAAGGCGCGAGCAATCTGCAAACCGACCCCCTGCGCAGCCAACGGCTGATTGAGGAATTGATCACGCAGCAGGGAATCCCCACGATTGAAGTGAGCAAGGGCGATGTGATCACACGGAAGGGGGAGCCGATCAGCTCTCAGGCCTACGACGTGCTGGATTTTTTCGGCATGGTCAATCGACGCCCCAAGCTGGGGCTGTGGATCAGTCATTTCACCGAAGCGCTTGCCGGCTGCGGTGTGCTGCTGCTGGTGATGCGCAGGGAACGTCCTTGCCTGGAGGCTCCCCACGGCTTGTTGGCGCTTGGGCTGCTACTGCTGAGCCAAGCCTGCAAGCTGTGGTTCGGAGCCTCGGTCAGCCCGCTGGCGGTGATCGTGCCGCCCACCTTGCTGTTGGCGCAAGGGTTAGGCACCACCAGTGCCTTGGCCTGGATGGCCATGGCCAGCTTGCTCTGGCCGACGCCTGTGACAGGACTGGGTGAGGGAAGACTGCTGATTGCTGCCGCGACAGCCACCGTTGCGGCCATTCAGGCGGGCCGCCTGCGCAGCCGTGCTCAACTCCTCCAATTGGCGGTGCTCTTGCCGATTGGGGCTTGGCTGGCCGAGCTGTTACTGCCTTCTCAAGGGGGCTTATCCCTCACTGGTTCGTGGATGCCGCTGCTCCCGAATGCAGGCGATCGAGCACCAGAAGCGTTGCTGCTCGGGCTGATGATGATGATGGCCATTTTGGTCATTCCTCTGCTCGAGAGCTCCTTCGGCCTCCTGACCCGGGCCCGGCTGATGGAGCTGGCCGACCAGGAGCGACCGTTGCTCCGACGGCTCTCTTCGGAAGCACCTGGCACCTTCGAGCACACCTTGATGATCTGCGGACTGGCCGAGGAGGGAGCCCGTGCCATTGGTGCCGATGTTGATCTGATCCGCACGGGCTCGCTCTATCACGATGTGGGCAAGCTGCATGCACCCGACTGGTTCATCGAGAATCAGACCAGCGGGGAGAACCCCCATACCCGACTGAACGACCCTCTGGCCAGCGCCGGCGTACTGCAGGCCCATGTGGACGAGGGCCTCAAACTGGCGCGCCGTCACCGCCTGCCTCGCCCGATCGCCGACTTCATTCCTGAGCATCAGGGGACACTGAGGATGGGCTATTTCCTTCACCAGGCCCGCGAGAAGGATCCCAGCGTTGCGGAAACACGATTCCGTTACCACGGACCAACGCCACGTTCCAAAGAGACGGGGATCATGATGCTGGCCGATGGCTGTGAGGCCGCTCTGCGTTCCCTGCCACCCGACACCAGCGAACAGGAAGCCAGGAACACGGTCAAGCGGATCGTCGAAGCTCGGATTAGCGATGGTCAGCTGGCGCAGAGCAGTCTCAGCCGGGCTGAACTGGAGCTGGTCATGCACTCCTTCGTGCGTGTATGGCGACGGATGCGTCACCGCCGCATCCCCTATCCGATTCCTGCGAAACGACGGTTCTCCGCCTAAGCCCAGCTTGGGAATTGCGCCCTGACCCGCACACGACCACGGCCTTCAAAATTTGGGAAACTTAAGGCCAGCGCGTGCAACCGCATCGGCCCAAGGCCGCTGCTCTCGGAGCCTCCATAGATGGGATCACCAACAATTGGTGTTCCCATCGCTGCAAGATGGGCCCGCAACTGATGGGAACGGCCGGTCAGCGGGCGCAACCAAAGGCGGGTTAATCCAGGCATACGGGCATGTTGTCGCCAGAGTGTGCGACAGGGTTTGCCATCGGGGTGCGGGCCATAGCGCGGTGGATGCCTCTCCAGCCGAGCCAAGGGTTGATCCTGGCAACCCTGGTGCTTGCCAACCGTGCCCACCACATCAGCGAGATACAACTTCTGCACCAGGCGGGCCGCAAAGAGCGCACTCAGATCACGCAAGCTGTCTTGGTCGCGGGCCACCACCACCAGCCCTGAGGTGTCGCGATCCAGACGGTGCACCAAACGCAACCCCTTGCACTCGCGCTGGAGCCGCGTGATCAGCGAATCCTGCTGATGGGCCCCGAGTCCTGGCTGACTGAGCAGACCTGCAGGTTTCTGCACCACGAGAAAGCGTGGATGAGCAAGCACCAGCGGGATGCCAGACAGCTCACCCATCAGAGCCGGCCGCCCCGCCGGTGTTCGGAACGGCACCAATAGATCAGGGCCAGCAAGTGGAGCACGGCCAGTAGGACCGACCAAAGACCGATGGCAGGTTGAGCTCCCAAGGCCAGGCGAACGATGCCGTAGGGGAGGGCTCCCGCCAGGCTCATCGAGAGCGCCACGATCGCCAGAATTACGCCCCAGCGTCGCTGCGCCAACAGACCGGCACAGGCAACGATGCCGACGATCGTCGCTGGCCAGGCCAGGGAAAAAGCCAGGCTGATGTTGGTGGCCTGAAAACCGGCCGAGTGATCCGATCGAAAGGCCAGCACACCAATTGCAGGAAGCGCCAAGAGATTGGCCACCAGACCGATCCAGGTCATGAACCAGTAACCGCGCATCCGGGGACCCATAGAAAGCATGAACCGAAGCGCTCACCGTACGGTCTGCCGATTAATCGATGACCCCATCCGCGGATGCGGCTTCATCGTCCAGGTCGGTTTCAAGAGTCGCCAGAAGCAGATTGAGTGCGTCCTCGCGACTGAGCGACTCAGCAGACACCTGATTCATCCAACGTTGCGCGAGGCTCTCGATCTGATCCAATAACAACCCCGCATCGCGCAGCGCATCGGCCACACGCAGGGATGTCTGGTGATCCAGCTCCAGCGCATCCAGAACCACGTAGCGCTGGCCGTCCTCTCCGATGTAGGTCAGGCGGCCTTGCGCATCGAGCGTGGGTCCGGCGCAAGGGGTGATGGGTTCCTCCTTCATGGCAGTCATCAAGGTGGGGAGAACGGTGATTCTTGAGGTGAGATGGGACCGCCCCCACGCAGCTCATCGGCACAGAAACTGCGGAACAACTCTTCCACCTCTGCAGGTGGCATGCCCTGCACAAGGCGTGCCTCGATCTCATCACGGCGCTGGGACTGGTGATAGAGCCTCAGCTCCTGGAACGCCAAAGTGGATTGGGCTTCAATCCTCGCCAGTGCATGGCCCACCTGATGGTCCTCCAGCAGCGGCGCACCGTGGCAATGCTGCATCACGTGGGCAGACTCATGGGCCAGCACCACCCAAACCTGCAGCGGATCATCCTCGAGGTTGTTGGCACACAGAAGCAGGGCATTCTGGGGAACATGAAACGCCCCGAGCAGCGTTTCTGGACAATCCTTGGCCACCATCGTGTCTGTGCCCGCTTGCCGAATCAGAGCGGCATAGCGACCGATGCGATCCCACGTGTCCGCCTTGGCGCGGCCTGGATGGAAAGGGGCCAACAATGCCAGCACCAGCGCGACAGCGACAGGCACCCGACTTGGTGGAGGAAGACCCAGCAAAGCAAAGCATCCAATCCCTGGTCTTATTCAAGACGCGCTGGACAGAATTGGCATCCCTTTCGTCAAATTCAAGGCGCCAATCGGCGCACACTCTCCACCTTGTCGCGAAACGACTGGACGCGATCGATCCGGGTGTTCACCCGCAACGAAGCATGCAAACGCTGCACCCCCTCAGCGTGAAGCCGCACATGGCAGGCCTTCACGCAGGCGAAAACGGCATCCCAATCACCCTCAATCGCGGTTCCATCAGGCCCCAATTGATGCTCGAGCCCCGAGGACTCAATCACCTCATGACACATCGCCACATAGGGAGCCAGAGAAACACCAACCCCAAGCGGCACCAGGCAGAGATCAACACTCACTTTCATGGCTCGCGCCTTTCACACCCGACCATGCTTGATCTGGAAGCCAGAGGACGCAAGGCCCTTTTTCAACGAGCCATCATGCAATCCTTATCGACCACCGCGAAGCTCCGGCTCACTCGTTAAACAAGCACTGGGATATCCGAGCGTGCGCCACTCACCACATCGGGTTTGCACCTCAAGCGCCATGCCACGCTCACAAACAGAAAGGGATCGTCCCTGACCGGCACACCAGCGACTGGCTGCCGCCTCAGCAGCCGCCACAGACTCGTATGGGGCATCCAGCACTGGGTGCGGTGTTCCATCCAGCGCCACGAGCCTGTACATCGGGCGACCGGAATCGGGCATGTCCACTTCTGCATCTGTCTACAGTGTTTCACGGCACAGGCGGTCCCGCCATCCCGGATGCTGAACCGAGCCGCCTTCACGCGATGCCTAGCCAAGTCCTCGCTGACGCCTACGAGGCACTGCTCACTCGAGCTCCTGCGCCTCTCTTTGCTCGTGCCAGGAGGCTCTACCTCGACAAGTACTGCCTGGAAGGGCGGGACACCGAGAGTCCGCTTCGCCTTTTCGTGGCCCGAGAACAGCTTCATGAACAGGTCCAACCGGACCAGGACGCAGGCCCCAATGGACGGATCGCCACACTCACCTCCGAAACGAGAGAACTGGCGCTGGTTCATTGGCAACAGGACTCACCGCCGGACTCTGACCTCATCGAGATGTACCTCAACAATCAGTGGCAATGCCAGCCGATGCTGATGATGCCGAGTGAGCAGCGCTGGTTTCGCAATAGCGGCTACCAGATGCGCCTGACCCTCTCCGATCCGCTGATCTGGATTCGCAACACCCGCTACCAAGAGACGGAGAATCAATCGATCAACGAAAAACCCACAAAAAGCTGAAGTGGATGACACCAGCCACAGAGAGCTGGCTAGGCATTGATCAGGACAAGATGACATCCGTGATGAGAACGCAACGCCTTGAGCGCTACGTCCTTCGCCATGAGGGCACAGGTGACTATTTGCGCGTTAACGAGGAGAGTCAAGAAATCGAACGCAGCACCAGTCCTGAAATGGCGTGGGAATTCCACACCCATGACGGTGCTGTCACCCATGCCATCTGGATCGGCCAAGTGTTCGGTCAGACGCCCGACGTGGTGAGGATGGCTTAAAGATTTGGTGAGCGAGGCCCACCAAGTTGATCAGAGCTCGTCTTCCACCTCGGCCTTGATGGTGCAATCCGATAGCGGATAGCTCACACATAGCAGGGCAAATCCGTTGCCCATCTGTTCATCATCAAGAAAGCTCTGGTCGGTCTGATCAACGCTTCCAGAGATCACTTTTCCAGCACAGGTGCTGCAAGCTCCTGCGCGACAGGAATAAGGAAGATCAATTCCTTGCTCTTCTGCTGCGTCCAGAATGTATTGGTCATCTGCACAGGAGAAATCTTTGCCGCCCTCAAGGGTGATGGTGAAAGTAGCCATGAACCTGAAAACACCAAACCGTTCGTAGGTGGTGTGACGCCATCCAGACACACCGGTCAGGAAACTCAGACGCAAATCACGGGCGATGGTCTCAAGGGTGAACTTCAGCCCTGGATGAAATGGCGCAGGCGTCTGGACTCATCAGCCATGCGTCGCTGCAACTCGGTAGACGACACCGTCGACTCTTCTCGCTGCTGCGCCAGGAAAACATCCTCTTCCGTAATCACCAGATCACGTTCACGTCCGAGCGCGATCAGGGTCTCCAACGACAAGGGCTCCGACAAACGTTGCGCCAGTTCAGGCTCATCCTTTCGACGTTGCAGCAGGGCATCGAGATCCTGAAGAGACAAGGGCAGCAGCCTCACGTGCACAGAACTCATTTCATCAGACCATTGCTAGACATCGCAAAAGTGCTGCTACGCCCAATGGCATTGGACCGTCTGAGCACCGCTGCACGGAGCCTTGGAACCAGCCTGATCAGGCTCGACCTCGGTCGGTCCGCCATGCAGGCCGCCTGCCGTGTTCTGCCACCCGTTGGCGGTGACGGCAACAGTGACCCTCTCAACAAACGGGTGGGAAACGCCAAGAACATCGGCCACACCCAATTGAACACCGATTTCGCAGTAGACGGTCCTTCCACGAGCTCCAAGCCAGTCTTCACCGCCGATTCATTCGCCAGCAGCGGGGCCAAGATATTGAGGCCTCCTACCATCACTCAAGGCAGACAGATCAATCAGGTGAAGTTCAAGAACGGTGCTGGCAGCGATCCCAGTTCCACAGGATTCAGCTGCCAAAGATCCGTTCAAACTTGAAACTGAGCCGCCGAACCTCCCATGCAACAACGCCTTTGGCTCATCCTTCCCACCGCGGGGATCCCACTGCTGATTGTTTTGTTTGTGGTGCTCTGGCAAGCCGTTCAACGCCAGAATTTGATGTTGCAGGAGCTCGTCGATCGCGTCGAAGAGTTGGAAGGGTTTGACCGCGCAGAGCAAAAAACCAGTCAAGAGCTCCTCCAACAGCAGCTAGGCGCCCTACAAGCCCGGCAACGGCGACTGCAGGGAAAGATCTTCGATCTTGAGAGCTGGCGCAGCGGATCACGAGAACGCGAGCGAAGGTTGCTGGAGCGACTCAACCCTGGCCCCTTCCAAAGTCCGGACACTCTGCAAGCACCACCGGAGCCCAGCATCAACCCTTAACGGCATCACCGCTGGCACTGGGAAGAATGAAACGCTGCAAAAGAATGAACAACAGCAGCACCGGAAGAATCGACACCACCGAGCCGGCTGCGACCATCCGCCAGTCCAGGGAAAAACTGCTGGCCAACTGCTGAAGACCCAAGGGCAGTGTGAACAGCTGTGGATCGTCAAGGATCACAAGCGGCCAAAGGAAATCACTCCAAGTGCCGATGAACACGAACATCGCCAGGGTGATCAGGTCGGCACGCGCAGCCGGAATCATCACGTTCCACCACTCCCCGAGCTTGCTGCAACCATCCATTCGGGCTGCTTCCTCGAGCTCCACAGGCACACCTAGAAAGCTTTGGCGAAGGAGATAAAGCCCGAAGGCGGTCGCGGCCTGCGGGATCACCAAGGCCAGCAACGTGTTGCGCAGTCCCAGCTGAACCATCAGCAGGTAAAGCGGAATCATCACCACCTGGAAGGGAATCAGAATCGTGGCGACCACTAGCCCAAGAACGAGGCCACGACCGGCGAAGCGCATGCGCGCAAGGGGATACGCCGCCAATGAGCAGAAGAGAAGGTTGGCCACCACCGCCACCAGGCTCACGATCGCGCTGTTGAGCAAATAACGACCCAGAGGGTTGTCCTGAAACAAACGAACGTAGGCATCAAGACTGGGCTGGGCGGGAAGTAGTGCCGGAGGGCTCGTAAAAATGTCCTCCGCCTGTCCTTTGAGCGAAGTGCTCACCAGCCAGAGCAGGGGCACCAAAACGGCCAGCGCCAGAAGGATCAGAACCAGAAGCTGAAGCAGAGCACCGAGACGAACGCCGGCACGGCCTGGGGATGCCTGCATCAACGTCAACGTGCTGGGCTCGAATCCAGGGGGGCCGCATCCCGCTGAGGATGCAGAGCCGGCTGGGCCGCGGCGGCGACAAGACGGTTGAGCGCATTCACAAAGGCCTGAGCCGCTGCCACCACCACATCGGTGTCAGCGGAATGACCGGAATACAGCTCCCCATCGCGTCGCAGGCGGATGGTGACCTCACCCATGGCGTCAATGCCTTCGGTCACAGACTTGACTGAAAACTCCACCAGCTCATTCGGCTCCCCAGCCAAGGCATTCAGCGCTCGGCAAACGGCATCCACCGGTCCAGTCCCGATGGAGGCCATGGTTTGCTCTTCTCCATCCTCATCCGCCAGGGTGACGGTGGCGGTCGGGCTGAGGCTGCTCCCGCAGCTCACTTGCACCAGCTTCAGCTGGTAGCGAGCTTCCGGTTGCTGCACCTGCTCGCTGACGATCGCTTCAAGATCACGGTCGGTGATCTCTCGTTTGCGATCGGCCAAATCCTTGAATCGCGCGAAAGCATCGTCGAGATCCTCCCGACTGAGGTTG
The DNA here is from genome assembly GCF_014280035.1 of Synechococcus sp. A18-25c. Lineage (NCBI taxonomy): Bacteria > Bacillati > Cyanobacteriota > Cyanophyceae > Synechococcales > Synechococcaceae > Synechococcus > Synechococcus sp. A18-25c. Next base: position 1,798,729 of record NZ_CP047957.1, read on the forward strand.
TAGCCCAGCTCTTCCAGACGGGCACGCACGGCACTGCGACCACTGAGTTTGCCGAGGGAGATCCGGTTGTCGCTTAAACCAACAGTGCGTGCGTCGACAATCTCATAGGTGAGGCGATTCTTGAGAACACCATCCTGGTGGATTCCGGATTCATGAGCGAAGGCATTGGCACCAACGATGGCCTTGTTGGGCTGCACCACCATGCCGGTGAGATTGGACACCAGACGAGAGGTCTTGGTGATCTCTTCGGTGCGCACCGCCGTGAGCGGGGTCGGTGAATCTTCTTCACGCCCAAAGTAGGGATTGAAGAAGCGGCGTCGCACGTGCAACGCCATCACTAACTCTTCCAAAGCCGCATTTCCAGCCCGCTCCCCAATGCCGTTGATCGTGCATTCGAGCTGACGCGCACCGTTTTTCACCGCCTCGAGGAAGTTGGCCACCGCCAGCCCCAGGTCGTTATGGCCATGCACGGACAACACCGCATCCGCAATGTTCGGCACATGCCGGTCAATACCAGCAATCAGCGCACCGAATTCGCTCGGGGTGGTGTATCCGACAGTGTCTGGGATGTTGATGGTGCTGGCACCGGCTGCAATGGCAGCTTCGATCACCTCGTACAGGAACTCCGGATCACTGCGGCCGGCATCCTCGCAGGAGAACTCGACGTCATCCACCAGGGAGCGGGCGTAGGCCACCATGTCGGGGACGATGGCGAGCACCTCCTTACGGCTCTTGCGCAGCTTGTGCTCTAGATGGATATCGCTGGTGGCGATGAAGGTGTGAATCCGCCTACGGGGTGCAGGCGCCACGGCATCCGCACAGGCTTTGATGTCGCCACGGGAGGCCCTAGCCAGTCCGCAAATCACTGGTCCGTTGTCGCCGCCCACCTGCTGGGCGATGCGTTGCACAGCAGCAAAATCTCCGGGACTGGCGAAGGGGAAACCAGCCTCGATCACATCCACTCCGAGCCGGGCGAGCTGTTGAGCAATCGCCAGCTTTTCTTCGAGGTTGAGGCTGGCTCCAGGAGACTGCTCACCATCCCTGAGGGTGGTGTCGAAGATCAGAACGCGGCCTGGATCGTGGGCCATGGCGGAAGCCTCGACGCGATTTAGTCGGAATGACTATGAGTTAGGCCAGTCTAAGCGAGTGTGCGTGTCGATTCTTGCGAAACCCGCAAGGAATACCGGTACATTCACACGGTTGATGGGACGGGACCGTGGCACCCGGAGCACTCGCTCTTGTTCTGCACGCACACCTTCCCTATGTCCGGGCAGAGGAAGAACACTCTCTAGAAGAGGACTGGTTCTTCCAAGCGCTGATCGAGTGCTATCTACCGCTGCTGGAGACCCTGGAGGCAGCAGCAGCCGATCCGCAGCTGGCACCCGAACTCACCATGGGGGTTTCACCCACCTTGCTGTCGCTGCTGTCGGATCGAACCCTGCAGCAGAGGTTCCCCGCCTGGATTGAGGCCCGCCTCAGCCTGTTGAACCAAACGCCAGACAACCGCAAGGACGCCGCCGATCACCTGGCTGACAGCTTCCAACGCCACCTGAGCTCCTGGCATCAGTGTGAAGGCGATCTGATCGGTCGCTTCGCAGCCCTCCAACGCCAAGGTGTGCTGGATCTGCTCACCTGTGGTGCCACCCATGGCTACCTGCCCCTGCTGCGCGAGCATCCGGAGGCGGTGCGTGCACAACTCCGCACGGCTGTGCGGGAGCATCACCGGCTTTTGGGAGAACGCCCACTGGGAATCTGGCTGCCGGAATGCGCTTACTACGAAGGTCTTGACCACTGGATGCGGGATGCGGGTCTGCGCTACGCCGTCCTCGATGGGCATGGTCTACTCCACGCCGAACCTCGACCGCGCTACGGCGTCTACGCCCCAATCGTGAGCCGTCAAGGCGTGGCGTTCTTTGGCCGGGATAGCGACGCCACGCTTCCGGTTTGGTCCGCCAAGGATGGCTATCCAGGAGATCCATGGTATCGGGAATTTCACCGGGACCTTGGCTGGGATCTCCCAGCGGAAACCGTTGCCGCCGAGGGGCTACCCACCGGCAGACCCCTTGGCCTGAAGCTGCACCGCGTCAGCAATCCCAGCAGTGGGCTCGATGGCAAGCAGCCTTACCAACCCAACCGGGCCATGGAACGCACCTGCGAGCATGCCCAGCATTTCCTCCAAGGTCGTCGTCAACAACTGGATCGGTTGCAGGCAGGCATGGCCATCGAACCCCTTCTCGTGGCGCCCTTTGATGCCGAACTGTTTGGCCATTGGTGGTTCGAAGGTCCCCGGTTCCTGGCGGAGCTGTTTCGACAGGGACCCAGCGAAGGCATTCGCTTCACCAGTCTGCGCAGCGTGCTGAATGCCCAACCCAATCTGCAACTGTGCAATCCCTGTCCCTCCAGTTGGGGGCGTGGTGGTTTCCACGATTACTGGCTCAACGAAACCAATGCGTGGATCATTCCTGAATGGAGCCGGGCCGGCCGCGCCATGGTGGAGCGCTGCAGCCGAGGCGTTGGCAGCGAATCGGATCTGCGCCTGCTGCATCAAGCAGGGCGAGAGCTTCTCTTAGCGCAGTCGTCGGACTGGAGCTTCATCCTGAGAGCAGGGACCACCACAGAACTGGCGAAGGAACGCATCGAACGTCACCTCCAGCGTTTTTGGCGTTTGATGGCGGCCATCGATGGCCGCGAGGATCTTCAGGAGAGCTGGCTGGATGAACTGGAACGGGAGGATGCGCTGTTCCCGCTCATTCAGCCGGCAGATTGGGCCAGGGCCAGTCCTTAACCCTCCGCAGGCATCCAACACCCCTGGAGGACGACCACGACATCAGAACTGCCAGGTCATGCCGCCGCTCGCGCGCCAGGTCGTGCCACGGTCGCTCGCCCAGAACTCCATGCCACCTCTTCCATACAGCTTCACCGAGATGCCGTTGAAGTTCTGCACCGTGTAGTCCAGACCCGCCTCAATCAACGCACCGTTCTCGGTGCCCAGCTGTGAATCGAAATTCACCGTCTTGTTGGTGAACTTGTAGCCGATCTCCTGGCCTTCATTGCCCTGGTTCCAGTCCGCAAGCCAGGCCGCCCGAACACTCGGCACCAGCAGTCCCCGCTCGCCGGTGCGGATCGGCACCGACAGCTTCATGCCCAGCTCCGTCTCGGCAAAGTTCGTTGTGCGGCTCTTGTACTTCAACCGCAGGTTCTCCGTTCCGCTGGTCTCGGAGAATCCCTGTTCATGGTTACGGGTCCACACCACCTGCCCTTGGGGCTCGAGCACCACGCCACCGGTCTTGAACGGTGCGCCGATCCGCAGTGCGCCCAGGTAGCTGGTGACGCTCTTGTCACCCCGGGCCGTATTGCCACCCAGATCGTCGTTGATCCGCAGGATGTTGCGCGACTGCTCGCCGCTGAATTCACTCGCCCCCAGCAGGCCCTGCACATAGAAATGGCGGGCGGAGTACTGGGCCGTTAAGCCCCCACCCCAGCCCTCAGGGTTCCAGCTGCCGCCACCGGTCTCGCCGCTGTGCTGGTTCACGTTCAGATCGCCGTAATTGGCATAGGCGCCGATCTGGAACGTCTCGCTCAGCGCCACATTCACACCAAAGCTGGTGCCGTAGGCGGTCAAGCTGTAGTCGTTGTAGAGAATCGATGAGTCATCAGCCCGGCTGTTGCCGCCGAATCCCTTCACCCAGGCGCTCACGCCCTCACGCTTGGCCAGATCCAGTTCGTCATCCTGCTGGTCGACAAGGCGGACGCCGTCGAACTCAACAACAACGGCTTCTTCTTCTAGCTCGATTGCTACCGCAGCATCAGCATCGGCAACCTCAACGCTTTCAACCGCGCCTTCCACATACTCATCAGCCGCTTCTCCATCGCTGAGCTCCTCAGACTTCAGCCACAACGGCTGCACCGGAGCCGACTCCTCAATCACGGCCTCGTCTTCCACAACGCTCTGCTCAACAACTTCTTCTGCAATCAGCAGTTCCTCGAACTGACGCAGCGGCTGTCGATCAAACAACGTGTCCACCAGCAAATTGTTATGCAGCGCCAAACCACGACCCGCAGCATCCACATTCCGTGGGGCTAAACCACTGCCCACCAACTTTGCCAATTGCCCGTAATCAAAACTCAACAGCAGATCAATTTGCTCTTGCTTTAAGCCATCGAGCAAACCTTCAATTATCTCCAGCGCAACCTCTTCCTCGTCTTCCCAAGCGTCGTCTTCATCACCGGGGACATCACTAATCACGTCGCACAGGTCGTCATCTTCTTCACAACCAGGGAGTGGAACAGGCTTATCATTTTTGCATTCATCACCCTCACAGATCGGCGGATCCGGGTCCGGCTTATTAGGCTCTTCCTTGCACTCTTCGAGAGCGGGATATAAGTCGCAGATCGGCGGATCCGGGTCTGGCTTATTAGGCTCTTCATTGCACTCATCAGAATCAGGATGCAAGTCGCAAATAATCTCATCACTTTTTTTGACTTCTATAACAAGATCTAAAGAACCTTTGGCCAAATAACCCTTGTAAAGAGCTGGACCATCTTTGGCATATTCTTCGCCAATTCCATCAAAGGAAAAGATCTGATCTTGACTAACTACGATATATGTATTTTCGGCAAGATCATCAATATTTTTGACATCTCCATCGATGATCTCCCAGACCCCTTCGGGATCATCAGAATCTGGAGCGCCAACAACCAAGCTGCCATTCTCATAATCAAATGACTCACTGACTCGCAAAGGCGGATTATTCTTTCCATCCAAAGAGGTGATAATTCCACCTGGACTTGAATCCTCTAAAGAGTAAGCATCTAGGCTGATTGTTTTAGAGACCAACGGCTGTTCAGGCGAAACATAAACCCGACCCCCTTCCTTGATACTTAGACGATCAATCTCAAATTCACCTCTTCCTGACGGCCCGGACAGCAAGTCAAGTCGACCAGCTCCTGTCACCAATGTGGAAGATCGCCGAGGGATGCTCGACAAGTGTCCCAATAAAAGGGCACCATCTTTAATCTTCGTCTCGCCCTTGTAGGAGTTGGCGCCAGAAAAAGTGGTTGTACCATCACCAACCTTGGTGAATCCACCATCACCGGAAATCGGACCAGAAAACTCCGTATCCGTCCCCAAACCACCAGCAGTCAGGGTCTGGTCATCGTCAATGACAATGTCGCCAGCACCTTCAATCGATCCGATCTCATCACTATTAGTAACTTCATAGGTGGCGCCATCGGAGACAGAAACACCCGTAACATCGCTGAGCGAGCCCGTGACCTTCAACGTTCCCGCCTTGATCTCAGTAGCACCCGCATAGGTGTTATCGCCAGAAAAACTCGTTGTGCCATCTCCAACTTTCTTAAATCCACCATCACCAGAGATTACTCCAGACAACGTGGTATCTGTATCAAGACCACCAGCTGTCAGTGTCTGATCTTTTTCAATAACAATATCGCCAGCACCTTCAATCGATCCGACCTCATCGCTGTTAGCAACTTCATAGATGGCACCATCAGCGACAGAGACAGCCGTAGCGTCGCTGAGAGATCCAGTGACTCGGAGAGTTCCTTCAAGAATATTGGTATCGCCAATATAAGAATTGTCTGCAGCCAAGACTGTTATGCCACTCCCCTGAAAATTTAGTGTTCCAGAGCCGGAGAAAGTCGCCAACAAAACATCAGAAAATTCCCCATTGAATCTTGTTGCGATTCCATTATTGTCCACTGTTCCACCCTCAATTCCAACCCAGAAAGGAATATCTAAGTTCGTGTTGGATGATTGTCCTTCGACATCGACAACCGTTTTTAGTGTTCCACCCTGAAACACTGGTGCATATAGATCCTCTCGAACTTTACCGTCTTCAAACTTACACGGATCGATAGCAGTTTTGATAAGCTGTTGATTGCTTGTTGTCGTTATCTCGCCAGAGGAGATTGTATTCACAGCACAACCACCAAAAGCTTGAATTCGGTTATTTGGCCCTTCATGGGTGTAATATTGAGCTGAATTCCACATGTACTGTAGCCCATTATTTCCCTTAGATGCATTATTTGGCCTCTGATCTCCAGGAGGGAGATCACCCTTCCAGCCATCAAAAATAAATCCGCCACCATTGAAGATATCATTCAGCCATAGATCACCATCCACAAGCAGATTGTTATTTTCCGCAAATTCTTCATAGCCATTCGAAAGACGTTTCGCCAGATCCTCATCGTCTCCCCAGGGAAAGAATTGTCCTATTTGGCTATCTTTCCACCATAGCCCTGCAGATATTCCAGGAACAGCATCGTCTCTGCCTGCGTCATTCACCTTCGGATTAACATAGGTATAGTAATTGATTGCGTAATATTTGTCGTCATCACCTTCAATAACTGTTTGCATATTTACAGGCAAAGTATAAATTTCAACGACGCCAGTCTCGTCCTCTGTGATTTTTTCTCCGCCATCGATGGGGACCACCTGTGCATGCACAGCAGCAGTGGCAGAGAGCGAAAGAGCCAGAGAAAGCACGGAAAGCAGTTTTCTAGTCACCAGACACGCGAACAGCTTGATTCCTTTTAGCGGCACCGTCGAAGTGCGCCATGCAGAAAATATTGACTTTTTATTTGTATGTCACGGCTTCACCTCAGAGTGAATCGCACGAGGAATCTCAAGAGACTCGCGATGCGTATCTCTTGATCGAGCTTTAAGGAGCCCACAAACGTGATCCCAAAAACATTAAGTCTGCCGTTTTGACACATGAGGAATTTAAAAAAACGCCTCCCCATCAGGGGGAGGCATGGATGTTCAAAACTCCCTCAACTGAGGGAGTGGCGTCCTGAGTAGCGATCAGAACTGGAAGGTGGTCACACCACCGCTCGCGCGCCAGGTCGTGCCACGGTCGCTCGCCCAAAACTCCATGCCACCTCGGCCGTACAACTTCACCGAGATGCCGTTGAAGTTCTGCACCGTATAGTCCAGACCCGCCTCGATCCAGGCGCCGTTTTCCGTGCCCAGCTGTGAATCGAAATTCACCATCTTGTTGGTGAACTTGTAGCCGATCTCCTGGCCCTCATTGCCCTGGTTCCAGTCCGCCAGCCAGGCCGCCCGAACACTCGGCACCAGCAACCCCCGATCGCCGGTGCGGATCGGCACCGACAGATTCATTCACTGATGCACAGACGAACAGACACGCACTCCCTTTGATTGTCCGTTATTGAGATCTCTTAGTTACGCCAGCCACAAGGATCTCAAAAACGCGGAGCTTGATCCTGAGCCGCACCCAACACCAATCCCCACCGCAACTCCCAAGGCGAAAGGGCGAACAAGCGCAGCATCACGCCCATCAAGCGCGGCAACGGCAGGGTGTTGGTGAGGAAGCCAAACCACTCCTCCCGCGGCAATGAGAAGAACGTGGCGAAGTGGGTGCGCAACAACGCCTCGTTGAAGCCCATCAACCGGCCCAAGCCGAATTGATAGAGCTGATGCCGCAGCACGAGCTCGATTGGCCACAGCGCTTGCCAACCCCGTTGCGCCAGGGCGGCTGAACCAAGGGCTGGATTGGCGATGGCTTCGGAGATGGCATAGGCCAGATCAGGTCCCCGCCGCAGCAACGCCCCCACCATGTACCCCGAGGCCGGATGCACCATGCTCGCGGCGCCCCCAAACGCCAGCACCGGCTGATTGCGATCCGGCAGCGGCAAGTTCATCGGGAAGAGGCAGAACTCTTCGTGGATCACCTCGGTGATCTCCACGCCGCGCAGATCCAGGCGCTGTTGGAGCCGTTGCTTGAGCACGTCGTAGGGAACACCCGGTGCCAAGGCGAGTGAGGTTTCCTCCACGAAGAACACCCCATCGCCCAGATCCATCGCATAGAGGAACGTGGGCGGTTCGCTGCGCTGCTCCTCGCTGAGGTGATCACAGCGGTAGTCCATCAACACAAATCGGTTCTCCTCAATCGGCGGTTTGGAGAAACGCCCCACCACGCCGTAGGCCGCCTGACCCGCCACCGGCCCCTGATCGGGACGGCGAATGTGGGGTGTGCGCGAGCCGGAGGCATCGATCACCAAGCGCGCCTGCAACGTGGTTCCCGATGCGCAGCTGACGCTGGTGGTTGCACCATTCACGTCCACCCGTTCGGCGGTGTCTTGATGCCAGACCACACCATCAGCCCGTTCCAGCCAAAAGCGCTGCAGGGCGGCCCGATCGAACAAACCGTAGTCAATGCCGTGAGCATGGCTCTGATCCTGAGCCGTTGAGCCGCCTTCGCCGAAATAACTGACGGTGTCGCTCCAGCGGTGCTCCAACAGGTGCTCGAGCCCCAGCCCTTTCAATTCGTCGGCCCAGATGCCGTAGGTGTTGGGCCAAGGAGCGTCAATCGGATCGGGAGCTATCCCAGAAACGTCAACACCGCGCTGGTTCAACTCTGAAGCGATGCAGAGAGCAGCCGGGCCGCCCCCGAGCACCAACACATCCACAGGTTCAGGCAAGGTCAGCTGTCCTGTGCTTCAGCGTTCGCCTCCGGTGCGGCAGCAGCGTCAACGTCCGCATCGACGCCGTCATCAGCATCGGCATCGTCGCCTTCTGCCTGCGGCGGCACGAGCACCACCTTGAGCAAACGATCGCCTTTGTCGAGCTTTTGCAGGCGGACGCCGGTCGCCGCGCGGGACTGCTGTGGAATGGCATCGGCACTTGTGCGCACGATCACACCCTTTTCGCTGACCAACAGCAGCTCTTCGCCCGCTCCAAGCACCCGCAGGCCCACCAGTTCATCGGCATCCGTGCGGAACTTCATCGCCCGCAGGCCCATTCCGGCCCGTTTCTGAAGGCGGAACTGAGTCACAGGCACCCGTTTGCCAAGACCAGCGGCCGAGGCTACCAGCACCCATGGACCTTCACTGCCGACATCGTCCTCATCATCGTTGCTGGCGGCCACTTGGTCCGCCAACTCAACGGGCAAGACGTCCATGCTCACCAGCGCATCGCCATCACGGAGGTTCATCGAGCGCACGCCACGGGCGGTGCGTCCGAGAGGCCTGAGTTCATCGTCACTCAGGCGGAAATGAATGGTCATTCCAGCCTTGGAACCGATCAGCACACTGTCTCCTGGAACCGCCAACCGCACCCAGGTGAGCGCATCCCCGTCTTCCAAGTTGATCGCGATCAGACCGTTGGAGCGGATGTTGCTGAAGGCCGACAGGCGCGTGCGCTTGATGAAGCCACCGCTGGTGAGCATCAGCAGATCCGTGTCGTCGTTGAATTCCGACACAGCCAAGAGGGATGTGATCGCCTCCTCTCGGGGGATGGGGAGCAGCTGCACCACGGGCGTGCCCTTGGCAGCCCGACTGCACTGGGGAACCCGATAGGCCGGCAGGGCATAGGACACACCCCGATCGCTGAACAACAGCAGGGTGTCGTGATCGTTGCAACCAATGAACAGCTTGACCGCATCTTCCCCCTGACTGCGGGTTCCGGCCTTACCGCGAGTTCCTCGGCTGGTGGCTTCGAATTCACTCACCGGCATCCGCTTGAGGTATCCGGTTTCGGTGACCAGCACCACGGAACGCTCATTCGCAATTAAATCGATGTCTTCGAGCCCACCACCGAGGTCGAGGATTTCCGTGCGCCTGGGCACGGCATGGCGATCCCTGAGCTGAGCGAGTTCGTCTTGGATCAGGCCGAAAACGCGCTCACGCCGGCCAAGGATGTCTTTGTAGTCGGCGATCTTGACGACAAGATCTTCGTGCTCGAGGCGAATCTTGTCGGCCTCGAGAGCCGTGAGACGCCGAAGCTGCATCTGCAGAATGGCGTCCGCCTGGATGTCCGTGAGTCCGTGGCGGTCTTGCAACTGCTGTTTTGCTGTTGCTGTATCGGATGCCGCTCGGATAAGGGCAATGATCGGATCCAGCTGATCAAGGGCCAGCAGCAAACCGAGGAGAATGTGATCACGTTCCTCGGCCTTGCGCAGCAGGTAGCGCGTGCGTCGCTCGATGGTCTCGACCCGGAAGTCGAGGAACACCTCGAGCATTTTGCGCAGGGTGAGCAGGATTGGCTCACCGTTCACTAGCGCCAGCATGTGCGCACTGAAGTTGCTCTGAAGTGGCGTGAGTTTGTAGAGATTGTTCAGCACCACCTGCGGATAGGCATCGCGGCGCAGCTCCACCACGATGCGCATGCCATCGCGATCACTCTCATCGCGGATGTCAGAGATCCCCTCGAGCTTCTTGTCGTTAACCATTTCGGCGATGCGCTCGATCAACGCCGCTTTGTTGGTCTGATATGGCAACTCGGTGATGATCACGGCGTCCCTGTCAGGGCGGCCCGGTGCCTCAATGGTTTCAATCTCCGCGACACCACGCATGGTCACGGAGCCGCGGCCACTGAGGTAGGTCTCGCGGATCCCAGTGCGACCGAGGATTTGTCCGCCGGTGGGGAAATCAGGACCGGGAATCAGGGTCATCAACTCCTGATCGTCGAGCTCAGGGTTCTCAATCAGAGCCAGCAGTCCTGCGATCAGCTCACCCAGATTGTGAGGCGGAATGTTGGTCGCCATGCCAACAGCGATCCCGGCAGATCCATTCAGCAGCAGCTGAGGAATCCGTGACGGCAGCACCGTGGGTTCCTGCTGCGAACCATCGAAATTGTCGATGAAGTCGACGGTCTCGGCTTCAATGTCTTCGAGGAGGCTGTCGGTGGTGAGCGCCTGAAGCCGCGATTCGGTGTAGCGCATGGCGGCGGGCGGATCGTTGTCCACAGAGCCGAAATTTCCATGCCCATCGATCAGGGGCATGGACATGGAGAAGCTCTGCGCCATGCGCACCAGTGCGTCATACACAGCCGTATCGCCATGGGGGTGGTACTTACCCAGCACCTCACCGACCACACGGGCACATTTCCGGTAAGGGCGGTCGCTGGTCAGACCCAGCTCGTACATCGCGTAAAGAATGCGGCGATGCACAGGTTTGAGGCCATCTCGGGCATCGGGCAAGGCCCGACCCACGATCACACTCATCGCATACTCGAGGTACGAGCGCGACATCTCGTTGCGCAGATCCGTTTGGATGATCCGATCGTCCGAATCTCCGGGACCGCCGCCGCTGGGCCCCACAGGATCCGCCATACAAGACCTACTTACCGCCCTTCAGTTTATCGCGTCAGGGCCAACTGAAAACAGCCTCCACGTCTCCTTTTGCTGTCGACACGGGTCGATTACGGATCCTGCCCCTACGCTTTGGCGCTGCTGTGTGATCTGAAGACGATGTCGTCCGATAACTCCCCGAAAAAAAAGGGCACTGAGGACTCCATCAGCAGCGATGGAGCTGATTCTGAGACCACCACCGTTGACACGTCCATGCCAGCAATTAACAGCGAAGCGGATGCTGTAACGGTCCCCGCGGTTCCAGAAGCCAGCGAAAGCGAAGCGCTCGCGACACCGCAGAGCCAACCGGTGGCTAAGCCATCCGCCCCGACGGTGAGCGAGCCAGCTCCAGTCGGACAGGCAACCGCACCCGCTGTTCAGCCCAGCACGCCAATCTCCTCCATCGCAGAACGCGTCCAAGTGCCCGCGCAGGCCCCGAGTGGAGACAGCGACGAGAGCGGCGGCGAGTGGGAGATGCTCTCAGGACGCATCAAGGAGTTCTTGGAAGGCAACAACCTTGTGGAGTGGTGGCAGAAGATGCGCCAACCCCTGATTCTGGTTGGTGTGCTGATCGGACTGATCCTGACCTTGAGGATCTATGGGGGCATCCTCGACGCCATCGCCACCGTGCCCCTCGCACCGCGGCTTTTTCAACTGGTCGGAGCGATCTACGCCGCCTGGTACGCCGCAACACGACTCGTGAAAAGCAACGAGCGCAAGAAGGTGTCCAGCAACCTCCAAGACCTCTGGACCAGCATCCGTGGAGGTCGCAAGGGGTAAGGCAGCAGACGGGTAGAGCGAGAAACACCGATTGGTAGTTTGATCAAACTCTGTAAATTCCCGCGGTGGACATTCAGCTCGGACGCTCAAAGGTTGTACGTCGGGCCTACGGCATTGACGAAATCGCCTTGGTGCCCGGCGGCAGGACCGTTGATCCGGAAGTGACCGACACCAGCTGGAGCCTCGGGGGCATCAACCGCGAGATTCCGATCATCGCCAGCGCCATGGATGGCGTTGTGGATGTGGACATGGCCGTGAAGCTGTCCCAACTGGGAGCCCTCGGCGTGATCAATCTCGAAGGAGTGCAGACCCGCTACGACAATCCGAACATCGTTCTTGATCGCATCGCAGCTGTCGGCAAGCACGAGTTCGTTCCCCTGATGCAGGAGATCTACAGCCAGCCTGTTCAGGAATCGTTGATCCGCAAGCGCATCCAAGACATCAAGGCCCAGGGGGGCATTGCAGCTGTCAGCGGCACTCCTGTGGCGGCCATGCGCTTTGGCAAAGTCATCGCGGAAGCCGGTGCCGACCTGTTCTTCGTGCAGGCCACGGTGGTGTCAACCAACCACATCGGGCCCGAAGGTCAAGACACCCTTGATCTCGAGGCGCTGTGCCGGGATATGGGTGTTCCCGTGGTGATCGGGAACTGCGTCACCTACGACGTGGCGCTTCAGCTGATGCGAGCTGGCGCTGCCGGCGTAATGGTGGGCATCGGCCCTGGAGCCGCCTGCACCTCCCGCGGCGTTCTTGGCGTTGGGATTCCCCAAGCAACAGCCGTCGCTGACTGTGCCGCAGCCCGGGATGACTTCCAGAAAGAAACGGGTCGCTATGTTCCGATCGTGGCCGATGGCGGCATTGTTACCGGTGGCGACATTTGCAAATGCATCGCCTGTGGTGCCGACGCGGTGATGATCGGCTCGCCGATTGCGCGTGCGGAAGAGGCTCCCGGTCGCGGCTTCCATTGGGGCATGGCCACACCAAGCCCTGTTCTTCCTCGGGGCACGCGCATCAACGTCGGCAGCACAGGAACCCTGGAGAGGATCCTGCGTGGGCCGGCCAAACTGGATGACGGCACCCACAACCTGCTGGGCTGTCTGAAAACATCCATGGGCACCCTGGGAGCCCGCACGATTAAGGAAATGCAGCAGGTGGAGGTGGTGGTAGCCCCTTCACTGCTCACCGAAGGCAAGGTGTATCAGAAGGCCCAGCAACTGGGCATGGGCAAATAACAACAAAGTCTCAAGCTGAGACATGTTGAATCAAGTGAGACGCAAGGTAAGTTGAAAGTGTGCGGGCTCCGGCCCACACACTCCTCACACCCCCTGGCCCGACGCGTTCGGGCTTTCTGTTTTTTTCGGCGTCCATCACAGTTCAGGCGCAGAGAGGCTGTGATCGAAAGGCAACCTCGGAATCGGTTGCTAAATTTCGCCCATCTCGACCCATCCTGAATGTCCAGCGCTGCTGCTGTTACCGACGCCTCCTTCGAACAGGACGTGCTTCAGAGTGACGTTCCCGTGCTGGTGGATTTCTGGGCGCCTTGGTGCGGCCCCTGCCGCATGGTGGCTCCCATCGTCGATGAGATTGCAAAGGAATTCGAGGGCAAGATCAAGGTGTTCAAACTGAATACCGATGAGAATCCCAACGTGGCTAGCCAGTTCGGCATTCGCAGCATCCCGACCCTGATGGTCTTCAAGGGTGGCCAGAAGGTTGACACCGTTGTTGGTGCTGTTCCGAAGGCAACGCTGTCTGGCACGATTGCCAAATACCTCTGAGGCCAACACTGACCTCGACTGCAGACGCTTCATCCCAACCCGTGACAAGACCGATCCAGAGGATCGGTCTGATTGATTACGGCATGGGCAACCTTCATTCCGTCCAGACCTGCTTCGAACGGTTAGGACAACCGTTAACCGCAGTGCAGCATCCAGAGGATCTGGAACCCTGCGATGCCCTAGTGCTTCCTGGCGTTGGTGCCTTTGACCCAGCGATGCACAAGCTGCATGCATCGGGTCTGGTTGCCCCCCTGCAGAAGTGGCATGCCGAAGCTCGTCCCCTGCTCGGCATCTGCCTGGGTCTCCAATTGTTATTTGAGCGTAGTGATGAGGGCAGTGCTGAAGGACTTGGCCTCCTCAAAGGTGGCGTCTACAAACTGCCCAGCGGCCAAGGTGAACGGATCCCCCACATGGGCTGGGGACAGCTGAAACGCCACAACGCTTGTCCACTGCTTCCAGAGGAAGCTGACGAACCCTGGGTCTATTTCGTGCACTCCTTCGCCGCGGCCCCGGCCTTAGAAGCCGATCTGGCCGCCACAGTCCCCTTTGGCCATGGGAACGCCACCGCGATGGTCTGGAAAGGACGCACAGGAGCCTGCCAATTCCACCCAGAGAAGTCATCCGTCGCTGGATCACAGCTGCTGCAGCGCTGGCTGAAATGGCTTCAGCACGATGTAGCTGATCCCACGTGAGCGGCGGGCAGCTGCGATTGATCGGGGGGCGTCGGTTGCGCAGCCCTGCCGGTCAGAGCACGAGACCGACCACGTCTCGCGTCCGAGAAGCGTTGATGAACATGTTTCAGGCGGAACTGCAGGGGTGCCACTGGCTTGACCTCTGCAGCGGCAGTGGCGTGATGGGATGTGAGGCTCTGCAGCATGGTGCAGAACGCGTGGTCGCCATCGAGAGCAACCCGCGGACAGCAGCCATCTGCCGCGAAAATCTCGAGACTGTGGCGTCAGCGCACACAGAGCGAGCCCGGGTGAGCGTGATTCGAAGGGATCTGCTCAGTTGGCTGAAGAGCGGACGTCCTGCCGATGAACCCGCCTTTTCAATGGTGTACTTCGATCCACCCTATGCAGCGGGGATTTACAACGAAACCCTCGGTCTGCTCCATCGTGGTAGGTGGGTGCAGCCCGAGGGATTGGTGATTTGCGAATACGCCAGCAACATTCAGCTTGAAGCTCCATCACCCTGGATTGAAAGGGAGCGACGGCGTTATGGAAGCAGCAGCCTGCTGATCCTCAGCCCCCCAGGGCACTACCCCGGCGATACTGGTTCCAAGCAGCCACAAACAGACCCAAAAGCGTAACGGGGATCAAGCCCAAAACTATTCCGCAAAGTAGGGGTTCGATCATGGCGTCACGCCGGATGGAAGGATTAACCACAATTGTTCCATGCATGCGATACATCTGTGACCTCATCGTCATCAACTGCTGCAGCTTCTGAGCGCAGGCGTGGGTTGGTGCCAGCGCTGGTCGCAGTGGCTGTGATTACCGCCCTGGTGCTGGTGGGATGGCTTTACGCAGGAGCTCGTCTCGACCCTTACAGCAAGGCGACATTGGCCCTGACCGGTGACATCCAGCACGGTGGTCAAATTTTCAGAATCAATTGCGCTGGCTGCCACGGCATCGCCGCCCAGGGTTTGGTAGGTCCCAGCCTCCAGGGCATCAGTGTGCGCCGATCTGACCGCGCTGTGATCCACCAGATCGTGAGCGGTGAGACTCCACCGATGCCCCGTTTCGAAATTGAACCGGAAGGGATGGCCGACCTGCTGAGCTACCTGCACACCCTCGACTGATCGGCCTTTGACTCTTGTTGTCGTGCTGGTGGAGCCTGCCGGACCGCTCAACGTGGGCAGTGTTGCCCGCCTTTGCGCCAACTTCGCAGTGGATGAGCTGCGGCTGGTCAACCCACGCTGCGACCCCAAAGACCCTGAAGCCCTGCGCATGGCCGTGCATGGCCAAAACGTCTTGCACAACGCAAGGCACTATCCATCCCTGCTGGACGCCCTGTCCGATTGCCATCGGGTCGTGGCCAGTTGCGGACGATTGGACCACGGAGAAATCCCACTGCAGGCACCCGAACAGGCCATGCCCTGGATCCATCAGGGGCTCGAGACCAATGCCCGCGTCGCTTTGGTCTTCGGACGGGAAGACCGTGGACTCAGCAACGAAGAGTTGCTGCTCAGTCAGCGTGTGGTGCGGCTGCACTCGGGCGATGCCTACCCATCGCTCAATCTGTCCCACGCGGTGGCTGTACTTCTGCACGAGCTGGAACGCACCCGCAGGCAACCCAATCCACATCCCCTGGAACCACTTCAGGGGGGCGAGGCCGCACTGCCTCCCCAGCTGGATGCCTGCCTCATCGATGCAGAGGATTTGTTGCTGGAAGCGGGTTTTCTGCTCGACCACACGGCCAAGGCACGGATGGCCAAGGTGAGAGCTCTACTTCAGAGGGCCTTGGCGCGACCTGAAGAAGTGGCACTGCTGCGTGGCATGGTGCGCCAACTTCGTTGGGCGATTCGTTGCAACCGCCCGTAATCTCTGGCTTTCACACACCGCTCTTTGGCCACAAGTCGATCCAGTCGCCATACCCCAGGCTGGGGACGACCACTGCGTCTGTTGTTGCGCCTCGTGCTGATGGGCGTGGGGTTGGGGGTGATCACTGGATCCGTTTTAAAGCTTGCTGGCACAGGGGCCCAACGGGGTGACTGGCCCATTCCCAGCTGGCTGGTCTCAACAGAAACGGCACCGGAGGACCCGCCAGCACCAACGGCAACGGGCAGCAATGGCCTGCGCTCCAACGGCAACGACAACCTCGGTCGCTTTGAAACGCGCAATGAACTCACAGCCCTGAGTCAACGCTGGAAAGAACTGGCCGCCACGCAAGCAGACCTGAAGGTGAGTGCTTTCATGCTCGTGCTGGATGACGGTCGCTACGCCCAGCTTGAGCCGGACACCGCGCTACCCGCAGCGAGTTCGATCAAGACACCGATTTTGCTGGTGACCCTGGAGGAGCTGGATGCTGGACGCTTGGTCTGGAATGAGCCACTCACCCTGACCAAAACCGTGGTGGGAGGAGGGGCCGGCTGGATGGCCTCCAAACCCATCGGCACCCGCTTCCCCACGCATGAAGTCGCCACGGAGATGATTCGTGTGAGCGACAACACAGCCACCAACCTGCTGATCGATCGACTCGGCGGCAAGGAAGCACTCAATCTCCGCTTCAACGCCCTGGGGCTGAGCGCCACGACCGTAAACAACTGGCTACCAGATCTTGAGGGAACCAACACGACAAGCGCTCGAGATCTGGCCTACTCGATTGCCCTGGTCGACACCGGCGAAGCCCTATCGATTCGCAGCCGGGATCTGTTCCGTCAGGTGATGGGCACATCCATTACTAACACCCTGATTCCCCGTGGGCTGATGCGTGGGCTCGGAGGTCAGCAAGGCAAACCTGATCAAAGTCTGATGATCAAGGGCTATCGAGTTTTGAACAAAACCGGCGACATCGGTATTGCCTATGCCGATGCCGGGTTAATCGAACTCCCTGATGGCAGTCGAGCCGTTGCCGCCTTCCTCGTAAAAGGTCCTTTTAACGACCCACGCTCAACGGAAATGATCCGCAAGCTCACAGCTGCCATGGCTCCGGCGCTCAAACCCAAACTGGCTGTGAGCGCGGCCGTCTCTGAACCCAGCAACAACCCGTGATGAAACGCCTCACTCGGATTCCGATGCTGGTCACGCTGGCCTCATTCGTGGCCTCCGCTGCAAGCCTGTCCGTTGCTCCATCGATGGCATGGGCGCAAGTTCAGACATCCACCAGCCAAGCGGCTGCAGACGACGGTCCGCTGATCCGACGCCAGGAGGTGCGCAGCCTGCCCGGCGGTCTTGACCAGGTGCTGATCATCAACGACAACAATCCGGAACTGATCATCGGGGAAGGGATTCTGGTGTCCACCTTCCCGCAGAGCCCTGGACTGAATCTGGCCTTGAACGGGCGTTTCGACCTGTTCAGCCATCACGTCTATGCCGGAACACCTGATCGTCTCGACTCCACGCTCTGGCTTGCCGTCATCGCTCAGCCGGCAACTGATCAAGCGGTTTCACTGGAACTGCTAGGTGGTAGCACCGCACTCTCCCAGGCTGTCAGCGAAGAGCAAACCGCATCGCCCTTTCTGCCCCTGCCTGCCTTGATGGAGGAAAGCGGAACCGTCATTTCTTCAGGTCCGGGCAGTCGCGTGGCCGGCGATCTGCTCCGCGGAGACTCGGCTGCCGAACTCCCCCGGCAATGGACGATCCAGCCAGGGTCACCGTCATTACTGGTGACGCTCCCCATTCCTGTGGCCGGGCTGGACCCCCTGCTGAACGGTCGCAATCTGCAGATGCGTCTGCACAGCTCAGGGCCGGTGCACCTTGCCACCCTCGCCGCTTTCGGCGACAACCGTCAGGCTCCCAACGCCGCTTACTGGCAGCGGCTTCTCGACGCCGGCAAACAGAGTCCGAAAGAACACGAACCGACACCACGTGGCACCAGGGGGCGCATCATCTACTCCCGCGTCAGTGGCGTCCAAATCGGCAGCACCTGGCAAGCAGAGCTTTCCGACCCCGGGTCAAGCCATCTCGACTTAAGTGAAACCGCAGTCTCCTGGCCGATCAGCAGCCTTGTTAACGGCGATCTACGAACCGGGCAGATTCAGACCGCGGAGCTCGAGGCATTCGACCCCGGCACCGCCTGGGCAGCCCACGGCAACTACGGAGTGGAGTACGACCTCACGCTTCCCCTGCGCAACACCAGCACCGAGACGCGAACCGTGGCAATCGCCCTGGAATCTCCCTTTAAAAATCGCAGCACGAACCAACAACTCATCTTCAGCCGCAGCGATCGGGAACCGGTGATGTTCCGCGGGCCGATCGAGGTGACAGGGCTGGACGGATATGACGGGAAACTCAGTGCAACTCAGCGGTTTCACCTTGTCCTGCGTCGGGGTCAGGAAGGCCCCGAGCTTGGCCAGGTGTCGCTGGGCCCCGGTGAAAGCCGGCGGGTGCGCGTGCGCCTGATTTACCCAGCGGATGCCACACCACCACAGGTGCTGAGCCTCCGACCTGTGAAACAATCCTCTCCAGCACAAGACGATCGTCCGTGAGTTCACCGCGCAAGCGCAGAGTCTTCCCCTTCACCGCTGTGATCGGGCAGGAGGAGATGAAGCTTGCTCTCCTGCTGAACGTGATTGATCCCCGCATCGGAGGGGTGATGATCATGGGAGATCGGGGCACAGGAAAATCAACCACCATCAGGGCTCTGGCTGATTTACTGCCCGGGATTGAAGTGGTGGCCGGCGACCCTTACAACAGCTCGCCCACGGATCCGGATCTGCAAAGCAGTGACGTCGTTCAGCGTCTCGAACATGGTGAAACCCTTGGGACAGAGGAACGCCAGGTGCCGATGGTCGACCTGCCGCTCGGGGCCACAGAAGACCGCCTGTGCGGAACCATTGATATCGAGAAGGCACTCAGTGACGGCGTTCGAGCCTTCGAACCGGGCCTGCTAGCCAAAGCCAACCGAGGCTTGCTCTACGTCGATGAGGTGAATCTGCTCGACGACCACCTGGTGGACGTTTTGCTGGACTCAGCCGCTTCCGGCTGGAACACTGTGGAACGCGAGGGAGTGTCGGTGCGCCACCCGGCCCGTTTTGTGCTGATCGGTTCTGGCAACCCTGAGGAAGGTGAGCTGCGTCCTCAGCTGCTCGACCGCTTCGGCATGAGCGTGGAAGTGCGCACCGTGCGTGACCCCGAGCTGCGCGTGCAGGTGGTGGATCAGCGCACGGCCTTCGACACAGACCCTGATCAATTCAGTGCAGCCGTTGAAGCTGGCCAGCAAGCTCTGCAGCAACGCGTGGTGGAGGCTCAGCAGCGTCTCGACCAGGTTCAGATCGACGACGATCTGCGTCTGCGCATCTCAGCGGTGTGCGGAGAACTCGATGTGGATGGCCTCCGTGGCGACATCGTCACCAACCGGGCCGCACGCGCCCTCGCGGCATTTGAGGGTCGCACCGAAGTGACCGAAGACGATGTTGCCCGGGTGGCGTCTTGTTGCTTAAGGCACCGCCTGCGCAAAGACCCACTGGAGCAGATCGACTCGGGCGATCGCGTGGTCAAGGTGTTCTGCAAGGTGTTTGAACGAAGCGAAAGCAGCGATCGAGCTGAGTTCGAGCTGGCTTTGGCCGCTTAAGCACGGGAGGCCACTCCTTTGCGCATCCTCGGTATCGACCCCGGTCTCGCCCGCGTGGGCTACGGCGTGATCGACACCAGCGGGGGTGAGCAGACCATGCTCGACTGCGGGATCATCCGCACGGACCCCGGCCGAACAGAAGGGGAGCGGATGGTGGAAATTGCAAGGGATCTCCGTCAGCTCATCCGGGTTTGGCGCCCGGAGCTGGCGGCGGTCGAGAAATTCTTTTTCTATCGCTCGAGCAACACCATCGCGGTGGTGCAGGCCCGTGGGGTTGTGATCATGACCCTCAGCCGGTTTGGACTGCCGGTGGTCGAATTCCCTCCGATGCAGATCAAACAGGCCCTCACAGGCCATGGCCATGCCGACAAAGACGAAGTCCTTGAAGCGGTGATGCGTGAACTCGCCTTGGACTCACCCCCACGACCCGATGACGCCGCCGATGCCCTTGCTGTGGCCCTGACCGGTTGGTTCCAGCGATGACCGGGGCCTGGTATCAGAATGGCGCAGCCGGACTTGGGTGCTGAGATGGACCGAACCGAAAGCACCGTTGATCTCACGCTGAATGCTGCGGGCCTGAGACTGCTCTTGAACTCCGTGAGCCATGAGCTCGAGCGCTGGCCGGGTGGAGATCCCGCAGAACAAGACGATCTACAGGAGATGAAGACACTCCTGACCGCAGCACTTCTGGAATGCAACTTTCAGGACAGCTGAAACCTTCCAAGCGCTGCAATCAAAAAAAGAGCCCTCGCGGGGCGAAGGCTCGACGCAATTCTCTTGTGGCGAAGTTATGCAACAACCGCAGTGACGGGCAAGTGAGATGAGTGAATCCATCCCTGTTCATCGGCTGGGCTTATCGATCCGATTCAGCAGGCGATGAGCAACACCCCCAACAACGGCTGGTTCGGTGCTGTCGCCCAGGACTACTCCCGGTTTCGCCCCCGCTATCCCGATGCAATTTTTCAATGGATGGCCGAACGGGCTCCTGCCCGAAGCCACTGTTGGGATGCGGCCTGCGGCAACGGGCAGGCCTCTGTTGGCTTGGCTCGCTGGTTTGACCATGTAACGGCCACGGATCTGAGCCCTGAACAGATTGAAGCTGCCCAACCGCATCCTGGCGTGACTTACAGCGTGGGGGCTGCAGAGCGCTCCCACCTACACGACTGCAGCACAGATGCAGTGCTCATTGCCGCGGCCATTCACTGGCTGGATGTGGATGGCTTCAACCGTGAAACCCTGCGGGTGCTGAAGCCGAAAGGCCTGCTCGTCTGGCTGGGTTATCAGCCCATTGAGGGGGCACCGATGGTCCTGCAGAACTGGCTGGAGGATCTGTATCACCAACGGCTGCGGAGCTTCTGGCCTCCCCAACGCATGCATGTGGACCGGCACTACACCGATCTCGACTTTCCACTTCCCAGCCGAGCCATTCCTGAAGGGTTCGTGATCAACGTGCAATGGACCCAGGTCGAGCTTCTGTCCTTCATCAGCACCTGGTCAGCCATGCGGCGCATTGAGCAGAGTCTGGAGTTGGACCGGCAACACGACTTGCTCCTGCCTGCACTCGCCGTCGAACTCAGGACGATCTGGCCTTCGGAGTCGGACACACTGCAACTGCAGCTACCGCTGATGGGCCGCTGGGGGCTTGCGCCATGACCATGCCACGTCGTGAATGGAACAAACCAGCGTTGCGTCGGCTCTACCGCTCGGAGCGCCAGCGTTGTTTCCAGCAACAGCACAACCTGCACATTCAGATCCGACATCAGGTTGAACGCGAAATTCACTGCCGCCATCACAGCGGCAGCTTGCAAGGCTTCGTGGGGTTGTACTGGCCACTGCAAGGGGAAGCCGACCTGCGGCCTTTACGCGATGTCTTCCAACACAAGCTGGGCCTGTCGACGGCCCTACCAGCAGCGGACGGCGATGGTTCTCTGCAGTACCACCCATGGAACGACGCCCCTCTCGCACCCGATGGCTGCGGCATCGCCGCTCCCCTCGATCAGCCGGCTTTAAGCCCCGAACAACTAGCGCTGCTACTGGTACCAGCTCTCGCAGTGGATCAGCACGGCATGCGCTTGGGGTATGGCGGCGGCTACTACGACCGTCTGCGTTGCCAGACGACTTGGAAGCAGCGGCTGGCACTCGTGGTGGTGCCAGAAGCCTGCGTCAGCCCCGAACCCCTCCCCGTGAATGACTGGGACCAACCCTTCGATGGCTGGATCACAGAAACGGGCTGTCAACTCAGGAGGGAACGCAGCAGTGGTTGCTGAGTGCTTGCCGATCCGACTGGCGCCCACCCCCCATGGCCCGCAGGATGGGCATCCAGGCGCTTCAACCTCCATGCCAGCCCTTCCCCGCTTTGCCCTGATGAGCATGACCGCCCTGGCGATAGGGCTCGGGCAGGTGCAGAGCGTCAGCGCCCACGGCGTCGAAAGCACCTTGCGTTACCTCGACGGACAACTGGAACTGAACAGCAGCTTTTCCACCGGCGAGCCTGTGGAAGGTGCCGTGGTGCGGATACTGGAGGCCGACGGCACGGCAGGAGCGGAGCTCGGTCGGATCGACGCCTCTGGTCGTCTGCAGGTGAACCTGCCTGATCTGAGCGACGGCCAGGTGGATTTGCAGGTGGATGGGGGGCCGGGTCACCGGGATTATCTGACCCTGCCGCTTGAGCAGGGACGGGTGAATTTGGACGACGTGGTGCGCGCCCCTCTCCCCTTCGATGCCTTCCCCTGGGCCGTGGCGCCAGCCATGGTCGGCACCGTAGGCCTGATGGTTAGGGTGCGCAGGTGAATGCAGCGACGCTGATCCAGCCATGGCTGAAGCAGGTAGCTCCACATCCCAATACGGCAGCCAGGCCCTGGATCAGCTAGCCGAACGACTCAACGGCACGGCTGATCCGCGCAAGCGCTACGAATACGTCCTCTGGTTGGCGAAGAAACTGCCCGCCATGCCGGCGGAGCTGCAGACCGACGACCGCAAGGTGAAGGGATGCGTCTCTCAAGTGTTCATCGCCTCCGAGCTGGTGGGTGGCCGGATGTGCTGGCAGGGCGATTCCGACGCATTGATCACCAAGGGACTTTTGGCTCTGTTGATCAAAGGACTTTCCGACCTGACGCCGGATCAGGTGATGGCTGTGGATCCAGGCTTCATCGCCGCCACGGGGCTACAGGCCAGCCTCACGCCATCGCGAGCAAACGGATTCCTCAACATCCTGCGCACCATGCAAGAGCAGGCGCGAATTCTGAAACAAGCCGACTGAAGCGCAGCGACAGGCAGGCCTGAACCGGCTGCTGCCTAAAGTCGACGGCTCAGCGAAACCCACGGACCCGCCCATGGCGACAAGGATCGGCATCGGCCTGCTCGGCCTCGGAACCGTCGGCGCGGGCGTTGCAAGCATCCTGAGCAGCCCCGACGGCCGCCATCCCTTGATTGCCGATCTCGATCTGGTGCGTGTTGCCGTTCGCGATCTGCAGCGAGCTCGGCCGGTCTCCATTCCCCAGGAGTGCTTGACGACCAACCCTGAGGAGGTGGTGGACGACCCCAACGTGGATGTGGTAGTCGAGGTGATCGGTGGCATCGAGCCAGCCCGCACCTTGATCATGCGAGCGATTGCCGCTGGGAAATCCGTAGTGACAGCCAACAAAGCTGTGATTGCGCGTCACGGCGAAGAGATCGCTGCAGCGGCGGCGGCGGCAGGCGTTTACGTGCTGATCGAAGCTGCTGTTGGAGGAGGTATTCCAATCATTGAGCCACTCAAGCAGTCCCTTGGAAGCAACCGCATTGATCGGGTCAGCGGCATCATCAACGGGACCACCAACTACATCCTCAGCCGCATGGCCGATGAGGGTGCTGACTATCACGCGGTTCTCAAGGAAGCCCAGGATCTGGGCTACGCCGAAGCAGACCCCGCCGCTGACGTGGAGGGTCACGACGCCGCCGACAAGATCGCCATCCTTTCGGGACTGGCCTTCGGCGGCCCCATTGAGCGCGGCGGTATTCCGACCAACGGCATCAGCAACCTTCAAGGTCGGGACGTGGATTACGCCACGCAGCTGGGCTATGGCGTGAAACTGCTGGCGATTGCAGAGCGACTGGAAAGCGACGGGGAGCCGGGAGGATCTCTGCCCTTGGCCGTTCGGGTTCAGCCAACCTTGGTTCCCAACGATCACCCCCTTGCCGGGGTCAATGGCGTCAACAACGCGATCCTCGTTGAAGGCGACCCCATTGGACGGGTGATGTTCTACGGCCCAGGAGCAGGGTCTGGGCCCACGGCTTCTGCTGTGGTCGCCGATATTCTCAACATTGCGGGCATCCGCCAACTGAAGAGCAGCGATGGAGGCCTCGATCCATTGCTGGCCGCCAGCAGCTGGCGGTCTTGCCATCTCGTGGACGGCAGCCAGATTCGCCAACGCAATTACGTGCGTTTTCACACAGAAGACGCTCCTGGCGTGATTGGTCGCATCGGCAGCTGCTTTGGGGAGCGAGGCGTCTCGATTCAATCCATCGTTCAATTCGACGCCAGCGACCAAGGCGCTGAAATCGTCGTCATTACCCATGAGGTGGGCAATGGCGCCATGCAAAACGCCCTTCAGGCCATTGCGGCATTGCCGGAAGTGCGGACCCTGGCCGCCCACCTCGGCTGCTTCTGATCAGGACCCCAGGGGTTGTGATCGGACACACATCGACAAGCCGCCACCTGGCAATGCCCCCCTTGCATGCGGCAGAGTCATAAGAACCATCACAGATGAGGTCTGCATTCGCAGATCCATGATCCAAACCGTTCATGTCGAACGAACTCTCAGTTCTGCAAGGGCAACGCTGCGTTCAGTCGGGCCACCGATCCTGCATGAGGCTTCATCAAGGTGATTGCATCCGTCTGAGAACCAACGCGGGGGTCTATCAGGTGATCGGGATCGACGACGATCACGACCGTTGCTGGGTGCGCGAGTGGCCGCTCACATCCCAGGGATCTCCGGTGTTTGAAGTCCCTTTTCACCAGATCACGCCACCCCTCAGTGCCGATTCAGCCTGAAGGGCCTTTGAATGGCGTTGTCCGAATCACCTGAAGCGTGATCGATCAACGCAGCCCGTCAGGCTCGGCCAACATCAACAGGGTGTTTCGCTGCTTGCTGTCAGTGAGCGCAGCCGCAGCAATTGGACTGAGCCAGAGCGCCTGTCAGCCGATTCGACCCAGTGACCGAATCACGGTGGCCCGTGCTGGCAGGATCACCTCTCTGGATCCCGCACAGGCGAGCACGTTTGGCGCCCAGCAAGTCATCAGTGCTCTTGGAGACACGCTGTACACGCGGTCGATGAGCGGCGAACTGATGCCTTCGCTCGCGTCAGGTCCGCCAGAAATTAGTGACGACGGTCTTACCGTCACAATTCCTTTGCGTGACGACGTGCTGTTCCACGACGGCACGCCATTCAATGCAGAGGCGATGGCCTTCAGTCTGCGTCGCTTCCTGGCCATCGGCACGCTCAGCTTTGTGGTGGGCGATCGGATCAAGGCCGTGGAGACGCCGAGCGCGTTTGAACTGAGATTGCGGCTAAATCGACCCTCCAGCTCCCTGGAGAACCTGCTGACCTCCACCAATCTCACCCCGGTCTCCCCGACCGCCTACCACGATCATCAGGAGCGTTTCCTGAACGACAACTTCGTGGGCACGGGCCCTTATCGCTTGGCCAGTTTCCAAGCAGTGCAGCAACGCCTGGACCCCTTCGAGCAGTACTGGGGGCAGCCACCGAGTAACCCTGGACTGAATCTGATCTATCTGAGCAATTCCACAGCCTTGTTCGGTGCGATTCGCAGCGGCGAGGTGGATGTGCTGATCTCAGACTCCATCGACGAGGATCAGCGCCTAGCGCTTAATCGCATGGCCGACGAGGGCCGGCTGCGGGTCGGAGAGGGCCCTGCACTGGTGATCGGCTACATCACGCTGCTGAGCAACGACGGTCCGCTCAAGAATCCCGTTCTGCGCCAGGCACTGACCTACAGCCTGGACAGACCACTGATCAGCCAACGGGTCAGCCACGGTCTGCGTCTCCCTTTGCTCTCTCTGGTTCCTCCCGGACTGCCTGGTGGCAATGCCGAACCCTGGCCCCGTTATGACGCCGCTCAGGCCAGAAATCTGTTTCTCAGTGCTGGCTACTGCAATGGGCAGGTCTTCACCCTGCCCTTCACCTATCGAAGCAATCTGCCGGCCGATCGACTGATGGCGCTCACCTGGCAAGCCCAAATCCAGCGCGATCTTTCCGATTGCCTTGTGTTGAAACTGGATGGCGTGGAATCAACCACGGTTTACGACCAGCTTGAGCAAGGAGCATTTCAGGCAGTGATGCTCGACTGGCGCGGCTCCTATCCCGATCCAGCCGCATATCTCACACCTCTGCTGAGTTGCAGCAAATCCAACGGCAGCATCTGCGAGCGAGGCGAAGCCGCCATTAGCGGCAGTTTCTGGACAGCCCCAGGCTTGGAAGACACCTTGCTGCGCTCGGATCGCAGCAGTGGTGAAACCCGCCTACGCGATCTCAACCAGGTGGAGGCCATGGCAGCCGAGGGCGCTGCTTACATTCCCGTTTGGCTTGTCACACCGCGGGCCTGGAGTCTGCCCGAATTGGCAACACCAGAATTTGACGGGAACGGTCGGCTGAAGCTGGCTCGGTTGCAAGAGGCGAGCTGATGGGGCGAAGTCGCGACCTACTGCGCTACGTGGCCACCCGTCTGGCATTGGCACCTCTGATGCTGTGGCTCATTGCCACGCTGGTGTTTCTGCTCCTGCGGGTTGCACCGGGTGATCCTGTTGATGCGGTGCTGGGAAGCCGGGCCCCTGAAGAGGTAAAGGCTCGTCTGAGAGAGCAGCTTGGCCTGGATCAGCCTCTCTGGCATCAGTACATGGACTTTCTCGGCGGCTTGCTTAATGGAAACCTCGGTGAAGCACTGATCAATCAAGAGCCCGTCCGTCAGATCATTGGGAGGGCGTTACCCGCCAGCCTCGAACTGAGCGTCACCGCCCTTCTGGTGGCTGCTGTTGCCGGACTGGCGGTGGGCTTTACAGCCATTGCTAAATCTGAAGGGAGCATCGACCTGGCTGGACGCTTTTACGGCATCGGCACCTACGCGCTGCCCCCATTTTGGGCAGCAATGCTGGTGCAATTGCTGTTCGCAGTGATCCTTGGCTGGCTACCGGTCGGCGGACGATTTCCACCGGGAATGATTCCTCCAGATGGCAGTGGCTTCCTAATTTTCGACAGCTTGCTGCAAGGAAACTGGATCGCTCTGAAAGGAGCGATTCGTCACCTGGTTCTTCCGGCCTGCACCCTTGGGCTGCTCTTGAGTGGTGTCTTCACCAATGCCTTACGACTCAACCTCAACCGCAGTCTTCGCTCGGATTACGTCGAAGCTGCTCGCAGCCGCGGCCTCAGCGAAACCCAGGTGATTCTTCGCCATGCCCTCCCCAACGCTTTACTGCCAGTGCTCACCATTGCGGGGATCACCGTGGCTTCCTTAATCGGTGGTGCGCTGCTGATCGAGGTGACCTTCTCCTGGCCAGGCATCGCTCTGCGACTCCAAGAAAGCATCAACCAGCGGGACTACCCCGTGGTGCAGGGGATTGTGGTGGTGGTGGCTGCGCTGGTGGTGCTGGTTAGTGTGGCGGTGGATCTTCTTGTGGCCCTGCTCGATCCACGCGTGCGTTACTGACAATCATCTGAGCCGACTGCAGTTAGAGAGTTCTCATCAGCTCTTCAGAGCATTCTGATTGCGCAGTCGCACAAACCCCACATGATGTGACTGTTGGGGTTGATCCAATGCAATCTTCAATCGTTTCTGAACCTGAAGCGTTCAGCATGGCCTGCCTGATTTATCAGGGATTAACGGTTCCAGGCCCGCGTCAGATTCCCTGCGAACACGAGTCGAGCCTGAGCCCTCTGGGCATCTACAGGCTTCGCGATGCGCAGGCGATGCCGATTCTCGAAATGAAACTGCGGCAACTGCAAGCCACGGTGTCCAGGCTTCAATCCAGCAGACGAGTGGCGCCGGTTTGATCGAGACGATGCAGGTGCAAGTCGCCCACTATCAGGTGTTCGACCCCACCAGGAATGTGCGCTGACTGACGGTCGTTTTCGAGATCCATCAGAAATTGGCTGATCTCGAGTTCTAACTGGGCCTGAACCTCGAGGGGTTGCACGCCAACCAGCTCCTCACCGAGCTGAAACACGTCCTCACCGCGACCGGTGCCGTTCTGACCTTCCACGCGGATGGGGGAGAAATGACTGGCACCCTCCACCAGCACAGCTCGGGAGTCTGGGTGAAAGGGCAACGCACGAAGCAGACCCACTTGTTCACTCAAGGGCGGTGTGATCAGATCGAGGGTGCCACCGCTGAGGAACACGGGCAGTGAATCCTTAAGAGCAAGACGGCGCGGCCAAAGCAGGCTGCCGAAGCTGTTGAGACCAATGACCGCAGCCAGCTGATCAGGCGGACGAAAGGACGGAAGCTCCACGTCCTCGATCTGGCATTGCAGCAGTCGGGAGAGGTTGTTGACTGGAAGGTCATCCAGGTCTTGTCCACATCGGCGCGCCAGCCCTTCCTGCGGACGGGCACCAGCGGCCAACAATGCAGTGAGCGCTCCGAGCGAGTGACCCGCCAACACCAAACGCTCGCCGGGCAACGCAAGTTCACCGTTCTCTCGGGCTGCCAGCACGGCCTGAAGATCAAGAAGCCGATCGGGAATCACCTCCGCACCCGGTGGGGGCAAACGGCCCTCGAGCAACGCTTGCACAGCCAAGGCATCGCTGCCGGGATGCTCAAGCACCAGAACGGAATAGCCCCGGCGGCTCAGTGAGCGGCCAAGCCAGCGGAAATGATCGGGACTGCCTCCAAGTCCGGGCATCAGCACCAGCCAGTGACGCCGGAGATCACCATCAACCGCCGACGGTGACCACAGCTGAAGCTGCAGCGGGCGATCTCGGTGGTCTACTGCAAGCGTGACCCGACGCAGATCCCGATCCGCGATCAAGGCATTGGCTCTTGCGGGGGCAATCTGGCGGTTGTTGGCTGAAAGAGGAGTTTGGTGCAGGTTTTTAACCAAGGCCTGCTGACGCTGAAGCTGTCGACGCCAACTTCCAGCCACGGTCAGCAGAGCATCCAGATCCAGATGCACGCGTTCAGCAGGCAGCGCCTCCAGCAGATCAATCGTGGACACCTGCGCGCGCTCGTTCAGGAGCGACTCAAGGGTCTCTTGCACTTTCCGCCCTGTGACGTCTCCATCCACCAGCACGAGGTCTCCCACCTGATCCAGAAGACGACGCCCAGCCCAGCTGTTGAGCATTTGCCGGGCCATGCTGCGATCGTTGATCAGAGGGGCCTGCAGCAGTTCGATCACCCCTTGCCGGCTTTCTTCCTCCAGAAGATTCAGCCAGATTCCCAGCTCGGAAAACGACGTCCCGTTATTGCGCAGCCAGCCGCCCAGATCATTGACAGGGAAAGGAAGTTCCATCCCATCAAGGCGCACTACGAGCTCCCGCGCGGCCTGAACAGGTCGCAGTGACAGGCCATGGAGCAGCAGACTGCTGATCAGTCCCACGGCAACCCGTTGTCCTGTTGAGCGTCTTCGCAAGGCCAAAGCCCATTCACTGGTGGAACCAGTTTCCCGCACCTTTGCAGGAATTGGCGTCGATCCGGCTGATGGCCTCGCTCGGGGCAGGTGGTGTCATCTATCTGACACCAATGGTGTTTCATCTGGCCAGCTTCAGCGCCAGCCAGGTCACCCAAGGTCTGGCCGCTTCAGCTTTGATCGGCACGGCAGCACGGCTCCTCAGCGGCGTCTTACTTGATCGTGGACTGTCCTGCTCCTGGCCGGTCCGTGCCGCAGCTGTAATTGGTTGTATCGCCGATCTCACCCTGCTGCAGGCGAATGGTTTTGGTGGTTACCTGGCGGGACAGCTTCTGATCGGAATCGCTGCAGGGTTGTATTTCCCGGCCATTGAGCTGGCCGTTCCTCTCAGCTGCACAGGCTTCAACTCTAGTCGGGGTTATGCCTTGGCCCGAAGTGCTGACGCCCTGGGTGTGGCACTGGGGGCCCTCATCGGAGCCTTGGTCACAGCACTGGGAATGATCCGCGCGATCTACCTGGTGGAGATGGGTGCTCTGGTGGCCATGTTGCTGATCCTGGGCTGGCGTCCGCTGCCTGATGGACGCGCACCGTTGCTCCATGTGAACAGCCCGGATCCGATCACTCAACAGCGCGCAGTGGGGGACGAAGGCGTGGGTTGGCTGACACCACTGCTCCCGGTGCTGGCGGTCAGCATCGTGGCCACTGGGATCATTGCTTTGATGCAAAGCGCTCTGCCACTCGATCTGGTGCGCGGGGGCCTTGCCCGTCCGCCACTGAGTGAAACGTGGAGTGGCACCTTGATTGCGTGGCAACTGGGACTGCTCGTGCTGCTCCAGTGGCCCATCGGCAACTGGGTCGCCAAGCGCAGCCTGCGTTTCGGGCTTGGTATGGGCCTAGGCGGATTCGTTGCCGGCTGCTTACTGCTGGCAGGTTCCGCACTTTGGAGCGGTGGTATTGCCCTCATCGCCGTCGCGATGGTGCCGATTGCCTTCGGGGAGGCCGCCTTTCTGCCGACCGCAGCTGAAGCCATGGTCGAGGAAACACCGATGCAACATCGCGGTTTGGCCATGGCACTGTTCTCCCAATGCTTTGCCATTAGTGCCACGGGTGCACCGTTGATCGCCGGGTTATTGCTGGATCGTCAGGGCCACGGCCTGATGCTCTGGCTGTTGATGGCCGGCATCTGTCTCAGCATGTTGCCCCTACTTAAAACGGTGCGCCCCCGCTACTCGGCAGAACTCAGTGCCACGTTGTTGGAAAACGAAAGCGACATCACAACTCCACGAGCTGCCTCCGTGCAATAACAACTGCTGATCTTCACTGATCCAATCATCCACATTAATTAAGGGCTTGATTAACACCAAGACGGTAATTTCCGTTTGATAAAACCGCGGCCACTTGCCAATCATCAATCACAACCTAAATTCAAAAAATAGCCCTTTCACCATGCAAGCATCATCATTGAATGAACAGCAGATTTTAGTTATTGCAAGCATGAAAATTAAATTCGCAGAGCAGGAAAGATCCGATTTTTATCGTGTTACAAATACGCTCATTCAGAAGACAATCATGATTGAAAACCCCATTCAATACACTTGCTGTGAAAACATTAATGATCCAACCGATTTTACTTGGAATGAAACATGGCCATCGAAGTCAGCACTCGATAAGCATTTCTCATCCGATCATGTCCAAGAATGGTTGAGATGGGTACAGCCTAGCCTCATCGAGCCAATCAAAGCAATTTTTGTTGAAACAACAAAAACAACAGCTTTATAAGTTGAGTCCGCCCATCAAAGCTGGTTTTGATGAACGAACGCACCACAACCCGTCTGATGACTTGAACTGAACCTCGTTCGATAGACATCCGCGAGGCGTCAAGATGGCTGAACCTGATTGGATGGCAACGCTGTTGCTCGATCACCAGAGTCTTGGCTTGGAGTTGGAAATGCTCAAGACCAGCCACAGTTTGAGCAGGATGTCCCTGCTCAAAACAACGCTTTCTCGCTAGAAAGCGGATCTGGAATCGTTTTTTGGAGGGCGGGGACGATGTCACGAGCCCGCGAGCTGCTTCGGTCCGTGAGGAACTTGTCAATCCTGCGGGATCTGGCCAAAAGCCAAGGTGGTCTCGACAGCGTTGGAGACCTGGTCGACAACTTCATCGACAGTGAAGCGATGGAAGTCTGCCTGCAACGCTTCAAAGCCCTTCCCGGCGGAACAGACATGGTGGAGCAGCGATACCCCCCCTTTCAACCGGACATCTCGGCTCTAGGAAAGTTGCCGGAAGGAACCCTCGGCCATGCCTATGCCGGCATGATCAGCCGCCTTCATTACGACGCCGATTTCTTCCGCCCCAGAGACACGAGCACAGAAGCGTTGTGGCTAACCCAGCGCATCGCCTCCACCCATGATCTGCACCATGTGATCGCAGGCTTCAACACGGAACCTTCCGGTGAATCGGGTGTGCTGGCCATCACAGCCACCCAAATCGGTTTCCCTGCCTACGTTCTACTCAACATCTTGGCCAACTTCCGAGCTTTTCGCTTTCAACCCAAGCAACAGGAAGTGATCAGTCAGTCCATCGCCTTTGGCAGTCGCATTGGGCTGGAGGCAGCACCGCTGGTGCTGCAACGCTGGGAGGAGGGCTGGGACAAACCCTTGAGCCAGTGGCGGGAGGACTTGGGTGTCAAGCCCGTGGAGCATGAACGCTTCGGCGCCATCTACTGACGCTTCAGTCCAAGATCCCTCAGCAATCGTGCGGTGCGCTCCATAAACTGCCTAAACCCCTGTGCTGCCATGGCATTGCAGATCCAAGACTCATCCAAAGCTCTGAAACGAGATGCGTTGCGTTCATGGATGAAGGCCTGGGGATCTCGAGCGATGGCGTTGGGCCTGGTGGGACCCATGGCTCTCCCCACAGCGGCCAATCAGCAGGAGACGCGCAAGGCGCTCGTAGGTCTTGCCGCTTACGCAGAATGCAAAGTGCTGCATGACGGCTACAGCAGGGCTCGCGCCGAGGCCATCATCCAGGCTGGCATCGAGAACAACGGCTGGCAGCAGGATGCCTCCTGGCTGCAGTCACCACAGGGCATCCGCGTGGTGACGCTCACCAGCAAAGCGATGAACACGAGCTGCAACAACTTCGATCAAAGCAGCCCCCAGTTCATCCCGGCCATGGAGGCCATTAATGCGCTTTAAACCGAACGCCACAACGATCCAAAACGGATCATTGGGACTGATTACACGTTGAACAGAAACTCCATCACATCCCCTTCTTCCACCACATAATCCTTGCCCTCACTGCGAAGCCACCCTTTGTTGCGAGCTTCCGCTAGGGAACCGGCTTCCAGCAGTTTCTCTGTACCGATCGTCTGCGCACGAATGAAACCACGCTCGAAATCGGTGTGAATGACACCAGCGGCCTGGGGGGCCGTCATCCCAGCCTTGAAGGTCCAGGCCCGGGTTTCCTTTTCACCCGTCGTGAAATAAGTCCGCAGTCCCAATAAGCGGTAGGTAGCGCGGATCAAGCTCTGTAGGCCCCCTTCTGTCACGCCCAGACCGTCGAGGTAGTCCTTGCGCTCCTGCTCACCCAGCTCCACCAGTTCGGCCTCCACCTGGGCAGAGATGCGAATGGTCTCAGCACCTTCAGCCTTGGACAGAGCCACCACCTCCTCACAGAACGCATTGCCAGCGGCGAGATCGTCTTCGCACACATTGGTGGCGTAGATGATCGGCTTAGCTGTCAGCAGCCCAAGGGGTTTGATCATGGCTGCTTCATCGTCTGCCAGCTCGACGCTTCTGGCGGCGCCACCATCCTCCAAAACCGCCTGGATGCGCTCCAGTGCTGCATCTTCAACCTGAGCCTCCTTGCTGGTGCGCATCTGTTTCTTGAGACGCTCCCGCCGCTTCTCGATCTGGGCCAGATCTGAGAGACCCAGCTCGAGGTTGATCACCTCAGCATCCCGGGCCGGTCCCACCGAACCGGACACATGGATGACATCGTCGTCCTCAAAACAGCGCACCACGTGCACGATGGCGTCCACCTCACGAATGTTGGCCAGAAATTTGTTGCCGAGACCTTCTCCCTGACTGGCGCCCTTCACCAGACCAGCAATGTCCACAAACTCCATGCGCGTGGCAATGGTCTCCGCGCTGCTGCTCAGCGTTGTGAGCTGCTGCAGTCGAGCGTCAGGAACTGCCACCGTGCCGACGTTGGGCTCGATTGTGCAGAACGGGAAGTTCGCAGCCTGAGCCTGGGCATTGGCAACCAGAGCATTGAAGAGAGTGGATTTGCCCACGTTGGGCAAACCGACGATTCCGGCTTTAAGCATGGAGGGGAATCTATCGGCAGGGGTCAGCCGAAATCCCCCCGCCTTGACACAATTTGGCCCTCCACGCGCGAGACTGCGTAACGAAAGATGTAAGTGGGGCCATGGGCAGCCGTCAAAGCTTGTCCCCTGGGGGAGTTAGTCAGGATGCGCTGCGATCCCTATCCCGCCTAAGCGGCATGAAACGACGTCGTCGAAAGCTGATGGGTGCTGCGGCTGCCGCGCTTGTGTTGGTGGGCGGCGGTGTGATCTGGAGCCAGAGTTCAGGAAATAGCCGCGCCCGCCAGCTGGGTGATTTCACCGTTGCTGCAGAGCAGGGATCCCTGCCTGGCGTCATCACCGCGAGTGGGGAGCTGGAAGCCATTCGGCGCGTGAATGTGAGTCCTAAAAATCAAGGGCGCCTGGCAGCCCTTTACGTGGACGAAGGAGATGTGGTGCGCAAAGGGCAGGTACTGGCGCGCATGGACAGCGGTGATTTCAAAGACCGTTTGGATGAACTCACCGCCCTTGAACGCCAGGCCCGTGCTGAGTACCAAGCCAAACGAGCTGACTTCCTTCGCCATCGTCAACTGCTCGACAGCGGCGCCATCAGCGCATCGGACTTGGACGGTTTCCGCGCGGCCTTCATCAGCAGCCAAGAGGCCCTGACAGCAGCGCAAGAGCGGGTTGCGCAGCGGAAGGTGGAGGGCAGTGACCTGGACATCCAGGCGCCATTCGACGGAATGATCACCGAACGGTTTGCCGAGCCTGGCGCCTACGTCACACCCACCACCACCGCCTCCACCAATGCCGGTGCCAGCAGCTCATCGATCGTGGAACTCTCGGAGGGATTGGAGGTGGCGGCCAAGGTTCCCGAAAGCGACATCGGCCGCATCCGAGTGGGTCAGGAGGCTGTCGTGCGGGTCGATGCCTATCCCGACCAGCGCTTTGCCGCGCAGGTGCGTGACATTGCACCTCGTGCTGAAAAAACCGACAACGTGATTTCGTTTGAAGTGGAGTTATCCCTGATCGAACCGCCGCCGAGCCTTCGCATTGGCATGACGGTGGATGTTGACTTTCAAACCGGTCGCACGGCGGATAGCACGCTGGTGCCAACGGTGGCGATCGTGACGGAAAACGGGACGCCTGGAGTGCTGCTTGTGGGCGACAACAGCGAACCCACATTCCAGCCGGTGGAGCTAGGGGCCAGCAGTGGCAGCAAGAGTGCCATTCTCTCCGGTGTGACGCCCGGCACCCGGGTGTTCATTGACATGCCGCCCTGGGCGAAGACGCGCGACTGACTGACACCGGACCTGCCCGAATCCATGCCCGACACCAAGGAGAAACCGCTGCTGCTGCTGGTGGATGGCCATTCCCTGGCCTTCCGCAGCTTCTATGCATTCAGCAAAGGAGGCGATGGTGGACTGGCCACCAAGGATGGGCGGCCCACCAGCGTGACCTATGGGTTTCTCAAGGCACTGCTCGACAACTGCAAGGGCTTGAAGCCTGAAGGTGTCGCGATCGCCTTCGACACCGCGGAACCCACCTTCCGGCATGAAGCCGATCCCAACTACAAGGCCCATCGCGATGTGGCGCCAGAGGTGTTTTTTCAGGATCTGGATCAATTGCAGGGAATCCTGCGCCAGTTCCTGCAGCTGCCGCTCTGCCTGGCTCCAGGATTTGAAGCCGACGACGTACTGGGCACCCTGGCCAACCGCGCTGCCGAGTCCGGCTGGCGCGTGCGCATCCTCAGCGGCGATCGTGACCTGTTCCAGCTGGTGGATGACCAGCGCGACATCGCCGTGATGTACATGGGAGGCGGCCCCTATGCACGCAGCAGCGGTCCGACCCTGATTGATGAAGCGGGCGTGGAGAGCAAGCTGGGCGTGATGCCCAACAAGGTGGTGGATCTCAAAGCCCTCACCGGTGACAGCTCCGACAACATCCCGGGTGTGAAGGGGGTTGGCCCGAAGACAGCGATCAACCTGCTCAAGGAAAACGTCGACCTCGATGGCGTCTACAAGGTGTTGGCAGAAGTTGAAGCCGAGGGACCGAAAGCCAGTCGGGGGGCGGTGAAGGGAGCGCTCAAAGGCAAGCTCAGCGCCGACCGAGACAACGCCTACCTCTCGCGCAAGCTGGCCGAGATCCTGGTGGACATCCCGCTACCGGAAGAGCCTGTGCTCGAGCTGGGCCCCGTGGACGCGGACGGACTGCAGCAGCAGCTGGAAGATCTGGAACTAAACAGCCTGGTGCGCCAGGTGCCCGGATTCGTCGCCACCTTCTCCACCGGCGGGCTCAATGCCAATGGGCATCTGCTCGAATCAGCCACACCCAAACCCAAGAGCACCAGCAGCGAGGCCCCTGCCGATGAGAGCGCATCGGCCTCCATTCACGACACGCACGAGACCGCCGCGGCACACCCTGAACTGCAACCTCAGGTGATCAGCACTGCAGCGGACCTCGAGGCGCTCGTGCAGCGGCTGATGGGCTGCACGGATGCCATGGCCCCTGTGGCCTTGGACACGGAAACCACCGACCTCAACCCTTTCAAAGCCCAACTGGTGGGAATCGGCATGTGCTGGGGACCCGAGCCGACGGATCTGGCCTACATCCCGATCGGACATCGCTCCGCGACAGAGCCCACCCTCGACAGCTCAGATGCCCCTGTGCAGTTGCCACTGGAGACCGTGCTAGCTCAGCTGGCGCCGTGGCTGGCCAGCCCTGACCATCCCAAGGCCCTTCAGAACGCGAAATACGACCGTTTGATCCTGCTGCGCCATGGCATGCCCTTGGGAGGGGTGGTGATGGACACCCTGCTGGCCGATTACCTCCGTGACGCCGCGGCCAAGCATGGCCTGGACGTGATGGCCCAGCGTGACTACGGCATCACCCCCACGCTGTTCAGCGATCTCGTGGGCAAACCCAAGGACGGCAAGGCCAGCTGCTTTGCGGAGGTTGCCCTCGATCAAGCCGCGTTGTATTGCGGCATGGACGTTCACCTCACACGTCGCCTCGCGATTGATCTCAGGGCGCAGCTGCAGGCCTGCGGCGACCAGCTGCCCCGCTTACTGGATCAGGTGGAACTACCGCTAGAACCGGTGTTGGCCGTGATGGAAGCCACCGGCATCCGCATCGATCTTCCGTATCTGGGAGAGCTGTCGAAGGAGATGGGAGACACGCTGAAGCGGCTGGAAAAAGACGCCAAGCACGCCGCAGGCGTTGACTTCAACCTGGCCTCACCCAAACAGCTGGGAGAACTGCTGTTCAACACCTTGGGGCTCGATCGCAAGAAATCCCGCCGCACCAAAACCGGTTACAGCACCGATGCCACGGTGCTGGAAAAACTGGAAGGCGATCACCCGGTGGTGCCGCTGGTGCTCGAACACCGCGTGCTGAGCAAACTCAAAAGCACCTATGTGGATGCTCTGCCCCTGCTAGTGGAAGCCGAGACCGGGCGTGTGCACACAGATTTCAACCAGGCAGTAACTGCGACAGGTCGCCTCAGCAGCAGCAACCCCAACCTGCAGAACATCCCTGTGCGCACGCAATACAGCCGACGCATCCGCAAGGCTTTCCTGCCGCAGGAGAGCTGGACGCTGCTCAGTGCTGACTACTCGCAGATTGAACTACGCATCCTCACCCATCTCTCCGGGGAGGAGGTGCTTCAGCAGGCGTATCAGAACGGAGACGACGTGCATGCTTTGACCGCACGTTTGCTCCTCGACAAAGACGAGGTAAGCGCCGATGAGCGACGGCTGGGCAAGACGATCAACTTTGGCGTGATCTACGGGATGGGCGCCCAACGGTTTGCCCGGGAAACCGGAGTCAGTCAGGCGGAAGCCAAGGACTTCCTCAGCCGCTACAGAGAGCGCTACCCCAAGGTGTTCGCATTCCTTGAACTGCAGGAGCGCCTGGCCCTGAGCCGCGGCTATGTGGAAACCATTCTTGGACGACGGCGCCCCTTCCACTTCGACCGCAATGGCCTGGGCCGGTTACTGGGGAAAGACCCCATGGAGATCGAGTTGGATGTCGCCAGGCGAGGCGGAATGGAAGCGCAGCAGCTGCGAGCGGCCGCCAACGCCCCCATCCAGGGCTCCAGTGCCGACATCATCAAACTGGCGATGATCCAGCTGCAAGCAGCGATCGAACAGAAGGGGCTGCCAGCGCGCCTGCTGCTGCAGGTGCACGACGAACTGGTGCTGGAAGTGGACCCTCAGGCCCTAGAGACAACGCAGGAGCTGGTGGTGTCCACGATGGAAAAAGCCGTCAAACTCAGCGTGCCATTAGTGGCTGAGACAGGGGTCGGCGCCAACTGGATGGAGGCGAAATAGCCCTCAGGGGCTGATCTGTCGCGCGCAACCAACATGCGATCGCGCTCCAAGTTTCAAGCCCATACCCAACAACCATGGGTAACGACCTTTCAGGCTCTCAGGGATTCAAACGACAAGTTTGGAGGGACGGGCCGTAATCTCCAATCAGTGTCTAACCAGGCCTGTGTCGCTTCGCCTCACCAACAGTCTGAGCAACCGGACGGAAGCGTTCCAGCCACTGGAAGAAGGCAAGGCCACAATTTATTGCTGCGGTGTCACCGTTTATGACCTATGCCACTTGGGGCATGCACGTAGCTACATCAACTGGGATGTTCTTCGCCGCTATCTCATTTGGCGCGATTATGACGTCACATTTGTTCAGAACTACACGGACATTGACGACAAAATACTGAACAAAGCATCAGCAGAAGGAACCTCGATGGAAGAGGTCAGCGAGAAAAATATTGAGGCCTTTGAAATCGACATGGCCAGATTAAATATTCTCCCAGCCGATAAAATGCCACGAGCCACACGTTGCATCCCAGAGATTCATACATTGATCAAAGAACTTGAAGCCAAAGGAGCTGCTTACGGGTCCGACGGCGACGTCTACTTTGACGTGTCTAAAGCAAAAAACTATGGCCAACTCAGTGGCCGAGACCCCAATGAGCAACAGCAGGGTGCGAGCGGTCGCACCAGCGGAAACGAAGAAGAACGAAAACGTCACCCATTTGATTTTGCGCTATGGAAAAGTGCAAAAGATGGCGAACCCAGTTGGGATTCACCATGGGGCCCTGGACGCCCCGGTTGGCACATCGAATGCTCAGCGATGGTTCGTCAACAATTTGGCAAAACCATCGACATCCACCTCGGTGGCGGTGACTTGGTGTTCCCACACCATGAGAATGAAATTGCCCAATCAGAAACGGCCAACGATGCTCCTTTGGCGCGTCTTTGGATGCACAACGGCATGGTCAATGTGGGCGGCACAAAGATGTCGAAATCGCTTGGCAACTTCACAACCATTCGTGCACTTCTCGACAGCGGTGTGTCATCCATGACCCTGCGGTTGTTCGTGCTGCAGGCCCACTACCGCAAGCCCCTTGACTTCACAGCGGATGCCCTTGATGCCGCCAGCACTGGCTGGAAAGGCCTCAACGCCGCACTTGGCCTCGGTGATCTGTTCACACAACCTCTTGGATGGCCCCAATCGGAACCGTTGGCTTCTGGCGCCGTGAAATCTGAAGTTTCAGTCGATGGTGAGGTCTTGCTCAACGCCAAGAAGCGTTTCATCGAAGCCATGGACCAGGACCTCAACACGTCAGGTGCCCTGGCAGTGCTGTTCGATCTGGCCAAACCTCTAAAAGCCCTGGCCAATCGCCTGGATCGTGGCGATCAGCTCGATCACACCAAGGACGAATTGGATCAACTGCTACAGCGTTGGCGTCTGCTGAGAGAGCTGTCTGGAGTGTTGGGCCTTCGATTGGAGACCGCTGTTGCCGATGCAGCGACCAACGGGATCGATGACGGTGCCGAGATCGAGGCTGCCATTGCGGCACGCAAGCAGGCCAAACAGAGCAGAGACTTTGCGACCGCCGATCGCATCCGTGATGAACTCACCGCCAAGGGCATCGAACTGATCGACAAGCCCGGCGGGATCACCGAGTGGCGACGCAGCTGAGCCTTAGCGCTGCTTTCCAGCCATCATCGCCTCGATCTTGCGAATGCGGGCCAGGGTCGTGGTCCACACCTCGAGTCGGAAACGCTGATCACCCAACGCGGGGTCTGCGGGGTCGGCAGCGTCAATCCAGGCCTTGAGTTCAGCCAGCTTGGCGTCCGGATCCTCCCGGGCTTCAAAGGCATCCCAGAGCTCCCGCTCCAACTTGGCCCGCTCGATGAAATTCCAGCGCTTGAGCCAGAGCATCCTGTTGGTGTGCATCAGGGCCCTGTCTACCGGATTCTCCGGGCACAAGGTCTAAGGTCCGAAAGGTTGAGGCTTCAGCGCATGCAACCGGAAAGCCTGTCCAAAGCCATCCAGCTGGCCGTCGCGCCGGTGTTTCTGCTGGCGGGCATTGGCATGCTGCTGAATGTGACCTCTGGTCGTCTCGTGCGCATCGTGGAGAATGCACGCCGCGCCAAAGAGGCGCTGGACGCTGGAGAGACGGTGGATGACAAGGAACGCTCCACCTGGCGCAAACGCGCACAACTGATCATCCGGGCGATTGAGTTGCTCACCGCAGCCACCCTGTTGATCTCCTCGGTGGTGGCCGTGTTGTTCCTGAGCGTGATCAGCCGCCTGAACCTCACCGTTGTGGTGGTGCCCATGTTCATTGCGGCCATGATCTTGTTGATGGTGGCGTCGATCTGCTTCCTGCGTGAGGTGCGTCTTGCATCGGTGCACCTACGGCGCGTGCTCTGAATGCCGTTTGGGGATCAAGCCTGCCCCGTCCACTACCGGGGAACATACGTCCACTTGCCGATGAGATCCACAACACTGATCAACAAGCCTGCGGCGATCACCAGAGGCGACACCCAGCGCAGGAAAAACAGAATGATCCCAGCCCTCGCGGGAGGTGTGATCCCACTGTTCTTGAGATCCTCCAGGAAGCTTCGCGATGCAAACCAACCCATCAGCACCGCGATCAGCAAACCACCAGCAATCAATAGGACGCCCCCGAAGAGGTCATCCATCGTGCCGAGCACGTTGAGATCGGTGGCCGCCGGCAAACCGACGACAAAAATCACTGCCGCACTGACCCAGGCGGCGTTGCGACGACTCCAGTTGCAGCGGTCCATCAGGGCCGCCACGGGCACTTCAAGCAACGACACCGACGAGGTGATCGCAGCCAAATAGGCGAGGGAAAAGAACGTCACCGCCACAATCCTCCCGGTCAGACCGATGGACCCAAGCCCCGTGGGCAGAGATAGAAAGATGGTGCCGATCGTGGATCCACTGACGGCATCGCCCAGGCCGAAGCTGATCACCACCGGAAAGGTGAGCAGGCCAGCCAGCAGACCCACAGCAGTATCCAGTCCGACGATGGCGACCGCTTCCGAGGGAATCGGTGCTTTGCGATTCAGATAGGCCGAATAGGCCAAGATTGCGCCAATCCCTGTCCCCACCGAAAAGAACGCCTGTGTGAAGGCATTGCGGATGGTGGTGATGTTGAACAACTCCTGGCTGTCCCAACGCAACAGAAACGTGCGGTAACCCTCCGCCGCGCCGGGGAGAGAACTAGCCCAGACCGCCAGGACCACAAGCAGCAGAAACAACATCGGCAGAGCCATACGTGAGAGGCGCTCAATTCCTGCCTGCACACCGGCCGCCACCACCACCGCAGTGAGCAGCATGCTGACGGCCTGTCCGGCGATCGCACTCTGGCCGCCACTGATGCCCGCGAAGAACAGCTCCGCCTCGCCCATGCTGCTGGGAAGTCCCACCTGCAGCGCGTGAAGCAGGGTCTGACCCGTCCAGCCCATCAGCACGCCGTAGAAGGCCAAGATTCCGCAAGACACCACCACAAACAGCCAACCCATTGGCTGCCAAGCGCGCCCAGCCGCTTGCACGGGCGCCAACAACGGACTGCGGCCCGTGCTGCGACCCAGCACCATCTCGGCTACCAGCACTGGCAGACAAATGGTCATCACAATCAGCACGTAAAGCAGAACGAACGTGCCGCCCCCACCCTGTGACGCGCGGTAGGCAAATCCCCAAAGGTTGCCCAGGCCCACGGCACTGCCCGATGCAGCCAGCACAAAGCCCAAACCCGACTGCCAGGACTCCTTCTGCGCTGTGGCCATGTACCTAGAGACCGTGTTGGGGAAAGTTTGCCAGCAGCCGGAATTGAAATGGGAGGATGGCGGCACTTGCCGGATTCCGTGTGAAAGCCATCAGCGTGCTGGGCTCCACCGGCTCAATCGGCACCCAGACCCTCGAGATCGTTCAAGATTTTCCGGATCAGTTCCGGGTGGTAGCCCTTACGGCAGGCAGAAACCTGGCGCTGCTGGTGGAGCAAATCCAGCAGCACAATCCCGAAGTGGTGGCCTTGGCCGATGAGGCGCTCCTCCCTGAGCTCAAAGAGCGACTGAAGGCACTGCCAGCCGACCAGCAACCGCAACGACAGCCCCATCTGGTGGGTGGCCCTGACGGATTGAACACGGCTGCGGCCTGGGACACAGCAGATCTTGTGGTCACCGGCATCGTGGGCTGTGCAGGCCTTCTGCCCACACTGGCTGC
This sequence comes from Synechococcus sp. A18-25c, assembly GCF_014280035.1. Taxonomy (NCBI): domain Bacteria; kingdom Bacillati; phylum Cyanobacteriota; class Cyanophyceae; order Synechococcales; family Synechococcaceae; genus Synechococcus; species Synechococcus sp. A18-25c. The sequence continues at coordinate 1,841,097 of NZ_CP047957.1, forward strand.
CATCCGGGCTGGCAAAGATCTTGCACTGGCCAACAAAGAGACGCTGATTGCCGCGGGGCCCGTGGTGCTGCCGGAACTGAAAAAAAGCGGCAGTCGTCTGCTGCCTGCTGACTCCGAGCATTCCGCCATTTTTCAATGCCTTCAAGGCACGCCATGGGCCGAAAATGCCCGACTCTCCACGGGTGTGCCCACGCCCGGACTGCGCCGCATTCAGCTCACTGCATCAGGAGGAGCCTTTCGCGACTGGAAGGCCGCTGATCTCGAGAAGGCGACTGTCGCTGATGCAACCTCCCATCCCAATTGGAGCATGGGGCGAAAAATCACCGTCGATTCCGCTTCGTTGATGAACAAGGGTCTCGAGGTGATCGAGGCGCACTACCTCTTCGGGCTGGATTTTGACCACATCGAAATCGTGATCCACCCCCAAAGCATCATCCACTCGATGATTGAACTGGCTGATTCTTCCGTGCTGGCCCAACTGGGCTGGCCCGACATGAAGTTGCCGATTCTCTACTGCATGAGCTGGCCCTCACGCCTGGAAACCCCCTGGAAGCGTTTGGATCTTGCCCAAGTTGGGCAGCTCACATTCCGCGCACCGGATCCCGCCAAATACCCCTGCATGAAGCTGGCCTACGCAGCGGGACGTGCCGGCGGAACCATGCCCGCGGTGCTGAATGCCGCCAATGAAGAAGCAGTAGCCCAGTTCCTCAACGAGAGGATTCACTTCCTCGACATTCCTGACCTGATCGAGGCCGCCTGTGAACGCCACAAGAACGATCGAGTGGATGCACCGCAGCTTGAGGATGTGCTGGCTGTTGACCAGTGGGCTCGGCAAGCCGTGCGCGAACAGGTGAGCCGTGGCACCCAGCGCATGACAACAGCCTTTGCTGCGTGACCACGACCCGCGCCATTCGACCGTTGGTCAGCCACCACCTGTTGCTCTGCGCGACACCCACCAAGGCCAAATGCTGTGACCCCAACGTGGGCGCGCAGAGCTGGGAAGCCCTGAAGCAAGGAGTGCGTGAGCTGAATTTGGAATCACCAGAGCGCCCACAGGGCATCGTGCTCCGCACCAAGGCCGACTGCCTGAGGATCTGTGAACAGGGCCCCGTACTCTTGGTCTGGCCCGATGGCATCTGGTACGGCGGTGTCACGCCCGAACGGGTACGCCACATCCTTGAGGAGCATGTGATCCAAGGCCAGCCCTGTGAAGACTGGGTGATCCGGCGTAGCCCCTTCAGCACTCCGGCATCGGACTGAGCTGTCTCAACCAAGACGCGGCGATGCGGTCTGACCAGCAGCCGGTGTTCCGAGCATCGCCAGGCGAATGAAACCCGTTGTGGCCACCCTGACGGGTCAGTAGCACCGACAGCGGCTCCGGCCCGCCCTGCATCAAAGGCTCGAGCACGGCGCTCACTTGTTCTGCAGCGGCAGCAGGCACCCATGGATCGTCGAGGGCCTGAAGCAGGAGTGTGGGGGGAAGCGTTCGTCGATCCTTGAGCAGTTGAGTCAGCGGCGAGGCTCCTTGGTAGTAAGCATCGACGCTGGAAAAGCCCCAACGCGGTGCTGTGATCGCCGCATCAAAGGCACGGATTGACCGGGGCGGTTCACCACTGAGTTGCCGCTGCTCCTGGGCACTGACGCCGAAGGGGTCCGCCAGCGTCTGGCGCACGAGACGCTGCAGAAGCCAACGCTGATACACGCGATTGCGCGGACGTTCGATCGAGGCGCTGCAGGCGGCAAGATCCAAGGGACTGCTGGCGCAGAACAGACCATCCAACAGCGGGGCATGGCTTTGCCAACCATGCGTTGCTCTCTCCTCAACGCTGGCCATGCAGGCGTTTAGCAGCATGGTGCCCCCCAGGGACACCCCGGCACCCAACAGGGGCACTGGCCGTGCTGGGGCAACCAATTCAGCACACAAGTGGCGCGCACGTTGGATCACTGGCAGAAGATCACTGTTGCAACGAGCTGCGTAGGTACCACCGGCAAGATGACGGCCGGGATCTGCGCCGCGCAGATTCAGCCTGAGCACGGCAAAGCCATTGGCCTGAAGGGTGAGGCCAAGACGCCTCAGGCCCTCACGCCGACTGGAGCCGCCAAGACCGTGCAACAGCAGCACTAGCCCTCGGGGCGGTGCACTTGGCAAGTCGGAGCTGGGATGCGGGCGATCCAGAAACGCCAGCAACGCGCCAGCGGCGGCAGCACCACTCGCTAACGCAGGAACAGGGATCGCGATGGGTTCGCCACGGTCAGGTGGAAGCGCGACCGGGCGGAGCGTGTCTCGCAGAGTCTGAAGGTCTCCACCGATCCAAGGAAAACGCTGTTGATAGGGAACAACCCCCAGCTGCCGCAACAGCTGGGGGTTGTCTGGACGATTCACGTGCGAAGCCTTCAAAAGCCAGATGGAATCGCGCTGATCACTTCTTGCCCACACCGAGCTCTTTGAGCTCACCAAGGAGATCACCGAGCACCTTCTTGGCATCACCAAACACCATGGAGGTGTTCACCAGTTCAAACAAATCGTTCTTGATGCCGGAGTAACCGGCACTCATGCCCCGCTTCACCACAAACACCGTGCGGGCCTGCTGCACGTCGAGCACAGGCATGCCGTAGAGAGGCGAATCGGGATCGTTCTTGGCCTGGGGATTGACCACATCGTTGGCTCCGAGCACGAGCACCACATCGGTGGCCGGGAACTCCGGGTTAATCACGTCCATTTCCTTGAGCTGCTCGTAGGGCACATCAGCTTCTGCAAGCAACACGTTCATGTGACCTGGCATGCGACCTGCCACCGGGTGAATGGCGTAATCCACCTGAATACCAGCCGCTTCAAGCGAACGAGTCACTTCCCGCAGCGTGTGCTGAGCCTGGGCCACTGCGAGGCCGTAACCAGGCACGATCACGACGCGCTCCGCCGCCTCGAGGGTGAGCGCACACTCCTCAACACTGCAGCTGGTGATGTTGGTGTATTCACCACCACCGCCACCGGAGGACGCACTGGCGCCGAGTGCACCGCCGAACAGCACCGAGACCAACGAGCGGTTCATGCCGTTGCACATCACCTGCGTGAGGATCAGTCCCGCTGCACCGACCATGGCGCCCGCCACGATCAGCAGCTGACTGCCCACCACGAAACCGGCTGCAGCAGCGGCCACACCGGAGTAGCTGTTCAAGAGCGAAATCACCACGGGCATGTCAGCGCCGCCGATCGGCAAGGTGACACCAACACCCAACAGACCCGAGGCCACCACAAGCAGGGTCAGCGCCTGGGTGCCGCTTCCATCGGCAATCAGCTTGATGGCAGCAACAAGAGACGCCACGGCGAGCGCGATGTTCACCGCATGACGGGCCTTGCTCTGCATCCAACCTGGGGTGGACAACCAGCCCTGGAGCTTGGCCATCGCCACAATCGAGCCCGTGAATGTGATCGCACCCACGAACACAGAGATGGCGATGGACACCACGGCCACCAGCCCGAACGCATCCAATTGCGTGGGGTAAAAAGCAGCAGCGAGAGCCACCAGCAATGACGACATGCCGCCGCAGCCGTTAAACAAGGCCACCGTTTCGGGCATGGAGGTCATCGGCACCCGCTGCGCGGTGATGGCACCACAAACACCACCAACGGCCGTGCCGATGATGATCCAGATCCAGGCCGCTGCACTGATGCCAGACGTCCCGAAGGAGTTGATCAACAACCCGAGAACGGCCAGGCCCATGGCCACCGCAGCCAATTGGTTGGCGCTGCGAGCCGAGCGAACTTTGGAGAGACCCTTGATCCCGAGAGCCAGCAGCAGAACCGCCACCAACTCAACGGCGTATTTCAGAAAATCCATCAGCGGTTCTCCTTGCGGGCGGGCTTACGGCTGAACATGGCGAGCATGCGATCGGTGACCAGGAAGCCGCCGATCACATTGAAAAGAGCAAATCCCAGTGACACCGAACCCAGAATCAACAGAACAGGGTTGTCACCGGAACGGATGATGGCGGTGAGTGCAGCCAGCACCGTGATGCCTGAGATGGCATTGGCGCCGCTCATCAGAGGTGTATGCAGGGTGGGAGGCACCTTGCCGATCAGTTCGAGGCCCAGGAGGCTGCCCAGCAGCAGCACCCAGAGGAACTCCACAAAGCTTGTATCCATCAGTTGGCTCCTGGGGTGAGAACGTCACTGCGACGGATGGTGCCGTCCTGACTGATCAGGCATCCGGCAATCAGCTCGTCCTCCGTGTCGAGGGTCAGCTGTCCATCGCTGAGGGTGGGCTGAAGCAGAGCCAGCAGATTGCGTGCGTAGAGAGCGCTGGCGTGATTGGGCACGGTGCAGGGCAGGTCATTGGCACCGATCAGCTTCACGCCATTGCGATCAACCGTCTCGGATGGAACCGTGTCGGCGCAGTTGCCGCCCTGGGCCACCGCAAGGTCCACCACGACCGATCCCGGACGCATGCGATCCAGCATGTCTTCACTGATCAGGCGCGGTGCACGGCGACCCGGCACCTGAGCTGTGCAGATGGCCACATCCGCTTCGGCCAGCTGATCCGAAAGCTGCTGACGTTGTGCAGCCAGGAACGCATCAGAGGCCTGCTTGGCGTAACCACCGGACTCAGCGGGCTTGTCCTCCATTTCCGGAGGATCGATGAAGCGGGCACCGAGGGACTCCACCTGCTCTTTCACAGCAGGTCGGATGTCGCTGACATACACAACAGCACCAAGTCGGCGTGCCGTAGCCACGGCCTGCAGACCGGCCACACCGGCGCCGAGCACCACGACCCGAGCAGGTTGCACAGTTCCCGCCGCTGTCATCAACATCGGGAAGTAGCGGTCGAGCGCTGCCGAAGCGAGCAGCACCGATTTGTAACCAGCGATGTTGGCCTGGGATGACAACGCATCGGCGGACTGAGCCCGGCTGATGCGAGGTAACAGTTCCAGAGCCATAGCTGAAAGGCCACAGCGCTTCAGGGCTCCGTCTAGCTCGCTGTTGGCGTAAGGCGCCAGCAATCCCACCAGCAGTGCACCTGAGCGCAAACGCCCCAAGGCGTCAGCAGTTGGGGATTGAACGCACAACAACGCATCCGCTTGAGACCAGGCAAATGCGTCTGCGACGGGCACCAGCTCGGCACCGCACTCGGAGTACGTTTCATCGAGATAACCGGAAGCCAGACCCGCACCCTGTTCGAGCACGACCCGGCAACCGAGCGCCGTGAATTTCTTGACGGTTTCCGGAGAAGCCGCAACGCGGGTTTCGCCCGCTGCGCTCTCCACCGGGATCAACAGATTGGGCAAGATTGGGATGCCGCCGACCCACGACAGGTTACGAGGTCGCCTGAACAAGAGCCTGCATCTTTTCTGAAGATGCTTCTCCACCACTGAAGCTTTGGCTAAGGAGAGGGTCCTGTCTTCAGCAGCATGGGACTTACTGCAATCGAATGTCCGGACGGCGTCTGCCATAGCCACCACGGCGGTCATGCCGTGGAACGTCAAGCCATGGAACAACTGCTGGCCGACCACGGCCGCGAATGGTGCGAAAGATTGGCGGAACGCATCTACGAAATGTCGGTTGACACCTTTTCACAAACGGTGATGCCGAGCCTGCATGCGTCAGGCTGGCAGCGCCGTCATTTGGACTGGGAATTCAAGCTTCAGGAGCTGGATTCCGAACCGGATCGAACGCTGGTCGACGGGATCATCAATGCCACGGAAAGCTTCCTGCGCAGCAGTGAAGTGCATCGACTGTTCATCCAGGAGCTTGTTCAAGGGACTTTTGACGAAGCATCCGACGATCACCTGCGCAGTGAAGCGGTGCGTGAGTTGATCGAGCATGAGATTCTCACCCTGCTGGAGGAGAAGCGTGATGTGCTGACAGAACGCCTCAGCGCTCGGCTTCTGGAGCGGGCCGGAGGACGGATGGATCGCGCTCAGCAGGCCGCTCAAGACGGATTCATGGATGTGGAACGCCTGCTCTGCAATCACACGGAAGCTCTCTGAATTCCGCTCGCTGACGTCCACCCAAATCGTTGTCAAATCGAGGAGACGCTTCAGAAGATCGGCTGAAGCTCCTCCTCGATGGCGATTGCCTGCCCGGGCAGGTCCTGGCGACGCAGCCACCGAACGCGGAGAATCATGGGATCCAGGTCACAGTCAAGAGACCAGCAACGCTCCAGGCATCGGTGGGACTCAGGTCCGGAGGATGATCGGGTCCGACATCTGGCCATGGCGGCACGGTCGCGAGACCAAGGGGCGATGGTCGGAAGGTAAAGGTGGCGCAGACGTTTGAAATGGTTAGAAAGACCTAACTTTCAGCGTTGCTATCGACACACCGTCTTTTGCCCTTGGCGCCAAGCCCCAAGGTCACTCCATTCGCCCCAGGGAATGGCAGCAGCAGCTGACTCAGCTGCTCCGCAGACGGCTGCAACCCGAGATCCATGCAGCCCGGGATGTGCTGATCCATGCGGGTCCTGGAGCAGGCAAAACACTGGGCGCCTTGCTGGCGTTCCAGGCGATGCAACAGGAACAGCGACTCGAGCACATCCTGGTCTTCTGCCACCGCACCTCCATCCTCAGCCAGTGGCAAAGCGCCGCAGCTCGAGTGGGACTGACGCTCGAGCTGTGGTCGGGACCGGACCAGCTGAACAGTGAAGCTGATGGCTGGCTCGTCAGCTATCAGGGAGCCGGTCGACAGCAGCAGGCGTTGTCAGCCGAACTCCAACGATGGAACGCGGAAACACTTCTGGCCATCGCGGATGAAGCCCATCACCTTGGCGTCGACCCTGATGAACCGGATGGGCCCGTCTGGGGTCAAAGCTTTCTGGAACTGAGTAGCCGTGCGCGGTTGCGCCTCGGCTTGACCGGCACCCCCTTTCGCGCCGACAACCTGGCCTTCTGTGCAGCCCGACGGGTGCGCGTCGAGGAACAGGGACAACTGGTGGAACAGATTCATCCGGATCTTTCCGTTGAACCGAGGGAACTGATTGCAGCAGGAGATGTTCGACCCCTGGAGTTCCGCTTTCAGGACGGCTGGGTGGAGCACGGCCAGGAGGGCATCCCAGACCGAGAGGTCTCACCGTTGTCGGCCGAACAGCGTGAAAGCTGGCGAGCTCGCAATCTGCGCCGCGCCATTCGTTTATCCGATCGCAGCAGCATTGCGCTGCAACTGCTGCTGCGGGCCCGCAAACAACTCGAGAAGGTGCGCAACAAGCACCCACGCGCCGGCGGTCTCGTGATTGCACGCGATATCGAGCACGCGCGCGCCATCACCTTGCTGCTGGAGGAAGAGGGCGACCGGGTGGATTTCGTGCACTCGCAGGACCCCGATGCCGCTGCACGCTTAAGCGGCTTTCAGACCGGCCCGGCTGACTGGTTGGTGAGCATCGACATGTGCGCAGAGGGCTTTGATGCCTCTCGCATCAGAGTGGTGGCCTACCTCACCACAGTGGTGACCCGCAGCCGGTTCGTGCAGGGCATCACGCGTGCGGTGCGGATGTGCGGCGAACGGGCAGGCCTGGAATCCATTCCACGCGAACCCTCGTATGTGTTTGCGCCAGCAGATCCACTCCTCATGCAGTACGCGCGCAGCTGGTCGCTCTCTGAGCCTTATTGCATCGCCGTTCCGGCAGTGGCTGACGATCAAGACCGGACCGACAACGGAGGCTCCTGGCGAGGGCCGAGCTTGCCGATGGAGGCGGTTGAGGATGGAGCCGGAGCAGTCATTCGCATGAAAACTCCGGAATTACCCAGTTTTTTGCAGCGTTGAAAACATTTGTGCGCCAAAAAAAATGCGACGTTTAGCGAATTCAGGGCTGATGACGACCCATCAGCAATCAACCTGGCCACCATCTGGGAGACCGTCATGGATGCAGCTCTTGAACGTCGCGTCAGCGTTGCCACCTGCTGGGCATCCACCCGGATCGCTGTTCTCGACAGTGCTGAGCGCTACGAGGATAGTTACGCGCTGACCGAAGAATTCCGAGAATGGATCACTTGCCTTGGGGAACATCCAGAGCTGCTTGAGGACTCAGTGATGAGCGTTCAACAGGCTCCTAACAAAAGCAAGCACCAATACTTCGGCACTGCACTTGAGGACAGCTAAGAATCTAAAGACAATATTAAGCGCTGGAAGTCGAAGCTCCACGCTGTTCGTCTACTTTTTACTCACCAATAAGGTCTTCGCGGTTTCAAGGTCTTGGCTCCCGGAGCCGACCGTCGCGGCCTTAGAGTTAACTCATAGTCACTCCGCATAAGCCATGGCGGTCGAAAATCTGGTGATTGTGGGGTCTGGACCCGCCGGATACACCGCTGCGATCTACGCCGCACGAGCCAATCTGAGCCCCTTGCTGATTACAGGATTCCAGCGGGGAGGCATTCCTGGCGGACAGCTGATGACGACCACGCACGTGGAAAACTTTCCCGGCTTTCCGGACGGGGTGTTGGGTCCTGATCTGATGGATCTAATGAAAGCTCAGGCCAGCCGCTGGGGCACTCGCTTGCTGGAGGCCGACGCTGATGCCATTGATCTGAGCCAGCGCCCCTACCGCATCCAATGCGATGGTCAGACGATCGAAACCCATGCTCTGATCATCGCCACAGGCGCCAGCGCCAATCGCTTGGGACTTCCCAACGAGGAGCGCTTCTGGAGCCAGGGCATCAGTGCCTGCGCCATCTGCGACGGAGCCACCCCTCAGTTCCGCAACGAGGAACTGGCCGTGGTGGGCGGCGGTGACTCGGCCTGCGAAGAAGCTGTCTATCTCACCAAATACGGCAGCCACGTACACCTCTTGGTGCGCTCGGATCGACTGCGTGCAAGTGCCGCCATGGGTGATCGCGTCCAGGCAAACCCTCAGATCACGGTGCACTGGAACACTCAGGTGCTGGACGCGACCGGAGACGATTGGCTGAAAGGCTTAATGCTGCTTCGCCGCGATAGCGGCCTCGAAGAGCACCTTCCGGTGAGCGGCGTGTTTTACGCCATCGGCCACACGCCCAACACAGACATCCTGGAGGACCAGCTCAAGTGTGATTCCAAGGGTTATCTGATCACCCAGCCAGGTCGGCCTGAAACCTCGATGGAAGGCGTGTTCGCCGCTGGTGATGTGGCTGATGCTGAGTGGCGCCAAGGCATTACGGCTGCCGGGAGTGGCTGTCAGGCCGCCCTTGCAGCCGAACGGTGGCTCAGCCACAACAACCTGGCTTCACTGGTGACACGGGAACAAACCGAACCCGCCTCGGCTGAGACACCGCAAGCAACGGTTGAAACCACCGAATCCACCTACGACCCTTCGGCCCTTTGGCAGAAGGGCAGCTACGCACTGCGGAAGCTGTATCACGACAGCACCAAACCCTTGCTCGTGGTGTACACCTCCCCCAGCTGTGGTCCATGCCATGTGCTCAAGCCACAGCTCAAACGGGTGTTGGATGAACTCTCAGGCGCTGCACAAGGGATTGAAATCGACATCGAAGCCGACCAAGCGATCGCTGAACAGGCCGGTGTGAATGGAACTCCAACCGTGCAACTGTTCTACGACAAGGAACTGAAGCAGCAGTGGCGTGGTGTCAAGCAGCGCAGCGAATTCAAGGATTCGATCCAATCACTGCTGGTCGAGCGCTGAGGCTCAGCGACGGCGTGGACCACCGGGACGGTTGCCACCCGGACGACCACCGGGAGCGCCTGCGTTGCGTTCCCGGTAAGTAATCCGACCACGGGTGAGGTCGTATGGGCTGATCTCAACCAACACCTTGTCGCCGGCGAGCAACTTGATGCGGAACTTGGTGAGCTTGCCAGCAGCACGGCAAAGGCATTGGTGACCTGCGGGCTGCTCCAGAGTCACAAGGTAGAACCCATTGCCCTGTTCTTTCTCGATCACACCCGAGGTTTCAATCATGCGCCGGCGTTGACCTGACAAAACACACCAACATTTTAGAAGGCCATCCGCTCCCGAATCATCCCCATGCGCAAGGTCATCTCCCTAGGGTCACGCAGCGCAACGACACCGCGATGATTCTTCCTCCCCTTTCCATGGATCTGGGGCTTCTGATGATTTCCATCGGTGCTGTCAATCTCTGGCGAGCCCGTCAGAAATCCACCTAATCTTCGAAGAAACGCCCCATCACTGTGTCCGAGTCAGCCCTTGCCGCATTTGCTGCCCTTGTGCAGTCCGACTCCCAGGTTCGCGAACAGGTGCGTCAAGCTGCCACCCCAAAGCACGTGGTGGATCTCGCGAAAGAGCAAGGTCACGAGTTCACTCAGGCAACGATGATGAAAATGCAGGCTGATCGGATGCAGCACATGCATGACGATCACATCAACGATGCCTCCAGCTGGGGTGAAGCTCTGTTGATTTGCTTCGGTGATCACTCCTGACGCTTCTTTTGCATAAGCCCTTCGGGGTTCTGAGCCAGTTCACATCAGAACCAAACAGTCGCTGGGATTCTCTGGCTGATTGGGTTGACGTCCCTGGGGTCTACCCGGCCGGCCGATTGGATGCAGACAGTGAGGGGCTTCTATTGCTCACAGCCAACGGCCGTCTTCAACAACGCTTGACGGATCCCCGGTTCGGTCATTGGCGCACGTATTGGGTGCAAGTGGAGGGAACACCGATTCCCTCTCAACTGGAGGCACTGCGTCAGGGCGTTGTTGTTCAGAAACAGCGCACGCGACCAGCGCGCGTTGAACCTCTGACCACCGCATGCTGGCAAGCATTGCCAGAACGCGAGCCCCCGATCCGCACACGGCGAAGCATTCCAACCACGTGGCTGAAGATCAGCCTCACCGAAGGACGCAATCGTCAGGTCCGGCGCATGACAGCCACCGTCGGGCTGCCCACCTTGCGGCTGATTCGCCACAGCGTGGACTTGATGGATGGCGGCCCACCACTCAGCCTAGACAACCTTGGTTCAGGAGAATGGCGAGCCGTCACTGCCAATGAACAGGATCGCCTCATGGCTCTGCTCAAGCGGCCGGCAAGGCACCGATCAACGTCACAGCCCTGAATTCAATCCCCTCCACAACTCGCCAGGGCTGATCGGAGCGATCGGCGTAGGTCACATCCTCAAAACCGAGTGCACGGAAATCAGCCAAGAACGCCTCTTCTTGCCAGGCACCACTAATGCAACCGCTCCAGAGCTCTGCATCCCGCTGCAAATGATCGGGGACGGGTCGATCGCAGACGATGTCGCTGATCGCAACACGACCACCCGGGCGCAGCACTCTGCGGATGTTGTGCAACAGGGATGTCCTCGCCGAAGGATTCACCAGGTTGAGCACACAGTTGCTCAACACGACATCGACACTGGCGGTGGCGATTAGCAGTTCGCCTGCAGCCGTGGGTGCATCCAATGACTCAATGGCACCTTCAACAAAGCGAACGTTGTCGTAACCCACCGTTTCGGCCACCACCGGAGCAGCTTGACGCGAAAGCGCCAGCATGTCGGCGTTGCGATCCACACCGATCACAGCACCGGATGGGCCCACAACCTGAGCACAAATAAAGGCATTCTTGCCACTGCCACTGCCGAGATCGAGAACGGTGTCACCAGGCTTGACCCATCCTGTCGGATCCCCGCAGCCGTAATCGCGCTCCACTACCGCCTCAGGAATGACGGCAAGCAGAGAGGTGTCAAAGGCGACAGGCGTGCAAAGACAAGCCTCCTGCTCTTGCGCTGCCGCGCCGTAACGCGCCTCGACAGCCTGCGTCTGATCCAGGGATGGACCACAACATCCTTCGCTCATCAGCTCAGTACCTCCTGCAATTCACGCACGGTCGACCATTGACCGTAGTAGTAGTTGGCGCTGGCACGGCGGTCGTTGTCCTCCAAGCTGTCGAAGGCATCGAAACCGATGCTGCGCCAGAGGTCATGACCACAGGCGCGATCGAGCTCGGTTTCCGCTTCACGAGCGAGGTTGTCGAGACGACGCTGCAGATTTTTGACTTGAGCGGCGGACATCAACAGGGAGCATCAGAACGCCACCTTAACGAAAACCAGTACAAATCAACTAGACGAATTGGCGAACGCTTGGATCAGAATGGCAATTTTTTCTTGGCGTCCTTGTCGAGATCGGCCTCCATGGCGCGCAGGCGCTTCAAGATCGTGTCGTAGTACTCGCGGATGTACTCCTCCAGGCCCGTGATCTCTTCCGGATCAATCTCAAAACTGGTGTAGGTCTCGTCCATCGGGGCACTCAAGCTTCCCCCGCCACCCGTCACGGCCGCGAAAGCCAAACGCTCTGCCACATTCACCGCAGGCTCAAAGAAGGAGCAGATCCCTGCCGTGAGATCCAGTAACGCGGGGGGAACACGAAACACGCGGGCTGATTTTCCGGAGGCCAGCTCACAGAGCTGAACCACCTCACCGGTGTTCCATGCCTTGGGCCCCACCACTGGAAAGGTTTTGCGAATGGTGTGGGGATGATCGAGAGCAGACACGGCAAATCGCGCCATGTCCTGGGTGTTCATGTAAGCAATTGAGGTGGGACTGCCGCTCACCCAAACGGTCTGGCTCTCGAGAACGGGGATCGCAAACTGACTGATGACGCCCTGCATGAAGGCAGCGCCTTGAAGCACGGTGTAGTCCAGCTCGGACTCCCGGAGCAGCTTCTCGGTGCAGTACTTGATGTCCATCAGAGGAACATCACGGTGCTTGTCCGCATCCAGCAGCGAAAGGAATACGAGGCGTTTCACGCCCGCGCGTTCACAGGCTCTTAGCAGATTCAGCTTTCCGTCCCAGTCCGTCTCGTAGATGCTCCTGGGGTCGTCCGGGCGACTGGTGGCTGCATCGATAACGGCGTCGACGCCATCCAGGGCGTAGTCAAGACTCGCCGGCTCTAACAGATCACCGCGGGTGAGCTCGACCCCCCATTCCTGAAGGAATGAAGCTTTCCTGGGGGTGCGCACCATGCAACGAACGTCGTGCCCCTGATCGAGAGCCCTGCGGGCGATCTGCCGACCCAGGGTTCCCGTTCCACCAACCACCAGGACCTGCATAGGCTCTCAAAGGCAAGGTGGGAGCTTAATGGTGCTCCCTGCACAAACGAGGATCAGTCTTTCTGAAGCTTGAGCAACAAGGCACCACCCGCCAAGCCCACGGGGATCAGCACCCAAAAAATTGCTGCTGTTCCGAAAATCTCCGAGGCCATTGAGCTGGGGTCACGATCGACACCCATTTAAGGCCCCTCAGCCGCCAGATCGACGCACTGCTGTAACAACACGGCCAATGGCGCATCCGTACGCAGCTGTCCTGCCATTACGCCACTCGCGTGGGCATGGTGCCCCTGGGTCCGCAAGGCCGCAACAAGCGCCGCCAGCGCAGGCGGTCCGCCGATGCCAAGACGCTTGGCCAGTTCTGCCGTAGACCAACAGCAAACAGGCTGCCCGGCATCCTGCTGGAGACGCTGCAGCAAGTTCCGGCCCGCTGGCGAGAGTGATCCAGGCAGCAGAGGATCAAGATCGAGCAACGCTTGCAACTGCAACGGTGACTGCAAAGGACCGGTCCAGAGCGGCCCCGTCACCGCCCAACGGCCCAAACCGTCCTCGCAGGCACAGGATCTCCAACCGGAGAGCTTGAGCAATGACTGCACTGACTGATCACCGCAGCGCTCGCACCGCGCCAGCAGACCCAATTGCTCCTCCTCCCGTGCTGAGGCCCGATGCCGCAAGCGCACCGCCAGTCGAAAGGTGCGGCCATCGCTGAAACAGGCAACTGGCTCAACACCGCGCCCCAGCAACCAAGCCTCCCGGGCAATCGCGGCCAGCTGCAGCCGCAGCGCCAGTTCCCAACTCGCAGGATGGGCACGCGCCGCTGCGCCAAAGCGTCGGATCGCGGCTGAGCGGTCATGACCGGTGGGTGAACGTCCATCCGTGCTGGCCACGATGAGCACACCGCCAAAGCGCAGCACAGCAAGGGCCGACTGCAGCAGCACATTCGGGCAGCCAAAGGCGTCGAGATCGACCAGATCAAAGAAGCTCTGATCGAGGTAGGCCTGACGCAAGAGCCGTTCAGCAGCCAAGTGGCTCGTGCGCAACGTCAACCCTGACGCGCTGCGCAGTGGCTGAAGATTTGCCGCCAGCAGAGAACCCCGGTCAGGATCAGCGTCATTGACCCATAGCTCCACCTGTTGTTGAGCGATCTGCCGGGCCTCCAGCCCCCAGCGCAGGCCTCGGATGCCGCAACCGGCCATCAAATCGAGCCACCGCAGGGGCCGCTGCGCTTGAGAGACCTGCAAGGCAGCCAGAAGCACCGAAAGATCCCTTGACGGACGCGATTCCCGACGAAAGAAGCCGTCGCCGATCTGCAGGCAGGCTGCCCCTTCGCGATAGTGAAGATCCGGTGATTTCAGCGCGTGCAAGCAACCGCTTTCCAGCCTGCCTCCATGGGTGCCGACTGGGGTGAAGCGGGGGAGTGGAACTGGATGGGCATGCGCTGCCACTGGCGCGTGCTGGGACCTGCGGATGCACCCGCGATGGTGCTGGTGCATGGGTTCGGGGCTAGCAGCAGCCATTGGCGCCACAACGCCCATCCGCTCATGGAGGCGGGCTACCGCGTGTTCAGCCTTGACCTCCTTGGTTTCGGTCGCTCCCATCAGCCTGGGCTCAGCGCCGGATGCACCCTCAACAACCGCCTCTGGGCGCTTCAACTCGCGGCCTTTCTGCGTGAGGTGGTCCAGAAACCTGCCGTACTGGTGGGTAACTCACTGGGAGGCCTAACAGCACTGACAACAGCAACCCTGGCTCCGCAGCTTGTCCAAGCGGTTGTGGCGGCACCGCTGCCAGACCCGGCCCTGGTTCAACCCGCTCGCCAGCGTCCACCTCGCTGGCTGCGACGCCTGCAAAGGGTGTTGGTGCGTACGACGTGTCGGCTGCTCCCCCTCGAACTGATTGTTCCCTTGATCAGTCGCACACCGCTGTTACGTGTTGGACTCCAAGGTGCCTATCAACGCTCAATCCGCGACGACAAAGAGTTGCAGCGGTTGATTGCCCAACCCGCACGACGGCTATCAGCCCCACGCAGCCTGCGATCGATGAGTGTGGGCATGGCCCTACGCCCTCCACAGATGACAGCACCCAGGTTGCTGGAACGTTTGCGCAACCGACACGATGCCCCTCCAGTGCTGCTGCTGTGGGGACGCCAGGACCGTTTCATCCCCTTGCTGATTGGTGAAAGCGTCCAGCAGCAACACCCCTGGTTGGAGCTGAAGGTGCTCGAGAACACAGGCCATTGCCCCCATGACGAGACGCCGGACGCTTTCCATCAAGAGCTTTTGCACTGGCTGGACCGTAATTTGGGTGAGACACGACGCGCATCCGGGATCGAGCACCAGGCATGAAGCACACCTTGTCGGTCCTGGTCGAGGACGAATCTGGCGCTCTCAGCCGCATAGCCGGCCTGTTCGCCCGCCGAGGGTTCAACATCGACAGCCTGGCTGTCGGACCAGGCGAAGAGGCTGGACGCTCACGGCTAACCATGGTCGTCGAGGGCGACGAACAGACCGTCCAGCAAATGACCAAACAGCTGGACAAATTGGTCAACGTGCTTCAGGTGCTGGATCTGTCTCAACGGCCTGCCGTCGAGCGTGAACTGATGCTGATGAAGGTGTCAGCACCGGCACCGCAACGCAGCGGCATTCTTGAACTCGTTCAGGTGTTCCGCGCCAAGGTGGTGGATGTCGCCGACGACGCGCTCACATTGGAAGTGGTGGGTGACCCCGGAAAATTGGTGGCTCTGGAACGTCTGATGGCTCCTTACGGCATCATCGAGATTGCGCGGACCGGCAAGGTCGCGCTTGAGCGTGCCTCAGGGGTGAACACCGAATTGCTCAAAGCCTCCATCAGTGGCGGGCGCGTACCCGCCTGACGGACATCATCGCTGGGATCAGATTCAAAGACCGGGCGTCAGAACCGTCGCTTTGATGATCGTGTCGTCCTGTCGGATCGCATCCACCACATCAAGCCCCTCGGTGACGCGACCGAACACTGCATAACGGCCGTCCAACTCAGGAAGAGGCTTGAGTGCGATGTAGAACTGCGCACTCGCTGAATCCGGCGCCTGAGAACGCGCCATGGCCAGAGCTCCACGCTCATGGGTCAGGGTCAGCTGCAGCAGTTCACTGGGATTGCTCACCACACGGCTGTAGCGCGGACGCTCATCTCCGCTGAATGACAATTCCAGGGGAATGAAGCGGGCCTGACCGGAGGAAGGGTCGATGAAGCTTCCTGTGCCGTATTGGCTCTTGGGTGTGGAGGCGTCACTGGAGGCCGGATCGCCGCCTTGAACGACAAAAGGGACGGGTTCGCGCACGACGCGATGAAACACGGTGCCGTCGTAAACGCCCCGTTTGGCCAGATCCAGAAAGTTGCCCGCAGTGACTGGGGCTGCATCACCGTCGAGTTCCAGGGTGATCGCACCTTTGCTGGTGGTGATTTCCACGGTGGCCTTCCCTTGCAGGCAAGGAGTGGATGCCTGTTCACAGCCCACCGGGATGGAAGCCGTGGTCTCGGCGGCGCAGCTCACCAGCAACGGAAGGCAGAGCGCCAAAGAGAAAAGAGCTTGAAGCGATTGCCGAACCACGTTGCGATCAGAGTCCTTCAAGATTGACCCCCAGAAAACGTGCCAGTTCAGCACCGTCTTGCTCGAGCTGCGCCAAGGGGAGAGGCTCACCGACGCGGGTCAGCGGCATGTCACGACGGCCTTGGACTCGCAGGGACACCCGACGGCGCGTGTTGAAACCATCACGAACCTCCACCTTTACGGCCTGGATGTCCTTGATGGGGATTTCAACACTGATGGGGCGGCGGAACCCGCGACGCGAAATGGTCACCAGCCCGGCTGACTTATCAAAACGGTTGGTACCTGCGCCCACATCAATGGCGATCACAGACCATAAGTAAGTGGCCAACAAGGCAGCAGCGATGCTGTAGAGCCCCATCACCAGTCCTTGGGGAACGAACACCAAGCCCGCAGGGTGCCCCAGCGGGAGCAGATCACGACCGAGGTAACTCGATAGAGAAGCGAACAGAAATCCAACACCGCCAATCGTGACCATGGCAGCCACTAAGACGTTGGAAAGTCGCCGGGAACCGACAACAGGTTGTTCGAGCAGATCAGCGGCCATCACAGCCCGGAAGCAGCGCCCATTGTGACCGCTGAAGCGTTGCGAGTGGCGATGTTGCGCAGCACTGCCACAAACCCTGTCAAAAAAGCGAAAGAAACCCCGAAGAAACGCTCGGATACAAGCGATTTCAGGTGAAGGAATTCAGCCCCGCAATGCCCGTCGAGATTGTTAAGGTCGCCGGGTATCCCACAGCCTGCGGGCAACCGCACCGTTCTCCTCTCATGACGATCGCTGTAGGACGCGCGCCACAGCGGGGATGGTTTGACGTCCTCGATGACTGGCTCAAGCGCGACCGCTTCGTTTTTGTCGGCTGGTCCGGCATCCTTCTCTTCCCGACGGCCTATCTGGCCATTGGTGGCTGGCTGACAGGCACCACCTTTGTCACCTCCTGGTACACCCACGGCATCGCCTCGTCGTACCTGGAAGGTTGCAACTTCCTGACTGCTGCTGTTTCAACCCCCGCTGATGCGATGGGTCACAGCCTCCTGCTGCTTTGGGGCCCTGAGGCCCAAGGCGATTTCGTGCGCTGGTGTCAGCTCGGCGGCCTCTGGGCCTTCGTGGCACTGCACGGTGCCTTCGCTCTGATCGGCTTCATGCTGCGTCAGTTCGAAATCGCACGTCTGGTCGGCATTCGTCCTTACAACGCCATCGCCTTCTCCGGTCCGATTGCGGTGTTCGTCAGTGTCTTCCTGATGTATCCCCTCGGCCAGAGCAGCTGGTTCTTCGCGCCCTCCTTTGGTGTGGCCGCGATCTTCCGCTTCCTCCTCTTCCTTCAGGGCTTCCACAACTGGACCCTGAATCCTTTCCACATGATGGGCGTCGCCGGCATTCTCGGCGGTGCACTGCTCTGCGCCATCCACGGCGCCACCGTGGAAAATACCTTGTTTGAGGATGGCGAGCAGGCCAACACCTTCAAGGCGTTCGAGCCCACCCAGGAAGAAGAGACCTATTCCATGGTCACCGCCAACCGCTTCTGGAGCCAGATCTTCGGGATCGCCTTCTCCAACAAGCGCTGGCTGCACTTCTTCATGTTGTTCGTGCCTGTGATGGGCCTGTGGACCAGCTCCATCGGCATCATCGGTCTGGCTCTCAACCTGCGCGCCTATGACTTCGTGTCCCAGGAAATCCGCGCTGCAGAAGATCCCGAATTCGAGACCTTCTACACCAAGAACATCCTTCTGAATGAAGGTCTGCGTGCCTGGATGGCACCGGCTGATCAGCCGCACGAAAACTTCGTCTTCCCTGAAGAGGTTCTGCCCCGTGGAAACGCCCTTTAATTCCGGTCTTATCGCCACTGGCGGTAAAGACCTCGACTCCACCGGTTACGCCTGGTGGTCTGGTAACGCCCGTCTCATCAACCTGTCCGGCCGTCTGCTGGGTGCCCACGTGGCCCACGCTGGTCTGATGGTGTTCTGGGCCGGAGCGATGATGCTCTTCGAGGTGAGCCACTTCACCTTCGATAAGCCCATGTACGAACAGGGATTGATCCTGTTCCCCCACGTCGCAACCCTCGGTTACGGCGTTGGTCCCGGTGGTGAGGTCACCGATCTCTACCCCTTCTTCGTTGTCGGTGTTCTGCACCTGATCAGCTCCGCCGTGCTTGGCCTAGGCGGCTTGTATCACGCCCTGCGTGGTCCGGAGATTCTGGAGAATTACTCCACGTTCTTCTCGCAGGACTGGCGTGACAAAAACCAGATGACCAACATCATTGGTTATCACCTCATTCTTCTGGGCGTCGGCTGCCTGCTGCTGGTCTTCAAGGCCATGTTCTTCGGCGGCGTTTATGACACTTGGGCCCCCGGTGGCGGTGACGTCCGCTTGATCACCAACCCGACTCTTGACCCGGGTGTGATCTTCGGTTACCTGTTCCGCGCCCCCTTCGGCGGCGAAGGCTGGATCATCGGTGTGAACTCCATGGAGGACATCATCGGTGGCCACATCTGGTTGGGCTTGACTCTGATCTTCGGTGGCATCTGGCACGTGATCACCAAGCCTTTCGGCTGGGTGCGTCGCGCCTTCATCTGGAACGGTGAGGCCTACCTGAGCTACAGCCTTGGCGCTCTGAGCTTCATGAGCTTCATTGCCTCGGCTTACATCTGGTTCAACAACACGGCCTACCCTTCGGAGTTCTACGGCCCCACCAACGCCGAAGCTTCCCAGGCTCAAAGTTTCACCTTCCTGGTGCGTGACCAACGCCTCGGCGCCAACATCGGCTCGGCCATGGGCCCCACAGGCCTCGGTAAGTACCTGATGCGCTCCCCTACCGGCGAGATCATCTTCGGTGGTGAAACCATGCGTTTCTGGGACTTCCGTGGCCCTTGGCTTGAGCCTCTGCGTGGTCCCAACGGTCTGAGCCTCGACAAGCTTCAGAACGACATTCAGCCCTGGCAGGTTCGTCGTGCTGCTGAGTACATGACCCACGCTCCCAACGCGTCGATCAACTCTGTGGGCGGCATCATCACCGAACCCAACTCGGTGAACTTTGTGAACATCCGCCAGTGGCTGGCTGCAACACAGTTCGTGCTTGCTTTCTTCTTCCTGGTGGGTCACCTCTGGCATGCCGGCCGCGCCCGTGCTGCTGCTGCCGGTTTCGAGAAAGGGATCGACCGCCAGGCCGAACCGACCCTCGCCATGCCCGACCTCGACTGATCATTCCGATCAGCCGATTCAGTTCCTCAAGCGATTGTCATTCACCCTCGCCTCAAGGCGGGGGTTTTTTATTGCAAGCCACGACCGCTGATCAGCGCACCCACTCCAGCCAACAGAAAATCGACTTGCTGCACAACGTGCTGGGGCGATGGCTGGAGTCCGGTGGTGTTTCCCTCAGAAACCCATATCCATGAGGGTGTGGCTCGCCGGTGGTTCATGGCGTTCTTGACCAGCCGAGGGCGGCGCCTGACCAGCATCAGCTCGACTCCGCTCTTCACTGGACTGCATGAAGTAATCCTGTTCAGCAGACAGATTCAATGCCGCTGAACTCGACTCTGTGGAATGCACCGACAACGGCTCCATTCCCGAAGCGTTGAGGGCCAGGGTTCCTGCGAGCAACAGTGCACCCGTGACCGGGAGAAGACAACGAAGCATGGCCAAAAGTGTGAGGAGGGGCCTGCCTTCGGATTAGCTACGGGCGTCAAAAAATGGCAATGCCGTTGCCGGCGGTGCGTCATGGCACAGACGACAACCATCGCCGCAACAGCGGAAGACTCAAACCGATCACATTGGAGTAGCAGCCATCAAGGCGCTCCACACAACTGCCACCACGGCCTTCAAGAGCGAAGCCTCCGGCACATTGCAGCGGCTCACCGCTGTTGACGTAAGCCTCAATCTCCTGATCGCTGAGGTCAGAAAACAGCACGCGGGTTGTCACGCAGGTCAGCTGCGGACTGAAGGAAGCGTTCGAGGCCGGTGCAAGCAGGCAATGCCCGGTGTGCAGCTCCCCCCAGCCGCCGCGCATGCGGCGCCAGCGCTCGGCCGCCTGTTGGGCATCCGCCGGCTTGCCGAACACCACACCGTTGAACACCAGCACCGAGTCGCACCCCAACACAACGGAGATGGCTGTGTCTGCCAGCTGCGTCGCCACCGCTTCCGCTTTCGCCTTGGCCAGCAGCTGAACCAACGTGGTGGGGTCCGAATTGTGGATGGTGGACTCATCCACACCGCTGACCTGCACCCGATGAGGGATGGCCGCTTGCTCAAGCAGACGACGTCGTGCCGGAGACGCAGAAGCCAACAGCAGCATGGAGCCCTCAATTCAGGAAGCTGACCACGAGAATGGCATTAACAGCCTTCACCAGGACCGGTCGCGTGATCCTTCAGGACCCCAGTGAGTTAACGCGGCACGCTCTGCAGAGAGCCCGTCAAGCCGTTCGTTGCTTGCCATTTCAGCGCAACTTTTACCGTCACCTGGAGTCGGGTGCCATGAGCAGTGGCGAACTGGTGGCTCTCGACGACTGGCCAGCCATGACGCGGCAACGGCTCAATGCCAGCCAGACCGAGGATCACCTGATCTGGCTGATTCAACTGGGGGTTCTGCGCAGGGAAGTGGATGGGCAGGGCCTGACCGAACGGGTGCGACTCACGCCGCTCGGCAGGGATGTGCTGATCAACTGGCCGGAGTCCATTCCCTCAGCTGGATTGACCCACCGACTGTTTCACTGGTGCCGCCGCCACCGCCCCAGATGGTGAGAGAAGTCCAATCGACAGCACGGACTGCAAACGATCATCACGAGTCACCTGATCGATCAAAGCAAGGCCGATTCCGGAGAGACCGGTGAAGCACCCCGGAAGCAACACGTTGCTGCCAGAGGTACCGAAGCATCGATACGATCCACCAAGACACCTTGCTCGAGCAATGGACTGATTTACCAGCCGCGACGAGCGCTCGATAGCCGCAGAGCGCAACGCCGCAGGCAACTGATCAGCCCAGGGCCCCTCCGCCACGATCCGCAACAGAGAGGCATTCCCCATCGTTCCGCAACAGAGGTGGTCCATCTCGGTAAAAGGGAACGCAGTCAAGGTTTGAAGGGCCGTGGTCATCTCGTCAAGGCAGATCGCATCCCAGAGAGGAGTACCAAACAAACAAGCGCGGCTGAGGGCAATGCCGGGTGCACCGTGGCACCAGGAGGTCATGAAGGTCGAGGGCTGGTCAGGTTTGTAGTCGCGATAATCGGGCCAATTGCCATGGTCGGCATCAAAACGCTCCCGCTCATAAGCCAAGGCGCGCGACGCCCCCTCGATGAAACGGGATTCACCCACACGCTGGCCAATCTTGACCAGCGCGGCGGCGAATCCGGCGGTGCCATGGGAGAACCCGAGCAGGGGGTGACGATCTAAACCACCCAAGGACCACCCCCCTTCCTCCTTTTGATGCAGCAGAAGCTGATCGCCACAGAGCAAAGCGCACTCCAAGGCCCGCGCCGAACCGTTCTCCAGAAGCGGGCCGATGAGACCAGCGACGCCTCCGATCACATCAAGGGTGAGATCAGACCGAATGTGATCTGGCAGCAGGGCAGAAATCAACGACGACTCCAGCTCTTGAAGCGACTCGCGAAGGTCTTGTTCGCTGGAGGCCGCCAGTTGCTGAAGACAAAGCAACGTGCCTCCACAGCCGCTCAACCCCAAGGCCTGATCGCGCCACCAACGCAAACGCATGCCATCACGAGTGGACTCCCCCATCTGCAGGAGGGGAGGCATCAAGGCCTTCAAGAGGTCAGACCGGGCAGCGTCTTCAGGGAAATGGGCCGCCAGCAGGGCGACTCCGGCCGTCCCGCCATAGAGCGAATTACCGACGGGGCCGAAGGAGAATTTTTCGCCATCACTACCGAGATCCATCCCCAACCAATCGACCAAGCCGTCGGCATCTCGGATGGCAATCTCTGCCAGACCATCCAGCAGGCGACCTGCTTCTAAACGCAACTGCTCAGGCGTCAAGACGGCAACATCAATCTCTTCGAGCGCGGGTGCCACCTCCTGCCAACCGTCCTCGCGGGTGACACGCGCGCGACTGGTGCCACGAATCAGCTGCTCCTGAAACTGAACCTCTACGGCATCCAACGTCTCAATCCGTTGCCGACTGGATTCAAGGCCACTGGTTTCAATGAAGTTTTCAACAGGTGCGAATCCATTGCTTAGGGGGAGGTCGTTGCCGTCGATTGCATGCACAAAAAAGGGAATATCAAGCCTTTCCATCTGGCGCACTTCCTCATCGAACACCGGCCAATGCTTGGGCTGATCGGTCGCCATCAGAAAACTGCGACTGAGCTGCTCCAGCACCAATCCCTGGCTCAATGGTGAACGCAGGGCCGCGGGCTCCAGTTGTTGACGCTGCAACGCGAAATAGACGCGGGTTGCCCTCAGCACGATGCGCCGCGGAAGACCACGGAAGCGTTCGAGCACACCGTTGGATCCGATCCAGTGATCACGGGTCTGTTCAAAAGCAAGGCACTGTTCACGAAAGCCTTCACAGAACACCTCGAGATGCCTGTTGAGCCCATTGGTTTCACCAAACCCCACCGGAAGGCTTGTGGGCACCTCAGAAGGGACCATGATGCGACCGGCCATCATTCCATCGCTGTTGAGACCCAACCAACCGGCGCTCTTCATGGTGGTGGAGGCGGGCGGAGCGATGCCAAGCGCACTGATATCAACAGCAGTCCGAGCCTGACCGATAAACATCCAGGTAGGCAGAAGACCAGAACGAAGAATGGAGTTCTGACAGCGTTTCTGGAGATCCGACTGATTCAGAGTGGTCTGATACTCCGACGCATCACTGATGTGATCCGTTAGATCGGCCTCCAGGAGAGTTTCCGTGTCAATCAACAACAGCTGATCACCACAAGCGATCAGGTTCTCGTGATGACAATCGGTACAACCGAGGAGATGCAAGACGGCCGTCAGACGACCCGCATTGCGATAGAAAAGCTTGAGTTCATCCTCTCCACGACAGAGACGATGTTCCACAAACTCCATGTAGCCGTAGTCATCACCGCAGTGAATGCTCAGTCTCCTCAGGGGGGGCAACGCAGTGTTGCGATTGAGATGGTCAAGAGCTTGTTGATACGCAAGGTCAACCCCCATGTCCTTGGGTTTGTAGACCAAGCGTGATGTGCTGTCGCCATCCGGGGTCGCAAAGGTCAGAACACTGACCGCCTGCCCTCCGTTATGGGGGTCACTCAAGCCCTGCTTGATGTGGATGAGTGCAGCCGTGGGTGCAATGCCGAAGGTCTGCTGCAAGGGGGCGACATCCGCATCAATCCTGCGCAGCATCCCTTCGTTGGACTGGCGCCAATACAGGCACACCAAACCGAGATACCGGCCCAGCACAGGGAAGGTCTTGAGCAAACCGTCCAATCCATCAGCACGATGGTGCCGAATGAAGCGCTCGTAGTACTCGCGCACCGGTGGTCCCTGACCATCGCCTCCCGCACCGAGGTGGGCCAGAAGCATCACACCAGGAGGTCGCAACAGGTTGAACTGCTCAAACAGCACCTGCTCAGAGACGCTGCAGAGTCGGCTCAAGAGTGATTGACCTAGAGCCTGAAAAGCGCCGTCGTTGAATGATCGCGTCTGCAAATCGGAAAGGCTGTCGCGCAGCCTGGCCACAGCATCGTCGACAACCGGCAGCCAGAGGTCTTGAAACGGAAGCTGCTGCGCGTCCGAATCCTCAGCGACGTAGGGATGCAGGGCACGATCGGGATCGGATCGCAACGCGGTCTGCAGCGCCTTCAGTTCATCCCACCAGGGTTCAATATCGGCTGCTTGTTCAGGCTTTGAGGCACGGGCCAAGACGCGAAGCAAGGTGTCCGCATCAAGGCCTGACCAAGCAAAGCGACGCGACAGCTTGTGGTCTTCTTGAGGTGCGATCGCGTCGAGCCAAGTTTGACCGAGGCCTTGCTGAAAGCCGTTGAGGTCATCACAGCTGACCGCTGAGTCGTTCGCTGGATTCTTCTCCGCTTGCAGTAGTTGATGCAAGGAAGGCCATATCTCCTTCTCGGATATCAGCGTCACTGACCTTTAGAAATCATCTGCGCAAGGTAGCCGTACTCGCACAATTCGTCCCAGGTGCCATTTTCGGAGATTTCACCGTCTCGGAGCACCAGAATTCGATCGGCATCTTTGATCGTCGCCAGCCGATGCGCAATGCTGATCCTGGTGATTCCAAGGGATTGAACAGTGGCATTGATGCGCTGCTGCGATGCAGGGTCAAGAGCACTGGTGGCCTCATCCATGATCAACACCTGAGGTTGATGGATCAGAGCTCTGGCGATGGCGATGCGCTGCGCCTGTCCTCCCGACACATTACCCGCACCGTCCATCAGAAGAGTCTCAAGTTTCATCGGCATGGCCTCCACCTCATCAGCCACGGAGGCCGCGCGTAATGCCTCCCAGATCGTGTCCTCATCGAGCGCAAGGCCTCCGCAGACAACGTCGTAGATCGAACCACCATTCAGATGTGCCGTCTGCAGCACAACGCCGAGTTGTCGTCTGTAGTGCCGAATCGAAAGCTGAGGCAGTGGAATGCCATCCACCAACACTTCACCTGCTTGGGGATCAACAAATCCCAGGAACATGCGCACCAACGTCGACTTGCCACAACCGCTGGGGCCGGTGATCACCGTGTGTTCACCCGGAGTGATCTCAAAGCTGAGATTGCGCAGAATGGGCCCAGACGCTCCTGGGAAGGTGTAAGTGACATCGCGAAATCGATAGTGCCCTTCCACCTGATGGTGCACTGCGTCAGGTTCATAACCGCGTTCCACCTCTGCATAAAGAACGGGCTCTGCCCGTTTCCACAGAACGCTGGCACGTCCAAACGTGTTGGCCGTGAGGTTGGCCGCCTGGGACAGCGATGCATTGAACCCCGAAAAGGCAGCATTAAACGAAATAAAACTCACCAAAATAGCTTCGAATTCGGCCGAGCTATTGGCGTTGGCCAACAACCGATGGGTCACCACCGTGAACATCATCAGCGAGGCCAGAGGGCTGACCAAGGTTCCGAACATTTCAATCCCGTCGCTGTAGATGTTGCTGCGCAGCTGCAATAGTGCATAACGATTCACTTCCTTCAACCAACGAAGCAGCACGAAGGGCTCGGCCGCGGCACTGCGGATCTGGGAGAGTCCGAACACAGACTGAAGCGAGAAATTAGTAATTTCTGCGCCTGTCTCCAAGAGTGGTTTTTGCAGTTCAATGTCACGAATGGTGAGAACCAGCAGCCCCAGCAGTGAGACCAGGGTGAACAATGCGGCCCAGATCGCCAACTTGCTGTCGTAAACAAGCATCAAAATGAAATAGCCGAGGCTGAAGACAGCTGACAGCAAGGTGGAAAGGACGCCGCTGCCCAGCACCTGACGCAATTGACTAATGGAGTTGGCGCGTGATGCGAGGTCACCAGTGGTGTATTGCGAGACAAATCGCATCGGCAAACGCATCACGCGGTCGAACACAGCGGTTTGCAACCTGAGATCCGTGATGCTCTCGATCCGCAACATCATCATCGTCTGTAGATATTGCGCCGCGGCCACACCAGAGACCACCACAAGCACAATGGCCAACCCCTGCAATAACAGAGCGCTGTCGTTTTCCGGCAAGACACGATTCACCAGAAGATTGGTGAACACCGGGATGCTGAAGTGAAAACCCATCACCGCTGCCGATGCCAGCACCAAGGCCCAGATAGCCCTCCATTCGGTATCGAAAGCAAACGAAATCACGCGGAGAGGTCCGGTGACCTTGGCAGGCAACGACGGATAAATTTCGAAAGCATCACCATCGAGGCGCGCTGATTTCGGAACGGGCCAGCGTTGATCCCGATCAGCGGAATAAAACCAGTTGCGCCCTTGATCACGGAACAGCGCCAGCGCTTCTCCGGAGCTCTGATCGTGAACGATCAACATCGGGAATTCACTGCTCCAAGGCTCGCGCGGTGGATCCACACGGCGATGGTGAATGTCGTTGTGATCGAGCTGAACACTGATGTCGGCATCAGGGATGGCAATCAAAGGCCGCCATGGAGCCTGCAGATGGCGCAGACAGAAGCCAATCAGTCGCAGCTCGTGCTGCGGCAACAGATCCTCGCTGGACTGCAACAGGAGATCGCTCTCCAGAGCATCCACCTGCTGGAGCGCGCGCCGACGGGCCTCGCTCATGGAATCACCTCCATTGACTCGCGACGTTCGGCAGCCACGAGTTTTGAAAATTCACTCAGAGGATCCTCCAGAAGCCGCTCAGGATGACCACGCTCGATCACCTGGCCCTTGGCCAGAACAAGCACCTGGTCACTGGCCAGAGCAGCATCAAGCCTGTGCGCAACGCTCACCACCGTGATCCCCCGCTGCTGAACGGCATCAAGAACCCGTCGCTGACTGAGGTTGTCGAGGGAACTGGTGGCTTCGTCGAGCAACAGGATCGAAGGTCGGCGGATCAAGGCCCGGCAGATTTCCAGGCGCTGCCGTTCGCCACCACTGAGATCACTACCGTTGTCGCGCAACTGCCGCTGAAAGGCATCGGGATGACCAGTCACGGTCTCCAGGAACTGGGCATCAGCCGCGGCTTCTTGCAGATCTTGATCGGTGTACTCGGGGTTCCAAAGCGTGATGTTGTCGGCAATGGAGGCGTTAAACACGAACACCTGTTGAGGCACGTAGGCGATGCTGCCCCGCACGAGCTGATCATCCAACTGTTCCCACGTCTTGCCATCGAACAGAATTTGACCGTCCAACGGGTCCAAGAGCCCGGCAAGCATCCGGATCAAGGTGGTCTTGCCGGATCCACTTCCTCCCACAAGGGCCAGGCGTGACCCCGCAGGAACATCGAGATCCAGTGATGGGAGGAAGGGCGGATCAATCGCATTGAATCCATAGCTCACACCTTTGAGCGTGATCCGACCCTGAAGACGTTGATCGTGATCAAGCGTTGACTCAAGACCTAAACGCGCTGATTGGAAGCTGCGCACATGGGGGTCATCGGCTGTGGACGTGAGATCCACCAGGCGGCCAAGATCACCGATCAGTCGCTGAAGCGTGGAGCTCAACTGCGGCAAGGTGGAAATCGGAGCAATCAACTGTGCCTGCAGGAACTGAAACGACACCAACAGGCCAAGGGACATGCGTCCCTGGATGATCAGCACCCCGCCCAATGTGATCACCAGGGCCGACAGCAACAGGGTGGCGGTACTAGCACTGATGCTTGACCAGGCGAGCTGCGCGCCAAGCAACTGGTTTTGCTCGACGACCGAACCGAAATTGCCCTGCCACTGGCTGAGGAAATCAAACTCAAGTCCAGACGCCTTCAGCGTTTCAATCGTGTTGATACCTTGCAGCGCTCGGCCCTGAGCTTTGCCCTGTTCAATCGCGAGCTTACGGTTGGCGTCGTAACGCTGAGCCGTCAGCCACCAGTTGAGCAGCAGATTGAGGGCGAGAACAACCGCCACCAACATGGTGAGCCAGAACGAGATCAAGCAGCTCACCACCAACAACAACAGCGCAGCCCAGGTGCTCACCAAGAACCGCAGCAACTGCGCCACCACCACCTGGGTGGTTTGCATGCCGAGCAGCATCCGCGACGACAATTCGCCGGCCATGCGCACCTGAAAAAAGGCCCACGGCACCGAGAACAGCTTTTCAAACAGTTCAGCGGTGAGCTTCTTGGAAAGCAGCAGCTCCAGGCGCCTCAGCACCACAAACTGCACTGCCATCAGGATCAGCCACATCAAGCAACTGAAGGCCAACAGCCACACAATGGGAATCCCGAAATAGAGCCGCTCCTCCTGGAGGAAATCCGTAATGAAGGATGCGGTGAGACCCGCCACCAGCAGATTGGGCACGAGGAGGGCCGAGGCCACCACCATCAATCGCAGCAGCTGGTTGCGGTAAGGAAACAGCAGGCCGGGCAGCATCCACAACGGCGAGCGATCTTGACCGCCTCGATGGAAATCCGAACCTGGTGAGAACTCCAGCACCACGCCGGTGAAATGATCGAGAAATTCCTCCATCAGAACGCGCACGCGTCCTTGCGCTGGATCGCTCAGAAACGCGTGCGTTTGGTCGAACCCCTCGACCACAAGGAAATGATTGAAACCCCAGAAGATCACGCAGGGAAACTGACCTTGAAGCATCAGCTGCTCACCGGAGCAGCGATAGGCCTTGGTTTGAAGCCCGTATTGACGGGCGGCTACCAAGACACGCTGGGCATTCGAACCGTCGCGATTGATGCCACAGGCACGACGCAGCTCCGTCAAGGGCACAATGCGGCCGTGATAGCGAAGGATCGTTGCCAAAGAGGCAGCTCCGCATTCGGCGGCCTCGTATTGCAGAACAGTTGTGGCCTTGACCCGTCTTGATGTTGCACTGGCCATCAACGGGCCCCTTGAGTCGCTGAACGGTTCGACGGTGAAGGCTGGCCCAAGATTTCCTCCGACCCATCTCGCGTTTCCGGCGGCACGATCCCGAACCAGCGGCGCAATCGTGGAATCACCAATGCGATGGGGGCGACCTGACGGGTCGTAATCGCCACGGTGAGCTGATCGGCTGTTTTAGGAGCAAAGGGGGGATTCCCTTTGGAATTCCAGACGTAACCAGCACGGTTATCGCGTTGATCGGTGACGGAGCGCTCGAGCTCCACCACGGCCAGTGTGGGACTGGGTTCACGCTTGCGGATCACGGTCGCTAGTTCACTCACACCCAGACGCGCTTCGAGCTCCTGATCGCCGCTGGGTAATTCAGCCAGCTGCACCACACGCCCTTGGATACCGCCCACCTCGGAGCGACGCATCCCCACCGGTGTCACCAACACCGACATCCCCACGGCGACCTGGGCTGATTCACGAGCCGAAAGAAACACAGGCACCCGAGCAGGGTTAGCCAGCGATTCCCGGCTCAGCAGGAGGAGTGAATCACCTTTGGAGACTCCTTCACCATCATTGGGAACAACCTGACGGATGTAGACATCGTGATCAGCAAAAATCAAACCATTGGAGATCATTTGAGCCAATGACCGTCGCAGCTTGATAGATGACTGCTCCAATTGGGCTTGAAGATTGGCAAGCGAATCTTGATTGGAAAAAATCTGGGATTCGAGATTATCGACCTCAGCTTGATTTTGAAGAATGGTGGGTTTACTGACATATCCCTTCGCAGCGAGAGCTTGCATTGAACTAAAAAACGCCTGACGACTCTTCAATTCTTTCTCAAGAATCGTTTGCTTTTCTGCCAGGGTTTTTTGTTGAACTCGAGTGAGAACACCCACAGAGGTGAGGGTGTCGAGCTGTGACTGCAATGCCTCTTGCTCTTGAAGAGATTGCAACCACATCAGCAGCGTTCCTTGTGCATACGACGTCTGGCCAGGCACCACAGCATCGGAGCTCAATCGCTGCCGCGATTGTGAGGATGCATAGGAACGAAGAATGCTGCGAGACAGCTCCATCACTTCGGCATTGGACAGTGATTCCGGCTCACGTTGAAACCGCAAGGCGTCATCAGCCCAGTCATAGCTGGCATCTGCAAACGTCCATCGCGCTCTGCCATCGACGGCAGCACGAACACGATTGATCACACCAACGGGCAAAAGAACGCCCGTGCCAGTGACCTCGATCGGAATTCGTGCCAGCACCGACCAGAGCACACCAACGCATGCCAAAACCACCCCAAAACCAAGGGTGAGACGCAACGGTGGTGACAACACAACGATTGGATTTTGTTTGTCTCCCGACTGATGGCGTTTCCGCAGGGCGCGTGTTTCAAAAATCTGTCTCATCGCAACCGCTGCTCTTGTTCACGCACCAACGCACCACTGTCTCCAGGCCAGGTCGCCGAGAAGCGGTACAACTCGGCGACGGCCTTGTTGTAAGCCAGGGTTGCCTGTGAAAGTTGCTGCGATGACGTTCCCCACTGTTCAATTGTTTGCACGATGGTGGTGATGTCACCAACACCGATGTCAAAGCGTGCACGTGCAGCCTCTTGTGCCGTCAGAGCTGCTTGATACGCCATCCGTGCACTGTCAACAGCCACCTGAGACGCCTCATAGTCGCCGTAACTGGAACGGATTTGCTGAACGGTCTGCAGACGATTTGACTCAGCCACGGATCGCTTCTGCTCAGCTTGAGCGTATTCGGATTGGGCCTGGGCTGCATCAATGCCGCCATCGAACAATGTCCAGTTGAAGCCGATGCCAACAGCACCATTCCATGTTTTCAACCCCGACTGAGCAAACGTGGTGTCACGACCAGGGACCCCATTGATCACACCACTCTCCAGCCGAAGGCTTCCCGTGCCCACCACCTGAAAGACGGGAAGGTATTGATTCATTTGCGCGATCCCACTCCACTGCGCCGACTCCGCAGCAGCAAGGCTGGCGAGGATCTCCTCACGCAGCCGCGTGGCACGGGCAATGGTTTCCGGGAGTGGAACCATCCAGCTGTTGTAAAGCTTGGCCTTCTCCGCGGGCAACACCAAGCTGTCGTCCGGCAACCCGAGCTGGCGGGCCAATTGAGCGGCTTCTGTGATGTACGACTGCGTGAACGAAACCAGCTGATTGAGTTGATTAAACAGCTGGGACTCCGTCTGGGCCAGATCCAAAACGGTGGCCAATTGAATTCCATAACGGGCTCTGATCACCTCCATCTGGCGACGGTTGATGTCGTAAATCTGCTGGAAATCAGTAATGAGCTGACGGGTACTCTGCAGGGTGTAATAAGCAGTCTGGATCTGCAGGATCAGATTTCTGGCGCTGACATCAAACAACAGCTTCTGTTGACGCAGTGCCTCTGAAGCGGCATTGATATTGGGCTGCCGCGTGGGATCGATGAAGCTCCAGGACGCGGTCGCACCCGGCTGCAAAACGGCCGTGGTGGTGAATTGCTTCACCTGGCTTGGTGCGTTCGGAGCACTACCGAGAGTCGAGATCACCTGCTCCTGTTGTGAGTTGTAGAAACGCTGGATGTAGGTATTCGCGTTTAAACCAACGAATGGCGAGCCATTGGAGAGCTCAAGCGTGGGATACCACTGACGTTGCGCGGCGATCAGTTGCCACTCGTAGTCCTGAATCGTGCGAAATGCAGCGACAAGATCAGGGTTATTGCGCAGTCCCAGCTCAATCGCCTCCTCAAGGGAGACCTTCCTTGAGGAGGCATCAACGCGATCCCGCAGTTGCTGAAGCTTGTCGACTAAGGCATCAGCCTTCTGCTCGTTTGCTCGAGGGTCTCGCTGATCCAACGCATGCGGCTCCGCTCTCAGAGGCGTCAAAAAGCCTGTAAGCAAGGCGAGCACCAAAGGAAGCAGAGCCACACGCTTCACCGGCATTGGTCAGCGTGCCCTCACTCGACAACTGCCCGTATCGAACCACAGGTTTTTCAGCTGTCGAGTCTGTGATCACGTGCCATTCACGACGACGCAAACCGTCGATGGGTGGCTTGCGATGCTCAACATCAGCCGATCGCAGCAACCCATTCGAATGAGCAGCCCCTCGCCAGCCCCCCTGATGGTGCTTGGCACCAGCAGCGGTGCCGGCAAATCGTTGATGACAGCTGCCCTGTGTCGCGTGCTCAGGCGGCGCGGTGAACGTCCGCTGCCCTTCAAGGGCCAGAACATGAGCAACAACGCCTGGGTGGACCAAGGCGGTGGCGAAATGGCCTATTCCCAAGCACTCCAGGCCTGGGCCGCTGAGCTGGAACCCGATCATGCAATGAATCCCGTGTTGCTCAAACCGCAGGGCGACTCGACCAGTGAAGTCATTCACCTTGGGGCTTCGGTCGGGCAGTGCCGTGCTGAGCACTACTACCGCGACTGGTTTCGCCCAGGCTGGGTTGCGATTCGCGAGGGTCTGAGAACGCTTCAGGAGGCGCATCCAGGCGGACGCCTGGTGTTGGAGGGAGCTGGTAGTCCGGTGGAGGTGAACCTGCAGGCACGCGACCTGACCAATCTCCGCCTGGCGCAGTACCTCCGAGCCCATTGCCTGCTGGTGGCTGACATCGAACGGGGGGGCGTGTTCGCCCAGATTGTGGGAACGCTGCAGCTTCTGAGGCCAGTGGAACGACCTCTGATCCGCGGGCTTTTGATCAATCGTTTTCGTGGCCGCCGGGAGCTCTTCGACGAAGGCCGCCGCTGGCTGGAAGCCAACACTGGCGTGCCGGTGGTGGGCGTGATGCCATGGCTCGATGAGCTGTTTCCCCCCGAAGATTCGCTTGATCTCCTGGAACGCCGCGGACGCAAACGCGCCGCTGAGCTGGACATCGCCGTGCTCAAGCTGCCATCACTGAGCAACTTTTCCGACCTGGACCCCCTAGAGGCGGAGCCGACGGTTCAACTGCGTTGGGTCTCCCCTGGGGACTCGCTTGGCACCCCCGACGCGGTGGTCATTCCAGGCAGCAAACAGACCTTGCGGGATCTAGCCAGCTTGCGCCGTACCGGCCTCGATGCCGCGTTGGTTGATTTCGCCATGCAGGGAGGAGAGGTGTTCGGTATTTGCGGCGGCATGCAGATGATGGGCGAATCTCTGCAGGATCCGGACGGGCTTGAGGGCGAGCCTCACAGCAACACGCCCAGCGGCCACGAACCAGGATTAGCGCTGCTGCCCATTCGGACCGTGTTCGGCGGAGCCAAAGCGCTGCGACAACGTCAGAGCCCTGCACTTTGGCCACCGCAGATGCCGCCGCTCCGATTGGAGGGATTCGAACTGCACCGGGGACTGACCGACGTCTGTGGTGACTGCACACCACTTTGCGGCGACGAAGAACTCGGGTGGATCAAGCACCACAACGGCCAGGCTGGAGCCGCCGCAGGAACGTACCTACACGGAATCTTCGACAACGGTGCCTGGCGTCGTCGCTGGCTGAACCGGTTGCGACGTCGACGCGATCTGCCCGAACTGAACGAGGATCAACCCCATCACAGCCGACAGCGTGAGGCACTGCTCGATCGTCTCGCCGATGCGTTCGAGCAGCATGTGAATCTGGACCCATTGCTGTAATCCCCCTTGAGCGCCAGGCCCCCAAAGGTGGAGATTCACTGGCCGAATGGCCGTCGCAGCGTCTGCTGCCAAGGAGAGGACTGGCTTCAGGCGGCGCAACAGGCGGGGATGCACATCCCAACCGGGTGCCTTGGTGGCAGCTGCGGTGCCTGCGAGATCGAAGTGAACGGAACCGTGGTGAGGTCCTGCATCAGCACCGTGCCTGCGCCAGCATCAGGCCAGCTGAGGGTGGAGTTGGCCACCGACCCCTACTGGTGATCACCTCCTCCACATCAAAGCCGCGTTCTCTCCTGTGGTGGAGTCTGCGCGCCCTGCTGGCCGGCGCTGCAGGAGGGGCGATGGCCGCCGTGGTGGTGAGCCTGGCCCTCACCGTGCAGCATTGGATCTGGGGTGCTGCTGTGCTGCGAGGTCTCCCCAGTGAGCGTCCGTTGCTCTGGTGCCTGCTTTGGGCGGGCGGGATCGGCCTGATGCTGAGCCTTTTGCAACGGCAACAGCTGGACCGCGGCTTGCCTGAAATGAAAGAGACCCTGGCCCAGTTGCGAGCACCTGAAGGACTGAACACGCACAACGGACTCACCCAACTGCTTGGAGGAGCGCTGGCGCTCGCAGGTGGCGGCACTCTGGGCCCGGAAGCACTGATGACCCGTCTGGTGGCCGTGGGCAGCCACCAGATCTGGAAGGGTGCCGATCGCACTCTGGTGGCAGCCGCGATGGCGGGCTCTCTGGGCCTGTTCCACTCACCCCTGGTGGGAGGAGCCGCCCTGGCCGGAAAGAAATGGCAGCTGATCTGGCGCTGGCTGCCGGGCACAATCGGCGGCGTTGCCGGTTTCGTGGCCTTTCACGGTCTGAATGATTTCGGCGGTGGCATGCGCGGTGTTCCCTACCTCTGGCCCACCGGCCAGGAGCAACGCCTTGGTGCCATGGTCGCTGCCGTGCTGGCTGGCCTGGTGGGCTGGCTTGCGGGCCAGATGATGCGGCGCTGGCGTCAGTGGCTGCGCCAGTTCCACTTGCTAGAGCGGTTCTGGTGGACTCCGATCGCCACCGGCCTGGTCGTGGGACTCTGCCTTTGGGGGCTGCCCTTGGCGGCCTTCTCTGGCGAAAACCAACTGAAACCGCTCGTGCTCGGCGCCTGGACGCTGAGCACGGAAATGCTGGTGCTCTCAGCCATCGGCAAGTTGCTGATGGTGGGGCTGTGCCTCGAGACCGGATGGCGTGGCGGGCAGTTTTTTCCAGTGATCCTGGCCAGCAGCGCCCTGGGCATGGGGCTGCACCAATGGATTCCCTGGATTGGCGGTCTCGACAGTTGGAGCGCAGGGGTGGTCGGGGGCAGCCTCTCGGTTCTGCTGTCCTCTCCTTTGCTGGGACTGGTTCTAGGTCTAACCCTGCTGCAAGGCCACGGTGCCGGAGCGCTGGTCATCGGGCTCTTGGTGGGACAACTGCTGCAGCGCGTCCATTGACCGGATTGATCGCCGGCCTGGTTGCGGCCCTGGCCTGGACCCTGGCCAGCAGCCTCTGGCGCAGTCTGTCCACGTCGTTGAACGCCATTCAACTGAATGGTCTGAAAAATGCTTTAGCCAGCCTGGTGCTGCTCCCGGTGTTGATCACACTGCCTTGGGTGCAGCAGTCCCAGGCACTGTTCTGGCTTCTGATCAGTGGAGGGTTGGGGATCGCCTTGGGAGACAGCCTGTATCTCGCCGCACTGAGGCGTCTTGGCACCCGCCGCACGCTGACGATGGAATCCCTGTCGCCCCTCATTGCAGCGAGCAGCGGTTGGTTGACCCTGGGAGAACAACTTCCGGCAGGAGCTTGGGGTGGCGCTCTGTTGGTCACGGCATCCGTGATGATCGTCGCCCTGCAGCAACCGCCTGAAACCACCGTCCAACGCGACCGCCAGAGCAGAGTTCAACGTCAGGGCGTTCTGATGGCACTGCTAGCGGTGGCCTGCAGCGTGGCCGGTGCCGGCGTCTCGCGCAGCGTGCTGATCAGTGCCGATCTAACCCCGCTGCAGAGTGCCGCCTGTCGGCTGCTGGGGGGGTTGGCATTGCTTTTGCCATGGATGCGCATCCGATGGCGACGCATGACGATGCCTTGGCCACAGCCGCATCCCCGCAAACGGCGTTGGCCGACTGTGCTGATGGCCACCCTGCTGGGCACGGTGCTGGGCATTTTGCTTCAGCAAATTGCGCTGCAGAAGCTGCCTCTGGGGATTGCGACCACCGTGCTGAGTACAGCGCCAGTCATGGCGATTCTGGTCGCCCGCGCCGAGCAAGACCGCCTCGGCTGGAAGGGTCTGATGGCCTCTCTGCTGGCAGTCAGCGGCGTAGCACTGGCCGTGCTGAGTTGACTACGGTCTGCGGGTTTAATGCAACCGAGATGTCCGATCAAGCCACGTACTACGGCGCCAACGGGTGGTTGTTGGAGTTGGGTGATCGACGCATCCTCGTCGACCCATGGTTGACCGGTCCATTGGTGTTTCCACCGGGCGCTTGGCTGCTGAAAGGAGAACTGCCCCAGGATCAACCCGTCCCTGAGGAGCTCGATCTGATCCTGCTCACTCAAGGGCTACCGGACCACAGCCACCCCGAAACCCTGCGGATGCTGGACAAAACAGTGCCCGTTCTGGGCTCCCCTGCTGCAGGGAAGGTCGTGCAGCGATTGGGCTTCGAACGCATCAACACCCTTCGCCCCGGTGAGACCCACTGCATCGGTGATCTCAGCGTGCGCGCCACCGCTGGCGCGGCCGTTCCAATGGTGGAAAACGGATACCTCTTGGATTGGCCCGGAGGCTCGCTCTACCTGGAGCCCCATGGGGTGCTCGATCCTGAACTGCTGTCGCGCAGGGTCGACACCGTGATCACGCCGGTGGTCGACCTTGGTTTGCCGCTCGTTGGATCGTTCATCACGGGTGCCACGGTGATGCCTGAGCTGATCAAGCGATTTCAACCCAAAACCGTGTTGGCTAGCACCACCGGTGGGGATGTGCGCTTTAGTGGTTTGATCAGTCGTCTCCTCGATGGAGGCGATGCGGCACAATCCGCACCCCAGCCAGCGAATGACTCGGGTTTTGTAACCCCCAGGGTGGGGAAACCAATCCCATTGTCCTCCGAACAGCGCTAGAGAGACATCAGAACGTGGAGCCCTGGTGATGGCGCTGGATCAGCTGCTCACGCAACTGGAGGTCTGCACCGACGGCCCAGGATTCACACCACTCAATCATCAACTCAACCAGCTGATCAGCGATGCAGGATTGGGGCATGGCGTGATCCATCTCACTTGCCTGCACACCAGCTGCAGCCTCACGATCAACGAGAACGCCGACCCAAGGGTGCTGAAGGATCTGGCGGCATGGATGGACGCTGTCGTTCCACAGGATGGTTCCGGCCCTACGGATCCGGATGGGCGACGACGACGCTACTTGCATGATGACGAAGGTGATGACGACATGCCGGCTCATATCCGCACGGCTCTCACCACACAAACGATGAGCTTGAGTGTGGTGGAAGGACGACTGCTGCTGGGCACGTGGCAAGCGATTTACTTGTGGGAGCACCGTGCATCCCCCCATCGGCGGCGTCTGTCCTGTCATCTGATCGGTGACCTCGATGGCGACACCACGCCGGCAGAGCCGAGCGCAGTGGCCATGCGAAGCAACACAGCCGCAATGCTGCAACGCCGAAATGCGTCCAAACTCAACGACCTGGTGCAGGCACGCCATGTGCCTGAAGCCTGGGCGGAAGACGGCGGCATCGACACGGATGTCGACCTGCTGATCGACCGCCTGCATGAGATTTCTGATCAGCCGCAGTAATGCTTCAGGCCTGCCTTCTCCCTGATCTGCGCCAGGCGATGACAAGCCTTTCAACGCCACGAAACACCACCCGTATGTACTTGACCGGTCTGCTCAGCAACGTCATGGAGTGGTAGGACTTCGCGGTGTAGGGCGACGTCACCACAGCGATCGGACGACTGTTGTTCCCCTCGTCCTGTCCAACGACATCACTGACTGGCGCTTTCGGCGCATTTGCCGAAGTTGTTCTGGTGCGCAACGGCGCAAAGCGAAGCTGCCGGGAGCCTGAGTGGCTGCCAGTGGATTGATCACCTTGATCACCATCGCAGGATGCACAAGGCAAACCTCCTTTCGACCGATCGATGCATGACGTGCTGGTGGGGCGACACGGCTACAACGTGGTGAGTGATCGGACTGCACTGATGTGTCTTGTTGGACTCCTCGGCCTGATCACACCGCGCCTGATCTTGATCTTGATGTGGCTGTTCAGCCCGGAATTCGTCCTTCAGCCGTTTGCCGATCTACCCATCCCCAATCCGATCATGCTGGTGCTGGGACTGGTGGTGCTACCCACCACCACGCTGGGCTATTGCTGGGCCGTCGCTTCATTAGACGGCATTGCATCACTTAGCGGTTTGCTGGTGGTATTAATCGGACTTTTGATTGATGTGGGGTTGATTGGCAATGGCCGAGGAAAGGGCCGACGCTGATCTCAATCGCTCTGGCCGTCGTCCATGCCGCGGCGCACCAGCATTTGAGTGAGCAACAGGAAGGCCAAAAAACCCGCAACAACAATCAGGAGTTTCACCAACGCTAGAAATCACGATCGATCTTGGATCAGCCTATTGAGGCGCTGACGCATGCGATTCACGCGTGCACGCTCTTGTTCAGCTTGATCGGTTCGTCTGGCTGCAACCCATAACACGGTCAGTGTGCTGAGCATCCCGACCATGAACAGAACCAAGCTGACCGGCTGGAAAGGTTCCATGGCTGGACCCTGGCATTGGGATGCCCTGCCAACTTAGAGGGGACGCAAAACAGCTCCACGGCCAGGTGAACACGCAACCACCAGCAGCAAACGACTGTGGATCCGAGGGCAATTCGCCATGTTCATGGCCTTGCGAGGCAATTAAGCCCCTCCGGCAGAATGTCCAAATCAGTGGTTCCCCATGGCTGCCGAACATGTCATCAATGGCCAGACCCTTCGGCTGAAGGCGAAAAGTGACGTGCTGGTTGCTCAGCGTGTCGCCAGGCACATGCAACGACGGATCGACGAAAACGACTGGCGGCCCTACAGCTCAAAAGAGCAAGCGCTCCAGGCCTGGAAAAGACTTGGAGGGATCCGACTACAGGTGATGCAGGCTTTAGGGCTGGTTTAAGTGCCACGAGCAGTGGATCTCAGCCTTCAGCTGCCATCACACCAATCACTCACGCCCAGGACGAGCTCAGTCCTGTCTTTCTCGACGTGACGAGATCTTCAAGATGCATCAAAACCCACCCTGTGACCAAGATCACAGAAGCGTGTGACGCTGATCATCAGGTTTGCTGTTGATCGCTGGGATTGTGTGTGCATCGACAGGGAAGTCTTCAACGACTACATCCCTGAACCTTATGCTCATGCCAATCAATCTTTCCGACTCTCTTGAAAGCGTTGTTGAAAGTCCTGCTGATCAGTCAACCCGAGGTGACTGTCCTTGCAGTGCCTGTCGATTTGGCAACGAGAACATTGAATTTCAGAACACATCGCAGCGCTCTAACACGAGGGGAGGAGGTGCTCTAACAACCGACATGTTGACGGAGCCAGCCTTCGTCGATCACACCCAGAGCGCTGTAATGAGAAGTGGAGAAACCCTGGAGTACTACATTCATAACCCACAGGGAGATTTGTTTTTCGACGACGCTTCTTCAGGTTTTTCCCTTGGACACTCCCAGGAAGAAGCTGATTTTATCCGTTCAATCTTCCAGACGCTAGATCCATTAATCGACCTTGATTTCAACGAGGTCCAAGACTTCAGCAACAGTGATCTGGACATTTACTGCCTTGAATCTCAAAGCACCTGGAGCGAAGACGTTGTGGGCAGCGTCAATCCGCAAGGGAGTGGAGGCGGAGCTTATTGGGATATCTATTGGAAAGACACAGACAACCTGGCTTCCCTAAGCGAATTTGATGCCAGCACAATCGTGCATGAGATCGGCCACATGCTTGGTCTTTCGCACCCCAACGATGATCCAAGCAACCCCGCCTGGACAACGGATGACACCATCATGTCCTACAACATCAGTCCTGATGGATGGGACATCTGGTTCTCTGATGCCGACTTGATAGCACTGCAATCAATCTGGGGCGCCGAAAACGATCCAACACCAAAAAATCGTGAATTCAGCGAATTTAAAACCACTACGAATATCAATCAAGCACTGATGAGCACCTCCAGGGGCATCAACTTTCAACTCTTTGAAACTCTTCCAATGCTCATCAGCGAGGCTACAAATGAGACTCTTCAAGCATCGAGCAACAACAGTTATTCACAACGCACTGAAGAATTTTTTTTCTTCGATAGCTGGGAACTGACCTTTGGAATCCAAACTGATCTCCCTAGCTTTGTCTAATCCAAAGGGACCCATGGCTTGTTGAGCCTTTGACCAGCCCTGAGTGGCTGGCATTCCCAGGCCAATGCAGCGACAAGCAGCTGGATCCAACGGTAAGCGAGAGAAAGGCTTGAGTCGCGCTCTCCCACCACGTTTTCTTCCAAAGCGTCCGCTTGAAGCGTGACAAAGCGACCTCAGGGATGCCATGACAAAGGAATCCGGCTTTTCTCAACTTGAAGACCACCCAGTTGCTGACTCAGCGACCCAAAGAAGACACCCTCATCGATGCCTTGAGGGGTTGCAGAACCGTGCGGGAGCTGAAGACCATCGAGCAGCGTCTCACCACCACTGACTCAATCCCGCTCTTTGACTGGATCTGTGACCTGCTGGTGCAGCGCAGAATTTCGCGTGGTCTCGCCGCACGACTG
This sequence comes from Synechococcus sp. A18-25c, assembly GCF_014280035.1. Classification (NCBI taxonomy): domain Bacteria; kingdom Bacillati; phylum Cyanobacteriota; class Cyanophyceae; order Synechococcales; family Synechococcaceae; genus Synechococcus; species Synechococcus sp. A18-25c. Next base: position 1,881,460 of record NZ_CP047957.1, read on the forward strand.
TTGAGCCAACTGCACAACAGCTAATCGCATAAAAAAGGAGGGCGACGCACCCTCCTGGCTTCCCCAAGGTCAGAACGCCGACGCAACGGTGTTCATGGCTCAATTTTGGTATCTTAATGATACAAACTGCATGCGTCGAAATACCTGTCCTGCTTGATGTCGCTCGAAGAGATCAATCAGAGATGCCGCCCTCATCAAGCGACGAGGAGTCATCACAAGCGCCCTCGGCACGAAACGCCCGTTCAAGCGCGCTGACCTGTTGGGCACGTTCCGGGGTTTCGATAATCACAGTCGCCTGACGCATCGCCACAAACTTGCGCCACAACAACACCACCAACCAAGCAGCGGTAAAAACAACAGCCCCGAAATACAGCAAGTGCACGATGTCGGCGAATTCTTGTCAATCCATTTCTAATCGAGGTGAGGCCTGAACGGACGAGACCCTTGCATATCGCCACCCATCCGTTCATCAGCCATCACTCCAGCTGGCGAAGCAACACCCAGCTGGATCAAGCCGACACCGTTGACCGACAATCAGTGACTGCAACGCCAGCCCATGATCGTTGCGACGGTCAACCCATCGCAAATCGCAACTGAACGAAAACAAGAACACATTCAGCACCAACATAGAGGCTCCAAAGCTGAAGGCATTAAATTTTGACTTTGCAATCGTGAGCCAATAGACCGGAGTAATTAAAGTTCAAATCACCATCGAGGAGTCGTCTACGCATTGTCGAGCGTGGTACGTGTTCGGGGGGACATGCCTTAAAGGTGGCGGGACAACGTCACTAGTGCTGAGCACAAGGATGCATCACTCGTGCATTTAGATCGCCCCTGGACGAGGCAACAACTCCCATTCGCCTTCGTCTTTCACTGCCTGGGCACACGTTTTATAGAACTCTGAATAATCCTCACCATCCTGATGCTCATCCCAACGATCCATAATCACCGTCCAATTATTGCGATCACTTTCTGCATCTTGATATTTAATGGAAACAATGGATTCGACAAATTCTTGCTTGGTTATAGTGCCATTGACGTAGTGAATACAATTTGTAAAAGCACGAGCCTTATCGTATCCATAGGAATACCCGGCATCCCAACCTTCTTCATAAGCCACCTTTTGTGAATGGGCATTGACAGGCAGTACAACGAAGCTTGTTGCAGCAAAAAAACTCAAAAGTTGACGCATTGATTGTGTTCGAACGAAGAACAAGACAGCCTGGTCGGATGATAGCCAAAGACCTGCGATTATTTTGAACAAAGCAAACAAGGCTGGCGACGCTGAACGTGCACGGCTGGCTTGCATCAATCAGTCAACTGCGAAACGAGGGACAACTCATGAAACAAGCGTCTTTGAGCCATCGGACTTGGTCCAATCCATTCCGGTGACACAACGCCTGGGACGCGCCATCAAGAACGGACATTGCCATCGCGGTAGAGGCTGATCCAAACATTGAGTGATGAGAGAGATAGGGATTGGATGAGTCGTCGATCGGGAGAGAAGGTCACGATCAGACTTAACTGAAGAGATGCACTCGATGGTGCGAAAGGATGGTGCCGACGTCCAACACAAGCCTCTCAGACCTTGAAAACGGGATGCTGACGATCAAGCGACATCCACTGCTGACACTGAGAATCTGGATTGATGGAATGATCTCTTGATCATTCGATCAGTGCCCTCTTGATCCCTCAACGCAAGCCCCGATTGAAGGGAGAGCGCCAAATGAGTGCGACTGGCAAAAGATCTCAGCAAGGGCAGAGGCTAGAGAATGGCTCTGGAGGGCTCGGAGAGTTCAGAACAATGCTAAAAAAGCTGGCCATGGGCAAAATCAACATCGTTTCGTTTGATTAGTTTTATACTTTTTAGCTTGCAAATTCTATCAAAATTTTATGTTGTACAACTATTTTCTAGCTAAGATATGTTCACGAGTCAATTTTTTGACCCTCGCTATCCTGCCAAATTTTTTTAGGACTGAAGCAATGTCACCCAAATCAGCCAGGAGAAAAAGACCGTCATTCAAAAGAACTGTCCACGCGCATTCGCCAACAGCAGCTGAA